>JBLXDJ010000001.1:0-827866 GCA_048264105.1 Oceanospirillum sp.
CTCCTTTCCGAACTCAGAAGTGAAACTGCTCAGCGCCGATGGTAGTGTGGGGTCTCCCCATGTGAGAGTAGGACATCATCAAGCTCTTATTTAAAAAGCCCGTCTCTTCAGAGACGGGCTTTTTTCGTTTCTGGCCCAACATTTCCGATGGTTTCGCTTACATCTGCTGTTAAGAACCAAAAAGAAAGCCCCTGAGCATTACTCAGGGGCTTTCTGGTTTAAGATGAAACGGGTTACGGTTTAACTCTCCTGAGTCTCCGATTCCGCTTCTTTCTTCGGGGCGATCTTTAACTGAAAGAGGCTGGCCTCACCGATGCGGCTGGCATTTTCTTCCAGATTTTCTTCACCATCGCGAACAATAACATGGCCACCCTGACCATGCTGGCCACCGATAACGCTGCCCACCAAATAGCTTGGGAAGATGCTTGGGTCATTCTCATAGTTCGGATTATGAATCAGACCGATCATCTGGAAGCGCCCACGGGTGTTACGCAGGGATTCCAGCGAGTCCTCGATCAGCTTCTTATGAGAGAGCTTAGAGAAAAGACCGTCAAGAATGATCACGCTTTCACGGGAGGCGCGTTCACGTTTGCGGTGAGGACTGGCAACCAGACGCATATCCCGCTCAATGGCGAACTCAGAAAGCTTCACCAGCCACATCAGAGACACCGCTTCACGTTGACCTTCACTCATCTGCTCATTCAGGCTAAACAGGCGACCATGGGCACGGATAGCGGTGTGGCGCAGACGAATCGCGATATTGCGGAACAGAGAACGATAGATACGACGTCGGATCAGCTCCTGCAGATCTTTCTGCTGTTTATCTTCGCTATAGCTTTCAGGGTTCTGTTGCTGACGCTTACGGCTGATCTCCTGATGGGTTTCAATCTCGCTCAAGAGACTTGTGACCATATCGGAGATCGCCTGTTCATCGATGACTTCTGCCTGAATATCAAAGTGCGCGCCTTCGTCGCTGCTATGGCTTTTAGCAACACGTTTCAGAATCTGAAGGTTACCGGCAGAATCAGCAATAATTCGACTCAGACGTTCCTGGAGACCTGCTTCCACCTGATTCTGAGAAGCGCGCAGTTGTTCTACCCGACTCTCATGCTGCTTCAGCTGGCTTTTCAGGGTCACTTCCAGACTCAGAAGGTCATTGAGTGACTGATCACTGAAACCTTCCTGGTCGGGATCCTGAAGCGCACCAAGGCGCGCTTTCTCGGTAGCGTTAAACAGCTGAGCTTCTTTCAGCGACTGTGTCAGCAGTTGCTTAAGTTGTGTCATCAGCTGAGTGATTAGCTTCTCCTGACGGCTCAGCTCCTTGCCCCGCTCGTTTAGCTGCTCAGCACGAAGGGATTCAATCAGTTGCGATTGCAGACTCTGCAGTTGTTCAACCGGCTGCTCATCGTCTTTTAGCTGCTGAGAATAAGCGGAGAAAAGCTCATAGAGCGGGCTGTCTTCAATCGCTTCTGTCAGTGGAATAATCTGCTTGGAGTTGTAATCCAGTTCACGCAGCTGTTCCAGCCACTCCATAGCCAGCTCATCAATCAGCTTCATCAGGCTTTCTGAACGGCTGATCTGATGTCGTAGATCTTCGATGCGCTGCTGCAGCTCTTTGCGATCGGTTTTCAGCTGTTTAATTTGCTGATCCAATGTTGCCAGTGTTTTATCCAGCTGGCTGTCAGCACCTTTGCTGCCGCGCATCACCAGATAATCTTTAATACGCTGGAAGTTCCAGCGCATACGGCGGGTGCAGCGTTCCTGGCGGGCAATCAGTTCGGCTTCCCGTTCGGCATGATTGGCCATAAAGCCGACATCATCACTGGCAACGTAAGTGCTGATCCTTTCCAGGCGGCTTTGTTCGCCATCCGCAAAGACCTGCTCCAACTGAGAGGCCAGAGCCTTCAGTTGCTGCTGCAGCTGCTCTTTCTGAGCCGTTGTCTGACTGACCCGCTCTTCCAGTTGTGCGATCTCGAGCTCAGACTGGCTGACCTGATTCTGCAACTGCTGATACTGCTCCTCACCGCCGGCCTGAACGTAGTTTTCTGCTTCCAGAGCCTGACGTTGAGACTTGTGCAGAACCTGCTCCAGTTCTTCGATACGGGGCAGCAATGGGTTCAGTTGCGGTTCTGTTTCTTTGATCTGCTGAACCGCTTCAGTCAGCGCGGTATCACCGCCCTGTTCCAGATAGCGCTGATAGTCGGCGATCGTACTCAGGGATTCCGGTGTTAACTGATTTTTCAGACGCTCGGCATCCTGAGACAGCTCGGTCAATTCCTGATTCAGCTGCTCCAGTTGAGCATGACTGTTATCGCGGATCGCCTGAACGGCCTGCTCAACCAGTGCGTAGGACTCGCCATAGGGGTTGTACAGGTCTATCTGGATGCGGATCTCATCCTGACGTTGTTGCAGATATTCAATCCGTTGCTGCACCTGTTCTCGCAGCTGGCTGATGCTGTCCGGGTCGGTTGCGGCTTTAACCGCAAGCGTTTCGTAGCCTAAGGCGGCACCCATCAGGGGCTGACCCGCCTCAAGACACGCTTTCAGATCTGATTCACAGAATACAGGCAGGGCAAACTGTTTCTGCAGCAGAAGCTTCGCAGCTTTGCGGGCCTCATCCTGATTGGTCAGAACCGGTGCAAACAGGAAGGCGGCAGCCTGAATCAGCAGGGGCTGTTTTTTGCTGCTGTCCGGCTCCAGTTGTTGCAGCGCTTCATGCAGAGGACGGGCGGTTAAGTCCTGTTCCTGAAGAAGTGTCAGCGCACGTTGTTCCTGATCACTGGCCGCCAGAGGATCGGTATCCAGATGCTTCAGGTAATGATTCAGTCGCGGCAGCTCTTTGTCGATCTGACTGGCTTCGGTCACAAGACCGGGATACGCCTGCTGTGCTTCACTGAGCCAGTCCGCCGGTTGTTTGTCGGCATGTTGCTGGCGGAAGGCATCCAGAGCCTGAGCTGAGCGTTGATGCTGTCGGATCTCGCTTTCGAGCTGCTCCAGTTGCTGTTTAAGCTGACGCTCCTGCTCCAGAAGCTGCTCTTTCAGCCCTACGGGCTTAGCATCGTCAAACAGGTGCTGAAAATGATCACGCTGAAGTGCCAGAGGCTGCAGCTGTTGCTGCACCTGTCGGGCTTGTTGCAGTGCCTTTTCCAGTGGCTGCTTCTGTTGCAGCAGACTTTGGTGTTCTTCCTGAATGCGTTGGATAAAACCTGTGGGCGACTGTCCCGGGTAAGCGCTGTTAAAGGCTTCCCATGAGCTGCGGTTTTGTTCCAGTTGCTCCAGCTGATGGCTCTGCTGCTGTATCTTCTGCTTCAACTCGATCAGGCTTTTTTCCAGTTGCTGCTGGCTATCGGCTTCACTTTCAAGCTGCTCACTTAACGCTGCCTGTTGTTCCTGCAGCTGTTCCTGTCGGGCGACTTTCTCTTCCAGTAACAGGGTTGGGTCACTGTTGGGATGCAGCTGTTTAAAGGTTTGCCACCAGTTATCGACCTCCTGCAGCTGACCGGTCTTACGCTGATGTTCGCTGAGTGCCTGCTGGGCTGAATCCGCTTCCTGCAGGGTTTTTGCCTGAGTTTCATCAGGCTGCTCCAGCTCATCTTCGGTAAAGAGACCTTCGCTCAGGGCATCACGGTAGTAGCTTTGATTATCGATGAAAGCCTGCGAACGACTGGCAAAGGATTCTTTCTCCTGCTCGGTCTGCTCAAGCTTTTCTTCCAGCTGGATCAGCTCCTGCTGGCTGTTCTTCAGGAAGAGCTTGTCGGCAAGATAATCTTCGCGAGCGCTGTTGCTGTCCCAGTCGAGGAAGGTTTCACTGGCATCTTCCAGACGCTGCAGGGCTTCAAGGCGGGCAGCATCATCAGAAAAGTTCTGGCTTTCTGCGATCAGTTCGCGGGCTTTATCCAGCGGATAAACATTGGTTTTGCGATCACTGACCCAGTCGGCCATCGGGTGATGTATCAAGCGGCGGGTCGGGTTGCCGCTGAAACCGGCCTGATCCATATAGGCCTGAGCGCGATCCAGCGGGCAATCGAGTAGTCGGGCGATCAGTTGACCGGTGACCACAGGTTCTGTCTGCCCCGGCAGGAGTGCCAGTTGCAGTGCATCGTCATTGCGGGCGATGTTGCCATCGGTGCTTGGAATGCCCGGCAGGGGAGATTGAGCGATATGCAGCAGGGTGTCGCGACTGGTGGCCATGCGGGCCTGCTGCGCACGAAGCTCCGACTGGGCTTCCTGCAATTCAGCGGCCTTTTCATTCAGGCGTTGCAGCTGATCAACCTTACTCTGCGCCTTAAACTGATCCTGTTCCGCGGCATCAATACGATGACGCAGTTCAGATACCTTCTGGCCGGAGTTGATGATCACATCTTCGATAAACTCTTCGGCTTCATCGGTTTCACCCTGAGTGGCACCGGCCAGAATCTGCGGTGCCAGCACCTCATAGAAGAAAGCCTGATCCGGTTTTTCACCCTGACGGGGACGAATGGCGTTAAAGATCTGACTCTTATCCGCGCCACCTTCTTTCTGGAAGCCTGCCAGCTGTTCCAGTTCTTTACGGCTGATATGACGGCTGATGGATTCCAGCCACTCATCACGGGTTGAAGGGCGGATCACCTTGATGCTGCGGGCGAGATTGAGGAAATCCCGGTTGCTGGCCAGACGTACCTTGCCGTCCAGGGTAGTTTCCCGAATCGGACACTCTTCCAGAGAGCCCTGATAGTAGTAAAAGTGGCTGTCGCTATCGCTATGGCCGTATAGACCAAAGACCCAGTTTTCTCCGGTGACCTCTTCACCGGCCTGAGCCAGCAGATCATTTTGCTGACGGTCCTGCTGCGCTGAGCTGCGGAATTCGACCCGGATATGACTCCACGGCCGTTCCTGCCCCTGCACCCGGGCAGGACTCATTTTACGGCGGGTGTTGGACATCAGCTTGCGGTCGCGTGAGAGCATGCCGATCAGGCCGTCACTCAGGGTGGTTTTACCAAAGCCGTTTTCCATGCTGACAGCGGTGGATTGCCCGTGCAGGTTCAGCAGCAGATGGCGCATCTTAGGTTCCCAGGGACTGGAAACATCACCGTGCTTGTTGAGCAGGTTGGCAATTTCAATTCGGTTGATCACAGACATGCTTAGTGCTCTCCGGATGGAAAGAGACCGTCAGCAAAATCGACGGTGGGTGCGGGCTTTGACTCAGTCAGATCATCGGACGCGGGGCTATCAGAGCCGTTTTCAGGGGACTCTTTTTCAGAAGGCTCTTTTTCAGAAAGCCCTTTATCAGGATGTTCTGAATCCCGAGTGTTGTCTTCCGGCAGGCTGAGATCATTCAGCAGATGGTGAATGTGGTGGACACCGATCTGTTCTGCTTCCAGAGCACCCAGCAACGTCTGCTGATAACTGTTGCCGGTTGGCAGATCGTCATCATTGCTGTGCTGGTCTGTTGTCTTATCGCCGTTTTTATCACTGATGCGATGCAGATGGCCTGCGGCTTCTAAAAGCTCAATAAACGCACGGACACGACGGGGTACGTCGTCACCTTTTTCATCGGCTAACGCCTTGACGACGACCGACATGGCTTCGGTATGAGTGCCGCTTTGGCGGAGCTGCTCGATATGCTGACGCATGGCGGCTATCAGTTCCTGAGGCGACAGAACCGCTTCCTGATACAGGCTGACATCGGTCAGTGAGCGGTTGTTACGGGTATAAAGCAGCCCCATCAGCAGTAACCAGAGGTGCATAAACCACAGAGCGACTTCTTCCTGAGTCTCCTGACGCAGACGCAGCGCCTGATAAACCGGCTGCTGACTGAAGAGTGCAGGCAGATCCGCATCCGGCAGGCGTTGCAGAACAAACATCTGGCTGCCAGCGGCGATACCGGGATAGTCGGTGGCATCCAGAATGGTCAGTTGCAGTCCCTGACCGCTGAGAAACTGACGCAGTTGGCTGAGTTCTTCTTCGCTGGACTCGGCCAGTAAAGCGCAGACATCCCGTTCAGAGATCAGGCCTGCACGGGAGGGACGACGATTGCGGTTGGCCGGACGACTCTCGGCCATTCGGTAACGTAACAGATAGGCGTAGACTTCGCCCATTTCACTCATATTCATCGGTTAAATTCCTGATTCCGGCGCGTTTTGGCCTGAATGGGGTGTACTTGGAGCTAACTCTTTCGTTTGTTCGGCGTGCCTGGCTGCCGGTTCGGCAGTGGGTTCTGAAATGCGCAGCATCAGAGTCGGGTTATCCCCCTGCAAACGGCGACCATCCGGCAGGGTGATATCCAGTGTTTTATCAGGATCAAGGGCGATGACCAGATCTTCCTGAAGCTGCTCGGGGTCGACAAACATATTCAGCAGCTGCGGCAGGAAGTCCTCATCACCGATCTGGCTCCAGCCATCCTGAATCGCATCTTCAAGGGACAGAGGCGTCTTTGCCAGATGGCTTCGCAGAGCATCGCCATGATGATTCAGGTAGCGGTGCAGGGCGGTATCCTGACGTGCGTCGTCATCACTGCCATCAAACACCAGTGCTTCTTCGCTGCGTTCACTGCGCTGATCCTGCAACAGCTGAGTAAAGTCATTCACAGAGGGGAAGCAGGCTTCAACGGCAAAAGGCATGGTGCGTTCAACCACGGCCTGAGTCAGCGCCTGCACGGGTGGTTTGCGGGCGATATCCAGAGCCAGCTGGCTGAAGTCGATCACGCCCATACTGCGGATGCGACCATCGGCAATATCGGTCAGAAGTTCGGTCAGGCGACGGCTCAGGTTCTCGATGGCGTTCAGTACCCGGTTCAGGCTCTGAGTCAGCATCAGCAGTTCCCACTCCTGAGGATTCTGTCCCTGGCCGTTCTGGCGTTTCCATTGCTCAAAAGCGGTCAGCTGTTCCGGACGGCTCAGTAACTGACGGCATTCCAGAATGGTGCGCTGAATGCTGTTCAGGGCGTTGTGGTAGTGACGTTGGTTTTCCTGAAAAGCCTGCAGTTTACTTTCACGGGTGGGGTTTTCGCGGATACGGCGGATATCCTGAGTCAATCCGCGAATAGCCAGCAGGATTGAATTACAGATATCCGGTACACGGCCATAGTCACCCCGGGTAATCGCGGTCAGGGCTTTAGCGGCATCGTATTCACTGTAGAGCAGATCTTCCACCTGACCGGCGAGATTGACCGCCTGTCGCCCGGCACCGGTCAGACGCACATGGCCGGTCTGAGGCTGACGCTCAACCAGAGAGGTTCGCTTGGTGCTGGCCAGCGTTTCACGCTGATTTGTGCCGTCATTCTGCTGAGTACTGCCAGCCCGATTGATGTAGTAGAGCTCGCTGGGCGTGGAAAGGGTGTTGATGACGAACGTCAGGTCGTCAGCACTCAGGTTCGGATAGAACTCACGGATAAAGTTCCGGCATCGGCTCTGGGAGACAAAAGCACCGTTGGTGATGAAGTCCTCTTCCAGCAAAAAATCAAGCAGCAGACTGGCAAGATCGAGCCAGTATCCATCCTTGAGTCCGGGGCGCTGTTCCTGAGAAACCCGAACATGGGGTGACTGGCGCTCGTGGTTGCTGTCGTGCAGATCCAGCAATCGGACCGTTGTCACCAGTAGATTGATCCAGGGGGTCATAGTTAAAACATTGCCTGTATTTTTAAGTCGTTTTTATAAACTGTTCTTAAGTATTTGCTGACCGTGTCGGGTCGGTATTAAAGCGATTTTCGCCGGGAAAGATCTGGTTCGGCGGCGCTGAAATCAAAGCGATAAAGGCGTCTGACAGGCATTGCCGGTAACATCGCCAGAACCGCTCATTATGCCACAATCCAGTGCTGCCACGCTAAGCGTAAGCTGATCAGAATAACCAGTAAAACAAAGACCCGTCTGACCCAGGTATTGCCCATACGGATGGCTGAATGGGAGCCGCACCAGGCACCCAGCATCAGGGTTGAACCCATGGCGATACCCAGCCCCCAGGCGACATGCCCAAGCCAGGCAAATGTCACCAGAGAGGTGATGTTGCTGATGAAGTTCATGGTGCGGGCAAGCCCCAGCGTTTTCAGCATCTCCATACGGTAGAAGTGCAGGGCACTGGCGGTCCAGAAGGCACCGGTGCCGGGGCCTGCCACGCCATCGTAACCACCCAGAATAAAACCGTGGATACCCTGAAAAAGACTGCTTTTCTTTTCCGCATTTTCATCAGGGGCGGCGGGGCGGGAAAACAGGGTGTAGATCGCTGTCGCAATGATGATCAGCGGCAGCGCTTTAGCGATAAAGTCTGCATTGAGAATACTGGCGATAAAGGTGCCGGTTGTTGCGCCGATCAGGGTGCCAAGGGCGGCAACTTTCCAGAGTGCCGGATCAAACAGCCCCTTGCGGAAGAAGGTGATGGTAGCTGTTAACGAGCCAAAGCTTGAGGAGAGCTTATTGGTGCCAAGACTCAGATGGGGCGGAATACCGGCGGTCAGCAGTGCAGGAATGGTGATCAGGCCACCACCACCTGCGATCGCATCAATAAAGCCAGCCAAAAAGGCCACCAGCATCAGAAACAGCAGGTGGCCCAGAGTTAAGTTTTCCGCCAGGGGCAGGATAATGTCCATAGAGTCCGCATCATAGGATTACGGACCCGGAAGACATTACAGGTGTCGCTGTTTGTCTTCGTCCGCAATAGCGTTAAGTACATCCACCACCAGTCCGCTCTGTTCTTCCATCGCTTCCAGATGTCTCAGAGCTGTCGCGCAATCACCGGCCTGTGCGGCAGCAACCGCAGCCTGACCTTCGCGGTGAACAGCTTCGTGGGGGGCTTCAAGGTGGCCGAAGTTACGCAGGTTTGAAAAGCGTTCACGACCATCGCCCTGATAATACCATTTTCCTAAACGACACTGGTGGTGATCGGTAAAATCACCGGCTGATTTTCGGTTCAGCCCCAGATATGCCTGATAAACCTCGTTTTTATAGACGATGTGATCCAGCTTCACCGTTTCAATAAAGCCCAGAGTGGTTGAGGTATCGATGGTTTTTTTCATGCTGCGGGACAGCTCAACCACCGAGTTGATCAGGGTTTCGGCTTCCCCTACCGCGTCATTGATCTCGTTGGATTCCTCATCCATCGCCTTGGCACTGGATGCGGTTTTGCGGGTTTGTTCTTCGATAACCGAGACCAGATTGGTGATCTCAGAGGTCGCATCGCTGGCTCTTTGAGCAAGGTTACGTACTTCGTCGGCTACTACCGCAAAGCCACGACCATGCTCTCCGGCACGGGCCGCTTCAATCGCAGCGTTCAGTGCCAGCAGGTTGGTCTGTTCTGAGATGGTATGAATGATGTTAACGAACTCAGAGATACGACCGGACGCATCATCAAGTACAGCCACTTCTTTATGGGTGGAACTGGATTGCAGGCTGATTTCCTGAGCCTGTTTGTTGATCACAGACAGCAGATTCAGGCAGCGATCAAACAGTTCGTTGGAATCCTTAAGTGCCAGGCTTTCTTCCATCAGGGCTTCTGCGGAGTAGGCGACTTTCTCACGTACTTCGTTCAGAGAGCTGTGGCCGGAACCCCAAAGGGTATGAAATTGCTTGGTCAGTGCCTGCTGGTCAGAATCAGATGCTTGCGTGTCGTTCTGCTGAGCCAGTTGACTGTTCAGGCTCTGGTTTTCGGCAATCAGGGACTGGTTTTCCTGTTCGAGCTGGCGCAGTCGGTTTTCAAGATCAGAAATTTTGTGTTTGTTACGATTCCACATAGGTACTCCGGCCGCTGAAAGGTCGTGATTTCCGGAAGCTCTTCCATGATCACTGAATTAATTAAACGCTAATATTAACGTAATACCCTCTTAATAAAAGGGATGTTTTTCAAAGAGAGAAGTTACAAGGCTAAAGTCGTAGATGTCGGGGCGGGTGGATCATGAAAAAGGCACCTCGGCTAAGGGCCGGGTACCTTCATACGTATCAGATTATCTGTGCTGACCGGTTCAGAGATGTTCCAGAACGGTGACTTTTTCCGGCTCTGCCAGCATTGCAGCAATGGTGCCTGATATCTCATTGCGCTCGGTTGAACGGCTCCACTTATCCCAGGCGCTGACATCACGCCATAGCGTGAAAATAAAACGATGATTCGGGTGCTGTGCATCTTTAAGGGATTCGCCGGAGATAAAACCATCCGCATGCAGCGCCTGCTGTAAAATAGAGCGGGAGAAATTTTCGTAATCTGGTTCCAGTCCGGGGATAATGATGCGCTCAATCATTACCTTAATCATAGTGTTCTCCTTAGATCGTACTGTGAATCGTTGTCATTATGTTGCTGTGTTGAACCTTGGGGCGGCTCTGGTAAACTGCACCGCTTTATTTTTCAGGAATCGATCATGTCTGAAATGACCTATAACCATGAATTGGACACCTCTGGCCTGATGTGCCCTGAGCCGGTAATGATGCTGCACGGCAAAGTAAAAGAGATGGCCGAAGGCGATGTGCTGAAAGTGATCGCAACGGATCCTTCAACCACCCGTGATGTTCCCAAGTTTTGTCAGTTTCTGGGTTTTCCGCTACTGGAGCAGAAAGAAGAGGGTGATCTCTTCCTGTACTATATTCAGAAGTCCGCCTAAGCGACATTATTCAGAAGTCTGCCTGAGTGTCATTCAACGGGTGTCGGGGTCGCATTTCGTTATACCGCGATCCGACAACCGCGACTCTTCACCCCGTTATTCACCGGTTTTCATCTGGCAGCCCAGCATCATCCGCTGCAGCGCAGCCAGGGCTTCCGGTTCCTCCCGTTTAATCTGATTAGCCACCTTGTACTGAAAGTAGTAACTGGTGCCTTCAAGCTCGCTAAAGGGAAACAGACAGTCGTCACCGGGCAGTACCGGGGTGTTAACCACCTTATCTTCATCCACCAGCATCGCTTCAACCCGTCCGTCACTGAACAGCGCCCAGCTATAGATCTCCGATAACTGGTAGGCCGATTTTTCCGGAAGCAGCGTTAATGCGTGGGCGCCTGTGGTATCGGGGATCTCCTGCATGATGTAGCTGCTTTCTGATGTGAAAAACTCATAGGCCTCCAGACTGGCTTTCAGTTCCTGCACCTTATGCTCAGGCGCTTCGCTGAAGACCACTTCTGATTCAGGATCATAGTAGCCCTGCCAGACACCACCTTTCGGGTCGTTTGCGTCCTCTGCGGAGATGACACTGGTCAGCCAGGGAATGACGCCGACAATGTGTTCGTCCTGCCGGAGACCCCAGCCGATCAGGGGCACGGCGAAAAGGCTGCCGGGATCATGGGGGTGAGAGTAGACCATACAGAGGTGGTCAAGTTCGGGCACGATACGTATCAGCTGCTGACTGGCAGGATCGTCAATCGGCTTTCTGCTGAAGAGGCTGATCACATTGTCCCGGTTTTTTGATTGAGCGGCGCAGTGAGTCATGTTGCCTCCTTCTCCGCTGTGGAGCTGGTGGTCAGAAGCGGCGGCTTTAAATGACCCGGGTAATCACGGGTCGTTAAAAGCTGCCCTTACTTAGAAAAATAGTCGATAACGTATTGTTTGAGAAGTTGATTTTATTACTAAGGTATTTGCAGCGGCATTAACCACCGCTGATTAACGTCTTTCAGATCAGGCTGTTAGCGGTTTGGAAAGAGTCCGCATTGGCGTAAAAGTCTGTTCCAGACCTCCGTATGGCGGCGGTTAGCATTTTGGAAGCGTTGCCAAAGTCCCTGATCATCTTGCTGCGACAACCAGCGTTGCTGATAGGTCGCCAGCGTTGTTCCGGACTCTGCCGCGGAGAAGATTCGATTACTGGGCGGCAGTAGCTGGTTTGCCATACGGCTGTGGTGGGCGATCACAGGCTGAATCGCCTGCAGATAGTATTTTTGCAGCACGTTAAACAGAATTTTGGCCTTAGGCGTGCTGGCACCCTGCAGGCAGACTGGCCTCTGGTCGAGCCGGTTCTCCAGTATATCGGCCACCTGGTTCAGTCTCAGGGTGCTGACCTGAAGGGACTTCAGCAAGCTGTGCAGAATCGGCTGGCGGTTGAGATTCTGCAGATGGGTTTCCAGTGTTTCGGTATTCACGCCGACGCCATAAGGGTTCTCTGCGATGGTTGCCAGTGTGCTGAGGGCTTCTGCGACCTGTTTGTACTCAGGACGGGCATCCGGCAGAAATGCTTGCTGGGACTGGCTCAGCTGGTTTTCCAGCTCTTCACCGGCAAAAAACAACTGGTGCACAACTAACGGCCGGATTTTAATTTTGTGTTGGTAGGTGGCTTCCAGTCGCTGAACAAAGTCTGCATCTTCATCCAGCCATTGCTGACGTTGCCCGTAACAGGGCTCCAGCTTTTGCCAGAAACGGTATTCGTAGATAAAACGCTGTGAAGGCTGCAGCACCTTGCCCAGGTTACTGTTGCGCTGGTTGATCAGGGACATCAGGCCGCATCGGCGGAAATCCCAGACCTCAACCACTCCCTGATCAAAGGCGGGTATCTCGATTAAACGGGAGCGCCGGTCAGGATAGGCGATCGCTTCCGGCTTTGGCTGATCAGGCGCATCAAGATCCAGTACGTTGCTTACCCGCTCAAGATAATCCTGATAGCGAAAATCCAGAGAATCCTCCTGCTGGCAGCCGCTGATCAGAAGCGTTAAGGCCAGCAGAGGGATGATATGCAGGCGGGAGTGGAAGCTCAGTGATCGCATCAGAGTGTCTCCCAGAGTTTGGTATCGGTATCTGTATCCAGCCTGTATCTGTTTATTAAGAGCTACAGGGCTGTCAGATCAGATTTTTATCACAGCGTTGTTGGTCTATACGGTGGCTGCCCGCTGTTGGTTTGTGACAATAAAGCGCCAACCCAAAAGCACAGCCGCCATGCTCAAACCTGCAATTAAGCCGTACCAGAAACCCGCAACGCCCATGGCAGGCACAATCAGGTCGGTCAGTGACAGCACATAACCCAGTCCCATGCCGACAATCCAGTAGGAGAACAGGGTAATCGGCATAATGATCTGAGTATCTTTATAACCCCTTAACGCACCGCTTAAGGCGACCTGCAGGGCATCAGAAATCTGGAAAATCGCCGCCAGATGCAGCAGCGTAATAGCCAGAGAGATCACCTCAGCCTGATCGGTATAGAGCTTTGCAATCATACCCGGCAGAAAGTACATAATGCCGGCGGTAAAGAAGCAGGCGAAGACGGTGCATCCGGTGCCAACCAGACTCACGCGTTTACCGTAGCCGTAGCCTCCAGCGCCAATACTGTTGCCCACCCGAACCGTCAGCGCCATAGCCAGACTCAGAGGCACCATAAAGGTGACGGAGGTGACATTCAGCGCGATCTGATGTGCCGCCACCTGAGTCGAACCCAGGCGGGCGATAAAGAGGGCGATGGTGGTAAACAGACCCACCTCAAAAAAGATCGCCACGCCGATGGGAACACCCACCGCTGACATCTTTCGGATCTCGCCCCAGCGGGGCAGGGATGGGTGATCCAGCAGACGGGTTTCGTTATAGCGATGGTTCAGGCGGATATAGAGCCAGAGCATGAGAACCCCGCCCCACATGGCGATAGCGGTTGCAAAACCACAGCCCATGACGCCCAGAGCCGGAATGGGCCCCATGCCATAGATCAGTACCCAGTTCGCTACCAGATTAAACAGCAGCATGCCGACACTGATGATGAGAACCGGTCGGGTAAAGCCAAGGCCTTCCGTGTAGCTGCGCATGGTCTGATAAAAGCCCAGCGCCGGGAAACCGATCATAATGCCCAGCATATAGTCACTGACCAGCGGCAGCAGATGCTCAGGGACGACCATAAGGCGAAGAATATCGGCGTGAAACAGCATGATCACAATGCTGAGTACACTGATGATCAGGCCAAGCCAGAAGCCCTGAAAGGCAAAGGGCCCCACTTCGGATGGTGTGTCAGCTCCCAGCCATTGAGCGATAAAGGGCGTCAGGCCCAGCAGAACACCGCTCAGAAAGAGAAACAGAGGCATCCAGATACTGGTGCCCAAAGCCACTGCCGCCAGATGGTCGGCACCCAGTCGGCCCACCATAAGGGTATCAATCACACCCATACCGGACTGAGCCAGCTGGGCACCCATAATCGGCAGCGCGATCGCCAGCAGATACTTTATTTCTGTAAAGAGAGGGGGAATAGCAAAAGTCTTTTTGGTTGTGGTCTGCATGTTGGCTCTGAAGATCCTTGGCGGTTGATGGACTGCCGGATGAAAAGAAGACAGAAAAATGCGCTTATGGAGTAAATGACTGGAGTGGAACACCCAGGCGGAGGATTTTACTCCCTGAGGTTGCCTTTGTCTTGGCTTACCCCGCGTTGATCAATTTTTGTTATCGGTCAAAAAATCGCCAGTCTTTTTCCTGCAACGAAGGCGAGGGCGTATAATGTCGCGTTTTTCCTTTTACGGCTGTTTGTTCTGCCATGGCTGATCTGCTGCAGATGCCTGGTGGCCTGTCGTGAAAGGTATCTGTACAGAATGTCGTCATCAATGAGGTTTATGTGAGCGAGCAACATCGTTGTGAAGATCTGATTCATATCTTTAATCAGCTTTTTCAGGAGTCGGAACAAACCCGTCTGGTAAAAGGTGATGATGAGCCTATCTATCTGCCTGCCTCCATGACAGGCAACGATCATCAGGTGATCTTTGCCCACGGTTTTTACGCCAGTGCCATGCATGAGATTGCGCACTGGTGTGTTGCCGGTAAAGAGCGCCGTCTGCTGGAGGACTACGGCTACTGGTATGAGCCGGATGGCCGTACTGAGGAGCAGCAGCGTCTGTTTGAAAAGGTCGAGATCGTGCCTCAGGCGATGGAAAAATGTTTCTGTCTGGCGGCGGGATTTCGTTTTCGGGTCAGTGTCGATAATCTCAATGGCTCGCCGGGGGATACCCGCAGCTTTGAAGAAAATGTCGACAGGCAGGCCGAAACGTATCTGGCAGAAGGTCTGCCAGCGCGGGCGCAACGCTTCTTTGATGCTTTGGCCCGCTTTTATGGTACCGGCGTCAGAACGGGCGCTTCACCAGAGCCAGCACTGGCAACGGCCTGATGCGCCGTTAATGGCGCTGTGCTGATTCTTCGTTAACGCTCGGGGAACTTGGGGCAGTAGAGTCTTGATTCTAAAGTCTTTTGACGGATATCAATAAATGAAAATGATTTGCAATAAGTATTGCATTAGGCCGTTTTATTGGGTTAAATACCAATTATTCTCATTTAGATGATTGATTAGATCAGTTAAACATTTTCCGTCGGGAGACACGTTAATGGCTAAGCAAGGTTTCACTCACAAAGCATTCAAACAAGCGGTTGCAGCTCTGGTTCTGACCACGGGTGCCGCTGCGGCCTTCAATGCACAGGCAGCAGATGAGATTAATATCTACTCTGACCGTCAGGCATTTTTGATGAAGCCTATTCTGGATGCTTTTACCGAAGAGACCGGCATTAAAGTTAATGTAGTGTTTGCTAAGAAAGGTTTGATTCAGCGTCTGAAAAGCGAAGGCGACAACAGCCCGGCGGATCTGCTGCTGACATCCAACGTCAGCAACCTGACCCGCGCGGTTGATGCCGGTGTGACTCAGAAAGTTGATGATGCGGTTATCAACAAAAACGTACCGGCTAAATACCGTGACGCTGATGGCCAGTGGTTTGGTCTGACGACCCGCGCCCGTGTGGTATACGCCTCTAAAGATCGCGTTAAGCCGGGTGAAATCGAATCTTATGAAGATCTGGCCGATCCTAAATTTGCCGGTCGTATCTGTACCCGTAAAGGTGACCATACCTATAACGTTGCGCTGATCGCGTCTATGATCGCACATCACGGCGAAGCGGATGCTAAGCAGTGGCTGGAAGGCGTTAAAGCAAACCTGGCCCGTAAGCCTCAGGGTAATGACCGTGCCCAGGTTAAAGCGGTTAAAGAAGGCGTTTGTGATATCGCAGTAGGTAACAGCTACTACTACGGCAAAATGCTGACCAATGATGAGCAGCGTGCCTGGGCCGATGCGGTTAACATCGTTTACCCGAATCAGGGTGACCGTGGTACTCACGTAAACATCAGTGGTATGACCATGACCAAGAGCGCTCCTAACCGTGAGGCGGCTCTTAAGCTGATGCGTTTCCTGACCGAAGATGAAGCGCAGAAGATCTACGCTGAGAAGAACTTTGAATATCCGGTTAAGCCAGGTGTTTCGGCCAGTAAACTGGTGGATAACTGGGGTGACTTCAAAGCAGATGATCTGCCGCTGTCTGATGTCGACAAGTTCCGCAAACGTGCCGCTATGATGGTTAACGAAGTAGGTTACAACAACTGATCATCCGTTGCGGATATCAGTGACAACTTGGGCGGTGGCGTATCACAGAATCACTACCGCCAAAGTTGCTATAACAGACCGGGGTAAGGTGCTGTTATAATTAGAAATTCCGGGGCAGCCATGGCTGCCCTTTTGTGCGTTCTGAAAAACGCTTTTTTATGTTTCTGACAGGTAGGTGCGATGGTTTCGCAAGCAGAGGAAAGGTCGACAATGTCCGGGCTATGGGGTCTGACATCATTGTTCAAAACCCGCACGGGCAATGGCTACTGGCAATTTTCTGTCTGGTTGATTGCGGCGATTGTGCTCCTGCCTGTACTGGCGGTTCTTTGGCTGGCGTTTTTCCCTGAAGAGAATATCTGGCCGCATCTGCTGTCGACGGTTTTACCGGACTATATCGTTACCACTCTGGGACTGATGCTGGGGGTTGGCGTACTTGCGGCCTGGCTGGGGGTATCCACCGCCTGGGTGACCACCATGTATGAGTTTCCCGGTCGGCGTATCTTTGAATGGGCGCTGCTGCTGCCATTTGCAGTACCGGCCTATGTTATCGCTTACGTTTATACCGATATGCTGGAATATTCCGGCTGGCTTCAGGTTGGCCTTCGGGAGCTGTTCGGCTGGCAAACCGCCCGTGATTACTGGTTCCCTGAGATCCGCAGTTTAGGCGGAGCCGTGGCTATGCTGGCGCTGGTGCTCTATCCCTATGTCTTTATGATGGTGCGGGCCACCTTTATTGAACAATCGGCCTCACTGCGGGATGCAGCCCGAACACTGGGGTGTAACCGTCGTCAGGTGTTCTGGCGTGTTTCTCTGCCAACGGCAAGACCGGCACTGGCCGTCGGGCTGGCGCTGGTGCTGATGGAAGCACTGAATGACTTCGGTACTGTGGACTACTTCGCGGTACGAACGCTGACCGCCGGTATCTACGATGTCTGGCTGAATATGGGCAACATCGGTGGCGCGGCTCAGATCGCCAGTGTCATGATGATCTTTATTCTGGTGTTGATTGGCCTTGAGCGTTATTCCCGCCGTCGCCAGAAGCAGTTCTCCCGTGGTGATCGTTTTAAATCCTTCCAACGCACCAGGCTGACCGGTCGCAAAGCCTTTGCCTGCTGGCTGATCTGTATTGTGCCGCTGGCCTTTGGTTTTGTGGTGCCTGTGTTGTCTCTTGCCCGTCATGCGGTGGTTTACTTTGAGGTTTCCTGGACGCCGGACTTTCTGCAGATGAGCTGGAACAGCTTTATGCTCTCTGCTGTAGCGGCTCTGGCGACGATTTTTCTGGGGCTGATTCTGGCTTATGGTAAGCGTTTGGTTAAGGCTCCCAGTGTTCAGAAAGCGGTTCGTCTCTCCGGCCTTGGCTATGCGATGCCCGGTGCCGTTCTGGCGGTGGGTGTGATTATTCCATTGGCGGCTTTTGATAATGCCGTGGATGACCTGTTTGAAAGCTGGTTTGGTATTTCAACCGGTCTGCTGCTGAGCGGTACTGTGTTTGCGGTGATCTTTGCTTATGTGGTGCGTTTTCTGGCGGTGTCCGCCGGTAGTATCGAATCCAGTCTGGATAAGGTGACGCCAAGTATGGATATGGCCGCGCGCTCTCTGGGTTACAACACCCTGCAGATTCTCTGGAAAGTGCATGTGCCTATGATTAAGCCCGGTGTACTGACAGCGGCTCTGGTCGTGTTTGTGGATTGTATGAAGGAACTACCGGCGACTTTGGTACTGCGTCCCTTTAACTTCGATACGCTGGCGACCCATGTCTATCAGTTCGCCTCCGATGAGCTACTGGAAGAGTCTGCCTTGTCGGCACTGGTGATCGTGCTGGTGGGTATTATTCCTGTGATTTTGCTGAGCCGTTCGATTATCGCTTCCCGGAATGAGAAGCCCTGATCGGGTCATCTGAATCGCCATCCCCTGAATACAAAAAGCCGGAGTTGAGACTCCGGCTTTTTACTGTGTGCGATCTTTCTGATCCGATAAGCTGATCAGAGGACTTACGCGTCACCTTCTGTCAGTGTCTGATGGACAAACAGCATGGACAGTACATTAGCTTCCGACTGATAAGGATCCATACCGCGCTCGGCCATCCACTCATTGCGCAGATCCTGCCAGTGTTCATAACCGACATCATACAGGCTGGCGGCGGGTTCAAAGGCAAACTGCGTATTCATGCCGTAGCTGTCCAGCATCATGTCCAGCCAGTGCTCATCTTCACCGGCACCATCGACATAAACCACGTCGGTATCGATGTCGCCCTGAATCTCACGAATCACTTCCAGTGCGCTGACACCATGCAGCATCAGGTCATCAATATCGATACCGGCATCATCAAACTGGTGGCTCTGACTATTAAGCCAGTCGTCTTCCGGCGTGATCAGGGTACTTTTTACCTGGCCGTCCGGTGTTGACCAGCAAACAGCGATTGGAAAACCATCTTCATCGGGGCTTGAGCATTCAAAGTCGATAAAAATCGGAAACTGGGTCATTTTCTACCTCGTTGGCCGGACCGAAACTTTCGGGTAAACGGAAAAAACGTCGCGCATTGTCACTGGTTTTATGGGCAAGATCCAGCTCGGAAAGGCCGGTATGCTGACTCATCTCTTTCAGAACCCAGGGCAGGTAGGCGGGACGGTTCGTCCGGTCTTTCGGCTTCTTGTCCATATTGCGTGGCAGCAGGTAAGGGGCGTCGGTTTCTATCATCAGGCGGTCAGCCGGAATATTATGAACCAGTGCCTGTAACTCGGTGCCCCGTCGCTCGTCGCATACCCAGCCGGTAATGCCGATATAAAGATCCAGATCCAGATAGCCGAACAGGGCTTTCTGGCTGCCGGTAAAGCAGTGAATAACGCCATCAGCGATATTGTCTCGATAACTCTTCAGAATCTGATGCTGGCGCTCAAAGGCATCCCGTTCATGCATAAAGAGAGGCTTCTGATGTTCGATGGCCAGCTCCAGCTGGGCTTCAAAGGCGCGTTCCTGCTCCTGTGGCGTCGAAAAATTACGATTGAAATCCAGTCCGGTTTCCCCGGCGGCAACGCAGTAGGGGCTTTGCATCAGATCTTTCAGATAGCCCGCCGTTTTGTTATCAAACTCTGAGGCATCGTGGGGATGGATCCCGGCGGTAAAGCGCAGCTGATCGGGAAACTGCTCGCAAAGCTTCAGTGCGGCTTCAGAAGAGGATAAAGAGGTACCGGTTACAATCTGAATCGCTACATTGGCTTCAAGAGATTGTTCTATAATTTCCTGGTGGCGGCCGTGAAAACGGTCACTGGTCAGGTTGACCCCGATGTCGATCAGAGGTGAAGGGGCCTTAAGCAGTGGATTTTGTTTGCTGTCACTCATTAGATTCCCGAATCCTGATAGAAATAAGATGCGAATTTAACTACTATTGATGCCCTAAAGGAAGAAAACCGGCATTGATCGCCTTTAAATCAGAGACCACAACATTGGAGTAGCCCATGGCAGGGGTATTAGCTAGCGTAGATTCCCGTACACAGTTGGTCGGTGAGAACCGATTAGAGCTCTTGATGTTCCGTTTGTTAACGGGGCAGCTGTTTGCTATCAACGTGTTCAAAATTCAGGAAGTGATGCGTTTACCTGCACTATCCAATTTGCCGCACCATCACCCGTATGTTGTCGGTGTTACTCACCTGCGTGGTCAGACCGTCACGGTGATCAACCTGAGTCAGGCGATCGGTATGCCTGCGCTGCAGCCTACTGAAGAAAGCAACCTGATTGTGACCGAGTATAACAACTCTGTTCAGGCTTTTCTGGTGGGTGGCGTAGATCGCATCATCAACATGAACTGGGATGAGATCATGCCGCCGCCGCGTACGACCGGTCGTTCTCACTACCTGACTGCCATTACCCGTGTTGAAGAGAAGATCGTTGAAATTATCGATGTTGAGAAGGTTCTGGCAGAGATCTCGCCATACCTGATCAGTGTTGATACCGAGAATCTGGATGAACAGATCCGGACTGCAGCCAGTAAGATGGAAGTGCTGATGGTTGATGACTCTTCCACAGCCCGTGCTCAGGTTAAAGAGACTCTGGGTCATCTGGGTATCACGATTCACGAAGCCCGTGACGGCCGCGAAGGTCTGGATAAGCTGCGTGCTATGGCCGATGCCGGTGAAGATGTTCCGAACAAACTGCTGATGCTGATTACCGATGCAGAGATGCCGGAGATGGATGGTTATCGTCTGACCCGTGAGATTCGTGAGGATCCGCGCCTGAAAGATCTCTTTATCACTCTGCATACCTCCCTCAGTGGCAGCTTTAACAAGGCGATGGTACAGAAAGTTGGTTGTGATGACTTCCTGTCTAAATTCCAGCCGAAGCAGCTGTTCGATCTTGTGGTACGCCGTATCGCAGAAGTTGAAGGTCTGGAAACACCGGAAGCCAGCCAGTAACAGGCATTCGTTTAAATGCAAAAAAGCCCGCACTCCATGCGGGCTTTTTTGTGTCTGTCTTTTCCCTGAAAGAAAGCAGATGGGCTGTTCGATCAGTCGGTCTGAATCGGAACTTTCTTTTCCAGAATAGGCTGTGCCATGCGCTCACTGAAGACTTTGCGGATCTCTTCAATGCGGCGGCGGTTGGTGCCCAGATCGGAGTATCCCAGTCGGGAAGCGGAACGAACCGCGATGACACCGGGCACCTGAAAGTAAAACTCAACGTCATCAATAAAGCCCATCAAAGGTGTGCGAAAGTCAGCCCGCAGGTAATGAGCGTGTTCACGGGTGATGACAATGGCATCTTCACGTTCAGAGAGCAGGGATTCCATCTGATCGTACGCCAGGGTTTGTTCTGCATTGTACAGAATGGGTGGCACTTTCTGGCTGTCAGGTGTGTCGGGATGCGAGGCAACGCAGTTAGGGGTATCCGGACAAGGTTTCAGGCGGTTGTTTTCCACGCCCAACTTCGGAATATCGTGCATACAGCCCGTTAAAAAGGCGATAATGGTTCCTAACATAACTGTTTGTCTTATCTCGGGAAAAAATTTCATTCGGGCTTCCTGTCTGATCATCCTGATACAACTGTTTAAAGTAGCAAGTTTATGGTGGATACCTCAACATCGGATCCGCTTTTTTACAGATAATTCCTAAGTTTTTTACAGGCATTTCATGGCGTTAGTTAGATTAGAAAAAATCAGTATCGCATTTGGTCATCATGCACTTCTGGATGAAGCTTCTCTGGTGATCAGTAAAGGCGAGCGAATCTGTGTCGTTGGACGCAACGGTGCGGGTAAATCCACCATGCTGAAGCTGGTTTCCGGTGAGATTCACCAGGATTCAGGTTCTATCTGGTGTCAGCCCGGTTTGAAAATCGGCCAGTTAGCACAGGATCTGCCGGTTGCCGGCGACGATACCGTATTCGACATCATTGCCGATGGTATTCCCGGTGTTGGTCAGCTGATCCGGGATTACCATCATCTGGTGATGAATATCGTTGGTGATGATGACCTTAAAAAGCTGGAACATCTGCAGCATGAGCTGGAAAGCAAAGATGGCTGGGCGCTGACCCAACGTGTTGAATCGATCATTTCCCGGCTGAACCTGCCTGCAGATACGCCGATGAAATCTCTGTCCGGTGGCTGGCGTCGCCGGGTTGCTCTGGCGCGGGCTCTGGTGAGCGAGCCGGATCTGCTGCTGCTGGATGAGCCGACCAACCATCTGGATATTGAAACCATCGCCTGGCTGGAACAGCAGGTGAGTGAATTCCGTGGTGCCGTGCTCTTTATCACCCACGACCGGGCATTCCTGCAGAAACTGGCGACCCGAATCGTTGAGCTGGACCGTGGTCAGCTGACGATCTGGGAAGGTAATTATCCCAGCTTCCTTGAGCACAAAGAGCATATGCTTGAAGTCGAGGAGCGTCAGAACGCCGAGTTTGATAAGAAACTGGCTCAGGAAGAAGCTTGGATTCGTCAGGGGATCAAAGCCCGTCGTACCCGTAACGAAGGTCGGGTTCGTGCCCTGCAGGATCTGAGGAAAGAGCGCTCACAGCGCCGGGAGCGTCAGGGAACCGCCAATATCACGTTGGATAAAGCCGATTCCTCCGGCAAGCTGGTGGCGGAGCTGGAAGATGTGTCCTACAGCTGGGGTAATAAACCTATTATCCGCAACCTGACCACCCGTGTTATCCGTGGTGATCGTATCGGTCTTCTGGGCCGCAATGGTGCCGGTAAAAGTACCCTGCTGAAACTGTTTCTGGGGCAGCTTGAGCCACAAAGCGGCAACCTGAAAATGGGTTCTAAGCTGGAAGTGGCTTACTTTGATCAGTTGCGTGCCCAGCTGGAGCCTGAGAAAAGCGTGATGGATAACGTCGCCGCAGGCCAGACCAGTATCACGATCGGTGGTCGTGATAAGCATGTGATGAGCTATCTGCAGGATTTCCTGTTCAGCCCGGAGCGTGCCCGAACGCCGGTGAAAGCCTTGTCCGGTGGTGAGTGTAACCGTCTGCTTCTGGCGAAGCTGTTCACCAAGCCGGCAAATATGCTGGTACTGGATGAGCCGACCAACGATCTGGATGTGGAAACCCTAGAGCTGCTGGAAGAGCTGATCGCTAACTTTGACGGCACCGTTTTTCTGGTCAGCCACGACCGTGCCTTTATGGACAACGTGGTCACCAGTGTCTTCGCTTTTGAAGGCGATGGCCTGGTTAAAGAGTATGTGGGTGGCTACAGCGACTGGGTGCGTCAGGGAGGCAAATTCCCACCTGAATCAGCCGGTGGTGACGGGAATGACAGCAATACGCTGAAAACCGACGCTACTGCCGAAGCACCTGCAAAAGCTGAGCCTGCGAAGCCCGCTGAAAAACCTGCACCGAAAGGCAAGAAGCTGAGTTATAAACTGCAGCGCGAGCTGGATCAGCTGCCGGGTGTGATTGAGAAACTGGAAGCGGAACTTGAAGAGCTGCACACCATTACCGGTGATGGCGCTTTCTATCAGGGCGATCCGGCCAAGGTGGCTAAAACGCTGGATAAGTTGCAGCATAAAGAGTCTGAGCTGGAAACCGCAATGGATCGTTGGGTCGAGCTGGAAGCGATGAAAGAGGAAGACTAAACCTCTTTTTAGTGCGTACGCCTGTCTCTCAGGCAGGTAGTGACGCTTCTTCCGCCGCAGGTAAAAAAATAACCCGTGATAAGCTTTGCTATCACAGGTTATTTGTTATCGCGGGTTATTTGCTTTCAGGTGTTCAGGTCGGGCTTATCTAAGCCCCGGAACTTATTTCTCTTCCTGAATGCGAACCGCCAGAACGTCACACTTGGCACCGTGCAGAACGCCAGTGGAGGTTGAACCCAGCAGCAGTGACAGGCCGTGGCGACCATGGCTGCCGACAACGATCAGATCGACACCCTGATCTTTTGCCATGCGGTGAATCTCGCTGTCCGGTACACCCACCAGAATGTGTTGCTGTTCTTTAGGGATGTTCAGTGGTTCTGCCAGCTCCGCCAGTTTGTCTTTAGCGTGTTGTTCCAGCTGTTCCTGAATAGTGGTCAGATCCATAGGGATATCACCGCCATAGGCAAAGCCCAGTGGCTCTAAAGCATGAATCAGGCTGATGTTGGCGTTATTGCGTTCGGCAATGGCCTGGCCTTTCTCGATCACCTGACCTGATTCATCGGTCAGGTCTACAGCGATCAGTACGTGTTTGTATTGGCTCATTTTTCTGTCCCCTTGCTAAAAAATCCTTATCTGACTGTACTTTATCCCTTGTCTATCGATTAGTATAGGCCGCAATTCGATTTAGAAAATGATCACTGATGCTGTTTTGGCGTGCGTCATGTTTCAGGTTTTTTCCGGGTCATCAGCATGAATCTTTGTGTTGATAAACCCAGCGTTGTCGGCTTGCCGACCTTTTGAGGTGTTATATGAGTACCTGGCTTATTGTTGTGTTGATTTTTGCTGCGGTGTTGAGTCCGATCGCCTGGATTGTTCCCTCCCGCCGACAGCGTTACCAGATGCACCTGCGTAAGATCGCACTGCATGCCGGTATCAAGGTTCGTATTGAGCAGTTTGAGCTTCTGGGGACGAAAGTAAATGGCGTTGCTTACCGCATTATGCGGGATGCGGATGGTCGTCAATCGGCCCATCGTTTTCGTTTAGGTCACTGCGCACGACTGGAGAAAGAAGAGATTGAGTTTCGTGGCGATGAGTTTGTACCCGGTTGGGTTTGGCTTGAGCCGGCAACACCTGCCCTGAATGAGGCTCAGACGGAGCAGCTGAAAGCACTGGTTGCCATTTTACCGGAAGACAGTCTTATTTTTGAATCCGGCACCGCTGCGATAACCCTGTGGTGGCGTGAAAACGGAACACCGGAACAGGTCGAAGCGATGGCGGCTCAGTTTACTGAACTGAAGATCTGATTCTGTGGTGAAGGATTGATTAACCCGCCGACGATTTGAGTGGTCAGGTAAGAAAGCGCGATGTCCGAACGATTAAATACAGCCCTCAGACAGATGTTACCTTCCGCCCGGGTTAAGGAAACCCGGCTTCCCGGTGTTTCTTATCGGTCTGATACCCCGGAGGAAAAAAGCCTCAGGCTATGGCTGATCGACCCGGAACCGGTGGACCGGGCATTTACTGCCGATGAGGTCGTCGCGATTCTGGAGCATGCCCCTTACTGGGGATTCTGCTGGGGCAGCGGTCTGGCGCTGGCACGTTATATTCTGAATCATCCGGCGGGGCTGGCCGGAAAGCGGGTGATCGATTTTGGCTCCGGTTCCGGTGTGGTCGCGGTTGCAGCGGCTATGGCTGGGGCGGAAGTGATCGCCTGTGATATTGACCCGGTTTCTCAGCAGGCCTGCGAAGAAAATGCGGTGCTGAATAATGTCTCTTATCAGGTTGCCGGAGACCTGCTGGCGCTGCCTGAGATGAGTGCCGATCTTCTGATCGCCGCTGATGTGTTATACGACAGAGAAAATCTGCCCTGGCTGGACACCTTCTTTCGCTTTGCTGATGAGGTATGGGTGGCAGATTCCCGGGTGAAGAACTTCAGCCATCCCCGTTATCAGCTTGCTGATACCTTCAATGCCTGCACCCTGCCGGAGATGGGAGAACCCTATGAGTTCTCCTCAATCCGTTTTTACCGCTCAGTGTGAGTGGTCTTTGCCGGCATCAGTAGGACAGTTCAGGCAGTTCATACCTGTCGTACTCGGTGACATCGCCATTACAGATCAGGTCGGCGATATATTTGCCTGAGCCACAGCCCATCGTCCAGCCCAGATTGTGGCCGCTGTTGATCCAGAGATTATCAAACCGCGTTTTCCGGATGCAGGGCAGGCCAGACGGTGTTGCTGGTCGTAACCCGGTCCAGAAACGGGCCTGATCAAAACCACCTGCTTTCGGGAAAAGATCGCGGGCCTGTTCCAGAATACGGTCACAACGTTTGACGTTCAGCTCTCTTGAATAGCCCCCCAGCTCACCGGTTCCTGCCACACGCAACTCATCTCCAAGCCGGCTGAAGACCAATTTGTTCGCTTCGTCCGTCAGGCTGACAACCGGAGCGTTTTCAGGATGCTCAAGGGGTACCGAAATGGAGTAGCCCTTGATCGGATAGATATTCGGCCAGACTTTAAGTGGCTTCAGCATACGTGCCGACCAGGGACCCATACAGACAATCATATGGTTGGCGGTAAGGTGACGGTTGCCCAGTTCACCATTCACTCTTACATGGATGCGCTGACCTTCCCGGACCAGCTGCATGATATGAGTGTTCATGGCAAATTCGACGCCCATCTCCTTACAGACATCCACCAGCTGCTGACAATATTGTCGTGCATCGCCGGATTCATCAGATTCGGTATAGGTGGCTCCCACAATTTTTTCACCGCTTAACCGAAGCGCCGGTTCTATGGTCAGGGTTTCTTCGGTGCTGATGATCTTCCGGTTCAGACCGAAAGCCTGCATCTGTTCAATGCTGGGTTTCGCGTTTTCCAGTGCATTCTGGTTGCGGTACAGGTGGAGAACGCCGCGACGTTTCTGTTCGTAATCCAGCTGATGTTCTTCCTGAACCTGTCGGGTCAGCTCCTGAGAGTATGCTGATAGCCGCATCGCTTCCTGCAGATTATTGCGCCACTGACCGGGCGTGCATTGACCAAACCAGCTGAGCAACCAGCGCCATTGCTGGACATCGACGCCGGGGCGGAAGAGAAGGGGAGCATCGTCTCTTAACAGATCTTTGATGACAGAGAGAGGGGCTGACGGTTTAGCCCAGGGTTCCGCATGGCTGACGGCGATCTGGCCGCCATTTGCAAAAGAGGTTTCATTGCCCGGTATCGGCTGGCGGTCAATCACTAATACCTTGTGGCCCGCTTTGGCGAGCCAGTACGCCGTATTAACACCGATAACGCCACTGCCCAAAACAATACTGTCGTACATGAGGTCTCTCCCTGTCGACCGGAAAATCTTTAATCATTTCATAAGTGTAGACGTTTTTTTGCTGATGTTTTCTGTGCCGGAAATAACAAAGGCCGGAAGAGCCGGCCTTTGTCTGAAGTGTGTCGTCGCTTACAGCGAAAACACTGTGGTCTGGTTGCGACCATTACGCTTCGAGCTGTACAGAGCCTGATCGGCCCGCTCCAGCCATTGAGGGTATTCCCTCATATCCGCGCTGATTTCACAAACCCCAAGGCTCACCGTAAAGGCAATCTCCTTGCCTTCGTAGTCAACTTTAGCGGCTTCCAGCGTGGTACGCAGTCGTTCCGCCAGAACAACGGCTTGTTCTGCATTGGTATCCGGCAGAATGATGCCGAACTCCTCACCGCCATAACGACCGGAGATATCGGTTTCCCGCTGCAGCTGAACCATCATCGAAGCCACGCATTTGATCACTTCGTCGCCCGCCTGATGACCGTAGGTGTCATTCACTTTTTTGAAGTGATCGATATCGAACATGATCAGTGAGGTGGGCGTCTGATTGCGCTGGAACCGACGGAACTCCTGATCCATCCGCTCTTCCCAGTGACCCCGATTGTTCAGGCCGGTCAGCCGGTCGGTTCGGCTCAGTCTCGCCAGCTCCTGATTAGCTTTCTCGAGCTCAATCTTGCTGGTGGCGATATCGGTTACGTCGTAAATCAGAATACAGGCGTGCGTCACGCTCTTATCCATGCCGGTAAGAGGGATGATCGTCACGTTCTGATACATCTGTTCCGATTTGCCGGTCAACGGACGATAGCTTTTAAACCGGAACAGGTGCGGGCGTTGCTCCCATGTGGAATAGGCACGGCTGTCCAGCGTGAAAACGGATTCTATCTTGCGTGTCAGCCACTGTTCCGGCAGTTCAGGGAACAAACTGAAAATATTGCTGCCCCGGGCCTGCATGGTGCGCACGCCGCTGTGGTTTTCCATAAAACCGTTCCACAGCTGAATATCAAATGTCTTGTCGACGACGACCAGTCCTACATCAACGGTCTGCAGCATCTGCATTAACCAATGCAGGCGGGACATATCCAGGTCCTGATTCTCATCCATCATTTCAGATACCCCGCGCGTTCCGTCAAGGCTGGTAACGAGTCTTCCGTCAGTACCAGAATAAGGTCACATTCAACCTTGTGCTCCGGCAGGCCGTAGTCAATTTCGATCGCCAATACTTTCTGCTCCTGATCCGGCGAACCCAGTAACGGAGGCAATGTTTTCTGCTGTCCCAGAATGGCCGGATGGCTGTAGCTGAACTCAAGGTCCAGCTGTTCGGCAACACCTTTCAGACAGGCTCCGATGAGAATACCGGAAAGATCCATCAGAACTTCAAGGTCGTTGTTGCTCTGGGTGGCAGACGTGCCGGGTGTCATTTGGTCGTATTGCATCAGGCGGGACATGTGAGGAAAACTCTCATCACCCACAAGCAGAATCGCTTCACCGGCAATACCTGAGCCGCTGAAGCCCTGGGAAACGCCCGATAGGGAAACCGCATCCTTGGATGCCAGTACATGATGCAGATCCTGATAGCGTTTCAGGTGTACTTTGGGAACGGGAAGGTGAATAAAGGTGTTCAGAAGTCCCGCTAAAAGGCTGCCAGCCTGCCCCATAGAGACGTTGACGACTTCCTGAATCAGGTCGGTCAGGCCAACTTCTTCGTCAAAGCGCGCAAGTTCTGAGGCGGTTTGGGGCTGTGAGCTGCTGATGATCCCGTAAGAGGTCAGAATTTCAGTGATTTTTTCAGTGGTGACCGGTTTTTTGATAAAATCCAGCGCGCCAAGTTCTTTGACCCGTTTGTGTGCTTCCGGCTGAATATCACCGGATACCACCAGAACCAGTGTCGGCAGGTCTTCTTTTCGGATCGCTTCAAGAACGGCGTAGCCATCCATGACGGGCATGTTCAGATCAAGAAATAGGATGTCAGCTTTACCGGCCTTGATAGCATCAATCGCTTCTCCGCCGTGGTTGGCGAAACTGATATCAACATCCCAGCCTCCGGGCAGGGAACGTGCCATCTGCTTGCGGGCAAAGCTTGAATCATCACATATGACGATGGGGGTAGTCATCAGCTGCATAGATCCTTTTTGGCTGTTGCGATAAACCCTCAGGTTTACTTTTTTATAGTCGGATTTGGCTCTGTCAGGAGCTTTTGTCCCTTTTTATTTACAAAATGATACATTTCTTTGGCATGTAACAATAGAGCCTATCAGAAAAAAATTCTGTTTAAAGATGCTCTGTAACAAAAGGGTGCTGTTCATCACAAAATGTAATCAGAGCACTATTTATGAAGATCGATCATAACCTGTGGTAAAAATAAGGGTATATTACCCCTCAAATGATATTGTTTTTGTTCACATTTTTAAGAAAAGCTTATAAAAGCCAGGCCGATAATAATAATGCGAGATAAATCTATTCTGACCGAAGTTGATACCCTGACGTTTCCTCAGCGATTACGTGTCCTCTTTGAACAGGTCAGAGGTTACGAATTGTTGGGGAGTCGGGAGCACCCCTCTGACTTTAATCTGGTGCGGGCGGAATACATCAATACCCGGGTTCGTTTTCTGGCGTTGCTGTTTTCTGTGCTGACGCCATTGTGGATTCCTGTCGATTACTTCATTTTGCCCCGGGAAGAGTTTGGCATGATGGTGGTTGCCCGTCTGCTGTTCTCCCTCTCCCTGCTGGCGCTCTGGGTAAAGGCTTCCTATGTTTTCTCCCTTGGACATGCCCGCTTCAGACTGGTTGTGCTCATGGTCATGCCTGCGGTTTTTCACTTGTCGACTCAGTTTATTCTGGGGGAGCATCTGGAAGATGAGCGACTGGCGTCCTACACCTTTTTGCCCTTTCTGATTATCGCGATTCATTGCGTCTTCCCGCTGACATTGAAGGAAGGCTGTCTGCTGGCGATCTTCACAATCTTTACGTTATCACTGGATGAAGTGGTTCAGCGGCAGGTGTTTACGCTGACCTCGCTGAACAATCTCTGGCTGTTAGCGGTGATCATGAGTATTGCCATCTGGGCTCAGCTCTCCCAGTTGCATATGCAGCTGAAGTTGTTTGAACAGGCCACCACCGATGCTCTGACCGGCCTGCTGACCCGTCGCTCCTTTATGTCACAGGCGGAAGCAGAGCTAAGCCGTGCTGAGCGTTATGACCGCACCCTGACAATGGCGCTGCTCGATCTGGATCACTTTAAAGCCGTTAATGATACCTATGGCCATCAGGCGGGAGACAAGGTGCTGATCGCCTTTGCCCGCTTACTGAAAGATGCCCTGAGAACCACCGATATTATCGGTCGCTTCGGAGGTGAGGAGTTTATTATCGTGCTGCCGGAAACCTCGTTGCAGGAAGCGGGGCATGTGATACAGCGTGTGTTGGATAGTTGCCGGGATAATTCAGTGATTCACAACGGTAAAGAGATTCGCTTTACCGCCAGTGCTGGCCTTGGTGAAGTGCTGGTTGATGTGCAGTCTTCCATTCATTACGTCGATGAAGCCTTATATCGCGCCAAGAATGAAGGCCGTGACCGGCTGTCACTGGCAGCCGGTGAGCGTGAGCTGTTGGTGGAATAGGGGCTAAGCCCTATCCTGAATGACACATTGTTTTTTCTGAGGGACTGCCAACGGCTTCACACCGTTTCGCAGTCCTTCGTGTTTTGCTCTTCCCTTGCCATTTTTCGGTTGCGCTTTTCATGGTACATGGCGTGATCCGCCTGAATTAACAGCTCATCTGTTGAGGTGGCGTCGCTTGGGTAGGTGGCATAGCCCACGCTGGCCTCCAGATGCAGATTAACCACACCAAGATTCGCCCGCTTCTCATTAAGTGCCTCTGCCAGCCGGCGCTTAATCGCCAGTGCCCCGCTGATATCGGTTTTGGTCAGTACCACAACAAACTCATCACCGCCCAGTCGTATGACCAGGTCATCCTGTTTCACCCCATGTTTCAGGACATCGGAGAAGTACACCAGGGCCATATCCCCCGCCTCATGACCGTAGTTATCGTTGATCGCTTTAAAGCGATCCAGGTCGATCAGCATCAGCGTCAGGGGTTGTTCGGTACTGCGGCTTTTACGCAGCAGATTAGGCATCTGTTCGTTAAAGTAGCGACGATTAAACAGGCCGGTCAGCTCATCGGTATAGGAGTGCTCCCGCAGTTGGTCATGGTAATCATCCAGCTCCTGAGCCAGTTGGTTAAAACTCTGAGCCAGCTGAAAGGGTTCCCGCAGCTTAAACTGATTTGCGTCGATACGACTGACGCTCAGGTCATCTTTGATCGCATCCCGGATTTCACGGGATAACAGGCGCAGAGGCTGCACAATACGGCGTCTGAGCAGAAAAAACAGCGTACTGCAGAGCAGGACAACCACCATCACCATTGCGGTAATATAGGTATTAAATGTCTGGGTCAGTGGAACCTGCATCGGCTGATCGCTGAAGCGCAGGTCGATCACCCCATGAATGGCACCGGGGAAAGAGTTGCTGTGGCAGGCCAGACAGGCCTCCGTGGCCTTAATGGCGTACAGATATCTCAGTTGCCCCTCACGCTCTTCAATATGGGTCTGACCGGTTTGCATCACCTCAGCCAGTACAGGATCTGATTTTATCGTCTGCCGGCTGCTGTCGCTGATACCAAACTGTTCTTCAATAATTCGGCTGCGTATCAGTTGAACACGCTTTTCCTGAGTGCTGAGCTGAAGCGAGTGGATGAAATGATCCATATCCTCTTTATCCCAGCCCTGCATCATGCCCTGCCAGAGTGCTTTGAAAATGATCTCTGCCTGTTGTTCCGCCTGATCCGACGCCAGCTGTTGAATCGTCTGTTTTTTGAGATAACCGGATAATAAAAGGGCGCACATGATACCCGCCAGCGTCACACTGAAAAACGTATATAACAGCGTCTTATAAGTTGAGGCTTTGTGGTACGCAGGGGGGAGCTGAAGACCATTTTTGGGCGTCATCGGTTTAATCCGTATTTTATATGTGGGTAATAAAAGTATAACGACAAACCGATAAGCAGGAAATTAAATAAAGGTTATATTGTACTTTGCTTTTAGTATAAGGGGTTGCTTAAGTTATTGATGTTTATTGATTCACAGCCTGGCGGCTAAAGGGTTAGCCGGTTGTTGGTTTTATAGAGCGGAGACTCTTTATTTTACATGGTAGAATCGCCCCGCTGCGGATTCGGATTACCGGGGCGGTTGTGTGGTAACAGGATTCATCGCTCTCTTATAACCTGCTGGGGTTCGGGAGTCTGCACAACACAGAATGTGTTATTTCAAGCCAGCCGGAATCTTCATGTACAGCATTAAAGAGATGTTTTACTCCCTGCAGGGAGAGGGTGCCCATGCGGGCCGACCTGCTATTTTCTGTCGCTTCACCGGATGTAACCTCTGGTCGGGGCGTGAGGTGGATCGCGCCAAAGCTCAGTGCCAGTTCTGTGATACGGACTTTATCGGCACGGATGGCAATATGGGCGGTAAATACCCCGATGCCCCTGCCGTTGTCGACGCGATAAAGTCTCTGTGGCCGATTGATTCAGATGTTGCTCCCTACATCGTCTGTACCGGCGGTGAGCCGCTTTTGCAGCTGGATGAAACCCTGATCAATGAGATGCGTCAGGCGGGCTTTATTATCGCGCTGGAAACCAACGGCACCTTGCCACTGCCTGCGCCGGTAGACTGGGTTTGTGTGAGCCCTAAGGCTGACAATGCGCTGGTATTAACATCCGGTGATGAACTCAAGCTGGTTTACCCGCAGGAAAATGTCTCCCCGGAGACGTTTGCGGCACTGGACTTCCGTCACTTTTTTATTCAGCCCTGTGATACCGGTTGCCTCACGAAGTCCCAGCGCTCCCAATTGTTAGCGGCCGAGACCTCTGAGCAGGCTGCTGTGAACTACTGTCTTAACCACCCTCAATGGCGACTCAGCCTGCAGACCCATAAGCTATTAGGAATCGAATAACGTGGAAATTTATAAAGACTTTACCTTTGAATCGGCCCATCTGCTGCCTAACGTACCGGCAGGACACAAATGTGGCCGTTTGCACGGACATTCGTTTTTTATTCGTATTGTTGTCAGCGGAGAGGTTGACCCGCATACCGGTTGGATTATCGATTTTGGTGATATTAAAAAGGCGTTCAAACCTATCTATGATCAGCTGGATCACTATTACCTGAACGACATTGAAGGTCTGGAAAACCCAACCAGTGAGAATCTGGCGAAATGGGTCTGGCAGAAACTGAAGCCGATTCTGCCGGAACTGAGCCGGATTGAGATCAAAGAGACCTGCACCTCCGGCTGTATCTACACCGGTGAATAATGGGTAACCGTTAGTCGCAAGCCCTGCCCCGTCACTGACGCCATCGTTATAGCTCCAGTGGCGGGGTGTTGGCAGTAACGGGGTGTTGATAGTAACGGGGTGGCCGGTAATCACTGATTGTAGGTCGTGATTACCGGTTCCTGATCAGGCCGAAACCTTGCTGGTGGGTTTTGGCTGATAGAACGAGTAGCAATTTTTACCACCCATTTTTGCCTGTTGCAGAGCCAGATCTGTACGCCTGAACAGCTTACCCAGAGGGACTCCATCCTGATCGATCATCAGGACTCCAATCGATACGGACACCTTACGGTTGTCCAGCTCCGGAATAGCCACGCTGAGAGACTGCAGAATCTTATCCGCCACATAGGCGGCCTCATCCCGGTTTTTAAGCTCCTTAAGCAAGATAGCAAACTCATCACCCCCGATCCGGGCTGACAGATCGGTCTCACGGGTCATCGCTTTAAGCCGCTGCGCGACCTGACACAGTATCTGATCGCCGGTTTTATGCCCCAGCTCATCATTGATCACCTTAAAGTTGTCCAGATCGATAAACATCAGTGCTGACGGCGTCGTCTGGTTAGGAAGTTGGCTGTGAAATGCCTGGATCTGATCAAAAAACTGCTGGCGGTTAGGCAGTTCTGTTAAGGGATCGGTTGCCTGTTGCCGGTTTACTTTCCTGCTGAGTGTTTTTATCTGCAGTCGCAGGTATTCCGGCTGTCTGAACAGATGGAAGCTGATGGCGAAGGTCGCAATCGTAAGCAGTCCCAGCAACATCTGCATCATAAAGGAATGGGTGTCTTCCTGACCGATACTGCGGCCAATTCTGAGTATCCAGATATTGTTGGGCACCTGAATCTCTTCCTGATACCAGAGCTCACCCAGGGAGTCGTTGGATCGACTGATGGTTTTGACCTTGTTTGTGCCGATCTCGCTATAGGTCAGTTCATAGGCGTAGCCCTGATTTTCCAGCTCGATAAAATCGGCGACATCGAGCAGGGAGTCCAGGTGGATCAGTGCGGAGGCGAAACCCCAGAAGCGTTCGGTATCGCCATCCGGGATAAATACCGGCTGCCGGCCAATGACAGCAACGCCGCCCTGTACCAGCGAGAAAGGGCCTGCCAGTGTCATTTTATGGGTGCTGACCGCTTTTCTGGCTTCATCCCGGCGGCGGTCATCTTTCAGAATGTCATGACCGATGGCTTTTTCGTTACCCGCCAGTGGATAGATGTCTGTGATCACACCGTCAGGTGCCAGCTGAATATTGCTGACGCCGGGTACGGTAAAGAGAATCTCTTTGGCGTAGTTTTCAAATCCGTCACGGTTACCTTTGTGAATACGGATCTGGACTTCGAGCATCCGGGTCGCCATCAGGGTCTCTGTCAGTCGGCGTTCAATCGCTTCAGCCTTGGCAGATACCAGAGCGGCATATCGGGATTGCTCTTTTTGCTCATTCGATTCCTGATATGTCTGAATCCAGAACAGGCCGAAGAGAAAAACAGCCGCTGTCACAAGCAGAGAGAGTGCTGCCGGTCGCAGGTATTGTGATCGTTCAAGTTGCTCTGTTGTCATATTATTCCATTACCTGATCTGGTCAGGAGAAAAAGTCCTTGCCGGTGGCGAATACACAAGGTACGCCAGTTGCGAATCGGCGTCGATTAAATCTCATCGCTGCAGATATTTTCCGATCTCGGTTGCCAGCGCAGAGTAGGCATTATTCAGGGAGTCGATCTGTTGTTTCAGGCTACTCAGAAACTGAACCGGATCTTTTTCATGGGCGCTAAGATCTGCTTCCAGCTTCCGGGCAAGATCGTTCAGGGCCAGGCCATTAATATTGGCGGCAGCGCCTTTGATCGTATGAATAGCCCTGATGGCATCAGATATCTGTTCCGGTGTCGGTCGGCTCTGACAGGCTAGGTGCGACAGGTTGTCCATAACCTCCGGTGTATCCTGCCGGAAAAGATCCAGCACTTCTGCTGCAATCTCTGAATCCTGATTCAGCCGGTCCAATAGTTGCGGATAGTCCAGAATAGCCAGGTCATCGGCCGACGTCCCCGGCGATGGGAGATTTCTGTCCTCACCGTCTTCCGGCAAGTCTGCTGCAGGCTCAGAGGCTTGGGGTTCCGCTTCGGTTAATGGTTCCTGAACCGACTGTGGCAAAAACTGAGTCAGGGTGTTCAGTAACTGATCCTGATAGAGGGGCTTGCTCAGATACGCATCCATTCCGGCGTCATAGCAGCGCTGGTCATCACCCATCATCGCGTTAGCGGTCAGAGCGACCACAGGTGCGGTGTTGTGCGTTGCCCAATCCTGACTGGCACGTAGTTGCTCAGTGGCTTTATAGCCATCCATCACCGGCATCTGGCAGTCCATCAGAATCAGGTCGTAGCGATTTTCAGCCATGGCTTCTGTTGCCAGCAGTCCGTTGGCCGCAATATCACAGCTTAAGCCCAGCTTTTCGACCATTGAGCGGGTAATCAGTTGGTTGGTGGTATTGTCTTCGGCGATCAGAACCCTTCCCTGCAGGCTTCTGCCTGCCAGATGTGACATATCTGCCTGTGAGGCATCATGCTTCAGGGCGGCATCCTGCAGGTCATCGCCAAGGATAAGAGTCTGAATATGGTTATACAGATCTGAATGAACCAGTGGCTTATGGATGATCACATCGACCCGATCGGCTAATTGCCGATGCATCTCTGCCGGCAATGCCGGTGAAATCGCCAGCAATTTCAGATTTGAGAATTGAGGCGCAGAGCGGATTTTTTCCAGCATAGCGTCGGTGTTGCTGTTAACGGGATCATGCTCAAAAACAAAGAGCTGAATACTGCTTTGATTGCTCCAGCTCTCCTGAAGGATGCGGTAAGCCTCATCGGGCTCTGATACCACCTCATGGGGCAGGGACCAGGCGGTAAACAGGCTTTGCAGCATCTCCCGAATGGCCGGGTTGGGGGACCAGGCGAGTAAACGGGAACTTTCAAAATGAGGGTGCACTTTGGTGACAGCGGCTTGTATCTCGGTTTCTAACGGCAGGGTGAAGTAAAAGCAGCTGCCTTTACCTGTTTCACTGGATACCTGCAGTGTACCGCCCATTTTGCTGACCAGTTCTCTGCTGATATAAAGTCCTAACCCTGAGCCGCCGTACTGACGGGTGGTTGAGGCATCCGCCTGTTCAAAACGCTGAAAGAGCTTGTCCTGCTGTTCTTCGGTCAGGCCAATACCGGTATCGATCACGCTGAAGGTGATGGTGCCCGGCGCAGAGAGCGCGTCGATATTGACGACCACTTCGCCATGGTGCGTGAATTTAATGGCATTACCCACCAGATTGGTTAACACCTGACGAATACGCAGTGAGTCTCCGGTGACATGAATGATCGGCAGATGATGGCTTGGGCAGGCCAGTTGAATCCCTTTCTCATTGGCTTTGCTGCCCAGGGTGCTGGTCAGGTCATCGAGGAGTTCGTTCAGCACAAAGGTATGCGCTTCGATCTCCAGCTTACCCGCGTTAATCTTGGACAGGTCGAGGATGTCATTAACCAGCTCCAGCATCGCCTCAGCACTGCGCAATGAGACATCAAGCAGATTGGTCTGCGAGGCATCCAGAGGCGTGTCTTTCAGCAGGTTAAGCGTGCCGATTACTCCGCTGATGGGCGTGCGGATCTCATGACTCATATTGGCCAGAAACAGGTCTTTGGCTTCATTGAGATGTTCCGCCTGCTCTTTATTCTGTTTCAGGATCTGCTCCAGCTCTTTCTGTTCGGTAATCTCCTGATGGGTTCCGTACATCTGTAGTGGTTGCCCGTCCGGTGTCCAGGAGAAAACCCGTCCACGATCCAGTACCCATATCTCCCGACCATCACGATGAATCATGCGGCTTTCAAATTCGTAATAGTCCGTTTCGCCGTTGAAGTGAGCATTGAGTCGGCGTTCACTTTCTGCCAGATCATCCGGGTGGGCAAACTTCATCCAGGTCTCGATACTGACCGGTTGCAGCTCTTCCAGCTTATAACCCACGATCTCTGCCCAGCGCTCGTTGAAGATGGTCTCGCCGGTCTGGACATTCCACTCCCACGTCCCCAGGTTGGTTCCGGCAAGGATTTTATCCATACGCCAGTTTTGTGTTTCCAGTTGTTGCAGGTTAAGGCGCTCTTCGGTGATATCCCGGAAAACCACAAGGGCGCGGTTCAGGTTATTAACCTGTATCCGTTCAATCCGAAGCCGGTAGTAGCGGGTATCACCGGCAACATCCACAGTGTATTCAACATCCTGATGTTCGGTTGGCATTGGTTGCCCATTCATAATGTCCAGGAAATTGGCTCGTTCTGTGGGATTTTCAGACAGAAAGGTGTCGTATGCTTTTGTGTTGGCGTAGATAATATTTTGCTGATCATCTAACAGAAAGATAGGGTCAACCGCTGTGTCCAGCAGGGTGATCAGTTCCTGATCCCGGCGGTATTGTTGTTGGCCGTTACGGCGGTAGAGCACCAGAAGCGCCATCATCACTATAAAGCTTACCCCGCCGTTGAGGACGCCATGAAGGCGACTCTGTTCTTTCAGGGTGGCGATATACTGGTCACTGGTTTGGGTGCGGATATAAAGGGTGACAGGGTGAGCCTGTTTGGCCAGCAGTGTCAGACTGTTCCATTGAGACATCTGTTCATAATTAAAGGGATTCAGTCCCTGCAGATTGATCATTCTGCGGTACTCGTCTGGCTGGCGCTGTTTCAGTGTCAGCTTGTCCCGACCGGTATCCTGACCCCATTCCAGTGACGGATCCGCACTGTTCAGAACCCAGTAACCCTCGGTATCGATGATCTCAATCTGGATATCTTCCGGCAGGCTTTGTTTGATGTTACGCAGAACCGGTGCCAGATTGTGATTGACCACAATCATGCCATTTCTGAGCTTTTCTCGTTCATTGGTTGAGAGCACACCCAGTCTCAGGGTGGGTTCGTAGGGAATAACCAGCTGTTTGTTTTCCCGGTTAAGATCGAGCGGCGAGTTATAAATGCTGTTGTCTTTCTGCTTTAAGATTTCAGAGAAGTAATAACGATGTTTTTTGTTCTGTAGTGCGTTACTGGTTGAGTATTGCCATTGCTGATTAGCCCAGAGGCGGTCGATTCTGGCTCTTTCATCGCCGTTAAGGTCGATCCAGCGAATCTGATCCAGTGACCTGGAATCCTGAATCGATTGTAAAAACAGGGTTTCAAAGGCCCGGGGATCAAGGGGGGCTTCAGGCTGTAGCAGGCCCGTTGTGATCAGTTTCAGTTTAAGGCGCAGCAGATGCTCAATCATCTGCTCACCGCTATCCTGTAATTCCGTGGTGGTTTTGTTATGGGCAGCCAGGTGATGACTTTCCTGTTCGCTTCTCAACCCGGAAAAGTGGTTGTCAAAGCTGGAGTAACCGATAAAAAACGAGAGCAGAGTGATGATGGCAACGCCGATAGCCAGATAGATATGTTGGGTAAGCTGAAAGTTGGATGTGCGTGACGCCAAAGATCTTTGCATAGATATCTATCCGTGTATGAGGCGGCAAAGAGCCGCATCTAAGCCTGTTATTTCAGGGATTATTGTTATTCTGATATTAGATGATTTTCTCTTGAAAATCAGACCGACTTTGGGCGCTTTCTCTCTCTTTGCCTCCTACCCTTCCAAAGGCAGCTGGGTGCTGTATTTGATCTCTTCCATGGCAAAGCTGGAGCTGACATCGCTCAGACCTTCTACCTGACTGACCAGCTTTTTGTAAAACCGGTCAAAGGCCGGAATATCCCGGGCGACCACTCTTAACAGGTAATCCCACTCGCCAGCCATGCGGTAACATTCCTGAACCTCTTCAAACTCCTGTATACGCTGAGAGAACTGTTCCAGCCAGAGGTTGTCATGGCGCTGGGTTTTAAGATGCACAAAGACCGAGACACTCAGATCTACCTTCTGACGATCCAGCAAGGCAACCCTGTCACGGATAATGCCGGACTCTTCCAGTCGCTTGATCCGTTTCCAGCAGGGGGTGACCGACAGGTTTACCGCATCGGCAATCGACTGAATGGACACGGTACAGTCTTGCTGTAACATTCTGAGGATGGTTTTGTCCGTTTTATCCATGGGAGCGTCATTCAGCCTGTCAGGTGATGGTTGTTGTGTCAGTTCGGAATATTCGGGAAAACCAGTTGCTGGCTGATAATCCGCTCGTTAATCGCATCGGTGCTGAGGGGACGGCTGAAGAAATACCCCTGTCCCAGATCACATCCCAGTTCCTGCAGGGTTTTCAGCTGAGACTCGGTTTCGATCCCTTCGGCTACCGTGATTTTACCCAGCTCATGGCAGAGGTTAATAATGTTTTTGGCCAGAATGCGGTCATGTTTGTTGGTGTCGATATTCTGAATAAAGGCCCGGTCCAGTTTTACTTTGGTGACCGGCAGTCGCTGCAGGTAACTCAGGGAGGAGTAACCGGTACCAAAGTCATCCAGTGAGAAGTCGATACCGTGGCGTAAAATCTCTTCCATATTGTGAATCGCCCGGTCGATATCCTTCATCAGACTGGTTTCGGTCACTTCAAGCTGAAGTTGCGAGTGAGCCAGATCATTATCATAAATGGCAGACAGCACCAGACTGTTGAGGTTCTTCAGTCCCATCTGCTCGCTGGCCAGGTTGACCGCTACCGGTATCGGGAACTGGCCGATATGAGGTCGCCAGGTGCTGATCTGGCGGCACACCGCGCGCAGCACCCATTCACCGACAGGCAGAATAAGGCCGGTATCTTCGGCAATGGGAATAAACTCTTCCGGCGAGATCGGGCCTTCTTCCACATTAAGGCGCAGCAGAGCCTCAAGGCTTCTCAGCTCACCGGTCTGAATATCAACAATCGGCTGGTAGTCCACATGGAAACGGTCTTCGCTCAGAGCATGCTGCAGATGTTGCTCCACTTCAAAGCGGCGATTGGTCTCGCTGGAATGCTCTTTGGAGTAGTAGTTAATGGTTTTATCCCGCTTACTGCTGGATTTGGCCTGCTCCAGCAACGTATCCGGGGTGGAACCTGTAACGGGGTAGTGGCTGACACCCAGTTTTACCGGCACATGTAAAACAGCGCCATCAACCCTGATCTCCTGTTCACAAAGCTCCAGAATCTGCTTGGCCATGGTTTTGTGGCTGTTGTTACTGTTGCTCTTATCGACACTGAAGACTGCCAGTTTGGCACCTTCAAGGCGGGCAACGGTGCTGGATATTGGTAAGCTGCCGCGCAGGCGGATCGCGGTATAAAACATCACCTTGTCAGCCCACTCTTTACCCCGGGCGTGATTCAGTTCGGCAAAACGGCACAGGTGAACGACGCACACGTTTACCTGACTGCCTTCAGAAACACTCATCAGGGTCTGATCCAGACGATCAATAAACAGGTTCTGATTGGGCAGGCCGGTTATGGGGTCGTAATAGGCTGAGTTGAGGGCATCATCTTTAATCTTAATGAGTTCCTGATGATGACCCAGCTCGGCCTCCGCTAATTGAGCAAATATCTTAAGCTGCTCGATCTCCCGGTCACTGAAGGTTCTTGGTTTGGTATCGATGAGGCAGCAGGTTCCCAGTGGTTGTCCGGTGGGGCCTTTGATAACGATACCGGCGTAGGCCCGGATGTTGGGGCTTGCCGTAACAAGAGGGTTGTCTTTATAGATAAGGTGGTTTGAGGCGTCTTCAATAATGTAGGGCGTATCTTCGGCGATCGCTCGTGAGCAAAACGAGTGTTCTCTGGGGGTTTCCCGGCAGGCTAAACCAAAATTGGATTTAAACCACTGCCGGTCCCGGTCTACCAGCGAGATCAGTGCAATGGGAACTGAGAAGGTCAGGGACATTAAGCGGGTGATGCGGTCAAAACGTTCATCGTGCTCGGTATCTAAAATATCCAGCCTCAGAAGTTCCTGCAGTCTCAGAGCTTCATCTGAAGATGTGACGTTGAACTGCTCAGACTCTTCCCGATAGTTTTCTACCATTCAAACACCCTCTCACAACCTTCAGGTTTCAAAGCGAATCCACCGATTCCGATATTAACCTGTTTTTAAAATATTTGTTTCGCAATTCCAGAGCATAACGCTACTTTTGTCAATTTAATTCGGTTTGATTAAAAGATAGCGAAATGTGAAGAAAAGTCATTGGGCGTTGCGGACTTTCGCTTCTGTCCCTTTTTACAGTATATCGGCATAAAACCGCTGACCGGCCTTTGGAATATATGTCTCTTATTAATTCTCTTTATGTCTTCCTGTTTTTTTATTTACCTTAACAGGAGAAAAATATTCTATCCGGGGCCGCCTTTGCTCTGAATATAGCAAAATATTTCTCCCCGTCTCTTTTTATACTCCTGCCATCGACAACAAAAAACAGGAACAGAGATGATGCGAGCCTGGGTAAGCCAATCGATCGCCAGAATTAATGCGGATTATCAGCGCTCAGCTGATACCCACCTGATCAAGCTTGATCTGCAGGACTATGACGGCGGATCACTTGAGAGCGTGGATCTTTATCTGAAAGATGAGAGTACGCATCCCACCGGCAGCCTGAAGCACCGACTGGCCCGTTCGCTGTTTCTCTATGCGCTCTGCAACGGGAAAATCAAAGAGGGCACACCGGTGATCGAAGCCTCATCCGGCAGCACCGCGGTGTCTGAGGCTTATTTTGCCCGCATGATCGGCGTGCCCTTTATTGCGGTGATGCCGAAAAGCACCGCGAAGCGAAAGATAGAGCTGATTGAGCATTATGGCGGCCAGTGCCACTTTGTAGCGTCGGCGACTGAGATGCACGATACGGCGGTGTCCTTAGCCCACAGTATGAAGGGCTATTTTATGGATCAGTTTGCTAATGCCGAGCGGGCGACGGACTGGCGGGGCAGCAATAATATTGCCGAGAGCATTTTTCATCAGATGGCCCATGAACGTTTTCCGGTTCCCCGTCATATCGTGATGAGTGCCGGAACCGGTGGCACCTCAGCCACCATCGGGCGTTATATCCGATATAAAGGGCTGGAGACACAGCTGACCGTGGTTGATCCTGAGCACTCCGTCTTTTTTGATGCCTATCAGCAAAATAACCGGGGGCTGACAGCCTGCTGTAACAGCCGTATCGAAGGGATCGGTCGGCCGGTCGTGGAGGAGTCTTTCCAGCCGGATGTGATAGATCACATGATCAAGGTGCCGGATCTGGCCAGTGTGACCACCATGCGCTGGCTGTATGACCGAACCGGCCGTAAAGCCGGACCTTCTACCGGCACCAATCTCTGGGGCGCGCTCCAGCTGGCGCGGGAGATGGTGGAGCGGGGAGAGCAGGGATCGGTTGTAACCCTGATGTGCGACAGCGGCGAACGCTATCCCGATACCTATTACAACCCGGAGTGGGTCGCGGCTAATATCGGCGTTTGAAAGAGCCTCATAGAGAGCGTTTGGGACGCGCCCGCAAGGGCCTTTCATACAGAGGGTGCAAGAGAGCATAAAGGTCAGCGCAACTTTAATCGCTAACTGTTATCAGACAAGGTAGCCTGTAAAAACAGTTGCTTAAGATTAAAGCGATCACAGCCTGTGATCACCGCCAGACTTTAAAGGAGCTTTCTGCCGATGACCGGGAGCGAACAGCGTCAGAATAAAATGTCCCACGGGGTTACCGATGAGGGGAAATCCTGCGGTAATGGAAGCGGTGAAGGGATGAACGCCCGGCAGGCGAACACCCTGCCTTTGGTTCTGGCGGGGCCGATACTGCGGCGCTGTTCGCCCTCAAAGCTCACCTTCTGGCTGGCGACCTCTCAGCCGGTTGCCGGTCGGCTGACGTTAACCCCTTCTGGCTCAGACGCTATCGAACTTAATCCTGATCAATGGCGTGCCGGTTGTCGTCAAATTAAGGCGGCGGACAACCTATGGTTTCAGCTGGCGGAGATTAGCCTCGACACGGCTCTGCCCAAGGATCAGTGGGTCGGTTATGAATTAAGCTTCGCGCCTTTAGCGACGCCGGATCAGGCATCAGAAGCCCTGACCGACGATGCCTTTATCAGCTGGCGGCAGTGGGCTCCTGATCTGGCCTATCCCGGTCGGGAAACCCCGGGCTTTATCCTGAAAAGCCGTCTTAATAAGCTGCTGCACGGCTCCTGCCGGAAACCCCATCATGAAAGCGGCGACGGCCTGTGGCGGGCAGATGATGAGCTGGCAGCCAGTGAGCCGCAGGACTGGCCTGCGTTGTTGATTATGAGTGGCGATCAGATCTACGCGGATGACGTTGCTGCGCCTTTTCTGGCATCAATACACCAGTTTACCCGTCAGTTGGGTTTTGCCGACGAAGCCCTGCCCGGCGCGGATCTGACCTCATCCCACGAGCTGCATTTTAGTGAGCCGCACTACTATCATCGGGAATCGCTTCTGCCGGATACCGAAGGCGGGCAGGCGGTGACCGATCTGGTCTTTGGCGGCGCCCGTAAGCCGGTCTTTACCTCTGATAACGCCCATAACCATCTGATTACCCTGGCAGAAGTTCTGTCGATGTATCTGCTGGTCTGGTCTCCGGCTGGCTGGGGGCATCTTGAGGTGCCGGGGGTTACGGATCTGCCGCAAACCCTGACGCCGGATCAGGCGGACAGCTACCTGAGGGAAAGTCGGGAAGTGGAGCATTTTGTCAGCGGACTGTCGAAAGTTCGCCGCCTGATGGCTCATCTTCCGGTGGCGATGATTTTTGATGATCACGATATCACCGATGACTGGAACCTGACCGCCGCCTGGGAGCAAACCGCCTACGGTAACGATTTCTCCCGCCGTATTATCGGCAATACGCTGGTGGGTTATCTTCTTTGTCAGGGCTGGGGCAATGCCCCGGATCAGCTGCCGTATGAGCTGATGCACCTGACGGAAACCGCCCTCGTTAACCCCGGCGGTGATGAGCATAATCAGCTGATCGATGAGCTGATCCGTTTTCCCCACTGGCATTATCAGTGGGATACCCAGCCGGTGTTGCTGGTGCTGGATACCCGAACCCATCGCTGGCGCTCAGAGCGATCGCTGGATCTGCCGTCCGGTCTGATGGACTGGGAAGCGCTGACCGACCTGCAGCAAAGTCTGATCGGTCATGATGCGGTGGTGATGGTGTCACCGGCCCCTGTGTTTGGGGTCAAACTGATCGAGGTGATCCAGCGGATCTTTACCTGGTTTGGTAAGCCGCTGATGGTGGATGCGGAAAACTGGATGGCACATAAAGGCGCTGCCTACGCTCTGATGAACCTGTTCCGTCATCCGAAGACTCCGAAGAACTTCGTGATCCTCTCCGGTGATGTGCATTACTCCTTTGTGTACGACATAGAACTGCGCGGACGTGAGCGGGGGCCGGATATCTGGCAGATCACCAGCAGCGGCTACAAGAACGAGTTTCCCCCTAAGCTGTTGGCCGTTTTTGACCGGCTGAATCGCTGGCTCTATTCGCCGCGATCCCCGTTAAACTGGTTTACTAAACGACGTAAAATGCGGGTTATTCCGAGAAAGCCAAAAACAGCCGATCCAGGCGAGCGTTTAGCTAACGGCGCGGGCATAGGTCTGGTTGAGCTGAACGATGAGGGCGCGCCGGTTAAGGTTGAACAGCTGTGCGCGGATGGCCGCACCATCGGCTTTAAACTGCAGCATGATGAAGCCCGCTGGGAGTAAGCAATCCAGATCATCGGCGTGTTTGGCCTCAGACGTGACCTGATTAACGGAGTCTTGACCGACCGCATTGTTTTGCAGCGCATAAAAAAAGAGGATAACCCCCCTGCTGATTCCGGCCTGATCAACCCCTTGATGGCGAGCGAATTCCGGGGAGCGGACAGCAGGTAATTCCCAACTATGATGACGGCGGTTGCTATGAATCCCTCTAAAGATGCTGCAAAAACCACTCTGAGAACACTGAAAGCCTCGGAAATTGCACCGGGTATGCGTCTGCAATATTACGAGCACGCGGCGATGGATCGGGCGCATCATAAGTTCACCGCACTGCTGGGGGCGTTGCCTCTGGTGGACGCATCGGCCTTTGCCAATCTGCTTGAACAGATCTATCAGGAAGCCAAAGAGTATTTCGAGCAGGAAGAGCGTTTTATGCAGGCGACTGAATTTGATCAGTATGCCGACCATAAAGCCCAGCATGATGCCCTGCTGGCGGTACTGAATGGCCATCGTGAGTGTCTGAAAAACGGTGAGCAACCGAATGCCATTGAGCTGCAGCTGGAGATCTGCCGTTGGCAGGATCAGCACCAACAGGATTGGGATTATCCGCTGGCGGATTTCCTCCGTTGCCGTGCCAGCTGGATGCAGGGCAAGTCCGACGCGATCTGAAGCCCAGCCTGATCTGAACCCCCCGATTTTTTGAAGCATGAAAGACCTCAGCCGGAATCAGGCTGAGGTTTTTTTACGTCTGTTGTTTGTGGATCATGGCGCTTAGTCGTTGTTCAGCAACCGATCCCCGAAGAGTTGTACCTGTTCCTGTAGCCAGACCCGCCCCGGCTCTTTGGCATAAAGCGGGTGATAGATCTGTGTCATCTGCACGCTGGGCAGTCCCTCTGGTGGCTCAACCAGTACCACGGGGAATAGCTCGCTGAACAGTAAGCCCATCTGGTAGGGCAGGGTCATCACCGCCTGAGTCCGGGCCACAATTTTAGCGGCGGCCATATAGTTCACCGTACGGGCTATATGGCGGCGGCTGAGTTTACGTTCGGCCAGCCAGTGATCAATGGCGTTGGCGTTACTGCCCGCCAGATCGGAAAAAACGATATGCGGGCGCTGAATATAATCATCCAGAGCCAGCTGTTCCGGCAGGTCGGGATTGTTCTCTGCCAGCAGGCAGATCTGCTGTTCGCTGATCCAGTTTTCCACCATCAGATGACCGGGTGCAGCCTCGTTAATATCCATCCCCACCACCAGATCCACTTCGCCGGTTTCAAGATCCGAAAGAAAGGCATCTTCGTCAATCATGCGGGCTTCTACCGAAATATGTGGGGCAATATTCTGGAAGTGACTGATCATGTCGGGGAAGAATACCGCTTCAAAATAATCGGTACAGGCGATCACAAAAGCCCGTTCGCTGTCGGCGGGATTAAAACGCTGGGGCGGGCTCAGGCTGCGCTCGATCTGGCGCAGGGCGTTGCGTACCTCCGGCAAGAGTTCCAGCGCACGGGGCGTGGGTTGCAGACCGTTCTCGGTACGTATCAGCAGGGGATCATCCAGCTGATCCCGGAGGCGGTTCAGGGCGTGGCTCATGGCGGACTGGCTGAGAAATACCTTCTCTGCGGCGCGGCTGACATGACATTCCGTAAGCAGGGCTTCCAGCAGGACCAGCAGATTCAGATCAAACTGACGCAGTGATTTCATTAAAAACGGCCCTCAACGCCTCGCGGTAACTGAATTATTAATGCTGTGCATACCGATATTATAACTATGCGTTTCACTAATGTTTTCTGCAAGCCTAACCTTTAATAAAGCCCGTTCAGCAGAACACTTATCAGGGCAAACAAACAATCCGGCTGCATAACGACAGCCGTTGATGACACCGAATAAAACCAAGAAAACAGTTTCAGGAGTATTAACCATGTCAGCCACTGCACCTCTACATACCGGAAGCGTTGCCAATGCCGATCTGCCGCTGTACGGCGAATTGGGCATGACCTTTATGCAGTTTCCACTGGTGCGTGATATTCAGGCATCTCTGGCAGATGTTGTTGTCAGCGGCGTTCCCTTTGATATGGCCACATCCGGTCGTCCGGGTTCCCGTCTGGGGCCTCAGGCGATTCGTCAGGCATCCGCCAATCTGATCTGGGAAGGTGCGCGCTGGCCATGGCAGTTTGCTCTGGATGATCACCTGTCTGTGACGGACAGCGGTAATGTACGCTTCAAACATGGTGAACCGCAAACCATGGTGGATGGTCTGGAAGCGCATATCAGCGCCATCCTGAATGCCGGTAAAACCGCGCTGACTTTTGGCGGCGATCACTTTATCTCGCTGCCGGTTCTACGGGCGTATGCGAAAAAATATGGTCCGATGGCGCTGGTACATGTGGATGCTCACACCGATACCTATTCCGGTGGCAGCAAATACGACCACGGCACCATCTTCCACCATGCGGTTGAAGAGGGGCTGATCGATACCGAACACTCCATTCAGATCGGTATCCGTACCGCATACACCAGTAAAGATCACCCGTTTGAGGTGCTGGATGCGGCCTGGGTTGGCGACAACGGCCCGCACGCGGTACTGGAAAAGATCCGTCAGCGGGTAGGTGATAAACCGACGTATCTGAGCTTTGATATTGACGGTATCGATCCTGCGTTCGCACCGGGCACAGGAACTCCGGTTGCTGCCGGTATCAGCATCGACTGCGCGCTGAAGATTGTGCGTGGCCTGCAGGGCATCGACCTGATCGGTATGGATATGGTGGAAGTTGCACCGGCCTACGATCATGCTGAGATTACCGCTCTGGCTGCCGCAACGCTGTCACTGGAATACCTCTACGTGCTGGCGGCAAACAAGCAGGCGAAAGCCGGCTAAGCGCGCAAAACAGAGCAATCCAGATGTGATGAAAGGGTCGGCTTATGCTGGCCCTTTTTGCTTATTTGTATTTTAAAACAACAGGTTAGTGTGGTTTTTGGCAGGGCTTTCAGAAGCCGTTGGTTAAAAAGTCCGGCTCTATATCCTGAGGGGTATAGCCCCACCGGCGGAGTCCTTTCTACACTGGCTGTAACTTAAGCGATCAGATCAACCTGATCTGCACCGAATTCAGCTGAGGTAGACAATGACAGTTAAATCCCCTGCGACCCGTGACGAGTGGTTCGAACTCAGTAAAACGCTGACCTTACATGGTCAGTCCTATATCAACGGCCAGTTCTGTGATGCCGAAAGCGGCGAGACCTTTGCCAGTATCAACCCGGCGACGGAAGAGCATCTGACCGATGTGGCCAGCTGTGATCAGACTGATGTTGATAAAGCCGTTGCCAATGGTCTGGCGGCTTATCGCAGCGGTGAGTGGGCGGAAGCCTCTCCTAAACACCGTAAGAAGGTGCTGCTGAAACTGGCGGCACTGGTTGAGCAGCACAAAGATGAATTTGCGGTTCTGGATACGCTGGATATGGGTAAGTCTATCTCCGAAATGACTGCGATTGACGTACCGGATGCTATCGACTGTATTCAGTGGACGGCGGAATCTATCGACAAGGTTTATGGCGAGATCGCCCCGACGGCACCGGGTTCTCTGGCGCTGATCAGTCGTGAGCCGGTGGGTGTTGTTGCCTGTATCACCCCTTGGAACTACCCGCTGATGATGGTGAGCTGGAAGATTGCTCCGGCACTGGCCGCGGGTAACAGTGTGGTACTGAAGCCTTCGGAAAAAACCAGCCTGAGTGCTCTGCGTCTGGCACAGCTGGCCACCGAAGCCGGTATCCCGAATGGTGTTTTCAACGTCGTGACCGGTTATGGCCACACAGCCGGTAAAGCGCTGGCGCTGCATAACGATGTTCACGTACTGGCCTTCACCGGTTCTACCCGTGTGGCGGGTATGCTGCTGGGTTACGCCGGTGAATCCAACATGAAACGTGTTTGGCTGGAAGCGGGCGGCAAGTCTCCGAACCTGATCTTTGATGATTGCGACAACATCAAAAAAGCAGCCGGTGGCGCAGCCGCAGCGATCTTCTCCAATCAGGGTGAAGTGTGTATCGCCTGCTCCCGTATCTATGTGCAGAAGAGTATTAAAGAAGAGTTTGTTGCGGCACTGGTTGAAGCCGCATCCCGTTATCAGCCGGGCGACCCGCTGGACCCGAACACCAACATGGGCCCATTGGTAGACAAGATGCAGCTGGATACCGTCAGCCGTTATATCCGTTCTGCACAGGACGAGGGTGGCGAAGTGATTCTGGGTGGCGAACCTGAGTATCAGGAAGGTGCAGGCTTCTACGCTAAGCCGACCATCGTGACCGAAGCCCACAACGGCATGACCTTCGTAAAAGAAGAGATCTTCGGCCCGGTACTGGCGGTTTGTGAGTTTGAAACCGAAGAGGAAGCGATCGCACTGGCGAACGACTCTCAGTATGGTCTGGGTGCTGCGATCTGGACCTCTAACCTGTCCCGTGCACACCGCGTCAGCCGTAAGATTCACAGCGGCATGGTTTGGGTGAACACCTGGGGTGAAGGCGATACCACAGTTCCGTTTGGTGGCGTAAAAGCCTCCGGTAATGGTCGTGATAAATCCCTGCACGCGCTGGATAAATACTCCGAGATCAAAAACGTCTGGATCAACATCGACTGATGTTGGTTCAGGTTCGCGATTTATATTGAACCGAGCCTGGTCGTGGTCAGATCTGAACCGGTCTGATCACATACCGGCAGAGGCATCCCTGTTTTGCCTCTGCCACAGCCAGAGTGGCCTCACTCCCGTGGGTTCACTCTGGTCTTAGCACCCTTGCATCTTTGGGTGCTTTTTTTGTTTAAGACCCTTCCGTTTATTTAGATGCTCTGACTCACTTCTTCAGCTTTGCTGTTTCCTGTTCGACTATGCTGTAATACAAGGTATTCGCCCAGTTTGAGGATAGGATTATGGCTGTCACTACCGTTCGTCTCCAGCCAGATATTGAACAACATCTTGAAGCGATTGCCAGCAGGCTGCAGCGCAGTAAAGGCTGGGTGATCAATCAGGCTCTGGAAGAATACATCGCAAAGCAGAAACTGGAACAGGAGCGGTGGCAGCAAACTCTTGATGCGATGGAGTCTGCTGCACAGGGCAGGGTGGCTGAGGCTTCTGACGTTCATGATTGGCTCAGTAGCTGGGGGACTGAAAACGAGAAAGATGCTCCGGCGCCCAAAAAATGAAGTTGGTTTACACGGATGTAGCCATCGAAGATCTTAAACGCCTCAGGGCGTTTATTGCGGTTCACAACCCGTCTGCCGCAAACAGAATTGCTACCGAGCTGGTCAGCAAGATCAAACTCCTTCCTGACTTCCCCCAACTGGGGACCCCTGTTTTAAACGCCCCTGATCCTGACTCCGTTCGGGATATGGTTTTTGGTAAATATGTTGTTCGCTACTCGGTTCATGCCAGTACGCTGATTATTCTCAGGGTATGGCATAGTCTTGAGGGGGAGCGATAGTGTCCGTACCCCAAAGCATCGTTTACCCATCTGGTAAAACTGGATAAGCTGCCAAATCAATGAATTATGGAAAGCAGGTATGGAATAGCAATGCCTGCTTATTTGGAATAACGCATATGCGCGTTTAGCAGGGAAGCGGTCAGATCAGAAAATGGATGTTTCCTTTCTTATCAAAACCTTTCCTCATTTCTTGTCGGTATATTGAAATCGTCACAGCGCGCATGCCTATGATTAAAATGTTAGCTGACAAGGATATATATGGAACATTTACTTAAAGATGAGTTAATGACTTTGTTTGCCAAATATGACAAGCAAAAATCTGATGAAATGAATGATGACTATGATTTCAATGAATATGAGTCATTTTTAGAATACGAGTTGCTAGGTGTTTCAAAGTTTATAAAGTCCATTGCTTATAAAATAGAAAATGTAGAACTTCTTGGAGTTGCCACCAAAATCGAGCTTGAAGTTTTGCATGAAATAGAAAAAGAAAATCAAGCACACGATGAATATTATCAGTTTGAGTCTGAAGCGCATAACTATTCTATGCAAGCTAGGAGGTTCTGTATTCAACTGTTTTACGAAGAGTGTCGTTATCATGCCGACATGACCAAGTATAAAAATTTAGTTGAAGATAATAATTACTCTCTTGAAAAAGCAGGCTTATTAGACAAGTTAAAGCGGTACGTAGATGAGAAAATAGTTCTGGATAAAATCTATAACGAGGTCAAAAGTTCATTAATGTATAGCACGGAACATGGTCTTCCGGAGAAATCAGTCGTTGATGAAATGTTTAAGGCAGAGTTACAAGATATTTATAGAAAAGCTGAAAATCACATTAATAAACAGCTTAAAAAAGCGCAGCAGTTTGAGTAATTCAGCTAACAAAGCATTTAAGAGTGATTCCTCACGCTTGGCATTTTCGCTTCGCTCAAGTATAGCCAAGCGTGCGTCACACCTTAATACGGCGTTAAAACGTCCGTCTTGACGTACGTACCTGAAGGCGTACACTTCATGGGAACGCTAAATACTAATGAGGTGCGTCATGACTGGAATCACTGCAACAGAGGCGCGCAGTAATCTTTATCGCCTGATTGATGAAACCGCTGAATCCCATCAGCCTATCACCATTATGGGAAAGAGGAACAAAGCTGTGCTGGTATCTGAGGAAGATTGGTCAGCTATACAGGAGACGCTTTACCTGCTTTCCGTACCAGGAATGCGTGAGTCTGTACGTGAGGGGATGGAAACCCCTGTGGAAGAATGTGATGAGGATTTGGACTGGTGACATGGAAGTTGGTTTACACCAAGCAGGCTCAGAAGGATTCAAAGAAGTTAGCCTCCAGCGGCCTCAAACCGAAGGCTAAGGAACTCTTGGATCTGGTTGCAGAAGACCCTTATCGTAAGCCGCCACCCTTTGAGAAGCTGATCGGTGATCTTGCTGGAGCCTACTCCAGACGTATCAATATCCAGCATCGCTTGGTATATCAGGTGCTAGACGATGAGCAAGTGGTAAAAGTGCTCAGACTATGGAGCCACTACGAATAAAATACTGCATCCAATCCTTACTCAAACGCCTCTAAAAGCGGGTGCATGGTCAGGAATACAATCCCTACCTGATGTACCTACCAATAATCTCATCATATTTCCCAGTGCGTCTCAGCTCCGCAAGTCCTTCATTAAACTGATCCCGCAGATCCTCATCCAGAAAGCTCACTTTATATAAAGTTGGCGGAAACAGCGTATGAATGGTGACGGGTGCTGAGGTATCAATCTCAGTCTCATTCTGTCTGTAATATTTGAAGATATTGATATCCAGTACAATGAGATCGATCCGTTCGGAAAACAGCATTTTGATCTGTATTGCCTGATTGGCTTTTTCAAAATAGTGGCTGCTGTTAGCCGCCATATCCGCAAATGCTTTGCCCAGATACCGGGTGGCATTCTGAAATGCAAACACCGAGTATCCCGCTAAGTCGGCCACACCACTCAGTTTAAGTCCCTGTTCTCTTAACGAGACGGCAACGTTTTGATAACGGATATGAGAGTCCGACAGATAGACATTTTCCAGCCCTGCACCTTCATTAGTGGTAAGGGCAGCATCAACATTTCTGCTGGTTAATGCTCTGCCAACACGGGCGAAGGGAAGGTAAACGGGGGTGATGGTGTGTCCTTTCAGGGCGAGAGCTTCACGGGCAATATCCAGCTCCATGCCGGAATTGGTGGCCTGCAGTATATAGGGAGGGAGTGCCATGCCAACGGCGACTCTGACCTCCTGTGCGCTAACGGATCTGATAGTGAAGATCAGGCTGAGAACCATCAGAACAGGAAGGCTTATTCGACGGTGCCTGCTGGCATGGATCTGAGTAATAAAAGACATTTCTACCCCTGATTCGCCGGGTTTCTGCATTTATCGGAGCGGTGGCCTGTCTGTTAAGTATAGTGAATTTCTTAATGGCACTGTCGTTTCAGTCGCAGGCGTCCTTTATCTGCACGGATGCTCAGACCGACTTAAACCACGCTGGCCTACTTAAACGCATCCAAAAACGGGATGACGGTCAGGCTGGCAATCGCCACGATGGCAACAATACTCAGGATAAAACGGGTGGGGTGTTCTAAAAAGCGTTCGCCTGTGGTCTGTACAGGATGCTGACGTACCTCTTCCAGCCAGTCTGCCTGAATATCATCCAGCAGTTCTCTTGCGGCGGGGTAGTCATCTTCGTTTCTGATCCAGATTGCTGCCAGCGAAATACCAAAGCGGCCTTTGGTGGTCTCGTAGTAGTTGACCTCTGCTTCATCAAGGCGTGCTCGTACAAAGTCAGCTTCTTCATCGGTCACGGAGTTGAGTTTAAAAAGCAGTTTGGCCACGTTGTTACCTTTGAAAGATGAAAGTATTGAGGGGCTGAATCTTAGCTTTGTTAGCTGCTGTCTTCCACTCCTGTAAACGCAAAACGCCCCGATCTCATAGAGTGAGATCAGGGCATTTTTGAACGAAAGCCTGATAAAATTTACTTGGTAAGCTTCATCAGTGCTTTTTCCAGCTTCACTTCGGTGCCGTATTTCTTAGCAAACTCTTTCTCAGCCGCTTTGAATTCGTCCTCGAATTTCACATCGACAATCGTCCAGAACTCATCACGTACATAAGTGACCTTACCGACATAGATCGCTTTTGCACCTGGCTTGGGTTGGATTTCAAAACCTGCAGGGAACCAGGTCTCGCTGCCTTTAGGGTCGCCGACGTTTAAGATAGTTTTAGCTGCTGTCAGGTAAAGAGGTTTATTTTCAGCCTCAACAAAGAAAGTTTTACCCCATTCGCTCTGAATGACACTGAACCAGCTAACATCACTTTGTTTGGCATTTTCTTTCAGTGGCTGACTTTCTGCTGCAGCAAAGATATTAGTGATAAATATCTGATCTTCTTTCTCATCTGGGGTTAGTTCCGGAGTCAGAACAAACTTGCCAACAATAATCATTTTATTATCGGCAACGTTTGCTGTATCCGGCGTTTTCATAGGAACAGCACAACCCGCTAGAGCTGTAATAGATACTAAGGCGATAGCCGCTTTAACTTTATTTAAAATGCTCATTTCAAAGATACCAATGCCTGATTAACACGATCGCCAATTACCGGGTATTCCTTAGGTGCTTGTGTAAGCAAATACTCAAGGATCTCTTTGTCATTAGGCGCATTTTTGCTTTCAAGTACATCAAATGCACCTGAGTTAGAAACCACATCAACTTTACCTAAGCTGTATACGCCAGGCTCTTTGATGCGAAGCTTACCGAAATGGGATTGGTGGAAAGAGTACGTGTAGAAAGAATCAGTACACAGAGGTCCTGCGCAGGACTGCAGTCGCATCTCATCAAATTTATGTGCGCCTGCGGGTAAGCCCCAATGGTACATCAGGTAACCGTTTTTGAACTCTTCAATGCGTAGACTAAAGAAGCCGGCGTCTTTTTTGGGTGTATATTGTTTTATCCATGCACCGTTAAAAGAATTGCCAGAAATTTCATCAATGTTCATCCAGGTATAAACTACAGAACGATCATCGTAGTTGGTAATTTCTTTCCCGCTGGTCGCGCAGCCCGTCAAAATGGCTAACAGGCCAACAAAGAGTAATTTTTTTAACATAAACAGCTCCATTGCCTAATTTTTTATGTGGTGACAAAAATACATTGAAATAGGATCTGTTTATGTTTTTTTGATGGGATTAATTGTTGTTTTGTTGGTGTGTTTATTGTGGTTTTAAGTAACAGGCTTGATTGCTGTTTTGTTGTATAATACTAAGGTTTTAATTTTTTTATTGTATTAAAGATATCTGTCATTTGTCTTTTAATAAAAAAACCGCCCGTAGGCGGTTTTGATAGCGGCATGGCATGATTAAGCTCGACCGCTGAACTTACGTTCTTCTACATTCACCTTAATACGGTCACCGGCAGAGATATGTTCCGGCACCTGTACCACAAGGCCTGTGGTCAGTGTTGCTGGCTTGGTGCGGGAGGTAGCTGACTGGCCTTTAATAGAAGGATCTGTTTCTGCGATCACCAGTTCTACCGTCATTGGCAGTTCAATGGCAACCGGGTTGTCGTTAACCAGCAGCACGTTAATGCCCTGAGTCTCTTCAGTGATAAACCCCGCTTCTTCAGCGATGGATTCTTTGCGCAGGTTGTACGAGCTGTAATCTTCGTTATCCATAAAGACGTACTCGTCACCATCAATATAAGAGAGCATGGCCGGGCGGCGGAACAGGTCTGCCAGATTCAGCATGTCGGAGTCTTTAAAGGATTCATCACGCTTGGCACCGGTTACCACATCGTACATGCGCATCCGGTAGATGCTGCCACCGGCACGACCCTGAGGCACAGAGCGTTCGATATCACGGATGATCCAGACGTTGCCGTCGAGTTCTACTGCCGCATTTTTCTTGATTTCACTTGCCTTAGGCATCTTGTCAGTCCTCTGGTATCAGTCGCCAATATGGTTAAAGTGAGCCGAATTATTACAGTTTTTAACGGGGCAGCGTTATAAGTTTTGCCGGTTATTTTCTCTGACAGATCAGCTGGTTATGGGGTGCTGCCAAAATACTTCCGGTAGATTTTTTGAAAACTGCCATCGTCCTGCATCGCCACCAGCGCAGCCTGAAGTTTACCGGCGATGCTGTCGGGGGCGGGGATATACAGTGGATTGCGTTCTGACACTTCCTGTTCCGGGGTGTAATTCGGGTTGGGGATCAGACGTAGGTGCGGTGATTTTTTGGAGAAGCCCAGATACATATTGTGGGCGACATCGCAGCAGTTGGGATGGATCCTGAGTTGTTTGGCTTTCTCGGGATTGTTCATCATGTAGTACTGAATCGCCAGCAGGTTATAGGCGTGAAAATCTGCCTTCTTGTCGAGAATAAGATCGATAATCTCCGATAACGTAAAGTCGTAGGGGTGTCTGACATTGATGCCGTAGTCCTCGGCGTAGTTATCAAAACCGCCGAAAGAAACCACCATCACCATATCCCGGTCAGCGATATTTTCCAGGCTGGTTACCTCGGCTTCATCCGCCCGGCTGATACCGATATTGCTGTCTTTCAGACCGTTGGCGATAAAGGTGGCAAAGGTATTACGTTCCTCTGTGTAGGAGAGGCCGGGGTAGAAATCGATTTTACCCGCCTCGATCATGTGCATGACACGGCCTTTAGGCTGACGCATGACCCTCAGTTCACAGCCGATGCGTTGGGTGGCTTCGTGATAAAGATCGTAGTAGAGACCTGAGTTGTCCGGCATCTCATTAATAAAGGGGGGCTTGGCATTGGTGCGATAGCCCATGGTGATCTCACAGGCCTGTGTGATCTGACTACCCAGAAAAAGTGACAGTGCGATCAGCGCTTTTTTGAGCATATAGGCAACTCCCGTCAGAGGTTTGTAACTTTAGTTTAGGCGATTTTAGGGGAACTGCTTATGACACAGCGCGGGTTATCCGGCGTGGCAGACAATTATTGAGCTCGCTCGGGAGAAGGCTCATTAAAGGGTAACGTGATCACAAAATTACCCCCTGGTGGGTATATCTGAGCCTATCGGCCTGAGCGTATCTTTAGCGCATAAATAAGATTCCGTGGGGCTGCTCCCTGATGAGCGGCCTCCCGAAAAAGACGACCTATTTGAGACAATCGCTGCCAGTTGAGTTTAACCCTTTATGATTGATCGTTCAGATCAGGGGAGACGTCAGCTGGCGTGAATACCGGAGTCACGCTATGACCGCACCTTCACATACCACTTCTTACTACGCCGCTTCGGCCAATGATAAATCGATCCGTCCGGAGCTTCAGGGCGACGTTACCGCTGATATCTGTGTGATTGGCGCGGGTTTTACCGGTCTGTCCAGTGCCCTGCATCTGGCAGAACGTGGTTTTAATGTTGTTGTGCTGGAAGCCAGCCGTATCGGCTTTGGCGCATCCGGTCGTAACGGTGGTCAGATTGTACACAGCTACAGCCGTGATATGGACTTTATCTCCCGCCACTACGGTAAAAAGACCGGCGATGAGATGGGCAAGATGGCTTTTGAAGGCGGCGAGATCATCCGTGGCTTTGTGAAAAAGTACAACATCGACTGTGACCTGAAAGATGGCGGTATTTTCGCGGCCTGTAACAGCAAACAGCTGAAAGAGCTGGAAGGCAAAAAAGCCCTATGGGAGCAGCATGGCCATACCCAGCTGGAGATGCTGGATGCGAACACTATTCAGGATCATGTGGGCACCACCCGCTATCCTGGTGGTCTGCTGGATAAATCCGGTGGTCACTTCCACCCGCTGAATCTGGTGCTGGGTGAAGCCGCAGCGTTTGAATCTCTGGGCGGTACGATTTACGAAGCCTCTGCGGTAACCCGTGTTGAAGAGGGCGAAAAAGCCAAGGTACACACCGCTAAAGGCTGTGTGACCGCTGATTACGTGATTGTGGCCGGTAACGCTTATCTGGGCGGTCTGATTCCTAAGCTGGAACAGAAAGCGATGCCTTGCGGTACTCAGGTGATCACCACTGAACCTCTGTCCGAAGCACAGCAGAAAGCGCTGCTGCCAAAAGACAACTGCGTGGAAGACTGCAACTACCTGCTGGACTACTACCGTCTGTCCGGTGATGGCCGTCTGATCTACGGTGGCGGTGTGACTTATGGTGCCCGTGAGCCGGATAAGATCGAATCTCTGATCGTACCTAAGATGCTGAAGACCTTCCCGGAACTGAAAAACGTGAAAGTGGATTTCGCCTGGACCGGTAACTTCCTGCTGACGCTGATGCGTCTGCCTCAGTTCGGCCGTATCGGCAGCAACATCTACTATGCACAGGGCTACAGCGGCCACGGTGTAACCAGTTCTCACCTGGCAGGCCGTGTACTGGCGGATGCGATTCAGGGTCAGGCCGAGCGTTACGATGTGCTGGCTAACCTGCCTCAGTACCCGTTCCCAGGTGGCCGTCTGCTGCGTGTGCCTTATACCGCAATGGGCGCAGCCTACTATAACCTACGTGACAAAATGGGGATCTAACCTGCACGACAAGATGGGTATCTAACCTGATTCCCGTTGCAGGATTGAGCAGAACAACCCTAATAAAGCGGATACCTTTCGGGGTATCCGCAACAAGAGCACCGTCTTCTCCCGGCCCTGATTAATCCCACGGGAGTTGAGTTTCTAATACTAATAATGAAGGTCGTGGGCATGGAACCAGTCCGCGATGGATTACTGCGTTTTGTATCTATCAATTAATAGGTTAGCTGTCGGTTTGCCGGCCATTTAAGGTCTGCCAAGTCGCTGATTTTCCCTGTTAATACGCTGCTGAGATCAACGGCACATTGCGATAGTGCGGGCACAACATAACACCACCTGAGGAAAGAAGGGCTTTCTGACCGCAGGGTATAAGAAATATAAACAGGTACCTTTATGAGTAGTGAAATTGTTCATCCTATTATGGATCGAGAAGCATCCGGCATGGGTATGCAGCGAACGCCCACCATCTGGATCACCTTTTACGGCCTGATCTTCGCTGGTTTTGCTTACCTATCAACCCTGCATGTTGAAGGTGAAGCCTACGGTTTTTACAGTGTCCTGCCCGTTTGTTTTATTCTGGTTGTGGCTGCCGTTAGCCGTAAAGCCCTTGAAGCACTGTTTGCCGGTGTTGTTGCCGGACTGTTACTGCTGGACCCGGTCAGCATCTTCAGCAGTCTGGGCGAAGTATCCATGAATGTGGTTATGGATGAGACCATCGCCTGGATCGTACTGGTATGCGGTATGATGGGTGGCCTGATCAATATCCTCGAGCGTGGCGGAGCCGTTCTGAGTTTCGGCGATATGCTGGCGAAACGGGTTAAGAGTAAGCGCGGCACCATGCTGACCACGGTTTCTCTGGGTATTCTGGTCTTTATTGATGATTACCTGAACTCTCTGGCGGTTTCTTCTTCCATGAAGACCCTGACCGACCGCTACAAAATCTCCCGCGAAAAACTGGCCTTCCTGGTGGATTCCACCGCTGCTCCTGTCTGTATTCTGGTGCCTATCTCCACCTGGGCGGTTTACTTCGCAGCCCTGCTGGAAGAGAACGGTGCGGCCGGTGATGGCGGCGGTATGTCTCTGTACATGGAAGCGATTCCGTACATGGCTTACGGCTGGATCGCGCTGTTGGTGGTTTTCCTGGTGGCTTCCGGTCTGCTGGGTGATCTGGGTGCGATGAAAGATGCTGAAGAGCGTGCGCAGAAGGGTCAGCCGGTGCCTGAAGGTATCGAGCAGGACGGTTTTGATACCTCTCACCTGAAAGCGGTTAAGCCGATTGTTGGCCTGTTCAACTTCCTGGCGCCGATGGCGGTTCTGGTCGCGGCCAGTGTTTACTACGAGATCGACCTGCTGTTGGGTGCTCTGGTAGCCGCTACCTTCACCATCGTTCTGTACTACTGGCAGAACCTGCTGGACTTCACACAGCTGGTTGAGTCCATGGTGGACGGTTTCCGCATCATGCTGCACCCGATTGCTACCGTATGTGCCGGTTTCATGCTGAAAGAAGTGAATGATCAGCTGGGTATGACCACCTACATCATCGAAGCACTGGCACCTCTGATGACGCCTGAACTGATGCCTGCCCTGATCTTTGCGGCCATGGCGGCGGTTGTTTTCGCCACCGGTTCCAGCTGGGGTGTATACATCATCACACTGCCGATTGTTGTACCTATGGCGATGACCATGGATGTGAACATGGCGCTGGTTGTTGGTGCTCTGCTGTCCTCTTCTGCTTTTGGCAGCCATGCCTGCTTCTTCAGTGACTCTACCGTACTGTCGGCACAGGGTTCCGGCTGTACACCGATGCAGCACGCGCTGACTCAGATTCCGTACACCGTAATCGGTGCGGTGCTCTCCTTTATCAGCTTCATCATTCTGGGGTACTGGTTAGCCTAAGCGCTGTTGGATATAAGTGAAGGGCTAACGGGAATTCCCTTGGCGTAACCCACTGCAAAGCCTCCCCGAGGCGTTACGCCAGCCTTTAACAAGTACAGAGAAACCCCTGATCCGGCAACGGATCGGGGGTTTTTCGGGTTAAAGGGTTTCATCATAGGAGAGCCGGAAAGGCCTCCTGACATAACTAAAAGGCTTATCGTGGTCTGCAAAGGCTCCGTGGGAAGCAAGCCGTAAGCTGCTACAGCTATTTAATAAGGAAGATAACAATGACAATACGTTCGCCAAGACTGGCATTCTTTTTAGTGTTTCTGATCAGTCTGATCTGGGGCACCGAGTTTGTGCTGATCGATCTGGCGGTTGCCGAGCTGCCAACACATACCTTTAACGCTATCCGCTTTGCCATTGCGGCCATTTCGTTATTGCCACTGCTCTATTTCAGTAAAGAGAAGGTTCGCCCTGATCAGCTGAAAAAACTGATTCTGACCGCCCCTGTGCTGGGGGCGATGCTGTTTATCGGCTTTTATGCCCAGACCGAAGGTTTGCGTTTTACCACGGTATCCAATGCGGGTTTTATCACCGCATTAAGTGTGCCTTTGGTTCCTGTGCTGGGTTTCCTGTTTTTCCGGCAGAAGGTGCGCCTGATGGTGGGGCTAGGGGTTGCACTGGCGACCTTAGGTCTTTACCTGCTGACCATGGGCGGCTCCGCTTATGTGTTTAACAAAGGTGATCTACTGGTGCTGATCTGTGCCTTTGGTTTTGCGGCTCATATTGTGCTGACCGGTCGCTGGGTAGGCAATATGCCGGTGATTACCCTGAGTATTATCCAGCTTTTGGCGGTGTCTCTGTACAGCGTGATCGGCGCTGCGATTGGGGATCATCCGGTGTTCTATTATGCGGGCAGCACGCCGATTAACGGCTGGGAGCTGTTCAGCAAACCGATTGTGATCTTTGCCATTGTGGTGGCATCCACGCTGGGTACGGCCTATGCAGTATGGGCACAATCTGCCTGTCAGAAACTGTTGCCGCCCCATAAGATTGCGCTGGTGTTTGCCCTTGAGCCGATCTTTGCCCATGTGACCGCCTGGATCGTACTCAGCGAACATCTGGGCGTGGTGGGTGTGATCGGTGCCGCCTGTATTGTGGTGGCGATGGTGATCTCTGAACTGGGTGATGATGAGCATCAGCCGGAAATTCAGCCGCTGGATCAGACCGCAACGCCTCACTGATGGCTCCAGCTATATAAACGGCGCAAGGCATATAAATAGCACCAGGCGTATAAAAAGAAACCGAAGCTCTGTTGCAACACAGGCTTCGGTTTTTTGCTTTCCGGGCTATTTGAAACGCTCTCAGGCTTTAAATGCTCGTTAAGGGCGGTTTAGCACTTTTGGTACTCGCTAAGGGCTTTTGGTACTCGCTAAGGGCTTTTAGTACTCGCTAAGGGCTTTCAGGTGGTGAATAGCCTCCACCTCCTGATCGATCTCCTCAAGGCGTTGCGCCAGGTCGTTCATGTGCTGGATGTTAGCACTGACTTCGGTGCCGGTTTGGGTTGAGGAGGTGACCATACTGTCGATATCTTCGCTCAGTTCCGCAGAACCGGAGGCGATCTCCTCAACAAACTGACTGGTGCGGTCGATGGTGCCTTTAATGCTGATGATAGAGCCGGAGACATTGCTGATGGTTTTACCGGTCTCATCGACGCTTTTCTGCGTATTCTGAGACAGGTTGCGTACCTCGTCCGCGACCACGGCAAAGCCCTGCCCGGCATCACCGGCACGGGCGGCTTCAATGGCCGCGTTAAGGGCTAACAGGCTGGTCTGATCGGCAATATCAGAGATCACATTCAGCACCGACATCACCTCATCGGCGTTGTTCTGCAGGATGTCCACATCAGAGCGCAGCTGGACGCGGTCAGTTTCCTGCTCATGAATCAGGCTATTAAAGTGGTTGAAGCGCTGTTGTACATCGCTCAGTACCTCTCGGGAGGTTTCTGTATAGCTCTGCAGGGAATCAAAGCCACCCATAATAGAGTTCACCAGAGGTTTGTACTCCGCCATACGGTCGATCAGGGTCGCCTGCAGCTGGTTGATCTGACGCAGGCTGTTCAGGCGGGACTCCATAAAGTACATGCGGAAGTGGCTGTAATACTGCGGGAAGTTATCGGCATACTCATCCCGGAAGCGCTCTCCGGCTTCCAGACGGTAAAAGAAAACAGCGGTCAGGGTCTGATTCATATGCACCCCCAGCAGTTCACCAAAGGTGGAGAAGCCCGCCGCCGGGATCTGGCTGAAGCTGGAGACCTTGTTCAGTTCACTGCTGTTATTTAACCGGCGCAGAATACAGTCATTGGCCAGCATCGCCACCGGTTGCGGTTTGTCGGCGGCGTACTGGCGGTATTCCTGATCGGTCTGACCGGCAAAGCTGTTGGCTTTCACCAGATGCAGAGTGTCACCAAAGTGCAGGTCGCAGAAGAAGGAGATAACCCCGGCAGCCTGATCGATACCCGCTACCGAGCGCACAAACAGCTCACCGCCGATCTCAACACCAAAAGAGTGCCCTACAAGATGGCTGTCCAGGTCTGACGGCGCACAGCGGAAATGCTCACACAGGGCATCCACCAGTGAGATGGCGCGGTTTTCGCCGTCGCGCATCACCGACTGAACGGTACGGGTGTGGGCATCGGCTTCGATAATGGTGAAGTGGGTGCCGGTTTTCTGGAAGTTATGGCTTTTGAAAATGCCGTAACGCACCTGAGGCTTCAGCTTGCAGAACAGAATCAGTGCCTTGCCATCAACAATCCGCTCGCCATCAAACACCGCCGCCTGCTGAAAATCCAGCTTGCCACCGGCGGAACCACCGACAAAGTAACAGGGCAGTTTGTTGCTGGCGTACAGCGCCTGCATAAAGAAGTTTTCACTGGCGGTCAGGCCATCGAAAAAAGTCAGCGCCAGGGTGTTCTGGGAGCGGACATTAAAGGGCAGGTTGATGCGCTTAATCTCCTGCTCGATCTTTTGGGTGCGTTGCTGCTCATTCATCTGAATCTGGCCGCGTTTGATATCGTCGCAATGCAGATTCACCGTGCGCAGCTCCACCGCCTCAAACAGATCGTGGCTGAAGCTTTGCAGTACGATGTTATCCCACTGGCCATCGGCGCTATGGTAAAGACTGTTGCCGCAGGAACTCAGCTCACCGGCGGTCATCACCGCGATAAACTTTTCTGCAAAGGGAAGGGCTTGTTTCAGGGAACGGGCAGTTTGTTCAAAGGGCAGCCAGGGAGAGATAAAGGCGATCACCAGTGCGGCATTACCTTCGGCAAAAGCGAGTTCATCAAGGCCCGGAGCATTGATCTGACTCTGGCGGATATTTTTGACCTTAACCGGTGCCTGTTGGTTTTTCTGACTGTCTGCTGGCTTGCTTTTTTTATTCCAAAACATCGTCATATCCCCCGGACTTGTTGCACGATTTCAAAATCATACATTTGAAATGTCGGGAAAAGTCGCAGGGCAGTACGCAAGTATTAGGAAACAGTGCTGAAGTATGAGGCTGAGATGGGGGACGCGATGCTAAAAGTGTAACAAGCCGGTATTACTACCGGCTTTAACCCTGATGCAGAGGTCTCCTGAGGCTGATCAGCTCACGGAATCCTTATCCGGCCTATAGACATTCACCGCCTGCATCATACCCAGATCTTCATGGGTGAGGTTATGGCAGTGAAAGACAAAGGTGCCGGTGTAGTTCAGGAAACGGGTGCGGAATTTGATGCGCTCGAAAGGCTTCAGATTCACTGTATCCAGCCAAGTGCCCGGTTCCACATCACCACCTGAGATCATCTGGAAGGGATTCACGTGGATATGGAACGGATGTGATTCGGCGGTGTGGTTATACACCTCCCATTCTTCAACGGCATTTAACGGAATCTGCCAGGCATCCTCACAGGAGAAGGGTTGCCCGTTTACCGTGTACTTGCGGCCTTTAGGATCGCCGGACATGCCAAACTCCAGTCGACGGCCAAAAGTGACTTCCTCCGGGGTGATATCATCCAGATGTTCTGGGCGCGGCAGCTTGCCAGAGAAGAGCTTCATATCGTCTGCTGTTTCATCCGTTACTTCAAGCCAGGCGATAATATTCTCCGGTGCGGAATTGTCCTGTTCAATATCCCGCAAAATGGCGTAGCGCTGACCGGTGCTGCCGGAATCTGTCGGAGCCTTAACCAGAATATCCGCGCGGTTACCGGGAATCAGCACTGCTTTATTCATAATCTCACTGTATTCCAATGGGTTACCGTCAAAGCAGAGGACGGTAAAATCATGGTCTTTGATACCAAACAGCATATTGTCCATATGACTGGCATTCACCAGTCGCCAGCGCTGAACTTCACCGGGTTTCATACGAATTACCGGTTTTAGCTGACCGTTGATCAGGGTATCCCCCGGCTGATTGAGTACTTCGTAGTCTTCACAGACACCGGCTTCATTTACCCTTGGCGTCTGGAAACAGAGCACCTGTTCTTTAGCCGCTTTGATCTCAGGAATCTCATCCATGGGCCCTTCAATAATCAGAGCTCCGGCCATACCACTGGCGACCTGAAGCGCAACGGAACCGTGAAAGTGAGCGTGATAGAAGTAGGTACCCGGCGGGTGATTCGCCGGAATCTGATAACGGTAATGCTCAGTCTGCTTATAACCCACTAAAAGCAGAATATTATCTGATGGGCTCTCCGGTGAAACATGAACACCGTGTACGTGCATATTGGTGACGTTAAAACCTCTTGGCGTGTTGTCTTCAACCGCCGGAACAGCTGTGCAAAGTTCCTGCAGCGGGTCATATGGTAGGTGGTTCTCTAGCGTCATACGCAGCGTGTCACCGACTTTTACCCGCAGTGTGTTGCCGATGGGTTTGCCGTCATAACAGCGCAGCATCACATCTTTACCTGCAAGGCGGTACTGGCCGTATTGTGCTTTAACGGTGACGTTAAGCAGACCATTGTCTGCGGCAACTTCTGCCGGGTTGATCAGAGGTTCTCCCTCAGAGACTTCCCGGCGGATGCCGGGCAGTGCGCAGCCAATGCCCAGTCCGGCCATGCTGCCGATGGCCGTTAATCCCATGCCTTTCAGCAAGGTACGTCGTGGGATCAGGTTAGTGCCCGAGTGAGGCTTCACAGCTGAGTTATGTGCTTTTCGTGTGTTCTGCGTCATGCTGGCTGCTCTCCCTTGTTGCTGACTGGTTCAATAGCAGAAACCGGCTTGTCGCTCTTAATGTTGAAAACCTGACGGGCTATATGATCTGCAGCCCTTAGTCCCAGTGCCGCTGCCGTCAGTGACGGCGACGCACTGCCCACCGAACAGTAATTCGCGGTGCCAACGACGTACAGATTGTCATGATCAAAGCTCTGACAGTGAGCGTTAACCACGGCAGTTTCAGGATCATCACCCATACATACTGTGCCTGCGATCACCGCATCCCCGGAGGTCAGGCTCAGCTGAAAGTTCTGCTCGGGCTTAGCCGGATCGTTGAATTCGCCTTTCACAAAAGCATCCCAGTTACTGTCGGTATCTGCTGGCATCGGCGTATCCCGTACTGTCTTAACACCGATGGCATCAAAGACTTTAAGGTGCCAACTCCAGGCCTTGCGGCAGCCTTCCAGTGTGTAATCATCCAGCTGGAAATTCACCACAGGTCTTGGCAAACCGATGCTGTCCGGGATGTAGTCTGAACGCTTCGGATCTTTGGGGATGGTTACCCGGTTTTCCGGAATCGGCAGCATCTCAATCGTGCTGTGTAGGTTGAGCTGATGGGCTGTTCGCTTGTTAACGTAATTAAGCAGGTCGGGGCCCCAGAGACCTTGCCTAATACCTTCTTCAGCCTGGTTCAGTGGGCCAACACCAAACTTGAACGCTGAGTTCAGGATAAAGGGAGCGATAGAGGCGTAGTCTTTACGGAATTGGCCATCACGCCATTGACCAAAAGCACCTGTTGCAGAGACGGGACCGCGATAAGGATAGAGTGGCTTATCATCAGGTGTGTAGCCGATGGTATTGATATTGGCGAACCCCATCAGATTCCGGCCTACCTGATCAGAAGCGTTGGCCAGGCCAGTTTCCGGTACATTGTGACGGCCACCGGAAAGCAACATCAGGCGTGCCGTTTCAACCGCATGCGCTGCCAGAATATAGGTGGTTCCGGTTGCGAGTCCCACAGGACCTCTTTCAGGATCGGCATCAAAGTTACGGTAGTAAATACCTGAAATCTTGCCCGCTTTATCGACAGCTACCTGGTAGGCCACGCGGTTAGACAGGATTCGTGTGCCGAGTTTTTTCGCTTTTTCGACGTGCACGCTGGCATCGTACTTAGCACCAATCGGGCATATTGGCAGGCAGCTTGAGTTGCCACAGCATTGCGGACGGTCATCACGGGGAATGGAGTTACGGCAGTGAGGTAGCGGCTGGCTGTCCGGTCCCAGATCGTTCTTAGCTACTTCCAGACCGATGACTTTATCGGAGTAGGAGCGAGGCACTTCCGGCATCGGATATTTGATGTCTGGTGATGGCGCGATGCAGTCCGGCCCTCCGGCAACCCCCCAGGCATCTTCTACCTGATGGTAATAGGGTTCGATATCGTCATAGCGAATCGGCCAGTTTTTTCCGACACCATAGACTTCCTGCATACGGAAGTCGTTAGGAAACAAACGTTCGGCATGACCGGTCCAGTGCCAGGAGGTTCCCCCCACCAAACGCATAAAGTAGCCGTCGAATGCGACCTGTTTCTTTGGTTCTTGCGGCGCATGTTTATCCTTGGGCAGTTTCGGCTGTACGTAGTAGCTGAGCGGATCACTGTCTTCCGGAATGGGAGCCCAGGGCATCATCTCGTAGGGCGAATTCGCATCTTTCTGCAGATCATTTTTATAGCGTTCAATCGCCTTCACCCGGTCGACTTCAGCACCGGCTTCAAGAATGGCAACGTTGAGTCCCTGCTGGGATAAGCGCCAGGCCATTAGTCCGCCAACGACACCGGCACCCACGATAATGACATCTGCTTTAATGTGTTCAGATGGATTGTTTTCCTGAGACAGAATCTCTTCAGAGTAAGTTGGAATCATTATTTAGGCCTCAGGCATTCTGCTTACTGTCGGATGGGGGAATGGCCGTTGTTTGGCTGTTTGCTTTGGTTTTATGTTCCGGCGGTGGATCCTGCCAGTAACCGAAGGGGCCACCACAGGTTGCAGAAGGCTTGGTAAAGGTACAGGCCTGCCAGGTCAGCGCCTCGTCATAGCTGATCTGACCGACCAGTTTGCCCCTCTCGTTAAGCAGATGTTTCGGATCGGTATGTCCTCTGAGGTTGCCACAGATACGCTGTACGTCGGGGTTGGTCAGGGCTTCAGGCGGTAGTTCCACCTGACTGAGATACCAGGCTCGTAGCAGAGGCGCAAAAGCACTTTCTTCTGACCTGTAGAAGCTGTCATCGGGTTTTTCATCGGTCTGCCTGAAGCGCCTGGCGATTCTCGGCAGAGCGGTTTTATTGGCACTATCAGACAGAATCAACAGGGTGGTGATATCCCGCATTAGCTGCAGGTAGCTCAGGTCGTGTGCGAGTAATATCCGGTTGGGGTCAACAAGATCTCTGTAGTCTTTATAAAAGCCGGTTATCCAGCCGCTGACTTTCAGCAGTGCTTTGTAGATATCATCGTCGAAATCTTCGGTTTTTACCGAGGCCAGTGCGATGCCGGGGGAAACGGAAAGAGCGGCTAAAACAGAGAGTTGCTTTAGGGTTGCACGTCTTTTCAGATCAACGTCACCGGGTGCGCGGGAGTGGGTTCGCGAATTGGGGCGCATAGTTATATCCATTATTGTTATCGGGTTCCTGTCGCGAGAGCGCTCGAATGGCTGTCGCGAGCAGTAACAATAAAGGAGTATTAAGACTATTTCTATTCTGTCGGGAGAGGTGTTTCGGCTTGAATTCGGGGTTCGGTTATCTCGTTTCCGTAGTCGGCCCCCGTACCATCAGCCTTAGCGGCTTGGGGTTAGCGGGAGCCAGAATTTCAACGGTTGTTTTTGGTCAGATTTCGGTGGTGTCGATCAGCTGAGTCCGCACTGACAAGGCATTAATCGCAATACCATGAATCATAGGATCAACCGTGGTGCAGGCGTCCTGCAGTACGCTGATCTGATAAGGCTCGGCCATTTTCGACAGGGCGGTATGGGTGATGCAGTTTTGCGTCATCATGCCGCAGAGCAGCAGTTCACTGACCTTAAGATCCGCCAGTAAACCGGACAATGGTGTTTGCTCAAACCCATCGGCAAAGTTTTTAGTGACAACCGGTGCGTCCGGTGCCAGAGCCGCGATCTCTTTGTGGACTGCCGCGCCTTCGGTGCCGGGGTTAAAGAAAGGGCTGTTTTCGTTGCCTTCGTGACGGATCAGAATCACCGGAATCGATTTCTCGTTGGCGGTTTTGATCGCCTGTTTCATCTTTTCCAGTACCGTCTCTGTGTTCCAGAGTGGGTACTTACCCTCCGGGAAGTAATCGTTCTGCGGGTCAATCACCAAAAGTGCCTGTTCAGACATGTTGTTCTCCTCGCTATCGTTAACGTGATCAGTGCGGTTACTGATGTGATAGTTGCAGTCTAAATGGCAGGTTAAGCCCTGATTAGTGTCTGAATTGACAAATTTAAGGTTAAATATGACATTGTAGTCTTCGGCCAATCTTAGCTGCTGCCCTGCTGAATATTAGGAGTCATCGTGATATCTGTTGCCATTATTGTTTATCCCGACAGTCTCAAGTCCGCCGTTTATGGACTGGAGGAGATGTTTATTCTGGCCAACCGTGTTGCCGGTGAGTTGGGGCAGGCGGTCTGTTTTGAAGCTCAGTTGATCACTTTTGAGGATCAGGGGTTTAGCGTCAGTGACGCGTTACTTGCTAAACAGTATCCGGTGGTTATTCTGCCGCCGGGGCAGCGGAGTGAGTTTTATCGTGAACCGCCCCCAGCGCTGACCGACTGGATCAGGCAGCAGGCCGATGCCGAGAGCCTGATCTGCTCCGCATGTGCCGGTAGTTTTATTCTTGCCGCCACAGGGCTGCTGGACGGTAAGCGAGCCACCACTCACTGGGCATTTGAGCCGCTTTTTCGCAGGCAGTATCCGGAGGTGCAGCTCGATCTGGATCAGATTCTGGTGGATGAGGGGCGGGTGCTGACCGCAGGGGGTATGATGTCATGGCTGGATCTTGGCTTTGAGGTGATCTCCCGTTTTACCAGCCCCGGTGTTGTCCCCATGCTGGGTAAAAATCTGGTGGTGGATACCGGTCAGAGGGCACAGAGTTTCTATCGACGCTTCCGGCCGGATCTCAGCCACGGAGATGAGGTGATTGCGAATGCCCAGAAACAGATCGAATCCCTGTTTCCGGCGCTGCCTTCCGTCGCGGAGTTAGCGGGATTGGTGCATCTGGGAGAGCGCACCTTTTTGCGCCGTTTTGAAAAAGCCACCGGACACAAACCGAAAAGCTATATGCAGCGTTACGCTATTCAGAAAGCCTGTGATCTGCTGGAAGAGAGTCGTGTTCCCTTTGAAACCATCGCCCGGGATGTCGGATACGAGGATGCCGGAGCCTGCCGTAAACTCTTCGTGCGTATTATGGGGCTGACACCGGGGGAGTTCCGGCAGCGATTTCGGGAGTGATGATAAAGCTGTATTTCGACTCAGCGGAAGATCCCGTAGGAAGAGATAAAAAAAGCGCACTAAATAGGTGCGCTTTTTTTAGGCCTGAAAGAGAAAAGAAGGGTTAACTTTCTATGCTCGAACTTTCCAGGCTGTTCAGGTGGCTCAGGAAGAGGGTAAAGATCTCGGACTGCGTCGAGGTGTTCAGCCGGCTGTGAATGTTTTTACGGTGAACTTTAACGGTACCGACGCTGATGCTGAGAATATCCGCTATCGCCTTGGAGGAGTGGCCCTGCAGGATCAGCCCCAGAATCTCCTGCTCACGCTGGGTGAGTACGCCGCTGGCGAAGGTTTTCAGCGCCTGTTTAATCGGGCCTTCTGATTTCTCATACTTCACAAATTCGCCGGATTGCGCCTGCCAGAACTGCTGAACTAAGGCCTCAATAACCGGGAAGATACTCTTCAGGCGGTTCAGCTCCGCTCGGGTGATAGTACCCAACGCGGTTTTACGACCCAGTGCGATGGCACAGGTGGTGTGCTGGCTGAGAGGGATCGTCAGGTTTACCTCGTCCACCAGATCAAATTTGCGGTAGCAGGACTGGTAGTATTCGGTCTGATCGAAGGAGTCCGGTGCAATATCCACCAGACGGGAGATGTTGGCTCCCATGCCGTCCTGAATACTGTTAAACAGTGGATCCAGAATATAGGCTTTTTCGATATAGCCTTTCAGGGTTGGGCTGTGTTCTGCCGGATCTTTCGGGTGCAGAATGATCGGCTTGAATGATTTTTTATAAGTCACCACCAGAATGGTGTCGAAATTACAGTGGTTACTCAGCACCTCTTCCAGTACCGGCATAAAACTGGGTACTTTGATGTGGTTGATGAGTGAGGCAATGTCCCTTGCGCATGGCGTGCTGATAAGCTCCGGATGATTTTTTGTTTGCATGGGGGATGTTGCTCCGGTGACTGCAGTGACTGATTCGGTATAGCGCGATGACGCCCGGGAAAACGAACTTCTGATTATCCGGTTAGACTGGATTAATTGCATGTTTTTATTGTTATTTTGTTTATCTGGGGGCGTTTTAGCCTGTGATCAGATCGCCCGGGCTTAAAGCGCCGGGCGATCTTGTTTCAGGTTCTGTTTCAGATGATATGTCTCTGAAATAAGGCCTGAGGATCTTACAGCTGGTTAATGGATTCCAGTGTCAGATCCAGACACAGTTTTGCCTTTTCACACAGCTCGTCTACTTCAGCATGGGTGATCACCAGAGGAGGTGACATCACCATGCGGCTGCCAACGGCGCGGATGATCAGACCGTTGTTGAAGCAGTGCTCACGGCAGATATAGCCCACGTCGATATCAGACGGGAAGGCTTCTTTGGTCTCTTTGTTCTTCATCAGAGCAAAGCCTGCGATCAGACCCACACCGTCGATAGTGCCAACAAGCGGATGATCCTGCAGGGTTTCACGCAGTTTCTTCTGCAGGTAAGGGCCGATGTCATTCGCCACATACTCAACGATATTCTCTTTCTTCATCAGTTCGATGTTGGCAAGAGCAACCGCTGCTGCAGCGGGGTGACCGGAGTAGGTGAAACCGTGGTTAAAGTCTTCACCCATCTCATCCAGTGCGTTGGCAACACGGTCGCCTACGGCAACGGCAGAGATTGGTAGATAACCGGAAGACAGGCCTTTCGCCATCGAGATCAGGTCCGGTTTGATATCCAGAGTCTGACTACCAAACCAGCTGCCGGTACGGCCAAAGCCACAGATCACTTCATCGGCAACCAGCAGAATGTCGTACTTCTTGCAGATCTTCTGAATTTCTGACCAGTAGTTAGCCGGTGGAACAATCACGCCACCCGCACCCTGAATCGGCTCACCAATAAAGGCTGCCACATTGTCTGGGCCAACCTTAAGAATGCGTTCTTCCAGTGCTTTCGCGCAGGCCAGACCGAACTCTTCTTCGGTCATATCACCGCCTTCACCGTACCAGTATGGCTGACGGATATGCTCAATGCCGCCGACCATAGGGATGCCCTGCTTGTGCATACCGCTCATGCCGCCAAGACTTGCACCGCCAACGGTACTGCCGTGGTAGCCATTTTCACGGGCGATCAGGATGTTTTTGTAAGGTTTATCCTGAGTAACCCAGTAGGTGCGCACCATACGGATGATGGTATCGATCGCTTCTGAACCTGAGTTAGCAAAGAAGATACGGTTCAGGTCACCCGGAGTCACTTCCGCAATCGCCTGAGCCAGTTTTGCTGCTGGCAGATGCGTTGTCTGGAAGAAGGTGTTGTAGAACGGCAGGGTTTTCATCTGCTCGTAGGCGGCGTCGATCAGTTCCTGACGACCATAGCCCATGTTGACACACCAAAGACCGGCCATACCGTCCAGCATCTTTTTACCTTCGCTATCCCAAAGGTAAACGCCTTCTGCCTTGGTGATAACCCGCGCGCCTTTCTTATTCAGAGCGCCGGTATCGGTAAATGGGTGCAGGTGGTGTTTTGCGTCCAGTGCCTGCCACTCCAGGGTGTTGTTGTTTTCAGCAGCCATTTGTTAGTCCTCTGGTTAATCGCGCCTTTGCTGATCATTACGGTCTTCAGAATCAGTCGTTAGGTAAAGCGCTGTGTTTGTGTCTCATAAACGCCTTGTCTTACTTATGGAGAGGGCGTTTTGTGATCAAATTGTGGCTAATCGCCTTAGCGTCAATCGTTAGCTGATTTGCATTTTGTGATCACAAAAAAGAAAAGTCAAACAATTCGCAGGAGTATTTTGATCACAAAGTATCGTTTTTAAGCTAGGTCGCTGATTTATAAGGTCTATTCTGCTGGTGGGTGTTAGCTGCAGGTTTTGTCGTTTTTTGCCTCTGAGCCTTGGCTAACCGGGCAGGCGAGGGTTTTGGGCTGCAGGTGCCTGATTCAATAGGATTTAAAATGTGATCACAAAAAAAGGTGCGCTGGTGTGCTGCTGTCTGTGGTTGGAGTGTCAGAAAAAGGGGGGAGATAGAAGAAAAGAGCAGTTCAGCAAGGCTGAGGCTGCTCTTTGTTATGTGCTGCTTCGGGCTGTGATGGCTCAGGACGGCCTTTACAGCGCGCCCTCGCCAGCCTGTTCAATAAAGTTGTAGAGCAGCTCCGGCGTCCCGGCAAAGGCGAAGCCTTCACGAATATCGGACGCAATCGCCATCTGCAGCGCCAGTGCGTCTTTCTTGGTGATCGCTTCGATCGCTTCATTATGACGGTCAATGGTGTAGTGCTCTTTCAGCCGTGAGTTCGCCAGCTTCATAAATGGCCCTAGCTGAAGCCAGAGGCTTTCAATCAAAGGCAGAGTGACCTGATGGGGGTTGGCGGTGTACAGGCAGCGGTGGAAGCGCTGGTTGCGAATGGTGATCTGTTCCAGATCGCCATTGTCCTGAGCGTCGTCGATCTCTTTATCCAGTGCGATCAGCTCTGCCAGCTTGTCATTGTCAATGTAGGGCAGGGCGCGGGCGGCAGCGTGGGATTCCAGATTGATACGGGCCTCGCACAGCTCGCTGAACTTCATCGCCGTCATTTTAGGCACCATTACCCGACGATTTCCCTGAATCTCCAGGGCATTTTCTGCTGCCAGCTGGCGCAGGGCTTCCCGCACCGGCATAGGGCTGACATCCAGTATTGACGCCAGTTCCCGGATGGTCAGTGCCCGCCCCGGAAGTATCTGGCCGTTCATTACGGCGTTGCGCAAAGTGCTATATACCCACTGGGTGATAGTTACAGCTTCGTCGCGCTTGGTTAATGTAATTTGTATCGGTGATTTCTTGTCCATTATTTGGCCGCCTGATCCCGTGTTCGTTTAAGACACTGCGAGTTTGTTGTTGTTTTAGACGTTGGTTCGGTTGCTGCGCCTTAACCCTCTGCTTAGCAGGGATAGGGTATCACAAATAGGGTGCATTCCCGGGTTTGTGATCACCAAATTGGTGCAGTTAAAAATCTTTAATTGGATTGATTGACCGAGTTATTTATTTGTGATCATATCATTAACACGAAATGTGATCACAAATAAATAAGATCTACCTGATGCGGATCACACTGCGATGTCAAAAGTATCTGTGATGTTGAAAACATCTTCAGTATCGGGTGGTAGCAAGGCTCATTTATTTTGTACGGCGGGTTTCGATGCAAGAAGCATGACGCCGGCGCGTTTCGCAAAGTTTTATAAGAGAGATAAAAAATGTCTGCAAATTTTAGTGGCGATAATAAGAGCCTGACCGGCTTAGGTACTGACAACAACGAATTTGATCTGTTTATTACCGATCTGAACGGCAATCTGCGTGGTAAGCGCATGCCGGGTAATGGGCTGAAGAAAGCCTTTAAAGAGGGCGTTAAGCTGCCGCGCTCTGTGATCGGCTTTGATAACTGGGGTGATGACGTACTGGAAAACGGTCTGGTTTTTGAAACCGGCGACAGTGATGGTATCTGCATGCCGGTTCACCCTCAGCCGATCAATGTACCCTGGGCTGAAGCGCCCCGCGATCAGGTTCTGGCGATGATGTTTGATCCTGATGGCAAGCCTTTTGATGCCGACCCTCGCCAGATTCTGCTGAGCATTGTTGATCGTTTTGCCAAGATCGGCCTGACCCCTGTGATGGCTACCGAGCTCGAATTCTACCTGCTGGACGGTGCATCCGAAGAGAACCGCATTCCTGAGCCTCCGGTTCTGGCCGAAGGTACGGGTCGTCGTCTGTATGACACCGATTGTTACTCCATTGAAGAGATGGACGGTCTGTCCTCTTTCTTCGCGGAAGTGCGCAGCGCCTGCGAAGAGCAGGGGATTCCGGCGGATACCATTATCTCCGAATTAGGCCCCGGCCAGTTTGAAATTAACCTGATGCACGTTGCTGACCCGGCTCTGGCTGGCGATCACGCCACCCTGTTCAAGCGTCTGGTTAAGGGTGTAGCCCGCAAGCACGGTTACGGCGCAACCTTTATGGCTAAGCCTTATGCCGACAAGAGCGGTAACGGTTTCCACACGCACTTCAGCCTGATCGACAAAGACGGCAACAACGTCTTTAACGATGGCACGGAAGCAGGTTCTGAAATTCTGCGTCATGCCATTGCCGGTCTGATGGAAACCATGGCCGACAGCATGCTGATTTTTGCTCCGCACCTGAACTCTTACCGTCGTTTTGCGGCTGGTGCCCACGCACCAACGTTTGCAAGCTGGGGTTATGAGAACCGTACCGTTGCCCTGCGTGTACCGGAAAGTGAGCCGGTTGCCCGTCGTATTGAACACCGTGTATCCGGTGCGGATGCCAACCCATATCTGGTACTGGCCTCTGTTCTGGCGGGTGCTCTGTACGGTATCGAGAACAAGCTGCAGCCACCATCCGCGATTGAAGGTGATGCTTATGCTGAAGCGGAAGAGCGCAATCTGCCACGTCTGCCGACCCGTTGGGATGATGCCACTGAAGCGCTGAAAGAGAGTGAAGTGCTGAAAGAGTACATGGGTGAATCCTTTGTGCGTGTCTTCTCTGCCGCCAAAGAGCAGGAGCAGCGCAAGATTCAGAGCCGCATTTCTGATGTGGAATATGAGGCTTACCTGTAAGCCTTTCGACCCCTTTTATTGAATGCGGCCTTCGGGCCGCAGGTAAAAAGAATTCGCACCGGGAGCCCCGGCTTTCGGTGCGGAAAATTTAGGAAAAAGAATGAACTAACCCGTAATTCACATTAGAAAAATAATGCACGACACCTTGATCGGACGTGCTTCTGAGGAACTGAACATGACAATAAAAAAAGCCCTAACCCTGTCCGTATGCTCTGCACTGTTAGCCGGTAACGCGGTTGCCAGCGACAAAGTGCTGAACATCTATAACTGGTCCGACTATATCGAGCCGGAAGCGATCACCCGCTTTGAACAAGAAACGGGTATCAAGGTTAACTACGATGTATACGACAGCAACGAGGTTCTGGAAGCCAAGCTGATGGCTGGCGGTTCCGGTTACGACGTTGTTGTACCGACAGGTGCTTTTCTGGAGCGTCAGCTGCAGGCGGGTATCTACAGCAAGATTGATAAATCCAAACTGAGCAATCTGGGTAATCTGGATGCGACTCTGGTTGAGAAGATCTCCAGTCACGACGAAGGCAACCTGCACAATGTGCCTTACGCCTGGGGAACGATCGGTCTTGGCTACAATGTAGATGCTGTAAAAGCCCGTCTGGGTGATATGGAATTCGACACACTGGATCTGATTTTTAACCCGGAAGTCACCGCTAAACTGAAAGACTGTGGTATCGGTGTTCTGGACTCGCCTGCAGAGGTGATGTCTATTGCTCTGAACTACGCCGGTCTTGATCCGAACTCTGAAAGTAAAGGCGACCTGAAAAAAGGTGCGGCTGTACTGGAAGGTGTTCGCGGTGATTACAAGTATTTCCACTCCGGTAAATACATCTCAGATCTGGCTAACGGTGATATCTGTGTAGCACTGGGTTACAACGGTGACATTCTGCAGGCTCAGGGCCGTGCAGAGGAAGCGGGTCAGGGCGTTAACATCAGTTACGCTATTCCTAAAGAGGGAACACTGATCTGGTTCGATCTGCTGGCCATTCCTGCTGACGCACCACACCCGGAAGCCGCACACCAATTTATTGATTATGTTCTGAAAGCTGAAACGGCTGCTGGTATCTCTAACTACGTTTACTACGCCGTTCCTAACAAGGCAGCTGAGCCTCTGCTGAATGAAGATGTGGTTTCCAACCCTGGAATCTATCCTTCTGAAGCGGTTAAAGCCAAGCTGTTCGCTCAGAAAGCACACACTGCAAGATTCGACCGTCTGTTAACCCGTACCTGGGTCAATATTAAAACAGGCCGGTAAAGGTCAGAGGCCTTCCGCCTTTGTGGCGGAGGGCCTTGAACAATAACAATACTAAAAGAGTCGAGTGTTTTATGACTTCTCCGCAACATATAGATCCTAGCCAAATCAGTGAACAGGCGACCGTTCAGGTTCCCAGCTGGAAATCCGATGCCCAGCCGTTTGTTCAGATCGAAAACATTACAAAAAAATTCGACGATTTTACCGCGGTAGACAACATCTCGCTGGATATCTACAAAAACGAACTTTTCTGTTTGCTGGGCGGCTCAGGCTCCGGCAAAAGTACACTGCTGCGCATGCTGGCGGGCTTTGAAGCGCCGACCAGTGGCCGTATTCTGATTGATGGTGTTGATATGGCGGGTATTCAGCCATGGAATCGTCCGGTCAATATGATGTTCCAGTCTTATGCGCTTTTCCCGCATCTGACCGTGGCAGAAAACGTCGCCTTCGGCCTTAAGCGTGAAGGTGTTCGCGGAGCAGAAGTTAAAAAGCGTGTTGCCGAAATGCTGGATCTGGTTCAGCTGGGTCATCTGGGCAAACGCAAACCCAATCAACTGTCCGGTGGTCAGCGTCAGCGTGTGGCTCTGGCCCGCTCTCTGATCAAGCGTCCTAAACTGCTGCTGCTTGATGAGCCGCTGGGTGCACTGGACAAAAAACTGCGTGAAGAAACGCAGTTTGAGCTGATCAATATTCAGGATGAGCTGGGTGTCACCTTTGTGGTGGTAACCCACGATCAGGAAGAGGCGATGACACTGGCCTCCCGCATCGGTGTGATGAATCACGGCGTTATTGTACAAACCGATGAACCACAGGATGTATACGAATACCCGAACAGCCGTTTTGTCGCTGAGTTTGTTGGCTCGGTGAATATGTTTGAAGGTCAGGTAACGGTTGATGAGCCGGATACGGTCTGTGTGACCTCACCTGAAGCCGGTGGTGAGCTGTGTGTGAATCACGGCATCAGCTGTGCGCCAAATCAGGAAGTTCACGTGGCGGTACGTCCTGAGAAGATTCGCGTTAGCGAAACCCGCCCGGATCAGAAATACAACTGTCTGCAGGGCACCATTCTGGATATCGCCTACATGGGCAGCCTGTCGGTCTTTAAAGTGAAACTGGCCAGCGGCAAAGAAGTACGTGTGACCCAGCCGAACACCAACCGTGAATCCGGCGGCCGCTTCACCTGGGACGACAACGTGTATCTGTCGTGGGATATGGACAGCTGTGTGGTGTTAACGTCATGAGTACTTCCAAGATTGCGTGGATCAACGATTCCTACGGGAAAATGACGAAGTATAATTTCTTCAGCCGGGTTAACTGGGGGCGCTTCTCAGTCGTCTCCGTGCCTTATCTCTGGCTGGCGATCTTCTTCTTTATCCCTTTTGTGGTGGTGTTCAAAATCTCCCTGTCTGAGGCGGCCATTGCGGTTCCGCCTTATACGCCGATTCTGGACTGGAACCTTGAAGAAGCTTACGTCACGTTAAAGCTCAGTCTGAGCAACTATCTGTTTCTGTTTGAAGATGACTTCTACCTCAGCGCCTATCTGAGTTCGATTAAGGTAGCAGCCATCTCAACATTCATTACCCTGCTGGTGGCGTTTCCTATCGCTTACCTGATGGCCCGTACCGAAGGTTCTGCCCGTGCCCTGTTGCTGGCGCTGGTGATTCTGCCGTTCTGGACCTCTTTCCTGCTGCGTGTATACGCCTGGATGGGGCTGCTGAAAAAGAACGGTCTGATCAATGAAACCCTGATGAGTATGGGGCTGATCGATCAGCCACTGGTGATGATGCAGACCGATTTCGCCGTCTATATCGGTATCGTTTATACCTATCTGCCCTTTATGGTGCTGCCGCTGTACAGCGCACTGGAAAAAATGGATATGACCCTGCTGGAAGCGGCAGAAGATCTGGGCGCACGCCCTTATCAGAGCTTCTTCCTGATTACGCTGCCTCTGGCGATGCCGGGTGTGATTGCCGGTTGTCTGCTGGTGTTTATCCCGGCGGTGGGTGAGTTCGTGATTCCGGCTCTGTTGGGTGGTTCTGACACCCTGATGATTGGCCGTGTACTCTGGGATGAATTCTTCCTGAACCGTGACTGGCCGATGGCATCTGCCGTAGCCGTTGTTATGCTGATTATTCTGGTGTTACCGATCATGCTGATCCGTAACAGTCAGGGCAAAGAGGGGGCCGTATAATGAAACGCCGTTCACTATTTCTGAATACAAGTGCGGGACTGGGCTTTCTCTTTCTTTACGCTCCGATTATCGCGCTGATCGTTTACAGCTTTAACGCCTCCAAACTGGTAACGGTTTGGGGTGGCTGGTCGCTGAAATGGTATGCCGAACTGTTCCGCAACGATCAGATTATCGATGCTGCGCTGCTCAGCTTTAAGATCGCCTTTATCACCGCCTCTCTGGCGGTGGTGCTGGGCACCATGGCGGGCTTTGTCCTGAGTCGATTCGGGCCGTTCCGCGGCAAGATGATTCTATCGGGCTGGATCTCGGCACCTCTGGTGATGCCGGAAGTGATCACAGGTCTGTCGCTGCTGCTGCTGTTTGTAGCGTTGGAAGCGACCTTTGGCTGGCCGGCAGGTCGTGGCACCGGCACCATCATTATCGCTCATACCACCTTCTGTATGGCCTATGTGGCGGTCATTGTGCAGGCGCGTTTGTCCTCAATGGATGAGTCCCTGGAAGAAGCGGCGATGGATCTGGGCGCTAAGCCATCCTCTCTGTTCTTCCTGGTGACGCTGCCGCTGATCTCTCCGGCGATTATTTCCGGTTGGCTGCTGTCCTTCACGCTGTCGCTGGATGATCTGGTGATTGCCAGCTTCGTATCCGGCCCGGGTAACAGCACCTTGCCGATGGTGATCTTCTCCAAGGTTCGTCTGGGTGTAACGCCTGAAGTGAATGCTCTGGCAACTCTGATGATTCTGGTGGTGGCAATCGGTGTGATTGGTGCGATGTACCAGATGCGCCGTCAGGCCCGTCTGCTGGCTCAGCCGGATAATTGATAGCGCTTTGGCAAGATAATGACGAGCGTTCTTAGCAAGATTATGACGAGCGTTCTTGGCAAGAATATGAATAGCGCACTCTGCCGGATCGGTTGAATTCAATCGAATGGACCCTTCCGGCAAACCGCCGCTTATTCAGCATTAGGTTTCAACCATCATTTTTTCGGACATCTGCTTTTTCGGTTTCAGGAGAAGCGGATGTCAGGGGTTTTATCGGCCTTTTTACACCGTAATTCCCCTTTATTTACTGCAAATTAATACAGCGCAACAGGTGCTTAAAATGAAAATTGGTATTTTGGCGACCGGTATCACGCCAGATGAGTTACTGAACGAGTACGGTTCCTACGCGGACATGTTTGTACAGCTGTTCCAGCAGTCCGGGCATAACTTTGAATATCAGGTTTTTGATGTACGCGACGGTCACTTCCCCGGTGGCGCAACCGAGTGTGACGGCTGGATCATCACTGGTTCTAAATTCAATGTGTATCAGAACCTGCCCTGGATGCAGCAGCTGAAAGAGCTGGTGCTGGAGATCCATCGTGCAGAGCGTCCGTTAGTGGGCATCTGCTTTGGTCACCAGATTGTGGCGGATGCCTTTGGCGGCCGTGTCGATAAATACCCCGGTGGCTGGGGTGTGGGTCTGCACAGCTATGAAGTGAAGCCTGCCTTTAACTTTCTGAAAGGTGCGCCATCTTCATTCTGCATCAGCGCGATGCATCAGGATCAGGTACTGACCAAGCCGGACAACGCTGAAGTGTTCGCGTCTTCCGAATTCTGCAGCTATGCCGGTCTGGTTTATGACGACCGCATTATGACCTTCCAGGCGCACCCTGAGTTTAATGTCAGCTACGAAAACAAGCTTATCTCTCTGCGTAAAGGTGATGTGATTCCTGATGAAACTGCCGAGCTGGGTCTGGCAACGGTTAATGAGAAAGATGCCGAAACCGACTCCGTTATGGTGGCGCACTGGATGGCTGATTTCCTGACACAGCGTGCACCTGCGGCCTGATCAGACAGGTTCTGTAACGATTGGGTTAACCCGATCGTGCCACTGTCTTATGCAGACCGTTACGCGCAGGCCGTCGTTCGTTGGTTTTGACCGTCTGGCTTGTTATACCGGTTGTTCTCGGTAAGAGGGCAACCGGTTTAGTCAAACCACTGTCTGCGCGATTCAGGTAGAAAGCCTCTATTAAAACAAGCCGTATTGAGCGGCGAATCTCCAAGCGTACTGACTGCTAATAATAACGAACCGATTCAGGCTGTTGATTAGAGTATTTGGTCAGTTTTTACTGGCTGAACTCCGGGCTTTGTGTCGGCAAACTCCCTATCAGGGCAGCAGCTTTGCTGCACGAGGTAAACGATTATGCCAATCACTGCAGCGGCATCGACCCCTTCTGCCACCTCTGAACGTGGCCTTTCGCGTTTAGAATCCCTTTCTGTCGGCCAGCGAATCACCCTGACTTTAGGGTTGATCCTGACACTCTTTATGCTGACCTCTGCCAGCGCTTACTACAGTTTCAGTTCTGTGGGACGTGATGTGGGCGTGGTGGTGAATAAGGCCTCACCAAGGGTCTATCTCAGTGGCAACCTGCGGGGTAATCTGGCCGAGACCCAGTATCTGTTATTGCAGCTGATCTCCGGTCATCAAGCGGACGGTACCCGTATAGAGCAACGTCTTAAGGGGCTTGGTCAGGCGTTCGAACAGGATTTTGCCCAGCTGAAGCGGTTGGGTGTTAAAGGTGTGGACGACGCTGAACAGCTCAGCGCGCAGATTTTCCGTCTGGCAGCCCAAATGGTGCAGTCACAGTCCACCTATCAGCAGGGCTTAGCGGTGGTTGAAGCCCAGCGCAAAGACTTTAAATATCTCACCTCTGAAATGGGCTACACCCTGGAAGACCTGCTCTATGAAGAGTTTCGCTACGAATATCTCTCGCTGCTGAAGCCGATCCGGGATGATATCGCCTTTATGAATACCGGTATCCGTCAGGTGTTGCTGATGGATAATTACGCCGAAGCACAGGTGGCCGCCGAAGATATTCAGCGTAAGTTAGCGTCTATCGATAATGCGATTGCCCGGGCACCGGCGCTGGATCAGGAAGTGGCGGATATTCTGAATGAAACCTGGTTGCCCTTTAAAGCTCAGCTGACCGATCCGAATCTGAGTCTGCAGCAACATCTGGCGGCGCTGAAGGCGATGCAGCAGTCAGAGCAGCAGATGGTCAGTATCGAACAGCTGGTGGCGCAAAGTGAGCAGCAGATCGCGGGTTTTATTCAGTCGGCACGGGATCAGGCGGCCAGCGCCACCACAAACACGCTGGATACGCTGTCTCAGGGTAAGAGCATTATTGTCCTTGGGGCGTTGGCGGCTATGCTGTTGTCGCTTTTTCTGGGCATCCGGCTGATCCGTTATCTGCAAAAGGCACTGGCAAGGCTGGTGGGTGCCATTGGCCGTATCGCCGATGGTGATCTGACCACCCGGGTTCCCGTGGAAGGTAACGATGAGATCACTCAGGTTGCGGTCAGTACGAATACACTGGCGCAGCATCTGCATGATCTGGTGGATCAGATCAGTCATACCGTGCAGGCAGTGCATGATGCGGCTCAGATCAGCCAGACGATCGGTGAGCAAACCCTCACCGGTGCCGAGCAGCAAAGCACCCAGACCAATCGTCTCGCGGCCACCGCCAGTGAGATGGAAGCCAGTGCCCGTGAAGTAGCCGAGCACGCCGAGCAGACCCGTATGAGCGCGCAACAGGCGGAAGAGGTGCTGCACGCCAGCCACCATGATCTGGAACAGAGTCGTCAGGCGATTGCTCATCTGGCGGATCAGGTGCAGGCATCCATGCAGCAGGTTTCCGATCTTAAAGAGCGCAGCGATGGCATCAGCGATGTGGTGGATGTGATTCGCTCCGTGGCGGAACAAACCAACCTGCTGGCACTGAATGCAGCCATTGAGGCCGCCCGTGCCGGTGAAGCCGGTCGTGGTTTTGCGGTGGTGGCTGATGAGGTACGCTCGCTGGCTTCCCGTACACAGGAATCTGTGGGCGAGATCGAAGAGATTATCCTGCGCCTGCAGGAAGGTGCTCAGCAGGCGGCAAATACTCTGTCCGGTTGCAGTCAGGAGGCCAGTGAATACAGTCAGCAGCTGAACACTAGTCTTGAAGCGCTGCATCAGGTGAGTGATACCGTACAATCCATGAGTCAGATGAATGCGCAGGTGGCCACCGCAACGGATCAGCAGAGCAGTACCGTGGCAGATATCAGCCAGAGTCTGAGTGAGATTCATACCATTACTACCCAGACCACCGATGGTGCCGAGCGCTCCTCTCATCAGAGTGAGCGACTGCTTACGCTATCGGATGATCTGTCCGGTCTGACGGCTCGTTTCAAGGTCTGAACTGAATTTACTATAAGGAACGTCCCATGATCACACTGGGTATCTTAATCACGGACACGGGTCCGGCCCCCTTGCTGCAGCAGCACGGCACCTTCGCCGATCTGTTTGAGCGGTTGCTGAATGCCACCGATGTTGCTTTTGCCTACCGTCGTTACTCAGTGATTGATGGAGAGTTTCCTGTCAGCACTGACGAGTGTGATGCCTGGCTGATTACAGGTTCCGTGCATGGGGTTTATGATGATCTGCCGTGGATGGCACCGTTAAAGGTTCTGATCCGCACTCTGCACGAAGAGAAACGTCCGTTGGTCGGCATCTGCTTTGGTCATCAGATCATCGCTGACGCCCTTGGCGGGCGGGTAGAGAAGTTTGATGGCGGCTGGAATCTGGGCATCAAACAGTATCAGGTGACTGAGCAGCTGCCATGCTTTGCAGATGGCGAGAACAGTGAGCCGGTTACTGAGTTTGCCATTAACGCCATCCATCAGGATCAGGTGCTGGATATTCCCAAAGGCTGTCGGGTATTCGCCAGTGCCCCCCGTTGCGCCAATGCAGGCCTTGTCTGGGGCGATCATATCCTGACGTTTCAGGGACACCCCGAGTTTCATCGCCAGTATGAGGATGATCTGCTGCGGGCTGATCTGGGTGTAGTCTTCCCGGATGAAGAGCTGCAACCCGCCCTTAACAGCCTTGCGCAAGATGCGTTGGATGACCAGCAGGCAGGGCAGTGGATCGCCCGGTTTATTCAGCATGCGGTAAACCGTTAGGTCGATTCTTTATTGTTCCTGCTTCAGACCGCATAACCAAAAACGCCAGCTTCTGTTTTTAGCAGTTAGCTGGCGTTTTAGTTTGAAGTTGGGGGCTTGTGAAAATTAACTACCCGCACCACTTAGCTGAAACGGTGAGCCACCGGGAATCAGGCGTTTACCGGTAAGGCCGTTAAACTCGGCCTGTGCTGCTGCCACACAAAACTCATTTAAAGCACTGTAGTATTGAGCTTTTGCGCTGGAGAGGCGGCGCAGGTACAGCTCGTATTTGCGTTTCGCTTCTTTACCGGTGCGGCTGGAAGCGATCTGCTGGCGCAGTTCACCCAGATAAACCAGAAGTTCCTGAACATCCTCAAAGGCATCTTCACTATCTTTCAGCAGGTCTTCGTAGCGGCGGTTTTCCTGACGGATCAGGTCGCGGATATCGGCAGAACGTGTTTTACGGGGTTTATCTTTGGTCAGTGAGATCTGAATCGCCGGATAGTGCTTCGGCTCGATACCACGCTTGGAAGGAATCCCCATGCGGAAGCGGGCAGGGTTCAGAATATCTTCGGTCAGCTCTTCAGCGATGGTCAGGTTGTACAGATAGTTATGAAAAGCTTCGCGGGTGCTGATCTGATTTTTAACCAGTTGCTTGTGAAGTTGCAGGGCTTTTTCAGTTTGTGTCTTCAGTCGTTTGGCTTCTTCTGCCAGTGGGTCGGCACTTTCTGCGTAGAACTGAGCCGCGCTCATGACCGCCGCATTGGCGCTGTTCGCCAGCATCACCATGCCGGTAGCCATCAAAGCGATCAGCAGCAGATAGCGCATTAAAGAGAACAGAGTCGTCATGGGAGTTACCTCGTTATTTTTCCTGAGGGGAACCGAGCGTGATGGCATCCTGCCAGTGCTGCAGCCCAGGGCTGCTGTACGGTTCCGCAATAATTGAGTTTTCAGATAAGGTTTAATTTAAGCACAGCTACTGACACGCAATGTTGAGGTTTTGTAAAGGCTGTGTAGGGAAGTGCAACGGTGTTTTGGGATTGATGTCGCAGTGGGCAGAGGCTGCCAAAGAAAAGCCCCGCTCTTGTTTCCAGAGGCGGGGCTTTTCTGTCTTTCTTCATTGAAAGTCGCTATCAAGTGCCGAGCCGTGACGCCAGCAACTCAATTTTCGGTCAACCTTCTCAGGTTGGTGCGTGATTAGCGGCCGGTTTTAATATCGGTCCACAGACGGTTACGCACTTTCAGTACCGACATAGACGGTTTGTCGGTCATGTACAGTTTGGCTTTGGTCGCCTCATCCGGGTAGATGGCAGGGTCGCCTACAATCTCAGCATCAACCAGTTCGGTCGCGTTTTTGTTCGGATTCGCGTACCAGACGTAGTCGGTGATCTCAGCGATGATCTCAGGACGCAGCAGGAAGTTGATAAACTTGTGCGCGTTCTCAGAGTTCTTGGCATCGGCCGGAATCAGCAGCATATCAAACCAGATCTCGGTACCTTCTTTCGGGATGGTGTACAGCACTTCCACACCGTTACCGGCTTCTTCTGCACGGGCAGCCGCCTGGAAGACATCACCGGAGTAACCTACCGCCACACAGCTGTCGCCGTTAGCCAGATCGTTAACATACTGAGATGAGGTGAACTGCTTCACATAAGGGCGAACGGCGGTCAGCACTTCTGCTGCCGGGCCATTCATCTTGTATGCGGAGCGGCTGTTGCTGGTTGGGCTTTCACCGGCGTAGTTCAGAGCAAACGGAATCATCTCATCGGCAGAATCGAGGAAGGTTACGCCACACTCCTGCAGTTTCTTGATATTTTCCGGTTTGAAGATCAGATCCCAGCTGTCCACGGGTGCATCTTCACCCAGGGCTTTTTTCACCATTTCCGGGTTGTAGCCGATACCTGTGGTGCCCCACAGATAAGGTACGCCGTACTGGTTGCCGGGATCTTTCTTGCTCAGGGTTTTCATCAGATCGCGGTCAAGGTTCTTCAGGTTAGTCAGCTGATCTTTGTTCAGCTTCATGAAGATGCCGGCTTTGATCTGAAGCTCCATAAAGTGAGAGCTTGGTACGACAAGGTCGTAACCTGAGTTACCGGCCAGCAGCTTGGCTTCCAGAATCTCGTTGCTGTCGTAAACGTCGTAGTTCACCTTGATGCCGGTTTCTTTTTCAAACTTGGCGATGGTGTCCTCGGCGATATAGTCCGACCAGTTATAGAAGTTCAGCACTTCTTCTGCCTGTGCCGTCGCGGCGGTAAAGGCAAGAGTCAGGGCTGACAGGGTCAGCTTGAGACGGGGCATTATCGTTTTTTTCATCAGCTTTCCTTTCCTGTTTTTTCTAATTGTGAACGTTTCAGGGCGTATTTTTATGCTTTTGAACGATCTGTTATGGGTTTAAACGGCCAGTTATCGATTAAACAGCCGGTTATTAATTAAACCGTCAGCAGCAGGTATTCCCGCTCCCATGAGCTGATTACCTTGTTAAAGGTTTCAAACTCGGCGCGTTTTACACCGATGTAGGCATCAACAAACTGGTCGCCGAAAATCTCTTTCAGTTCCGGGCAATCTTCCAGCAGGCGCAGTCCCTCTTCAAGGGTACGGGCGACTTCGACCTGATCACCTTCTTCCGCTGCGGCATCTGTGGTCGGTTTAGTGGGCTGAATTTTGCCTTTCAGACCCAGATAACCACAGGCAAGACTTGCGGCAATGGCCAGATAGGGGTTGCAGTCGGCACCCGGGAAGCGGTTCTCGATACGGGTCGCTACCGGTGGCGCTTCCGGAGCACGCAGACCTGTGGTGCGGTTGTCTATGCCCCACTTGGTGTTAACCGGTGCCGACATATCCGGCGTGAAACGACGGTATGAGTTGACGTTTGGTGCGTAGAAACTGATCGCGTTTGGCGTGTACTTCTGCAGACCGCCCAGATAGTGATAGAACTCAGGGCTGAACTTCTCGCCATCTTTACCGGCAAAGATGTTCTCGCCGGTTTTAATGTCGATCAGGCTCTGGTGAATGTGCATAGAGCTGCCCGGCTCTTCTTCCATCGGTTTAGCCATAAAGGTGGCATAAGCGCCGTGCTTCATGGCGGCTTCCCGCAGGGTGCGCTTAAAGATAAACACCTGATCCGCCAGCTTGAGCGGGTCACCGTGGAGGAAGTTAATCTCCATCTGTGCAGCACCGGTCTCATGGATCAGCGTGTCCACGTCCAGTCCCTGCGCTTCGCAGTAATCGTAAAGAGTATCTACTAGCGGATCGAACTCGTTTACCGCATCAATGCTGTAAGACTGACGGGCGGTTTCACGACGACCGGAGCGGCCAATAGCGGGCTTCAGGTGGTAATCCGGATCGATATTCTTCTGTACCAGATAAAACTCAACCTCTGGTGCGATAACGGGCTTCAGACCCTCTTTCTCAAACAGAGAAAGTACATAACGCAGAATTGAGCGGCAGGAGAGCGGGTGCAGTTTGCCATCGGTGGTGTAGCAGTCGTTGATCACCTGAGCGGTCGGCTCGTTGGCCCAGGGTACGATACGTAAGGTGTCGGGGTCGGGCTGAAGAATCATATCCTTGTCGGCCGCATCGACAATATCGAAGTGGTTAGCAGCCCAGTCGCCGGTAACGGTCTGCACCAGCAGGGTCTCCGGGATGCGGCCACCTTTCTCATCGAGAAATTTCTTCGGTGGGTAAAATTTGCCACGGGCATTACCGGTCATGTCCGGCAGTGTGGATTCAACTTCTGTGATTGCGTTCTCTTTGAGAAACCTGGCTACGGCTTCCATAACTCACCTTCGTATTGTTTTTGGTCAGCAAAATATGTTGTCAGCAGATTGAGTCGGACTCTGGTGAATACCCTGTTGATTCCGGTTAATTGCATCCGGGGGTTTAAACCATCTTATAGCGAAGCCTGAACTGGCTGTCTGCTGCTTTTATTAGTCACTTGTCATTTTTCTCAGCCATGCTGAATAAAACAGATCGGGTTTACCGGTTTGCAGTACCGCTGCAGATCTCGAACGCGTCGGTAACCGTGTTGTGTGGTCTGTTCTGATACAAATTGATAAACCGAATCATGTTTCGGTTTCTAGGCTAGGTGAAAAAAAATTCTAAAGCAACAGAAAGTTTTTCTGAAAATATGGAAAAGTTGTTTTTTGTTTTTATTAAATCCCTGTAGGTCGCTATTTTTCGGGCTTGTCTGTAAATATTATTAGAAGTATTATTCGGTTTGTTGTGGGGTTTGTTATCCTCGGGCGGCTTTTGTTCTGGGTATGGTTTGTGACCCAAAGTGCATCATAAAGTGGTTTTTAATGCTTTGTGTGCACATAAACGGGGCGCAGCTGACAACGATGAAACAGCACAGATTCAGAAGCCGCAGGGATGGATTTTTGGAGATTTCAATATGACACAGGGTTACACACCCTCTTATTACGCTGACAGCGCGAACCCCAAGCCGGATTATCCAGCCCTTGAGGGCGAGGTGCAGACCGATATCTGTATCGTGGGTGCCGGTTTTACTGGTCTGTCGGCTGCACTACATCTTGCGGAGCAGGGTTATCAGGTTGCTGTGCTGGAAGCCGAGCGTATCGGCTGGGGTGCGTCCGGCCGTAACGGTGGTCAGGTTTGTCAGGGCCATAATATGGGCCATGAGGATCTGGAGAAGAAGGTCGGCAAAGCCGGTGCGGATATGCTCTGGCAGATGTCACTGGAATCGGTGGATCTGGTAAAAGATCTGATCGCTAAACATGAGATCGACTGCGACCTGAAACAGGGCGTGCTCCATGTTGCCGCCAAGCCTTCCCATAACGCCCATATCAAAGAGACGGTTGAGTACAAAAATAAGGTACTGAACTACGATGCCCTCAAGTATGTGGAGCCGGAAGAGGTTTCCAATATGCTGGGCTGCGAGCGCTTCGGTGCCGGTGAATACTGGACGGAAGGCGCGCACCTGCATCCTCTGAACTATGCGCTCGGCCTTGCCACCGCCGCAGCCAAAGCCGGTGTTCAGTTCTTTGAGAACAGCCGTGTCAGCCATTATGAACGTCGTCAGACACCCGCCGGTAAAGGCGTTGAGGTGTTTGGCGAGCAGGGTTCGGTAAAAGCTAAATATGTGCTGCTGGCCTGTAACGGTTATCTGGGCAAGCTGGAGCCACGCATCGCGGGCAAAATTATGCCCATTAACAACTTTATTCTGGCGACCGAGCCGTTGGATGAAGCCACCTGCCGTCGCATCAACCGTGACGATGTTGCCGTGGCGGATTCACGCTTTGTGATCAACTACTTCAAGCTGTCCGGTGATAACCGTTTGCTGTGGGGGGGCGGTGAAAACTACTCGTCAAAATTCCCGAAAGATATCGGCAGTTTTGTCCGTCCTTATATGCTGGAGTACTACCCGGAGCTGAAGGATGTGAAGATCGATTACGGTTGGGGCGGCACGCTGGCGATCACCCTGAATCGTATGCCGCACTTTGAGCGTATCGATGAGGTGATCTACGTGGCACAGGGCTATTCCGGTCATGGTGTGGCGCTGGCCACGCTGGGCGGCAAGCTGATGGCCGAGGCGATCAGTGGCAGTGCCGAGCGCTTTGATCTTTTCTCGAAAGTACCAACACCGACCTTCCCCGGGGGCACTCTGCTGCGCTGGCCGGGACTGGTCGCCGGTATGCTGTTTTATTCCCTGCGGGATCGCCTGGGGCGCTAAGGCCGAAGCCGATTAAAGATAAGCCGGTTAAAAACAAACCGGCACAACCTAATGAATTTAACGACACGCAACGAGGGGGGCAGGCAAACAGAACCACTTTGAACGATTAAAAACAGAGCTAAGCCCTGGGTTGAACAGCAAAGAGATGCTAGGCAAACCGGGGCGCATCCGTATAATGCGCCCTGATCAGGATTGACGTTTCCCCGGTGATCCATCACCGCAGAAACCCATAGCTTAAGCTAACGCACAGGCAGAACAGGTGAACTTATTCGATGAAGGATACGAAGGCAGACTCTAAGGCGCAGGCCGTTTCTCAGGCGGTGCGCCGCAAGAAGCAGACCCAGAGTCTGGCGCCACGTAATGCCCCGGTTCAGGACCGATCCAAGCAACGCTCCCGTCAGATCATCGATGCGACCGGTGAGCTGCTGGAAGAGGTGGGACTGGATGATCTGAACACCATCCTGATCGCTAAGGCGGTGGGTATTTCGGTGGGGTCCCTGTATCACTATTTTCCGAATAAGCACGCCATTCTGCACGCTATGGGCACCCGCTGGCTTGAGCAGGTTGAAGCGGCACTGGATGAGATCGCCAGCTGGCCGGTGGAAACCATGCCCTTGTCAGAATTGCTGCCCAAGATGCTCAAAATAAAGCTGGGTGTTTACCGCCGTCAGAAAGCGATTCTGACCCTGGTACAGGCGATGTTCTCTGTGCCGGAACTGCGGGAGCTGGATGAGCGCCATGATGAGCTGGAGATCAGCCGTATGGCCGAGGTGTTTCAGCGTATGGGCATTAATCGCCATATCCGTGAGCGGGAGCGTCTGGGGCGTCTTTATCTGGAAGTGACGCACAGCGTCTTTCTGGTGGTGGTTAACCAGAAAGGGGATCGCGCCAAGCGCACCCTGGCGGATCTGGAATCCATGCTGAGCAATTTGTTGCAGGGCTATCTGCCTGACCCGGATGTCTGATCCGGGGCTGACTAAAATCGTTTTAAGTGATGCTGTTTGCTGCCTCTTTGCTGTCGGGTAATCCGATTTAAACGACTGCAATAAGTGAGCGACAGATGACACAAGTACAAAAAGATCCGACACAGATCCAAAAACTACAGCGAATCCGTAGCGAGCACACCGGCGCTGAAGGCGCAGACACGCCGATCAGTTTGGATCGTGTGATCTCCGGTAAGCCGATGGAGAGTGTGGAAAACCTCTTCACCAACAGCAAAGAAAACTTCTTTTGCGGCGTCTGGTCGTCAACCGAAGGCAAGTGGAACCTGAACTATACCGAAGATGAGTTCTGCTACCTGATCTCAGGCCGTGCCATTCTGACCGATGCCGAAGGCCATCAGGAGATTCTGAGTGCCGGTGACGCCTTTGTGATTCCGGCGGGCTATAAAGGCAGCTGGGAAACCATCGGCCACGCGAAAAAGTTCTACGCAATTTATGAAGAGAGCGAAGGCTGATGATCCGCTAACGTTTTTCTGATCCGCTCAGTAATTGCGGATACCCGAAAGCCCGGTCAGACAGATGCCTGACCGGGCTTTTTTGGTTTTTTTTGTTGTTACTTTTTTTGATTCTACTTTTGTTGTTAATAACAGGCGGCTGTTTACCGATGCCTAGTGTGAGAAACAGCCCGGCCTTTAAGTTTGTCTTAAGAAATGTCTGCTAGGTTGTTGCAACCATCCGGCGCATATTTTTTGGCTAAAAGCCCTATTAAGAATATGTTTTTTAGTGTGTGTAATCTGTCTTTAATCAGCAATGATCTAATGTAGTGCGCAAAATATAACATTTATGTTTTATGAATGTTATAATCCGGACGTGTATTCCGGAGTATGTTCATGAGCCTTAAACTGAAACTTCTTGTTCCTCTTTTTGCACTGACCTTTACCGTTCTCGGTGTTAATCAAGGGTTAATCTTTCCCCGGGTCTCCCTCTTTCTTGAACAGCAGTTTATTGGCAGTCATACCAAAAGCGTTGAGCTTTTCTATCGTGTTACCCGTCACTACCTGACTCAGGACCCTGATGCGCCGGGTCTTGATGAGCTGGTGGCTGATTCCCTGAGCTCCCACTCAGACTGGCTGCAGATTCAGATTATTGTCGATGATCAGGTTATTCGTTATCCGGAGAAATCACCGGATATTTCCATACCCGAGCGGGGCGTCTGGGTCAGAAATACGGAAACAGGATCACCTCTGAGTATTGCGGTTCTGTTGGATAAGCAGCGGTTACTGGCTCAGGAAGAGCGTATCTCCACGACTATCTATCTTTTCTTCAGTCTGATGCTGGTTCTGCTGTTTTTTATCGCCTGGTTCCAGTCCGCACTGATCACCCGGCCGATCAAAAGATTGTCTGATGCTGCCTCAGAGCTGGCAAAAGGCAACTTTGATTTTGAGATTAATTCTGACCGTAAGGATGAGCTGGGCCTGCTGGGTAAGAGTTTTCTCGCGATGAGGGACAGCCTGAAAGGCTATCGGCAGCGACTGATCAGTGATTGGCGACAAGTACAGAATATTTTTGAAAATGCCCAGAGCGCGATTGTGACGGTTAATGTGCTGGGGGAGATTATTAACACCAACAAGGCCGCCGTCAGTACATTCGGCTGTGATGCGGAGCGCATGCTCTACCGCAATGTGCATGATTTTATCCCGGATCTGGATCTGCGGGAGCACTTTATGCTGCCGATGTCTGAGGTCAGTACCGCCTTTAATATCAAATGCCACCGTGATCATGGTGATCTCTTTATGGCCGAGGTTTCCGTGAGCAGCTATGTCTCCGATGGCGAGCTGCAGGTGGTGATTGTGGTGCGTGATATTGAATCCGAGGTGAATTCACAGCGGGAAGTCCGGCGTCGCCAGCAGCAGATTGAGTTGATCAATAAGGTACACGGCACCTTTATCGAAGATAAAAATCCTGAGCATGTGTTCCGTACCGTGCTGCCGGATCTGTTGGCTATGACCCACAGTCAGCTGGGGTTTGTCGGAGAGTTTACCGAGCGTGATGGCACATCCTGTCTGTCCGTTCTGGCCGCAATGGGAACAGAGGCCAACGCCGAACTGGAGCGTTTTATTGGCCGCTATCAGGGACAGAGCATCCCCCTTAAAAACCGGAATAACCTTTTCTCACGGGTTGCCCGAGGTGAATTTGTACTGATGAACCAAAGTAACTTTACCGTGGGGCCGATGGATGGCCATCCGGATATTGCGAACTTTATCGGCTTGCCGATCTGCTTTGGTGATCAGGTGGTGGGGATGATCGGTATGGCTAATTCTCCGAGGGGGTTCAGTGAGTCCATCTTTGAATCCCTTGCGCCTGTTAACAGTACCTATGGCCAGATTATTGATGCTCTGCGGGAAGAGCGTCTGCGACTGGCCCGTAAACAAGAGCTGATGCTGGCCAAGGAGTTGGCAGAAGAGGCCAATCAGGCCAAGAGCCAGTTCCTGGCAACCATGAGTCACGAGATACGCACCCCGATGAATGGTGTTCTGGGTATGTTGTATCTGCTGCACAAAACCTCCCTGAATGACCGTCAGCAAAGTTATGTGGATACGGCCTGCAGTTCCGGTGAGTTGCTGCTGGCGCTGATTAACGATGTGCTGGATTTCTCCAAAATGGAAGCGGACAAGATGGAGCTGGAATCGATCGATTTCAGCTTTCAGAAAGTGGCCGAGAGTGCGCTTTCCATGGTGTCCAAATCGGCCTCAGAGAAGCAGTTAAGACTGATCAACGACGTCCGCATTGACCTGCCATCCCGTTTGCGGGGTGATAAAAACCGCCTGAAACAGGTACTGACCAATCTGCTGAGCAATGCGGTGAAGTTTACCGAGCAGGGTGAAGTGGTGCTTCATGCCGAATACGTTCAGGGGCAGCTGCAGGTTACGGTAAGTGATACCGGTATCGGCATTCCCGATGATAAGCAACATCTGCTGTTTGACGCCTTCAGTCAGGTCGACAGCTCTCACTCCCGTCGCTTTGGTGGCACAGGGCTGGGACTTGCGATCTCGCAACGCATCATCCATGCCATGGGTTCTGATATTGAGGTGCAAAGCGAGGTGGGGCAGGGCTCGGTATTCAGCTTCAGCATCGCGCTGCCTCAGTCGGAGATTGCCCATCGTTTTCAGCCTGTTCCTGAACTGAATAAGCGTCAGGCTGTGATTGTGACCACAAACGCCTCATTGGCGAAGAGTCTGGATATAAAACTGCGGACGCTGGGGGTGATTGAAACCATTCTGCTGGATAGTCCGTCATTTCTGCCGGATCGTCTGGAGCATCTGGCTCAGACCGAACAGCCTCTGCTGTTACTGCTGGATGGCCGCAGTTTGCTGCAACGTCAGGCGAGACAGCTTTTTGATGCTGAAAATCTGGCCAGCATGAATCTGCAGATCCTGTTGATCGATTGCCTTGATCAGCCTGTGGAACTGCCCGGAGCTGATCTGCTGATCGGGTCGCCGGTCAGTAACGACAGTTTAAAGTCGGCTCTGATCAAACTTACCGGAGGCGAACCTGCGCCTGACAAGGAGGCTGCGAGTGGCGAGTCCCGTCATCTGAGCGGTTTGCGGGTTCTGGTGGCGGAAGATAATCCGGTGAATCAGGATGTCGCCCGGGCGATTCTGGAAGAGATCGGCATTGAAACCCATATCGCCAATAACGGCCGTGAAGCGGTGGAGCTGGTTCAGCAGCTTAATTTTGATCTGGTACTGATGGATATTCAGATGCCGGAGATGGATGGCCTTGAGGCCAGCCGAACCATTCGTGACCTTGGCGGTGCATTTGAACGGCTGCCTATCGTGGCTATGACCGCCAACGCCCTGTCCGGTGATGACCGAATCAGCTATCAGGCGGGCATGAATGGCCATCTGACAAAACCGATCAACCCGGAAGAGGTCTGGAAAACCGTCAACGCCCAGTGCGCGAAATCAGACGATTCAGCGCCTCCGATGGCACAGGCTCCGGCTGATCAGGCGGAATCAGCCCCGGATTCAGGACTGCCGGACTGGTTGCCGGGTCTGAATGTTCAGGAAGGTCTCGCCCGGGTATTGGGTAAAAAAGAGCTTTATCTGGCGATTCTCAGCTCCTTTAACAACAGCTTCTCCAATGCGGTAGAGCAGCTGGATAACGCGTTTGAAAGCGGCTCCTGGTATGAGCTGCAGCGGCTGGCGCACTCCCTTAAAGGCAGTTGTTCAAACATCGGCGCGATGGAGTGCTCCTTCAGTGCGGGACATCTGGAGCAGGAGATTAAAACCGGCTCGGTTGAGGCAGACAGTCTGCATCAGAAACTGGAGTCCGTTAAGGAACAGCTGGTTCAGCTGTTAGCCAGTATCGCCAAAGTGGCTGAGATGAAGTCAGAGGCCAGTCCGACCGGTACTGAAAACCGGATTAGTGAGATGGAGCTGCTTGATCGTATCCGGCAGCTGGATAGCTTACTGGAAAGTGATTACGGCGGAGCGATGACCGGCATTAGCGAACTGATCACATGTAAGACCCGCCACAAGGCGGAATTGGAAGAGATTTATACCGTACTGGGGCGCTTTGATTACGGACGTTCTCATAAAGCCCTGAGCCATTTCATACAGCAGCTGGAAGCACTGATTTAACCGGAGTGAAGATAATGGAAAAAAACCGAGTATTAATTGTTGATGATGCCGTTCAGGACATTGCTGTGGTTATGGGTGTTCTTTCAGCCCAGTACGCTGTTCAGGTGGCTACCAGTGGTCTGAATGCGCTGGAACAGGCAAAAGGCACCTACACGCCGGATGTGGTTCTGCTGGATGTTAGCATGCCGGAAATGGACGGTTACGAGGTATGTCGCCGCTTTAAGAGCGATGATGATCTGAAAGAGATCGACATCATTTTTGTCTCCGCCAATGACTCCATCGAAGAGAAGCTTAAAGGCTACGATGTGGGCGGTGTGGATTATGTGACCAAGCCGGTTAACCCGGCAGAGCTGATGCGTAAAATCAAGCTGGCGATCCAGAGTAAGCAGGAGCGCAAGTCGATCCTTGAAGAGAAAAACTACGCTTTCAATACCGCGATGACCGCCATGTCGACGGCCGGTGAGCTGGGTGTGGTGATGGACTTTTTCCGTAAACTGTCTGCTGTGGAAAACCACCAGCAGCTGGCCGAACAGGTTGCCGGATCTCTGCGTCAGTACGATCTGAAGACGATGATCCGCCTGAAAAATCTGGATGGGGATTTTTATCTGGATTCAGAAGGCGCACCGGCGCAACTGGCAAAAGAGCTGCTGACGAAGGTGGCAGAGTCCGGTCGCATCATTGAGTGGAACGAGCGTGCGGTATTTAACTTCGGTTCGATCTCTGTGCTGATCAAAAACATGCCGGAAGATGCGGATCTGCGTGGCCGCTACCGGGATACCGTGGCGATGATTATTGAAGGGGCGACCACCAAGCTGGAAGTGCTGAACCGTGATGTGCAGCTCAGCCAGCTGATCCGGGATGCCCAGCAGGCTCTGACCGAAGTGGATCAGGAGCAGCTGGAGCATAAGCAGAAAACCCAGAAGCTGGTGGAGAGTCTGACACAGGATCTGGAGCGTTCCTTCCTGGCCTGGGAGCTGACCGAAACTCAGGAAGACACTCTGATGGAGATGGTGAACAACACCATCGATAAATCCGTATTACATTTTGAAGCCGGTGAAGAGATCGATCAGAAGATGCGTACCGTGCTGGATCGTCTGATTCATATTTAACCGATCATCCCGACTCATAACCGTTACTCGCTTTGCCCCGTTCCCTGATACAGGAAGCGGGGCTTTTTTTGCCTGACTTTCTAACAACTAACCGCAAAAAAGGCCGCTATGAGCGGCCTTTTCTGTATCCATATCCTGCCTAAGATTTAGGAGGTCGCATAGATCAGCGAACCCGGCAGGAAGAAGAATACCGTGGATACATAACCAAAGGCGATACGACGTTTTACGGCAGCCAGTTCCGCCAGTTTCTCCGCCATAACCAGCGGCAGGTTGCGCAGGAAAGGAACACCGAAGATGGTGATCACCGCCAGCAGGTTGTAGCTCAGGTGAACCAGTGCAATCTGCAGAGCAAAGATTGCCATCTCACCACTGACGGCGGTTGCCGCCAGCAGCGCTGTGATGCAGGTGCCGATATTTGCCCCCAAAGTAAATGGGTAGATATCTTTCAGTTTCAGTACGCCGGTGCCAACCAGAGGTACCATCAGACTGGTGGTCGTCGAAGAGGACTGAACCAGTACGGTTACGATACTGCCGGATGCGATACCCGATACCGGACCGCGACCGATGGCACCGTGAAGCATCTCCTTAGCACGACCCACAAGCGCTTTCTTCAGCAGTTTACCCACGTAAGCCACAGAGAAGATGATCAGGGCGATACCCAGCGCGATCATGGCGATACCACTTGTCGGTTCAGGCAGTGCCGAGAACAGATCCTTGGTAGCCCCCGTCACCGGCTTAATCAGCGGCTTGATGAAGTTCATGCTCTTCATGCTCAGTGATTCACCACCCACCAGCAGCGCAGCCATGTAAGCACTGATTTTTTCCAGCATGCCGAACATCAGTTCCAGCGGCAGGAAGATAATTACCGCCATCAGGTTGAAGAAGTCATGCACTGTTGCAGCAGCAAAAGCGCGGCGGAACTCATCACGGTTACGAATGTGACCCAGGCTGACCAGCGTATTGGTGATCGTCGTGCCGATATTGGCACCCATGATCATAGGAATCGCCATCGACACCGGCAGACCACCGGCAACAAGACCAACAATGATAGAGGTCACCGTACTGGAGGACTGGATCAGTGCGGTGGCTACCGTACCGATCATCAGGCCCACGAGTGGGTTAGAGGCAAATTCAAACAGCTCTTTCGCGTGGCCTGCGGTAGCCCATTTAAAGCCGGTGCCGATCATGCCAACGGCAACCAGCAGCAGGTAGATCAGGGCGACGATTCCCGCCCAGCGGAATAGATTCTGTTGTGTTGCTTTTGAAGGTGTTGGTGCTGTGCTCATTACGAAGTCCTGACACAAAGCTTAAATTTGGGAAGCGAACACTGACGTATTCGGGCTAATAATTTTTGATGGGGGCATTATCAGCAGGCTTTGTGACGGAAATGTTACATCTGAAATATTTCTGACATTTTTCTGAAGTGTTTTTGAAACCCGCTGGAAATATTTCTGACTCTATCGCCAGCCGATACCAGATCACGATCCAATAAATTCTGGCCAAACCGCAAAACATACTATACCGTATGGTATGTTTTGCGGTTGAGGATATTAGCCGAATGAAAATGCTGAGAGATGACTGGCTGGCGCTGGGGTTGGAAATGTTGGTAGAAGCCGGTGTGGCGCAGGTGAAGATAGACCCCCTGTGTCAGCGGGCGGGGGCGACTAAAGGCTCTTTTTATCATCATTTTAAAAACCGTGAGGTCTTTCTGACCGAGCTTTTAAGCTACTGGCGCGAGCATTACAGCCAGCAGTTGATCGATAAGGTGCAGAACCTGCCTGAGTGGCAGCAGCGCCGAAATAGCCTGCTGGATCTGATTGATGATAAAGCGCTGGCGGTTGAAAGCGCGGTGCGTCACTGGGCGTGGCAGGATGAACAGGCGAGAGAGGCTGTGCAGCAGGTGGATCAGCTGCGGCTGCAATACCTGAGTGGGCAATGCGCTTCTATGCTGCCGCAAGATAAGCAGGACAAAGCCGGTCTGCTGGCGGGTATTCTCTACTGGAAGTTTGTCGGCTGTGTGCAGGCTGGTGACCAGCTTGATAGTGACCAATGGCGGCAGATGGATGATCTGATGGCAGAGATGATTGAAGGTTGGGCACTTGCTTAGCCCTCAAAAAAAAGTTTGAAAGCCAGATTCGCTAAAAACAGGGAGTACAACCATGGAAAGCACTGAACAAAACGCCGTTTCTACTCAGCAGAAAGACACCCTTGTGATTCCAAGGGGCAAAGCCATTTCCTGCCCGTTACCCGCAAGTTGCAGTCTGCATGGCATGGCAAAAGGTCGGGGCTATGAGGATGCCTTTGCCTTCCGACTGACTGATGACACTCAGGATGCCCGCAGTGTGTATCTGGCAATCTTCGGGCAGCTGCCAAAGCCGGTGCGTTTTATGATCAGTCTGCGTAATAAACTGGTGGGTTTATTCGGCTTCGAAACCAGTCCGGAAGGCATGACCATTACCGCAGATCAGATAAAAGAGGGTGCTAAAGCCGGTGCCATGACCATCCTCAAAGCCACAGGCGAGGAGGTTATCGTCGGTTCAGAGGAGCGGCATATGGCGGTCTGGTTATCGCTGCAGAAACATCCGGACAACCTTTATACCCTAAGCTCCCGGGTGAATCTGCATACCGGCATAGGCCGCGCCTATATGCAGCTGATTAAACCCTTTCATAAGGTGATTGCGGCCTACAGTATCGAGTCGGCTTTTAAAGCAGGCCGACTGTCTTAGGTTTTTTTATGGCTTACGCTGTTCACTAAAACGGCTGGTGACCGACCTGCACCTTACTCTGCGGATGGCGTTTCACCAGTTGTTGCAGCCATTCAAGGCTCTCGCGGTTGAAAGTGGTCTAAAAGCCCCTATCTAACGATCATCAAATAACCTTGTAGCCTGTATTGATAAACCGGTTTTCCAGAGAAGGATTGAATAAACCATGCCCACCTACGATTACCGTTGTGAAGCCAATGGCGAAGTGTATGAAGTACGTCACCCGATGGCGCAAACCGTCGAGACCTGGGCGCAGCTGTGCGAAGTAGGTGGTCTTGAGTTGGGTGATCTTGATCCGCAAACGCCGGTGACTAAGTTGCTGACTGCTGCGGGCGTCGTAAAGAACTCAGCGCTGAAGAATCCAACGCCACCGCCTTGTATGACGGGTGGTGGCTGTTCCGGCGGGGGTTGTGGTGTCTGACAGGTATTTACAGCTTAGAAAAATGAAAGCCCCGTTATTCGCACTGAATAACGGGGCTTTTGTACTTTCAGACACTGCTGGATCGCAGGCTACCACGCAGAGCGTGGGAGCCAGTTTTTTAAGGGAATCGATTCACTATTTTACCGGTAAGCGATTCTCTAAGCCTTGGCTCGTTCCCATGCTCCGCGTGGGAATGCCAAGCTTTGCAGAGGCTAGGGCTTATTCAAACTCAATCCAGGTGGTTTTCAGTTCGGTGTAGTCATCCATGGCGTGCAGAGACTTATCACGACCATTACCGGACTCTTTAAAGCCACCAAACGGAACCGTGATATCACCCCCGAAGTAGTTGTTCACGCCCATGGTGCCGGTACGAACGGCTGCGGCAACCTTGTGCGCGGTATTGATATTCAGGCTCCATACCGCACCTGCCAGACCGTAAGGTGAGTCGTTGGCGATGCGAACGGCATCTGCTGCATCTTTAAAGCGGATGACGGAAACGACAGGGCCGAAGATCTCTTCCTGTGCGATAGTCATCTTGTTGTCCACTTCTGCGAAGATGGTCGGCTCATGGAAGAAGCCGCCCTGCGGATGCTCCATCACCTTACCGCCGTAAACCAGCTTGGCACCTTCTTCGATCCCTTTCTGTACATAACCCTGAATGGTATCCAGTTGGCGCTGATCCACCACAGGACCCATGTTGGTCGATGGGTTCAGAGGGTTGTCCGGGCACCAGTTTTTCGCCCGTTCCAGCACCATCGCCAGAAACTCATCGTAGATCTCATCCTGAACCAGCAGGCGGGTACCTGCTGTGCAGGTCTGGCCGGAGTTATAGAAACCAGCCAGTGCTGCAGCATCAGCGGCTTTTTCCAGATTAGCATCGGCAAATACGATATTGGCGCTCTTGCCGCCCAGTTCCAGGAAGGTGCGCTTCAGGTTGGACTGACCGGAATACTGCATCAGCAGTTTGCCAACACCGGTAGAGCCGGTGAAGGTCTGGCCGTCGATATCAGGATGCAAAGAAAGGTGCTTACCCAGATTGATTCCATCCCCGGGCAGCACCTGCAGAACACCGGCGGGCAGGCCGGCCTGATGGGCAAGTTCTGCAATTTTAAGCGCAGTGAACGGTGTTTTCGGATCCGGTTTCAGGATCACAGAGTTACCGGTCGCCAGCGAAGGAGCCAGCTTCCATGCCGTAGTAGAAAGCGGGAAGTTCCACGGCACGATCGCCGCAATAACACCTAATGGCAAACGCTGAACCAGTGCCAGACTGTCATGCCCGGTCGGAGCGATCTCTTCATAAACTTTGTCGGTGGCTTCTGCCGTCCAGCGCAGTGTCGTCAGGCAGCTGGGAACATCGATATTAAAGCAGTCACTGATCGGTTTGCCGGCGCTCAGGCTTTCCAGTAGCGCGATTTCCGGCAGGTTGGCTTCGATCAGATCCGCCCAGCGCAGCAGTACGCGCTTACGGTCGCCCGGTGCCATTTTTGACCAAACACCGGATTCGAATGTATCACGGGCGATTTTTACGGCGATATCGGCATCTTCCGGGCCGCAATCAGCCACTTCGGCAATCGCTTCTGCAGTTGCCGGGTTCACCACCGGCTGAGTTTTACCGGAGCGGGCACTCACGTTCTCACCGTTGATGATGGCGTAGTTCGGCATGGCGATGGTCGCCGCCATCTCCTGCCAGTTGAAATCGGTTACGACAGCTTGCTGTGAAGTCATTTTGATATCCTGCTTTTCCTGACGTTATTTTTATGAGGTCTTAACGCTTGTCTCTCAAACAATAAGATACGAATAATTGTTCGGATTTTGCGTTGCGTTCTATCCTGTCGTCAAGTGTGCGCTGTCGGACGCTCTCCGGCTATATCACCGGATAGGTAGGAGATTGCCGGGATATGGGCCTTTTTTGGCCATCGTTTCTGAGGTGCAAATGAAAACCGGCATTTTCAGAATACCGTCCGAAAGATGGACTATGCTGATGAAATATTGGATTAATAATAGCAACGGTCTGTTGCAATCAAGGAGGAGCATTTAATTGGTTTGCGGCTTGCAAACCTTCAGACATAAGGCGGTTGAATATGATGAGACATACTTGTGAGGTTAACCATGATTAACCTTCAGGCACTCAAGCTTAAAACCCTTCTTCTCGGCTCTATGGTTCTCGCTCTGTTATTGGTTATCAGCATTGTCAGTTACATCAATATCACGGGCTTTTCTTCGACATTCAACACCCTCACGGAAAAAGAGCTACTCCCCAGTATTGCAGATAAGGCCAAACTCCAGATCGAGAATCAATTGAGTGAACCTATTATTCTGTCGCGCAGCATCGCTGATAATACCTTTGCCAAACAATGGGCAGAAAACAACGAACCCTCGGAAGACACGGCATCTGTAGTTGAGTACTTGCAGAGTTTTGTCGCCAATAACAGTGCAGCAATGGCATTTTTTGTTTCGGGTCTGTCCAATAATTACTTCACCAATGAAGGCTTTTTTAAGTCGATGTCCCCAAACGAGCCGAGGGACAGTTGGTTTTACAGCACTCTGACATCGGGCAAGGACGTCGCTCTGAATATGGACATTGATGAGAAAACCAAGAAACTCACGGTGTATGTTAACGTGCTGGTGAAGGGCAAAAATGGTCAGGTTATCGGTGTTGCAGGCCTTGGCTATGATGTTTCCGCCATCATCAATATTGTGGAGAGCGCCAAGGTGGGTGAGGCGGGTTTTATGTTTCTGCTGAATGCCGATAATCAGATCGTTGCCCACCCCGATCATAGTTTGATTGGCAAGCCCATCGACCAGTTAGGCTTTGACAGTTCACTGGTCACCAGTATGAAAAACAGTACTGAAGAGGTCAGTATCGTTAAAGGTAAACTGGACCGGCAGCAGATGTACGTCGCGTCTACCACGCTGGGGAGTATTGGCTGGCGTCTGGTGACCCTGCTTCCTCAGGCTGAACTGACCGATCAGGTTAATAGCGTTGTCAGCAACTCCATTTTCTCCGGTATTGTATTGGCGCTGATATTTATGCTGGTCTCCTATTATATCGCCCGTAGTGTTAGCAAAAGTATTACCAGTGTCGGTGATAAGCTGAACAGTATGGCGGCATCGGGCGGTGATTTAACACTGAAACTGGATGACAGCGCCCGAAATGAACTGGGTTATCTGGCCAGTGGCTTTAATGCCATTCTCAGTAAATTTGCCGAGCTGGTGCGTGAGATTATTCAGGCGGAGCAGGCAATCAGTACCGGTGTCGGGCAGTTGAAAAACATTGCTGAAGAATCGGTACAGTTATCCGATAGTCAGCGGCAACAAACTGAAATGGTTGCCACGGCCATTACAGAAATGGGACAAACCATCAGTGAGGTCTCATCCATTGCCCAGACCACTGCAAGCGATACCTCCAGTGCCGTAAAGGATACGCACAGCACCAATGATGTAATGGTTCAGCTTTCCGCAACGATGACGGATTTGGCTGGGTCGATGACCGGTAGTGAAAAGTCGATCTCAGAACTGGCCAATCAGGCCGATTCCATTAACTCGGTGGTTGATGTGATCAGTGATATTTCAGAGCAAACAAATTTACTGGCACTTAACGCCGCGATTGAAGCCGCCCGTGCCGGTGAGCAGGGGCGTGGTTTTGCCGTGGTGGCAGATGAAGTGCGCACCCTGGCGAGCCGGACGCAGGATTCCACCGAACAGATTCGTACTCAGATTGAACAGCTACAGGAGGCTGCAGCGGCATCACTTGCGGTCACAAAAGAGGGAGCCAAAAGCAGCTCTGCTTTGGCAGAACAGGCTGTTGAAGCCTCTTCATCACTGACTTCAATCCGTAATCGTTTCGATATGATCAGTGAGGGGAATATTCAGGTTGCAGCGGCGACGGAAGAGCAGGCTGCTGTTGTGAACAGTATCAATGAATCGGCGCAGTCCATTTCAGATATGGCCAGCACAATTCACAACAGTTCACAGAGTCAGATTCGTGAAGTGGAAACCTTAAAGCAGCGTGCAGAGCATATGCGACGAATCATTTCACAGTTTAAAGTTTAAAGTTTAAAGTTTAAAGTTTAAAACGCCCGAATCTATGACCTATTGATAGGAATGTTATCACTGGCCGCTACTTGTCAAAGTAGCGGCCAGTTTCGTTTTATTCCTCATCTGCCGTTTTCGCCAACTCTTCCAGATAGGCAGAAAGAATCTGATTGGGTCGTGCGCCTTTTCGGGTGATGGCGCTGTAGTGGGTATGGAAGTGCCGCTGCTCCGGCTGTAACGGGCGCAGGCGGCCTTCGGTGACCCAGCGCTGAGCGTAGTGAGTGGGCAGAAAACCGATAAAGCGACCACTGAGAATCAGAAACGCGATACCTTCCCGATCTGTCGAGCTGGCTCCGGCTTTCAGCAGCATCTGCTGTTTTTTGATCTGGGCGGGCTGGGCGTAGGCGGGCAGAACCGCATCAAATTCTGCCAGTTTGCTGTCGGTCAGCTCCCGGTCATCGGCCTGATAGAGCGGGTGCTGATGACTGCAATAGAGCAGGGATTGTTCCTCATAAAGCGGCTGGTAATCGATACCCGGCAGTGTCCGCAGATCCGGCACCACACCGATATGCAGGCTGCCATCCAGTACCGCACTTTCAATATCATTCGGTGGAATCATACGGATATTGATCACCACCTCCGGCCCCCGATCTTTAAGCGCGGCCAGTGCCCGTGTGATGCGCATCTGGGGCACCGTCACCATATTGTCGGTAATGCCGATATTCAGCTCACCTTTCAGGTCACGATTGATGGCGTTGATCTGACTGCGGAAATCCTCAAGCCCCGCGATCAGCTGCAGCGTCGCCTGATAGACGATCTCACCTTCCTCGGTGACCGAAAAACCGGAACGCCCGCGATGGCAAAGCCGGGCATTGATCAGCCCTTCCAGCTCTGTCACTGCCTGACTGATCGCCGGTCGGCTGATATTGAGCTGCACCTCAGCCGCAGCAAAACCACCGGATTCCACCACCACCTTAAAGATGCGCAGCAGGCGGATATGGGCATCCCCCAGTTGGCGGGGCAGAAAATTATCTTTTTGCGACATAGTGATGGCTCCGGTTGGGCGAGGGGTTGCTGGTTTGCCGTTCAGGTTAGCTGTTGTTCTCTTTTTAGTTAACTAAATAGTTATCTCAGAGTAAATACGTTTGGATTTAATAAACTAAAAAACGGCTGATAATAGATACCCGATCAAGGTGTTACGCGTTCTACCCTCCGGTGTGTCGCCATAGCCTGTGCAGGGCTATAGCGGCGCATCGGAGACTTAACCGATAAAAAAAGCCAACAGGTAAAAAAGCCCTACAGGTTAAAACCTTTGCGCTTAACAATAATTTCAATTGAGGTGTGACATGCCTTCCAACGAGAGCGGTCAGCGTATGAATAAAGAGCAACGTCTTGCGGCCTGTGGTCTGAATCAGGCGCAACTGGATGCTCACTGGATGCCATTCACCGGCAACCGCGAGTTCAAAAAGGATCCCCGTCTTCTGGTAGCCGCGAAAGGCAACTACTACACGGACGCTGATGGCCGACAGATTTTTGATGCTTTATCCGGTCTCTGGACCTGTGGCGCAGGCCACGGTCGCCCTGAGATCGCAGAAGCGATTGCCAAACAAGCGACAGAACTGGATTACTCACCGGCGTTTCAGTTTGGTCAGCCGAAATCCTTCCAGCTGGCACACCGCATTACCGAACTGATGCCGGAAGGCCTGAACCGTGTGTTCTTTACCGGTTCCGGTTCTGAATCGGTAGAAACCGCCCTTAAGATCGCCCGCGCCTACTGGCGCAAAAAGGGACAGGCCACCAAGACACGTTTTATCGGTCGTTCCAAGGGGTATCACGGCGTTAACTTTGGCGGTATCAGCGTAGGCGGTATCGGCCCGAACCGTGCGCTGTACGGTCAGGGGATCGATGCCATTCACCTGCCGCACACCATGCTGCCGGAGAACAAATTTGTTCAGGGTATGCCGGATGATGGCGCGCACCTGGCGGACTATCTGGAAGAGCTGCTGGCGATTCACGATGCCAGCAATATCGCCGGTGTCATCGTTGAGCCTTTAGCGGGTTCTGCCGGTGTGATTCCCCCACCAAAAGGTTACCTGAAGCGTTTGCGCGAGCTGTGCGACAAGCACAACTTGTTGCTGATCTTTGATGAGGTGATCACCGCCTTTGGCCGTATGGGGTCTCATACCGGTGCGGAAGAGTTTGGTGTTACGCCGGATCTGATGACCATGGCAAAACAGCTGACCAACGGCGTAGTACCGATGGGGGCGGTGGTTGCTAAGCAGGAGATCTACGACACCTTTATGGAAACCGGTGGCCCGGAATACATGCTGGAACTGCCCCACGGTTACACCTATTCCGCGCATCCTCTGGCTTGTGCTGCAGGTCTTGCCTCGCTGGATGTACTGGAAAACGACCAGCTGATCCCCCGCGTTAAACAGATGGCACCCAAGTTTGAAGAGATGCTGCACAGCCTGAAAGGTTCGCCTTACGTGTCAGATATCCGTAACTACGGCTTAGCCGGTGCGCTGACACTGGAAGCGGCTCCGGGTGAACCTGCGCTGCGTCCGTATCAGGTGGCGATGAAGTGCTGGGAGAAAGGCTTCTATGTGCGTTACGGCGGCGACACCCTGCAGCTGGGGCTGCCATTTACCGTGGAAACCGACGAGATCGACCGTCTGATCAATGCACTGGGCGAGTCCCTGCGAGAGATCGGTTAACTCGTTGCATAGGTTGCATAGATAGTGTCGCTGTATAGAGAGTGCCGCTGCATCGATAGAAAAAGATTTAACGAATTTTCAGATCGTATTGATAGATAAACGAATAACAGGTTTTTTATGACAACTGATATCCAGAACGCAGAAACGATTGGCCACCTGATTAACGGTCAGATCGTACAGGATGCCGAGCGCAGCCAGCCGGTTTATAACCCATCCACCGGTGAGATCAGCAAGCAGGTGGGTCTGGCATCCAAAGCCACTGTTGAAGAAGCGATTGCCACTGCTCAGGCGGCATATCCAGCCTGGCGTCAGACACCACCGCTGAAACGTGCCCGTGTGATGTTCCGCTTTAAGCAACTGCTGGAAGAGAACGCGGACAAGATCTGCGCCATGATCGGTGAAGAGCACGGCAAGATCTCCCACGATGCGATGGGCGAGCTGCAGCGCGGTATCGAAAACGTCGAGTTTGCCTGCGGTATTCCGGATCTGCTGAAAGGCGAGTACAGCAAAAACGTTGGCCCGAATATCGACTCCTGGAGCGAGTTCCAGCCCTTAGGTGTGGTGGCCGGTATTACGCCGTTTAACTTCCCGGCCATGGTGCCTATGTGGATGTTCCCACTGGCGATCGCCTGCGGTAACACCTTTGTTCTGAAACCGTCTGAGCGCGATCCGTCCTCAACCCTGTATATCGCGCAGCTGCTGCACGAAGCGGGTCTGCCGGAAGGCGTACTGAACGTGGTTAACGGTGACAAAGAAGCGGTGGATACCCTGCTGACCGACAAGCGCATCAAAGCGGTAAGCTTTGTGGGTTCGACTCCGATTGCGGAATATATCTACGCAACTGCTAATGCCAACGGCAAGCGTTGTCAGGCGCTGGGTGGCGCGAAAAACCACGCCATCGTCATGCCGGACGCGGATATGGATAACGCCGTAAACCAGCTGCTGGGTGCTGCCTTTGGTTCCTCCGGTGAGCGTTGCATGGCGCTGTCGGTAGCCGTAGCGGTGGGTGATCAGGCAGCAGATGCACTGGTCAGCAAACTGAAAGAAGCGATGAAGCCGCTGAAAGTAGGTGCTTTCTCCGACAAATCCAACGACTTTGGCCCTGTGATTACCGCCGCACATCGCGACAAGGTGGTGGGTTATATCTCAAGTTCTGAAGAAGATGGCGCAAACGTGGTCGTTGATGGCCGCGAACCTCAGGTAGCCGGTTACGACAACGGCTTCTTTGTGGGCGCAACCCTGATCGACCGTGTTACGCCAGAGATGGTCAGCTACCAGGAAGAGATCTTCGGCCCGGTGTTGCAGGTGGTGCGTGTTAACACCATGGAAGAAGCGATGCAGCTGATCAACGATCACGAATACGGCAACGGCACCTGCATCTTCACCCGTGACGGTGAAGCCGCGCGTTACTTCTCCGACATGATCGAAGTGGGCATGGTGGGTATCAACGTACCTCTGCCGGTTCCGGTGGCGTACCACAGCTTCGGCGGTTGGAAGCGCTCCCTGTTTGGTGACCTGCACGCCTACGGCCCGGATGGTGTTCGCTTCTACACCAAGCGCAAAACCATCACCCAACGCTGGCCTTCCAGCGGCGTACGTGAAGGCGTCAGCTTCGCCTTCCCGAGCTAAGTTTCAGCACGAAACCTCCCTATGCACCGGCAGCGGTGTACCTCTGAGATATTGCCCCGGTTGACTGACCGGGGCTTTTTTTGTTCTGGCGCTATTACTCAGAACGGCGACTCGTTCCCATGTTCTACGTGGGAATGCCTACCGCTCTTACTTGGATTCCTCCGCCTCCAACGCCGTAATCTGCTTATAGATCGCCTCCGCTTCCTCCGACAGAAACGAATAACTTTTAATATCGCCATTACGTTGAGCCAGCATCGCCTGCTCCAACTTGGTCGCGTATTCCTTTTTCAGTTTCTTGGTCGGGTCAGACTTAAAGAGAGAAAACATAGGTGTACCGCCTGCAGTTAAAAAGAGTGTCAGGCTTGTACGGGGAAAGCGGGTAAGTCGATGTTGGGAGGATGCTCGGCGCACATCTCGTTCCCACGTTCTACGTGGGAATGCCTACCGGCCTGTCTGTCACATATCAAATACCTGCGGGAAAAATATAGCTTAGACCTAATGCTTGGTTCCGCTAATGTAGGTGATCGGATAGACTGAAAAATCAAAGAATTACGGAAGCAGGTGAGTGCTCCATTTAACGGAACAGTCACCTGCAGCTCTTAGATTAAGAGCAAATAACGCATGAGCGTATGGCAGGGAAGCAGTCAGATCAGAAGATGGATTTTTCCTCTCTAATCCGAACTTTTCTCAAAATCTGCGAGTGTTTTAAGTAAGCATAATGTGTACGTGTTTTTATAGATGCCTGATATACGGCGTAATCTTGAGGTTCCATATCAGGCTTTAATCGTGGGATAAGAAGGTAGGCTAGGATGAAACTGCAGTCGATTCGGCTTTCAAATTTTAGAGGCTTCGGAGCTGTTCCAACAGAACTTACACTGGAAGATATTACTTATCTAATTGGCCCCAACGGGGCAGGCAAGACTGCAGCACTACAGGCTCTGTGCCGATTGTTCGCATTTGATCCTTCATTACGCCGTATTCAGCGCTCAGACTTCCATGTCCCGTACGATGAACAAGAGGCGCCCGAAGAAAGGCAGCTATGGATTGAGGCGGACTTTGTATTCCCCGAGTTAGAGGATGAAGAAGATAACTCGACCGTTGCTCCCCATTTCAGTCATATGCGCCTTGATGACCCTGACGGAATTCCTAGGGTGCGATATCGCCTAAGTGCCACTATGGGCCCAGATGGAGATATTGATGAGACTTTTGTGTATGTGCTTGAAGCTGGTTCGGACGGTTCACCTCTGAATCCTCAAACGGTTCCGAGGTCTGAGCGAAATCACATACAAGTCCACTATCTGCCCGCAAGAAGAGACCCGGTTGACCACATTGCATATGGAACAAACGCGCTGCTTGGTCGCTTGCTACGGGCAGTCAACTGGGAAAATGAAAGGGCGAAGGTCAAAGGGTTTACCGAGCAGATTAGTGAGAGTTTGGCTGCTAATCCATCTATCAATGCTTTTAGTGACCATTTGAAAAAGACATGGAAGGCTTTGCATAAGGGGAGATACTTTACAGATCCCAAAATTACCTTTGTGTCATCTGAGATCGAGGCTTTGCTTCGTCATATGTCCGTATCCTTCTCGCCGGGGCATAATGAAAATATTGTCGATTTTTCCCGACTCAGTGACGGTCAGAAGTCGATGCTCTATCTATCTTTGGTCCTATCATCTCAAGCAGTTGGTCGTGCAGTCCTTGCCGGTGAGGACGACTCTTTTGACCCTGAAAAGTTGCGTCCGCCAGTCTTTACTTTAATAGCCCTTGAGGAACCAGAGAACAGCCTCTCACCTCACTATTTGGGGAGGATTGTCAGCGCTCTTAACTCAATGACGAGCAACGAAGATGCTCAGGCCCTAATTGCTACGCATGCTCCTTCGATGTTGCGACGTGTCGATCCGGAATGTATTCGATATCTTCGACTTACCGAAACTCGGCAATCAAAAATTACGAAAATCCAATTGCCCTCTAGAAAAGATGAAGCGCATAAGTTTGTACGCGAGGCCGTCCAGGCGTTTCCAGAGATCTACTTCTCGCGTTTGGTTGTGTTGGGTGAAGGGGATAGTGAAGAAATTGTGTTGCCACGTGTTTTCAGTGCGAAAGGGGTACCCGTTGACGAATCAGCGGTGACGATTGCTCCTTTGGGAGGGCGACACGTCAACCATTTTTGGCGCCTGCTATCCGCACTGCAGATACCATATTTAACCCTTCTTGATTTGGATGTAGCTAGATATCAAGCTGGCTGGGGACGGATCAAGAATGTCAATGACCAACTGGCAAAGTTTGAACCGGAAAAAGTCCTTCCAGCTACTTTTAATCTTCCAAAATGGAATGCTGATGAAACGCCAGTCCGTACTCATCATTTTTTTGAAAACGGTGCGAAGGATATCTTCGGAGAGTTGGAAACACGTGGGATATTCTTTTCGTTTCCTATGGATTTGGACTTTTCAATGCTTCTTGCTTTTCCAGATGCTTATGGTGTTCAGCAGGAAGTTCCAGATGACTCAACGATTAAAGCCGTTTTGGGCAAGAGCCATAATGACTTATCCCAATACAGCGGAGCCGAGCTTAATCTTTTCTCGACATATCACAAGCTTTTTAAACTTGGTAGTAAGCCCGCTGCGCATATAGATGCTTTTGCTCAACTGAGCGACGAGGAATTGCTGGTGAACATGCCAGAATCATTTGGACGACTTGCAGATGCCGTGATAGCCAAGCTTGCGGAGCTGCCAGAGTGATTGCTGTAGATGCATGGCTGCCTTCGGATGGGCTAACGCTTGAACCCAATGCACTGAGGGCTGCGAAGGAGCAAGCCCGCTGTCTTGCACTGACGGCAGGGCCTGGCGCGGGCAAGACGGAAATGCTTGCACAGAGAGCTGACTTCCTCCTACGAACCGGAACCTGCCGTTATCCGAAGAGAATACTCGCTATTTCTTTCAAAGTTGACGCCAGCAAAAACTTGAAGGAGCGAATCCAGCGACGCTGTGGACAAGAACTGGCTTCCCGATTTGATAGCTACACATTTCATGCGTTTGCAAAGCGTATCATTGATCGTTTCCGAGTAGTGCTTACTGGTGATGATGCTCTTGATCTGGATTATTCGATTGGCGAGAAAAAAGTCACAAGAAGGCAAATTACATTTCAAGATCTTGTGCCGCTAGCAACTCAAATTATCAAGGTCTCTGCTGTCGCAAGAAATGCCATACGCCAAACTTACAGCGACGTTTTCTTGGATGAGTTCCAGGACTGTACGGATCAGCAGTATGAACTTGTGAAGATAGCCTTCCAAGGTACGAGCATTCGCCTTACCGCTGTCGGTGACACCAAGCAGAAAATTATGGGATGGGCAGGTGCTTTGGATGGAATTTTCCAAACTTTCGCTAGGGATTTTGCAGCCGTCCCTCTAAACATGTACCGAAATTTTCGTTCAAAACCCCGCTTGCTTCGGATGCAGAACGAGATAATTAGTGTGCTTGATCCAGCGTCCGTCATGCCACATAACCAACTTGCTGGTGAAGAGGGAGAGGTATTTACTTTGCAATTCAAGAATGCCCAAGAGGAAGCGGTGCATTTGGCCGGTCTGATTGCTGGGTGGATAAGAAATGAACAGGTTCCTTTCTCCGAAATCGCTGTATTAGTGTCCAAACAACTAAATCTTTATGCCAACCACCTGATGGAGGAATTGGAAGCTAGGGGAATACCGTACCGGAACGAGCAGGAGATGCAGGATATTACTGTCGAACCTGCCGCAAGGCTCGTTGTTGACTACTTGTCGTGCCTTTATGGTCAGCGAGAGCCCAAAGCCTGGATTCGGTTGATGAATCAATTGACTCCCTTTGCCGATGATGAGGTGCAGTCTAGCGTAAGGCAAAATTTTCAAAGCTTTTTCAAGGAACAGCGAAAAATTATTGCCATGGATAAGCTGCTTTTGGGGTGGTGGGATTCTGCGTGTAGGTTTTTGGATAAAATAGGCATGGAGACTCTTATTGCGCTTTCTCCTGACTATGGGTCCAAAGCGAGGTTAGATGAAGTTCTCAAGGATACCAAAGCTCGCATTGAAGAATTGCTTGAACTTACCACCGATTTACCCGAAGCCATGACTCGTTTCTCTGATGACCAAGCCGTTCGTATTTTGACTATTCATAAGAGCAAGGGATTAGAGTTCGACTCAACGATAATCATGGCCGTCGAAAAAGAAATTTTCTTTGGCGATAAAGATGCTAATCGGTGTGCTTTCTTTGTGGGTGTATCGAGAGCTAAACGACGCCTAGTGCTAACCCATGTTATTGAAAGAGAAAAACCGAAAAATCATGATGGCTGTTGGGATGTGCGCCGAACTCCCCAGCAAGAATATATTAACTTTGCTCTTCCTTATTTAAATAGATCTGATGAAGAGTTAAGTGATTGAGACAATTTTAATCATTAAACTCCCGACCAAAATTTCTCTAATGTACCTACTATCTTCTAAACACGGTCAGCCATGCTGGCCGTTGTTTTTCATATCACCTAAACCACGGAGTCGCTTATGACTAGGCCTCTGAACCAGTTACTGGAAAAGCTAAACCCTGACGTTGTTAAGGCTGCAGAACAGCGTGCAGAAATAGAGATTAAGCAACTGAAAACCACTATGCTGCAGGAGCAGCCAGAATCCTCTCAAGTTGAAACCCAGAAGCCCAAACCACCGGAGAACTAAAATGGATTTAAACGCTATTGTCGCTTTTATCGCCGTGGCGACTTTGCTGGTGATCTCTCCGGGGCCGAATGGCTTTCTGATCGCTAAGACAGTGCCTCTCTCCGGTCATCGGGTGGGGCTGACCAACATTGCGGGCTTTGTGGCCGCGTTCTATGTTCACGGTACGTTGTCGATATTCGGTATCTCCATTCTGCTGGTGCAATCCGCCAACGCATTTTTTGTTTTTAAGATGCTGGGGGCGGCGTATTTAATCTGGCTGGGTATTAAAGCCCTGCGAAATGCGATCCGGCAGCCTGCCGCTCAAACGACCTCGGCAGCAGAACCGGCACAAAAGCCGGTTTCGATGAAAGGGGCGTTTTACGAAGGCTTTTTAACCAACATTCTGAACCCAAAAGTATCGGTTTTTTATCTGGCGGCTTTCCCGCAGTTTATGCCGGTGGATGGCAGCGCCCTAAGCGCTTACTCACTGGTTACTGCTCACTCGCTGGTCAATGTGCTCTGGTTCTCGGCCATGGTGTTTACCCTGAGCAGGATAAAATCCGCCACCAACAACCCAGCCTTTAAGGTCTGGTTAAACTCAATCACGGGTGTGGTTTTTATCGGTTTTGGGGCAAAACTCGCGCTGACCAAAAGCAGCTGACCGCCGCATTGCCTTAGATTTTCCGACCGCTTCAACCGACACGCCTTTTTCGCATTATGCCCTTGGGCATCTCTGGTCTATGGTTATAGCTTCACTGAAAGGAGTTTATTTATGTCATTTGTCGATGGATTTGTAGCCGCTGTACCGACCGCGAATAAAGCGCAGTACCTTGAGCACAGCAGGCTGTCAGCCGAGGTGTTTAAAGAGTTCGGGGCATTAAAGGTGATGGAGGCTTGGGGCAATGATGTGCCGGATGGTGAGGTCACGTCATTTCCGATGGCTGTGCAGGCAAAAGAGGGTGAAACCGTGGTGTTCTCCTGGGTTATCTGGCCGTCCAAAGAGGTTCGGGATGCTGGCTGGCAGCAGGTGATGGAAGACCCGAGAATGAGTCCTGAAACTAACCCCATGCCTTTCGATGGTAAGCGGATTATTTATGGTGGTTTTGACGTTATTTTGGACATGTAGTTTTGGATAAGTAGGTCTGGGCTATTTATAGGGCTGGGCGTTAAGGCCTAGTCAAATTCCTTGCTCTCCATCCCCCCATACTTCTCATTCAGAAATCCCTTGAACGAAACCCTGTCATCCTCTGCAAACACACGGTCAGTGATGCTGACCGTTGTGATGCGATCCACACGAAAACTCCGATAGCCCTGCCGTAACTCGCACCATGCGGCGAGTGTCCAGATCTTGCCCCAGAAGAAGAGGCCAAGTGGCCTGAGTTCCCGCTGGGTGGTTTCCTCTTTCAGGCTCAGGTATTCGATGCGGATGATCTGTTTGGCGTTAACCGCTTCCCGCAGTTCGTCCATCAGGGCGGAGGTGGCATCGTTTGCGAGCAGTTCCGGCGTGTAGAGCCTTGGCTTGGCGAGTTCTGTTTTCAGGTTGTCGGGCAGTACCGCTTCAATCTTGTCCAGTGCGCTGTCGGCGGAGCGGGAGAGTTTTGATCCTGCCCAGGTTTTGACAAGGCGGGCGGCGATCACCAAGGCTTCAATCTCTTCTTTGGTGAACATGATGGGAGGAATATCAAAGCCGTGGCGCAGCACGTAGCCCACTCCGGCTTCCCCTTCGATGGGAACACCGGAGAGCATCAGATCCTGAATATCCCGATAGATGGTGCGCTCAGACACTTCGAGCTTTTCCGCCAGCCATTTCGCCGTGGTTAACCGGCGGTTACGCAGGTATTGGATAATCTGGAAAAGTCGGTCAGCCCGGCGCACGGGAATCTCCTTGATGGGATACTGTTTTTTTGGCTATCGTCAGCCGCTGTTTTTATCGGCTAAATTTGTCGGCTAAATCTATGGGTTAAAGAGTTTAGCCCATTGAGTGGATGCCGATGCGATTGCCCTCGGTATCCATAAAGTGCGCAATATAGCCGATCTGGTCGCTAAGATGGACTTTAGGCAGCAGCACTTTACCACCGGCAGCTTCCACTTTCGACAGAACCACGGCCAGATCTTCGCCGCCATTCAGATACACCACGCAGCCCTCCGCTGAGGGTTTAAAGCCTTCGCCACAGACCACAGCACCGGATACATGGGCTTTATTGCCGTGGGGGAATAATGCCTGACGCAGGCCGCTCATCTCAAAGTCTTCCAGCTCGACATCCAGAATGGTCTGATAAAAGTTTACCGCGCGCCCGAAGTCGGTAGCCGGAATCTCAAACCAAACGGCGATATTGATGTTGTTGTCCATGTGACTCTCCTTGCTTGTTAACTAATGTTGTCAATCGGCTGTTGCCATTCGATTAGGTGGTTGGTGCTGACGGGTTGGTCAGCAACGGGAGAGAGTCTAAAGCAGGGCTACTGACAGCATCCTGTCAGTAGTGTTTGGTGGGTTTGCATTTTTTCGTCTCAGGCGATGCCTTGAGCGGGCAGAAATTACTCCTGTGACGATTTATTTTCACGGATCTATACCTGTTTACGCCAGGAGTTTGCAGGTAGCTTAGGCGGATGGAAACAGATATCCGAAAACCGGAATTCAGGAGCGGGTTATGATTGATGTTATGTCTTTAGTCACGATAGGTTTTGCTTTCTTTGTGGTCGCGGTTTCACCGGGGCCTGCGACCTTGTCCAACGCAACCCTTGCCATGAGTAAGGGGCGAAAAATCAGTCTGGTTTATGGTGCCGGTCTTTCTACCGGCCTGCTGCTATGGGGCATTGTGGCAGCCAGTGGCATGGGTGTTGTCCTGCAGGGTTCTTTATATCTGCTGATGGCGCTTAAAGTTCTGGGCGGGTTATACCTGCTGTGGCTGGCTTATCAGATGTTCCGCTCCTCTTTTCATTCACCGTCGGAGCTCGCGAATAACCAAACCAGCGAAACCGGGCTGGGTAAGTGGTTTCTGCGCGGTTTTATTCTCAACTCATCGAACCCGAAAACCGTTGTCGCCTGGATGGCGGCTTTGTCAGTGGGGATGAGTGCTAACGATGATCTTATCTCCCTGATCGCGGCGGTGGTGGTCTGCATGCTGGTGGGCTTTTTCGTCAACGCGATGTATTCCATTCTCTTTTCAATCGATGGAGTGATGAAGGGCTACAGGAAAGTGGGTCACTGGGTCGAGCGGGTAGTGTCAGGTTTATTTGCTGCTGCGGGTTTAAGCCTCTTGTGGTCGGCGTTTAATCGCAATCCTGCCTGATCACCTTTGTGATCTTCATGGTGTTGATGGGCAAAGCCTACAACGCACGGGGTATTCGGCTATCCTGAGTGGCTTTTAGGGTTTTAGATGAAAGTGTTGTTTTGAGGGTGAGTGTCGTTGTGAAAGTGAGTGATTATGCGTAAATCAGATAAGAAAACCGATAACCAGATTCGTCTTTTTCTGACCGATATCTGCGAAGACTTTATGAAGGATTTCGACGGCTTCCTCTGGCTGACCCATGAAGCGGATTACGATAACTTCCCGCAATCGCTACGGATCACCTTTGTCTTTAACCGTCAGGCGCATCTGGATGGCTTTTTGGCCTCTGACGGCTACCCGCAGCTGATTGCAAAGCTCGAAAAACAGCTGAGCCAGATGAAGATCCGGTTTAAACGGATTCAGGATCAGATGACGTTTACGGTTGAGCAGTAAAAAGCCATTTCTCTGAAATGGCTTGGAACTGAAAATCCATACAGTCTTTTCCTGCGTTCTTTGCTACCATTCCTTCCTCATTCTTCACCTGATATTGCCCTTGCTATGACCACGCCTTTCACCCTGCGCCCTTACCAGCAGGAAGCCGTTGATGCCACGATAAAACACTTCCGTAAGTCCAATGAGGCAGCGGTTATTGTGCTGCCCACCGGTGCCGGTAAAAGTCTGGTGATTGCAGAGCTGGCACGGCTGGCGCGGCGTAAAATTCTGGTGCTGACCCACGTTAAAGAGCTGGTGGAGCAGAATCACGCCAAGTACCAGAGCTACGGTCTGACCGGTGGGATCTTCTCGGCGGGTTTAAAGCGTCGGGAGAGCGAGCATCAGGTCACCTTTGCCAGTGTGCAGTCGGTGTCGGCTAATCTGGATCAGTTTCAGCACGAATACTCCCTGATCATTATCGATGAGTGTCATCGGGTCAGCGGCGAGGATACCAGTCAGTATCAGCGCATTATTGAACAGCTGCGGGAGAAAAATCCGGCGTTAAAGGTGTTGGGTCTGACCGCAACCCCTTACCGGCTGGGCATGGGCTGGATCTACAAATACCACTATCGGGGCTTTGTCCGCAGCGAGGACGATAAACCCTTCCAACACTGCATCTACGAGTTGCCGTTAAGCTATATGATTCATCGCGGCTTTCTGACCAAGCCGGATCTGGTGGATGCGGCGGTGGCGCAGTATGACTTCTCGGCGCTGGCGCAGAACAGCTTTGGCGAATACGCCGAGAAGGACGTCAACCAGCTGTTAAGTAAGCATCAGCGGGTAACCCGATCCATTATCGAGCAGGTGATGGAGCAGGCAGCCAAACGCAAAGCGGTGATGATTTTTGCAGCCACTGTTGATCACGCCAAAGAGATTACCGGTTACCTGCCTGCCTCCCAAACCGCCCTGATTACCGGCGCGACGGATCTTAAAACCCGTGATGATCTGATTAGCCATTTCAAACAACGTCAGCTGAAATATCTGGTTAATGTTTCCGTGCTGACCACGGGCTTTGATGCGCCCCATGTGGATTTTATCGCCATTTTGCGTCCTACCCAGTCGGTGAGTCTGTATCAGCAGATTGTTGGCCGTGGCCTGCGGCTGGATGAGGGCAAAACCGATTGTCTGGTGATCGATTACGCCGGTAATAACGTCAATCTGCATCATCCGGAAGTGGGGGAGAAGAAACCCAATCCCGACAGCGAGCCGGTTCAGGTGTTTTGCCCCGGTTGCGGTTTTGCCAATATCTTCTGGGGCAAAAAGGATTCTCAGGGCCAGGTGATTGAGCACTATGGCCGCCGTTGTCAGGGGCTGCTAGGCCTTGGTGATGACGGTGAACCCATAAACAGTGATCAGCCACCGGTGCAGTGCGATTACCGTTTCCGTTTTAAAGAGTGTCAGCACTGTGGTGCAGAAAACGATATCGCCGCCCGCAAATGCCATCAGTGTCAGACCGCGATTATCGACCCGGACGATAAACTGAAAGACGCTCTGAAACTGAAAGATGCCATGGTGATCCGCTGTTCCGGTATCAGCCTGTCGGCCAATGCCGGCAAGCTGAAAATCACCTACCACGGTGAAGAAGGCGAAGAGCTGACCGAATCCTTCGACTTTGCCAAACCTGCGCAACGGGCGGTGTTTAACCGTTTGTTTGGCCGACGCTTGGCCAACAGTCAGGCTCCGGTGAGTTTTGAAAAAATCGACGAGGTGATGAAAATTCAGCACCTGTTAAGTGCACCGGATTTTGTTATCGGCCGCAAACAGAAACACTGGTGGCAGGTGCAGGAACGCATCTTTGATTATCAGGGAGCCTATCGAAAGGCGAATGAATTGAGGTAAACCGCTTGGTTTCTGATAGCGCAGGTAAGTTTATTTTTGTTGGTAGCATGGGTTCCGTGCTACCGTTATATCATGATCGTAAACTTCAAAGATAAAGCAGTTGAAGATCTTTTTAACGGTGTCAGTAGCAGGGCGGTCAGGAAACTTTGTCCGCAGTCGCTATGGAAAACCGCATCAAGGAAACTGGATTTGCTTGATTCTGTCTCTCAGCTGGATGAGTTAAAAATTCCGCCCGGTAATCGTCTGGAAGCCCTTTCAGGTGATAGGTCGGGGCAGTACAGTATTCGAATTAATGGTCAGTTCAGGCTTTGTTTTCGTTGGACAGAAGTGGGTCCTGCGGATGTTGAGCTGGTGGATTACCATTAAAGGAGCGCGCTATGGTTCGCATACCTGAGCAACGTGAGCCAACGCATCCCGGTGAGATGTTGTTGGAAGAGTTTCTTAATCCGATGCAGATAACTCAGCGGGAGTTGGCTGACGCTATCCATGTGCCCTATCAGCGGGTGAATGAGATGATCAATGGCAAGCGAGGTGTTACGCCCAGTACCGCATTACGTTTGAGCCGTTTTTTCGGGACAACACCTGATTTCTGGCTTAACCTGCAAACCCGATGGGATTTGTATCGGGTAGAACAACAGGAGCGTGAGTCTCTGGAGCGTATTCATCGGCATCGTCCGATGTTGCAGACCGCCTGAGTCACTTCATTCCGGCACTAAAGAGCCCGCTGCAGGATGACGCAAACCGTCATACTGCAGCGGGCTTTTTGATGCTTCTGGTCTGAGGAGCGGGTATCAGATACCCAGATCCTTCATCAGATCATCATGATCGGTATTGGCGTGAGCTTCACTGTTCTTGCTGCTGCCGGTCTGTTGCGGGTTGTCCGCCAGAATATCATCCGGGCTTTCCAGCTCGTCCTCATCAAAGTCATGCAGTTTGATGAACTCAGTTTTGTCCATGGACAGCTCAAGGTAGAAGATGTTGTTGTCTTCGGTATTGAAGGTCACACGGCGGGACTGAGGCTGATCCAGCGTGGTGTTCACCGAGATCTGCACCTGCTTGTTGATCGCCATCATCTTAGGCTGGCTCTGGGTGATGGAGGTTTTCAGCTGATGGCGTACCTTGTTGGTAAAGTCACCCACGATCTGGTTCATAATTTCGCCCATCACGTTGCCGACCTCATCAGAGGTGTGGAACTGTGCCAGTTCATTTTCCGGCATGCCCATGCTCAGCAGATACTTGCGGTAGATCTCCATGGCAGATTCTGCCGTGAAGTTGATGATCACCAGACCGGAGAAGCCGCCATCAAACAGTACAAAACAACCGATATCCGGGCGCAGACAGGTTTTGTTGATCTTCTGCACCATAGGGGAGTAATCAACTTTATCGTTACCGGTGTTGCCCAGAACTTCGGTGACAGAGTGGCAAAGAATCAGTAGCACTTCTTCGGTGGTGATAGCGCGGGAGCGCTTGGCAGTGGCAATTTTAGTCACGGTAAACCTCTTATTTTGATCTGAGCTATAAATCAGCTAATTAATGAATCTTACTCACTTTCCGAATTGAATTCATATAGAACTTTAATAATGCATTATTAGACTGAGCCAGATCATTGGGATGAGGGCTGTTTCAGTCTGATCGCAGCGATTGAGATGCTATTTAATAGGGCGGTGGAGGCGGATCTGCTAAGATCGCTCCTTCCGGCAAGCCTCTGCTCTCCTGTTGTTGCTGACGCAGGACATCCGGGTTTTCGCCCTCTGAATTATCCCCCTGATACTAGGATCTATTTTGACCAATAATGCTATTTTGCGCCGCTTACGTTACACCTTTGATCTGAAAGATAGTGCTGTCGTTGATATTTTTGCTCTGGCCGATGCGGTTGTCACCCGTGAACAGGTTGCCGCCTGGCTGAAAAGAGATGGCGATAAAGAGTTTGTGTCGCTTAACGATACGCTGTTTGCTCAGTTTCTGAATGGTTTTATCAACCTGGAGCGTGGCAAGCGCGAAGGTGAGCAGCCGGAACCGGAAAAGCGTCTGAACAACAATATGGTGTTTCAGAAGCTGCGTATTGCGCTCAACCTGAAAGCGGAAGATATTCTGGCGATCCTGCTGCTGGCGGATTTCAGTCTGAGCAAGCATGAGCTGAGCGCTTTTTTCCGCAAGCCGGACAACAAGCATTATCGTGAGTGCAAGGATCAGGTGCTGCGTAATTTCCTGATGGGGCTGCAGTCTCAGCAACGTCCGGGCAGTCCGCAACAGGATGATTAACCTCTGCGGCAGATCATCCTTTGATCCCGACAGACGGTTTACTGTTAAAACCTTGCTAGAATAACAACCGGATTAGTCACTGCTTATGGGGAGTTTGGCGTGCAGCGCACTCATGTCACTTTATTACTGTCGGTTCTGACAGGTTTAGGGATTTTCTACGGTACAGATCTGGAACTGCAGTTGCGGATCGGTCTGGCGATTCTGGCTTCTGTTGCCCTGTTATGGATGACGGAAACCTTCCATATCACGGTCACCGCCCTTTTGGTGCCGATTCTTGCCGTGGTACTGGGTGTGTTCAATGTCGCGGAGGCGATGAAGAACTTCGCCAATCCGATTATCTTCCTGTTTCTGGGGGGCTTTGCTTTAGCATCCGCCCTGCATAAACAGCAGCTGGATGAGCGTATCGCAGGACTTGTGATTCGGGCGGCCAAAGGCAAAATGCTGGTGGCCAGTGTGCTGCTGTTTTTTACGGCCGCTTTTGTTTCCATGTGGATCTCTAACACGGCGACCACCGCTATGATGCTGCCGCTGGCGCTGGGTATGCTCAGCCGCTTGCCCTACGAACAGAACCGTAACACCTACTGGTTTGTACTTCTCGGGGTGGCTTACTCTGCCAATATCGGCGGCATCGGTACTTTGGTTGGCAGCCCGCCCAATGCCATTGCAGCTGCAGCCGTTGGTATCAGTTTTGCCGAGTGGATGAAGATCGGTATTCCGGCGGTGCTGCTGATGTTCCCGATTATGCTGGCGCTGTTGTGGCTGGTGTTCCGTCCGGATCTGTCCCGTAAGTTTGAGATGGATAACGATGCTAAGCCGATGGGGACAGAGCAGTGGCTGACGCTGGGTGTTTTTCTGATTACCGTTGCCCTGTGGTTGTTCAGCAAGCCGGTGTCTCAGTTGATCGGTATCAGTAAAGGCTTTGATGCCATGGTGGCGCTGTTTGCCATTGTGCTGCTTTGTGCTCTTAAACTGGTGAACTGGAAGGATGTTGAGCAATCTGCGGACTGGGGTGTATTGCTGCTGTTTGGTGGTGGTCTGACCCTGTCAGCAGTACTGAAAACCACCGGAACCAGTGTCTTTCTGGCGGAGTCGATCAGCACTTTTCTGGAAGGTGCGCCGCTGATTATCTTTATGCTGGTGATTACCGCCTTTGTGGTGATGCTGACGGAGATCGCCAGTAATACCGCCAGTAGCGCCTTGCTGGTGCCGATCTTTGTTTCGATCGCTCAGGCGATGGGGCTGTCGCCGGTGGTGCTGGCTGCGGTGATTGCGGTATCGGCGTCCTGCGCCTTTATGCTGCCGGTAGCAACGCCACCAAACGCGATTGTTTTTGGTTCTGGTTATGTACCGCAAACCCAGATGATGCGTGCCGGTGCTCTGCTCAATGTCACCATGATTGGTCTGATCGGTGTGGCCAGCTGGGTGATGCTGTAAGCCCTGAGCGATGCCATAAGCCCTGAGCGAAACTGTAGGCCTTGAGCGATAAAGCTTAGACATTTAAAGCCCGGACATAAAAAAACGGAGCGCTAATCTAGCCCTGGGGCTTAGGTCGGCGCTCCGTTTCTTTTTGTGGGGGCGTTTTAGCAAAGCGACACCAAGGTGCTGATCCTTGCTAAAACTGGCCGGCAATCCGGATCGGCAGCCTGTTACAGCTCTTCGATCTGGCGACGGATATCGGAAATCTTGCGTTGTACCACTTTTTCCAGATGCTCGATCTCTTCCAGCAGAAGCTCTTTTTTGTCTTCTACCTTCTGTTCGGTCGCAACCAGTTTCTCAAGCTCATCTACCGCATGCAGATAGATTGCCGATGGCTCAGTGGTCGGGCGGTAGGTTACCAGCCCTTCATTCACGCGGCGGTCTTTATGAACGCGCGGGAACTTAAATTTTTTGCTTTTGGCAAACCAGTCACCGTGGTGACGCTGGAAATAGATCTTCAGAATGTCGTGGTCACCCTCGGTGCGGGAGGTGAATTTTTCGATATCACGGACATTCTCGATACCCATTTTCTTCAGGGTTTCAAAGCTGTCTTCCATACTCATGGCAACTTCCTTTAAGTCGGCAGGAAAAACAAAGAAACACCTGATTAAGCATGGCCCCGAACCATAATCCTGAAAGGTCAAAGCGTTAATCAGCAGTGTTTAAGAGTAAACTTTAGTCTAGGGTGGGATTCTAGCTCAGCTGAGTCAGGCTTTCTAATGAATAGGCGACATTTTCTTTAACGGAAATGACATTTGGTGTTTTTGCCTGTAAGCCCCGTATTTGTTGGTCTCTGAGGGCTATTTGAAGGGGCTGAAATAGTGGATATTCTTAGCGGGAGAAACCCTCGTTACCTTGGTTAAACCTAAGGTAACGAAGGTTACATTTTAGCCGGAGATTCAGGCGGTTTCCGGCTGCATTTTACTGACCGCATCAGCCAGTGCCGGAGCCATATCGATGGCATTACTGACATGATGAACCGTGTTGCAGGTGACCACCTGAGCAACGTGAGCTGCCTGCATCTGCTGGTAGGCTTCATCGGCAAACAGGCCGTGGGTGCCGATGCAGATCACCTTCTGCATACCGGCGGTCTGCAGATGCTGGATGGTTTCGATCATGGTGCGTCCGCTGGAGATAATATCGTCCACCAGAACCGGCGTATGCTCGCTGTAGCGCTCCACATGGGGCAGGGAGACGGACACATCCCGGTCGCCATGGCGCTCTTTCAGCAGCACTTCAAAAGGCGCATCGGCCATGCGGGCGACTTCTGCAACCCACTGTTCACTTTCGATATCCGGGCCGATCAGCAGGGGCTTTTTCACATTCTGGCTGATCCAGTGGGCAACGGATTCTGCCGACGCTACCACCTGGCTGCTGATGCTGTAGATCTCATCCAGTGAGTTATAACGGTGCAGGTGCGGGTCAACGGTGATCAGGTGGTCGAAGCTCTGGCTGATCAGGCGGGCAAACCAGATGGAGGTGATGCACTCACCGTCATGGAAGCGTTTGTCCTGACGCATATAGGCCAGATAGGGGGCGATCAGAACCACCTTGCGGGCACCCATCTCTTTCAGGGTTTCGGCCAGATAGATCAGGGGCAGAAACTTCTCGTCCGGCTGGTACAGGGTACACAGCACAAGGGCGACACGGTCCTTAACCGGTGTCTTAACCTGCAGATAGCTTTCGCCATCGGGGAAGCGGCGTTGGTTCAGCTGGCCCTCTTCGGCGTTCAGTTGCTGGATCAGGCCGGTTTTCAGGCTGCTGGCGTCGTTCAGGTCAAATAAAATCGGAGTCATAAATCAGCGCTTTTTGGTTGTGTCTGCCCGTTGGTTAAGGCCGGGCAGGATGTTTCTTTTTATGATGGTCTGGTTATTGCCGTTGGCTAATAACGGTCTGGTTTCCACTATCGGTTGCGGTATCGCAACTTACCGGATGCTGATCATATCCTTATGATCCTGCAGGAACTCGATGGCGTAGTTGAGGGCTCCCGGACTTTCTGCGTGGATCATCAGCAGGGTATCGCCCCGACTGATCTGGTGACCCAGCTTCACATCCAGTGTGACACCGGCGGCAGGATCTTCCGGTGCTCCCGCCAGTTTGGCCAGTTTTGCCAGATGACGGTTGTCGATATCGGTTACCGTACCGGAGTCTTCACTGCTCCAGCTGTATTGGTAGTGTGCAACGGGGGGGTGTTTAAAACCGCCCTGTACTTCACAAATCCGGAAGAATTTCTCCCAGGCGGCTCCCTGTTCCAGTGTTTCGGTCGCCAGTGCCAGGCCTTCGCCGACGGGGGCAAGGTCTGCCATCTCCAGAATTTTTCCCGCCAGTAAGAGCGCTCTCTCTTTCAAATCCTGGGGGGCGTTGGCTTCATTTTTCAGCACCCTGATAATATCCTGCGCTTCCAGAGCGGGGCCGATGCCACGGCCTACCGGCTGAGTACCATCGGTGCAGATCACTTCAACGGTAAGCCCCAGAGCTTTGCCGGTGTTGATCAGCAAGCCGGAGAGCAGATCGGCGGCCTCATCCGAGCGCACTTTGGCGGTCGGGCCAACGGGAATATCGATCAGCACATGGCTTGAGCCGGCGGCGATCTTTTTCGACAGCACAGAGGCGACCATCTGGCCTTCGCTGTCCAGATCCAGCTCCCGCTCGGCGCGGATCAGAATATCATCCGCCGGGCTGAGGTGAACCGAGCCACCCCAGGCGAGACAGCCGCCTTCCTGATGAACCACTTTTTTCAGCACCTCCAGATCCAGCTCGACATTGGTCATGGTGCTCATGGTGTCGGCGGTGCCTGCCGGTGAGGTGATCGCGCGGGATGAGGTTTTGGGCATAATGCCGCCACAGGCGGTGACAATACTGACCACGATAGGGGTGGTGCGGTTGCCGGGCAGGCCGCCAACGCAGTGTTTATCCACCACAAGTGATTGCTGCCAGTCCAGATTGTCACCGGCTTCCAGCATGGCGCGGGTCAGGCTGATAATCTCATCCTGATTCAGGCTGTCTCCGGCGCAGGCGGTAATAAAGGTCGCCAGATGCACATCGGCGTAAAGCCCTGCAATGATGTCCTGAATGATGCCGGTCATCTGTTCATCGCTCAGGCGATGGCCGTAAACCTTGTGACGCAGGTGGCTTAAGGAGCGGATCGGTTTGGGATGGCAGACATGGACAATGCTGCCATCTGCCGCCTTCAGTGCGTTGGCGGCGGAGTTGGACAGGCCGATCTCGCCGGGGGCTAACAGGGTGTCGTTATCAACAATATGCAGGGTGGCGATGATCGTAGACTGGTCGTTATTGATCTGAACCCGGGAAGCGGTGCTGAAACCTTCGGCCCGACAGACATGGCTGTTGCGACGCAGATAAACGGTGGGTTCCTGATGGGTGTCGATGCCCAGTGAACGGATGATCAGTGGAAAGGGCTGGTTTTCGGTATCTATAACAGCTGTCATACGTCCCTCTCAGACAAGGCGATAAAACAGCATAGTAGACCCTTGATCAGAGCGTGACAATGGAGACCTTTGACGGCTCCCGGCGTAAGGTAGCCACACGGAATCAGGTGGCGCTTTTACTGAGAAAATAAGCGCTTAGCAAACCCTGCATGCCGACAGAGCGATATTTTGCCTGTCCGGTATCCGGCTGTTCTTATATCGGCTGAGTGATCATCTTGCCCTGTTGCAGCAGATTACCGGCCGCATCGATATAACGGGAATCAACGTCACAGCACAGCACAAAGAGCTGGTTGTTGTGGTTGTAGGCCATGGCAAAGGTGACCTCGATACTGGCATCCGGCAGTGCAAGATAGGGGCGGGAGATGTAAACGCGATTGGGTGACTCAATCGCCCGCTGGAAATACTTGCGCCGTGCCCAGTTGGCACCCTGCGCCTGCTTGAGCGGGTGGTAGGCGTCACTTTCAGTATGGGAGGGCGCGATGGTACGGGTGATCTGATAACCCTGTTCGTCCAGCAGGAAAATACGGCGACAGCCCGGCTGCTCCAGTACGATCTTACTGCTGTCTTCAAAGCTGTTATCCAACCGGATCAGATCTGCACAGGCGGTCATCATGCTCTCAAACGTAACCAGCTGGGACTGAAATTCGAGACGCCCCTGTCGCTGATGTTGGGTGTACTCGCGGTGCAGCTGACTGATACTGGCTGACAGATCGCCATGGCTGCGGCCATTCGCAGTGGGGCGGGCGAAATAATAGCCCTGCACCATATCAGCGTCGGTATCCATAGCCAGCAGGGCTTCATCCTGATTCTCAATACCTTCGATCAGCACCAGAGATTCTGTCTCCCTTAACAGGCTGACCAGCCTTGGAAAGATGCGTCGTGCCCGGGGCTGCTGATGGGCGTTGCGGATCATGGAGCGATCCAGTTTCACAATATTGGGGTTGATCTTCCAGATGCGGTCAAAGTTGGACTGGCCGGTGCCGAAGTCATCAATGGCCACCAGAAAGCCGGCGTTACGGAACTCCTGAACGAACTCGGCTAAAAGGAGTTCGTCGTGCACGGCATCCTCCAGAATTTCCAACACGATCTGTTGCGGCTGAAAGCCAAATTCGGCCAGCGTATGGCGAATACCGGCGGCATCCATATTGCTCTGGCGGATCTCCTCACCACGGATATTCAGAAATAACCAGCCATCGGTGTGTCCCAGCAGGCGGAAATTCATCAGATGCAGGGCACGGCTGACTCGGTCGAGATGACTGATCTGTGAAGGGGTACGGCACTGGGCAAACAGGGCTAAGGGCGATTCCGGCTCGTTACCTAAGTGAGGGCGCATCAGAGCCTCATACCCTACGGTACGCTGGTGGGTCAGAGAGATAATCGGTTGGTAATGGCTGTGCAGCTCGTAACCTGAAAAGTGCCCGATAAAGCGATCCTGTTGCTTTTCGATTCGGTTGGGATGAATGCCCAGACGACGAATCTTTTCCGGTGACAGTTCACTCATGCTGAATGATCCCTCTTCCTTGTCGGATAGTTGCTGCGTTGTGGCCATGATGCTCGTTCTTTTGATGTGGGTTTAGAATAGATGCACAAAACAGGCCAAGAGAATTTGAAAAGAGGGGCTGAAAAAAGCCTTATATTTCAGGCTTCAATCCGGCCAGTTCCCTAAGCGGGACGTTTTGCTCTGCACTATTTTTGTGCTGTCAGGGCAATTTGTTTTTCCTGTGCACTGTTTTGGTGCGCTGTGTAACGAGCAGCGTGTCAGGTGCACTTTTATGGGGATTTGGCTGTTCGGGCTAGGCCGGGGTGAGCGAGCAGGTCGGGAGGTGCTGTGGTGAGCGAGGGAAATAAAGCGGGAAGCCCCATGGGCAGAAAAGCCCTGCGTATCAGCCGGTTTTGAGCTGACCGCAGAGCTGTCTCTTTAATGGGGTGGATTGTTCCGTCTATTGTTCTGGCTTAGGCGATCTGATCAGACCTCAAAACGCTGCACCAAACGCTCCAGCTGGCTGGAGGAATGATTCAGGGTCTGGCTGGCGGCGACGGTTTCCTGCACGGCGCTGACGCTTTCGTTAGCGACCTGACGCACTTTATCGACACTCACCGCGATCTCTTCGGAGACCCGGCTTTGCTCCTCTGTGGAGCTTGCGATCTGCAGGGTGCTGTCGTTGATCTGAGCCGCACTGCTGGTGATGTTGTTCAGGGCATCACGCACATCTTCGGTCAGTTTAACACTGGTATCGGTCATCGCCTTACCGCGCTGCATCTCATCCACCACTTCAACCGTACTTTGTTGCAGGCGGGCGATCAGCTGATGGATCTCGCCGGTGGATTCCTGGGTGCGTTGTGCCAGCGAGCGTACTTCATCAGCGACAACGGCAAAGCCCCGACCCTGCTCACCGGCGCGGGCAGCCTCAATGGCCGCATTCAGAGCCAGCAGGTTGGTCTGCTCGGCGATGGACTGGATTACCTCGATAATGGTGCCGATGTTCTGGGTTTCATGTTGTACCTGATCCAGTCGGCCTTCGGTTTCGGTAACGCTGGTTTGCAGCTGACGGATCTGAGTCAGAGCTTCGGCCATCAGCTGGTAGCTGTTATCAGCATCTTTACGGGCAGACTCGGTTGCCGCAGCGGTATGGTGGGTGTTCTCTGCCACCTCGGTTGCGCTGGCGGTCATTTCGGTGATGGCGGAGGAGAGCAGGTCGGTTTCCTGAAGCTGTTCCCGTGCGCCTCGTTCGGCCTGTTCGGTCATAGCTGCCAGCTGGACTGAGGCGGCGCTCATCTCGTTGCTGGCGCTGCCGATGGAGCTGATCATCTCTTTCAGGCTTTCAGAGGTCTGGTAAAGGGTCTGTTGTAGCTGGCCGATCTCATCTTTCGCTTCGGCGGGTTTGCGGGCTTTCAGATTACCGGCAGCAATCTGCTTAGCAGCGACGACCACCTCATCAAGACGCTGGCTGATCATGCGGGAGAACAGAATGGCCGATGAGCTGCCCAGTAACAGGGCAAACAGAGCCAGACCGGACATCCAGTTAACCGCATTCGCGTTATTCTCCTGCAGTTGAGGGCCCAGCAGATCCTGATCTTTAATGACGGACAGTTTCACCAGTTCAATCGTCTCTGCGATCTCAGGTCCAACCTTTTCCAGCTTGCTGTTCATCAGGTCCAGCTCTTTTTCCATCGCGGAAAAGGTCTGATCCATCGCGTCCACATATTCTGCCTTGATGCCTTCAAAGTAGGAAAGTGCCTGCGACTGTTCCGGCGTCAGGCCCAGTGCCCGAACCGCTTTCAGGTCTTTTTCTGTGACCTGCACCAGCTGGTTGCGGGCGGCACGGTAATCTTCAGAATTTTTGCTATCAATATATTTCAGCAGAAAGAAGCGTCCCATGATCAGGCTTTCCTGAAGGTTGCCCGTATAGTGAGACATGCGTGGCTGGCCGGACTGGTAGGCTTCCTGACGAAGCTGAGTGACGATTTTGCGCATCTCCGGGCCGCGAACCACCAGAATCTCATCGAACAGCTTCTGGCGCAGGCGGATCTCCCGCATCATCTGTTCAACCGTATCCTCGTACTGGCCTACTTCACGGGTAATATCCCGGATCAGCTCGGCGCGATCCGGCTTTTGAATCTCGGTTTGGGCTTGCTCCAGAAAGCGTTTCATCAGATTCAGGCGCTCGCGGTATTCATCGAAGGCCTCCGGTGACTGGGTGATCAGATAGCGATTAAAGTTCGCCTGGAGCATTAGCAGATTTGCCTGCAGTCGCCCTGCCAGATTGCTGTCTCTGGCCAGTTCCCGGTATTCCATAAAGCCTTTGTCAGAGCGGGAAAGCCCCTGATAACCCGCTACGGAAATAGTCAGTAGCAAACCGAGAATCAGTCCGAAACTGAGAATCAGTTTGTGACTGATTTTTATGTTGTTAAGGCGACCCATGCTGGATGGTCCTCTTGTAAATGATTAGACGTAGTTGAGAAGAAGTTTGTGATGCCGGATATGACCACAAGGTCATAATTCGGTCAATAGCAATGATTCTCATTTGTGTCGTAATGCGATGATTTTTAGGGCTTTTAATATTTTGCATTTCTAATGAGCCTTTGTTTACAAAGGGTTACAAGGAGTAGGGTTGTAACGTTAAATTTACGGAAAAAGGTGTCAGATTTGGTCATATTTAATCTGATCGCCAAAATTGTTTAATTAATGTTCTCGGGCGGGGCTTTTTTGAGACGGAAATCGGGAGGCTTGCTAAGGCGGGGCGCAGAGGTTTTGTGCGGATGCAAAGTAATGCTTTTGGTGTAGAATACGTGCTCCTGATTTTTAATGGATTGCCGCTCTGGTACAGGCAATCCCGATAGTGCTCCCTCCCATAAAGGCGTTGATGACAGAAAGGTTTTCAGGCTGGCAGGGACACCGAACAGAATGAGTTGATTGGTAGATATGGAACGGACATATACGTTAGTTATCTCCTGCCCTGACCGGGTAGGTATTGTGGCAAAAGTGAGTAACTTTCTGGCGATGTACGGTGGCTGGATTACAGAAGCCAGTCACCATTCCGATCGGATGGCTAACTGGTTCTTTATGCGTCATGAGATTCGTGCGGATACCGTGCCATTTGGTCTGGAAGAGTTCCGTACCGCTTTTGCACCGATCGCCCGTGAATTTGAGATGGACTGGTTTATCTCCGATTCAGACCAGAAAAAGCGTGTGGTTCTGATGGCGAGTAAAGAGTCGCACTGTCTGGTGGATCTGCTGCACCGCTGGCAGAGTGGTGAGCTGAAGATTGATATTCCCTGTGTCATCTCCAACCATGAAGATTTCCGTGATCTGGTGGAGTGGCACGGAATTCCTTACCACTATGTACCGGTGGACAAGAACAACAAGCAGGAATCCTTTGATAAGGTGGAACAGCTGGTTGAAGAAGCCAATGCTGATTGCATTGTGCTGGCGCGTTATATGCAGATTCTGCCACCGAACATCTGTGAAAAGTATGCCGGTCGGGTGATCAATATTCACCACAGCTTCCTGCCCTCTTTCGCAGGGGCAAAACCCTACCATCAGGCCTATGAGCGTGGTGTGAAGCTGATCGGTGCCACCTGTCACTATGTCACCGCAGAACTGGATGCCGGTCCTATTATCGATCAGGACATTCAGCGCGTCAGTCACCGCCACACCATCGAAGATATGGTGCGTTTGGGTAAAGATGTGGAAAAAGCGGTGCTGGCCCGTGGTTTACGCTGGCATATTGAAGACCGGGTTCTGGTGCATGAGAACAAAACGGTAGTCTTTAACTGATCAGGCGCTGATTCTGACCTCCTGACCCTAGCTGACAATCTGACCTGTCGGCCTGGTATCCGGCATGGTTTGATAGCCTGATCTCAGAAAGGCGGCTTAGTCCCTCCGTGACATATTTCGGAGTGCGATTAAGCCGCCTTTTTTTGCGCAATCACCGGCCATGAACTTTAATAAAGAGTGAGCTTTGTTAAAAAGCGGACCGGATGCCTATTTATCGCATCGGGAGCGATTACAAGCAGAGGAGGCGGTCAGATGCCCAAGTCTGTCAGAGTCAGTGATTATATGGCTGGCCAGCTAGTGTGTTTTACCCCGGATATGAATATTTTCAACGCGGTCGACAAGCTGTTGGAGCGCAACATCACCGGAGCGCCGGTTATTAATGAGAAGGGGACGCTGATCGGCATTCTTTCCCAGACCGACTGCCTGCAAAATGTGCTCAAGGGCAGTTTCTATGATGATTCAGCGGATACCGTTGCCCATTACATGCAAACGGAGGTGGATACGGTCAGGGTTGATGAGGATATTGTTTCCGTGGCTCAGAAGCTGATCCGCAATCACCGGCGGCGTTTTCCTGTGGTCAGCAGTGATGGGGCGTTGGTCGGTATGATCACCTCGTCCGATGTTCTGCGGGTGATCCGTGATTTTGCGGAGCATCGCTGAGAGTCTTCTTGCTATAACATCCTGAATTTTTTGGGATAGTTCTGGCTTTGTAGGATATCTCTTACAAGTACAGAGGGGATTCGCGTCTATTGCCGCACCGGGGGATAACCTAGAATGAAGTCTCTCGGGGAAATGTAGAAAAGCGCAATGGAAGCGAGTCCACGGAAAGGACTGTTATCGTATATAGAGAGCCTCCAAGGATTGGAGGCTTTTTTTTGCCTGAAATTTACGGTTTGCCCACACTTTTTTATTTCATCTCCCATAATTGTATCTCCCTCTGTATCCTGCGATAGCCTCCCTGATCTGTGGTTTTATCTGACCTGTCGGTCGTATTGAAGTTAGCTTCAGGCTGTTTAGTTTGATCCTGTCACTTTTAACATGGGACATGCACCAATAGAATGTCCGCTTCGTAAACAGATCATCGTTTGTACCCAATTAACTACCCGCAAGGATATGCCCGTGATCGCCATTAAAGAGAGTTTCCGCCCCTTGGTTCTGTTTTTGCTGATGAGCTGTGCTTTTCTGAGCGCTGTGGCCAGCCAGGAAGCCAGAGCGGAACGTATTGTTATTCCTATCGCGTTCAGCACACCGGATACCGGTTTTGCCGGTGGTGCGGCGGTTATCTGGGCGATTCCCAATCCTGAGGCTGGTGAGAACAAAAATGACAGCGTGAGCGCTTTTGGCTTCCTGTCACAAAAAGGCCAGATGATGTTGGCCCTGAGTTCTAACCTTTATCGTGATCAGGGCTTTATGCTGCTGGAACCATCGGTGGCATTTGGTAAAAGCGTGGCAACCAGCCACGGTATCGGCTCAACCAGCACGGCAGATTCTGAAGAGAGTTACAAAACCGAATATGTCAGTCTTGGCTTTAAAGCGGGTTGGAATCTGCTGCAGGATAGCTACTTTGGCCCTGCCATTAAGCTGCAAAGCCGCGAATACACCGACCTTTCTGAGGCGGGTAATCTGCGGGCTTATCTGAATGCAAATGATGAAATTATGAGCTCTACCCGTATCGGTCTGGGTGTTCAGCTTAAGCGCGATACCCGAGATAACAGCTTTTACAGTCAGGATGGGGTCTTTAGCGAGGCTGAGCTGCTGATCTTTGATGATGCCTGGGGTAGTGACTACAACTACAACCTGTTTGAGCTGGAGCACCGCCGCTTCGTTCCGATGGATTCCCGCTCTGTTCTGGCCTTTCAGGGCAAAATCAAAGCGGCCAGCGGCCATGTGCCCTACGACCAGATGCCCTCCATTGGTGGTGCCCAGAGTCTTCGCGGGGTGCTGCAGGATCGCTATCGGGATGAGTTTGCGCTTTCCAGTCAGGTGGAGTGGCGCAGAATCCTGACTGATAAGTGGGGTATGGCGGTATTCAGTGGTTTTGGTGATGTGTTCCCCTCTGCCGATGATGTGACCTTCTCTGAACTAAAGTATGCCCTGGGTGTTGGTGGTCGTTATGCGCTGGGTCAGGAGCAACGGGTTAATTTGCGGTTAGACTTTGGCTACAGCGATGCGTTAGGCGATGCTGAAGCCGACGGCTTTAATGTTTATTTTCAGGTCGGTGAAGCCTTCTGATCGCGTTGTAAGCTATTTGTCCTGAATGATATGGCGGGCCCTTTTTTGCAGGGCCGGTCACTCTTGTTGTGCGGAAAACTGACCGATGAATTTCTCCTCCACTGAGATCGAAGGCCTCTGGGTCTGGGTTGCGAATATCACCGCCGTGATCGCTGTCTTTCAGGCGATCCGGTATGCCCAATGGAAAAAACTGTTTGCGGAAACCCAGTTTCAGCATCTCTATCTCGGTGCGACGGTTTTTGTCACCCTGCTCTGGCAGCTGAAAGCGGATATTACCCCGTTGGTCAGTCTGCACTTTCTGATGTCGATGACCCTGACCGTGATGTTCCGCTGGCAGTTTGCCCTATTGGCCAGTGTGCTGGCCCTTGCCGGGTTGACCTGGAGCGGTAAGGCACCCATTGAGCTGTTTGGTGTCAATGTGATCACCACAGGTGTTGTGCCAGTGGCCGCCAGTTACTTTATCTTTCGCTGGGTGGATGAACATCTGCCGGATAATTTCTTTGTGCTGCTCTTTGTCGCGTGTTTCTTTGGCAGCGCCCTGTCTGCTCTGGCGTCCGGGCTTTCGCTGATGGTTGGCCTCTGGCTTGGCTCTTCTGATTATGATTTTGCCCGTATCTCCAGCGAATACTTCCTCTTCCTGCCGGTGATTCTGCCACCAGAAGCGGTGGTCAATGGCATGCTGCTCAGCTCTATCATGGTGTTTAAGCCGGACTGGGTACAAAGTTTTGATTACCATCGTTACTTCGATGATAAATAAGGCTTTCCGGGTTTGTCTTTGATGGTAAACCCGCTGGATTTAACGGCGGTTTCTGTTAGAATCCTGCCCGTCCCGGGGGAGTAGTCGCTCTTCTTGTCCGATGTCGTCATCTGCGAAGACATCAGACCAAACCAGAGGTTTACATCAACATAGTTGGCCCTCACGGCCATGGTGTAAACAGCCGCATTGATCTGCAATCGGCCTGACGAGACCTGTGACACAACATGCTGAACCGGGGCCGGAGCAGCGTGGTGTGTCATAGTGTTTGCGCTCTGCCGGCCCCCAAAGTGAATTTCATGGAAGCATTTCTTTTTTCTACCCTGTCCGTAGCCCTTGCTGAAATTGGCGACAAGACTCAGCTGCTGGCTTTTCTGCTTATTTCCCGATTCCGTAAACCCTGGCCGATTATCTGGGGCATTCTGGTGGCAACGCTGGCAAACCATGCCATTGCCGGTTGGTTAGGCGCAGTCGCCGCCGATTGGCTGCAGGGCGACTGGCTGAACTGGCTGGTGGGCGGTTCCTTTATTGCGGTGGGTCTCTGGATTCTGATTCCCGACAAAATGGAAGATGACGAAGAGAACCCCTTTGAGAAGTACGGTGCTTTTCTGGCCACGGTGATTCTGTTCTTTATTGCAGAGATCGGCGATAAAACCCAGGTGGCTACGGTGATTCTGGGGGCTCAGTTTGAATCTCTGTTCTGGGTGGTGATGGGAACAACGGTAGGTATGATGCTGGCGAATGTGCCTGTGGTGGCCATCGGTCATCTGGCTGTAGACAAGCTGCCGCTGAAGTGGATCCGTATTGTCGCCAGTTCGGCCTTCGTTATTCTGGGTATCTGGGTGTTGCTGTCTGAGCAGGCGATTATGAGTCAGTAAGCACCGTTTGAATAACGTTTCAGCAGTGAAAAGCCGGTTGAGTCCTTAGAGATTCAACCGGCTTTTTCGTTTGGCAGGTTAGCTATAGCAAATATCGGGTTACGGGATCACTCGCGAACCGGACGCTTCTGCAGTTTTCGCTGCAGGGTGCGGCGGTGCATGCCCAGCTGGCGGGCCGTGGCAGAGATATTGCCATCGTTTTCCGTCAGTACCTTCTGGATATGCTCCCAGGTCAGGCGATTTACGCTCATCGGCTTCTCGGCGATCTCCTGTTCCGGATTGGCGTCCGTCTGCTTCAGTGCTGCCAGAATCTCATCGGTATCAGCCGGTTTTGGCAGATAGTTGACCGCGCCCAGTTTGATCGCTTCAACGGCGGTGGCGATACTGGAATAACCGGTCAGAATAACAACCTTGCAGTCCGGCACAATCTGCAACAGACGAGGCAGCAGGTTAAGACCGGTGTCGCCTTCCATCTTAAGATCCAGCGAGGCAAGACAGGGCTTATGCTGCTCAATCAGAGGCAGGGCTGCCTCGGCGGAATCCGCGACTACGGTGGTGTAACCGCGACGGGTCAGTGAGCGGGACATCACCTGAGAAAATACCGGGTCATCATCCACAATCAGGAAGGTGTTGTTGCGCAGTTCGGACTCTTTTGAAGCCGGGTTATTCAGGTTGTTTTGCGGGCTCATCGTTGAGTCCTCTTGTTGAATCACCGGCGGCATCGGACGGGATCACCGGCAGGGTGACTTCGGTCAGGGTGCCGCTCTCTGTTGGATTGTCATTTGGGCTGCCGCTTTTCAGACTGTACAGACGCACGGTTCCCTGAAAGCGGTTAATCGTGGCATGGGTCAGAAACAGGCCGATGCCCATGCCTTCCTCTTTTGTTGAAACAAAGGCTTCACCCAGACGGGCGGCTACATCGGGATCGATTCCGGGGCCGTAATCCCGGATGCGGATGACGCACTCATACTCATCCCAGCTGACACTGATATCCACCTGCTGCGGGCTGACATCCGCTGCATTGTTCAGCAGGTTGAGCAGTGCCTGTTCCAGTGTTTTGTCCCGCTCCAGCAAGGGCATCGCCTGCTCATTGTTGCAGTTCAGCGTGAATTTTACATCCGGTCGCAGTACCTGCCAGTCCTCAATAATCGGAGCGATAAAGTCACAGACCGGTGTTCGGGTAATGCGATTGATCTCGGCTTGCTGGGTCAGTAGTTGCAGTTTGTCTTTGCAGCGATCGACCTGTTGTCGCATCAGCGCCAGATCCTCCTGCAGGAATTTATCATCCGGATAGTCTCGGCTGATATCTTTCAGCATGACGGCAAGGGTGGAGAGCGGCGTGCCCAGTTCATGGGCCGTTCCGGCTGCCTGAGTGGCTACTGCCAGAATTTGTTCGTCCCGTAGCACCTGTTCCCGAACATCTCCCAGCATCTTTTCCCGGTGTCTTAAGGTGTGCGCCATCTTAAAAACAAAGGTGGTGATCAGGCCGGTAGAAAGCAGAAAGTTAAGCCACATGCCCAACAGGTGCAGGTTGATACCGGCACCGGTATGGCTCAGTTCCGGTACAGCAATATAGAACTGCATCAGGAAGGTATAAGAGCTGAGTACGGCGGCCGCGATAATCCAGGTGAAGATCCAGGGCAGCGTTGCGGCACTGATGGTCAGTGGCACCAGAAAATAGGAAATAAAGGGGTTATTCGCGCCGCCGGAATAATAGAAAAAGAGGCTCAGGCCAATGACATCCGCCAACAGATGAAACAGGTATTCTGAGTCCGTCACCCGATAGGGCAGTCCCAGTCGCCACCAGGTCAGCATATTCATCGCGGCCATCACGATAATTACGATGATCAGCGGGATCGCCAGCAGATGAATCTGCAGAACTTCGGTGCCAATAATTACCGACATCAAAAAACCGGTCCAGGCGATACCCCGGATCAGGGTCAGGCGGATCAGGTTACGCCCCGGTGTTGAGAGTGGCAGTGGCTGGTGCATAGCGATTCTCGCTGGCTTCTGGTTAAAAGGCATTGTCCGGTAATGCCCGAAAAGATAAGACTTTGAATATCAAAACATTATGCCCTGTTACCCCCTGAAACGGGAGTCTTTCAGGCGTAGCAAAATGTCGCAGGGCGCGGGCTGTATCTTCAGCTGTCTCTTCATTAAAGCGCGCCTGCAATCCCCGGTACGAAATCCCATGGAGATGATCCGCTTATCGGGCAGAACCGTAGAAAGCGCCATAACACGCCATATACCAAGTAAAGGAGAAAAGGATATGCGATATATCCTGCTGTTATGGTCTTTTATCGTGCTGACTGGGTGTAGTTCTATGAGTATTGACGACTTTTCAGGTAAAGAACCCCGACTTGTGCTGGAAGATTACTTTCAGGGTAAAACCTACGCCTGGGGGATGTTTGAAGATCGTTTCGGTACGGTTCGTCGCCAGTTTCAGGTTGAAATCGACGGCCGCTGGGATGGTCAGACACTCACGCTGGAGGAGTATTTTCTCTACGATGATGGCGAAAAAGATAAGCGAACCTGGGTGATCACCAAGCACGAAGATGGCCGTTATACCGGCACCTTTGGCGAAATTGTCGGTGAAGCCGAAGGTCAGGTCAGGGGGAATGCCCTGAACTGGGTTTATGTGATGGATCTGCCGGTAGGGGATGACACCTGGCGGGTTAAGTTTGATGACTGGATGTTCCTGCAGCCCGGTAATGTCATGATCAACCGGGCCGTAGTGAAGAAGTGGGGCTTTGAACTGGGCACCGTGACTCTGTTCTTCACCCCGGAGAAGATGCTGAACGACGCGCCGTTTGATCTGGCAGCAAGCCAATCCGGTTCCTGACAGCGATAACCGGATTTAAACGCTTTCCGTCGATTCTTCTACTGCCTGCGTGTCATGTTTTCTTACATGCACGCAGGTTTTTTCGTTTTCCTGCAGCTGGAAAAGAACACAGCAATTTCTGCCCTTATCCTTGGCTTGATAAAGCGCCTGATCCGCTTGTTTAAGCACCTGTTTCGGGCTGTGGCTCGTATTGTCAAAGCCGGCTATGCCGATAGAGATCCGTATTGATCCGATCCGGTCGATCATCATAGCTTCGACACTGCTTCTCAGTCGTTCGGCTATCAGCTTCGCCTGCTCTTTTGGTGTGTCAGGTAGCACCAGAACGAACTCTTCGCCGCCGGTTCGGGCAACAATATCTTTTTCCCGTGACAATTCTGACATCTTATCGGTTAGTCTTATCAATGCTTGATCCCCAGCCTCATGGCCGAAGTGGTCGTTCACCTGTTTAAAGTGATCAATATCCAGTGCCAGTACCGAGAAAGCGGTTTTATCAGCTTCAAATTGAGCCAGACAAAGATCGAGGCTGCGACGGTTGTATACGCCGGTGAGTGGATCTGTTGAAGCGGCATGGTGTAACTGACCAATCTGTTTCTGCAGAAGATTGAACCCTTTCAGCATTGCCTGTTTGAGCTCTCCGCTTTCAAAGTACCAGGAGCGAACGGCGTTAAGGCGATGCTGTGTCTGGGGATGATCCATGGTGCGTGCAGTATCAGCTAATTGTTGCAAAGGACGGGCGATCATACGTGCCAGTAACCAGATGGCGATAAAGGTGATGATCGCCATGGGAAGAGAGCGGTAAAACACCTCAGCCATCAGGCTGTTCAGTGAGGCTAATGTGGCGTCAACCGGTCTTTGCGCAACCACGCCCCACTGTGCAAGCGGTATTGGAGCAAAGCCTGCCAACATCTCTATCCGGCGACTGTTTACCACGGTTAAAGCGCCATCGTTGCCATTCAGAACACGCTGAATAACCTGATTACCTTTAATAACTTCACCAACACGACTCTGATCCGGGTGATAGATAATGCGATGATTCTGGTCGACCACGTAAATATAGGAGCCATCTTTATAGTAGTGAGTACCCAAGAGGTCGTTAAGAATACTGCGTTCTTTAAGATACAAAGAGCCGCCGATATAGCCGATGTATTTGCCCTGATGATCAAACATCGGGTGTGAAATAAAGACCAGCAAACGCCCTGTTGCAGAGATATAGGGATCACTGATCAACGGTCTTTTTTGATGAAGCGCCTCAATGGCACCGGCAGAGGTGAGCTTGTCTCCCATAATCTCAAGCGTGTTCGGAGAGGTCGCCAGTACTGTGCCATTAGCGGCGGTGATCACAACCGAGTTAAAGCTGTCGGTTTGTAGCCGTAACCGATCTGCTTGTTTAAGCAGATAGCTATTATCGTTGATTCGATACTGAATCTCTTCTGCGGCATAAGCCAGCTGTTGCTGAGCGGCACGCAAAAAATTATTGGTCGTAGAGGCCAGCTTCGTGGCATAGGCAAAATTACTGTCCAGCTCATGCTGAATAAGCTGACCTTTCTGTACCTGATAACTGGCGTAAAAACTATTAAGTAACGTGATGGCCGCTGTTGAAAAAGCCAGCAGTAAAATCAGGCGCTTAAGAGTCAGGTGGCGGGGTTGTTGTGTGCTGGTGTTAACTTGCTCGTTACTCTGTGAGTCCTTCGTTCCCTGAGGCTCAAACAGAGTGGAGACTTTGGATGCGTTCAGTGTTTCTGATGGTGAACGATTCATGCTCAGACATTCCCTGTGGGTTGGAATATGGGCAGTTAATACGCCTACTTTTAACGTGGTATTTAACATCTTTGTAATGCGGGGGAGATGATAGCCGGTAAAAAAATAAAAGCGAGCCTTTCGTGCTCGCTTTTGGTGCGTTGCGGTAGAGTATAGATTCAGGTCAATTCTGTCGGGTTCATCAGTTGCTCCAGTGTCTGCCGGTTAATGCCGGTCATCTCCTGAGCGACATCGATCACAGGCCGTTGTTCCTGATAAGCCTTCTTGGCGATTTCTGCCGCTTTCATATAGCCGATCACCGGATTCAGTGCGGTTACCAGAATGGGGTTTCGCGCCAGACTTCTGTCGATCACGTCTTCGTTCACTGTAAAGTCGGTCACCGCTTTGTCATTCAGATGTCGGGCACTCTCGGTCAGCAGCTGCAGGCTCTCGATCAGGTTGCAGGCGATCAGGGGCAGCATCACATTCAACTCAAAGTTACCGGACTGTCCGGCAATGGTTATGGTGCTGTCGTTACCGATCACCTGAGCCATCGCCATGGCAACAGCCTCGGGAATGACGGGGTTCACCTTGCCCGGCATGATGGATGAACCGGGCTGCAATGGGGTTAAAGTGATCTCACCCAGACCCGCCAGAGGGCCGGAATTCATCCAGCGCAGATCATTGGCGATCTTCATCAGGGCGACAGCGGTGGTCTTCAGTGAACCGGAGAGTGCCACGGCAACATCCTGACTGCCGATGCGGGTGAAATAGTTCTCTGCCGGTGAGAAGTGAATGCCGGTATTCAGGCTGAGATGACGGCAAAACAGGGCGCTGAAATCGGGATGTGCGTTGATACCGGTTCCCACGGCTGTGCCGCCCTGTGCCAGCTGATGCAGTTGTGACTGCAGATTCTTCAGCTGTTGAATATTCTCCACCAGCTGGTGCGACCAGTTATTTAAGGTTTGTCCGAACGTCACTGGCATCGCATCCATCAGATGAGTACGTCCGGTTTTGGTGATGTGGCGTAGTTCATCGGCGCGCTCTTTCAGGGTCAGGCTCAGTTTGTTCAGGGCCGGGATCAGCTGATCACTGAGCAGCATAGCGCTGCTGATATGGATGGCGCTGGGAATGGTGTCGTTACTGCTTTGCCCCAGATTCACCTCATCATTCGGGTTGATCTCACGCTGCAGCTGTTTGCCTGCCAGATGAGCCAGCACTTCGTTCGCATTCATGTTGCTGCTGGTGCCGGAACCGGTCTGAAAGCGGTCTACCGGGAAGTGCTGCATCAGATTATCGCTGGCGAGGAGGGCATCAACCTGATCGCTGATGGCATCGGCGATATCCTGATCCAGTAATTCCAGTTCAGCGTTCGCCATTGCAGCGGCCTGTTTTGCTCTGAGCAGGGCGATGATAAAAGGCTCGGGCATCGGCTGTTGGCTGATGGAGAAGTTGTTGATGGCGCGCTGGGTTTGCGCCCCGTAAAGAGCATCAGATGGGATCGCTACCTCACCCATGCTGTCCTGTTCGATTCGTGATTTCATACGCTATCCTTACCCGGAAGTGCTAGTGCAAACGTCCGGTTGATATGGGAGCATCTATCGTCACGATACAGCATAGAACATAAATTATTTCTTTGAATAAATTGTGTTGGAAAATCTCTATTTTTCAGCGTGATAAGCGTTAAATAATTATAAAAACAGGTGATGAAACGTGATTAAGCAGATTAAACGGCTTATTTTTGCTTCCAGTGCGACACTGATGTTGTTAACCAGTACCGAGACCTTTGCCCACGCAGCTCATTGTGAAGACAGCGAACTGGGAGAGCTGATGAAATCCATGAAGCAGGAGCTGAAAGATTACGTCAGCAGCTTTAAACAATCCGATCAGGCGGCGATGCAGAAGCATCTCGATGAGCTGATCGCGGATTCCCGTGAGGCTAAAAAGCTGATTCCCTTAAAGTATGAAGGCCAGTCCTCAGCGTCGGTTAATGTGCAGCGTTATCAGAAAGGGATGGATCAGCTGCTCGACCTGCTGCATAAACTGGAACAGGCCGGAGGTGATAACGCCGCCATTAAACCTGTACTGGGGGAGATCAAGCAGCACAGCAAAGACAGTCATGAGTCCTTCCGTAAAGATTGTGACTGATCGCCGTTTCGCACTTCAAGCTTATGACTTCTCAAGCCCCTTAGTTCTCAAACATATCAGTTCTCAACTTCAGGCAGGGCGTAGGCCATCACTGCGCCCAGCACACCCAGTACCGACAAAGCCAGAATAAGATTCAGCGCGCCAAAACCACTTAAGGCACTACCAAAGCCGATCAGCAGCAACACAATGCCGATGCAGGTGTTGCTCACCGAGACATAATCCGTGCGCTGATTGCCCGACGCCATATTGACCAGATACGTCTTCCGCCCGATACGCACTCCTTCATGGGCGATGGTGAGCAGAAAATACCCCAAAGGCAGCAGCCAGATACTGGCCAGTAGCTCCGGCAACCAGATTGCAATGGCGTTAACACTGATACCCAGCGCTGCGGCGATAACAGCGGCCACCATCATCACCTGACGGCTGGAGTTATCAGCAAACATGCCCCAGAAGGGGCCAGAGAGAAGCCCCGCCAACCCGCTGGTAATCACAAAAATACCCAGCGCCAGCGTCACCGACTGATATTCCCCGGAGAGAATCACATAGTAGGGGGCAGAAAGCGCGGTACAGAGCAGTAAAGATCGAGTCAGTACAAAGCGGCGAAAGGGCTTATCGGTTTTCAGCAGGCTGAGTTTTTTCAGCGCATGCAGAAAACCGTTCTTGCCGCCATCGGTTTCACCGGGTTCTTCAACGACCTGAGAGAAGAGCAGGGCTGCCAGCAACCAAAGTACGCCGCCCACACCGATAAAGGCGGCGTAGAAAAGAAGGTCGTTTTCCGATCCGTCAGACTGCCCCTTAAAGTAGAGCAAGCCACCGGCTACCAGCGTAATGCCCCCCGCCATACTGGAGGCCAGCCCGCTTAAACGGCCTCGCTTGGGTTTGGGAATCGTCTTGCCGGTGACATCTTTTGACGCGACAGAACACAAACCTCTGGCTAGACTAAACACTACCAACAGGGCAATCACTGTCCAGCCTGCGGCATCGCCGGTCAGGTAGAAAAGGCTGAACGCGATGGCAAACATACAGAGCGCCTGAATAGCTGAACCCAGCACCCAGGCGGTTTTTCGGATCGCCATTTTTCGGACAAAACTCGCGATCAGCAGCTGGGGGATCAGAGAACCGGATTCCCGAATCGGCACCAGAAAACCGATCAGGTAGAAGGGCGCTCCCGCCAGATTCATCAGCGCAGGCAGCACTACTTTGGGGTTGGCGAAGGCATCGCCTAGCTTGGTGAGAAACTGACTGAACAGCGTCTTGGTGAAATTGCCGGGAACTTCCCTGCAGGCCTCGGGGCTGATGTCCTTGCAGGCACGGGCATCTTCCTCGTTAGCGAGTTTGTCGTAGAGATTATCGACCAGCTTTTCCATTTTAATCCCCTGTGTTTGGCAGCTAAATCACCAGAAATCAGTTGGTTAACAACTTAACATGCGCTTATGACGAATTATAGGAAGCCTCGGTGATATAGTGATAATACTGCTTCTTAAAACCTGCAATAATTAACTTGCTGCCACGCCTGCGTGGTAGTGTATAGCCCCTGATGTTTACATGCAGAACCTAGTAAGACGTCTTTACTATCGCACGGATGCTTATGACTCCTGATCTTATTTTTCATCTTGGTTCCTTCAATGCTAAGGAGCGTTTCAATCTGCTTTCCTATACCTCCGGTGGAGCTGCCTTCCAACTCGGTGATCAGTTCAAATCTGATGTTGAAAGAGTACTGAATCTGCCTATCCCGCAAGATGCATTCGTTGCGATGGATTACCATCTCGACTGGATATTTGCTGCGCTACACTTATCTTCCGCACATGACACTTCAGCGATATTCCCGAATTGTGGTGAGATCAAAGCTCAGCAGGAAGATATCGATTTTCTGATTGTCTTTCTCAGTGAAGGGCGATTTCATCTTGTGATGATTGAAGCAAAATCGGCTTCCGCGTGGAGTAACAGCCAGTTGTCTTCAAAGGCTGAGCGCATGAGGGCGATTTTTGGTGATCAGGGGGATCGCTGGCCTGAAGTGACCCCTTATTTTCTTCTGGTATCTCCTGAACAATCCGGAAAACTTAAAAATGATGACTGGCCTCAGTGGATGAGGGAGTCCTGCCAATGGATTGAGTTACCGGTGCCGGATAACCTGAAAAAGATCACCCGTTGTGATGACTCAGGTATGCAGCGAAAAGAGGGAAAAAACTGGCGCGTTATCGACCGATAAGTTTTAACTCTGCATTTTTAAACAACGTAACCACCATTTTTAATAAGATCCAGCAACTATGACTCAAAACTATAAAGGCTCCTGCCTGTGCGGCGGTGTGACTTTCTCCGTGACCGCTTTCAGCGAAAAAGCCGCTAACTGTTACTGTTCCATGTGCCGCAAATTTCATGGTGCTGCCTTCGGAACTCTGGTTGAGGTTGAAGGCCTGACGTGGCTTTCCGGTCGATCACTTCTGAAAGATTACACTGCCCCCAATGGCACCACCCGAACCTTCTGTGGTGAGTGCGGTTCCAGTATCGGTTTTCGCGAGGAAGGCGCTGCTTTTGAAGAAATGGAACTGGCTATCGCCTGTTTTGATGAAGCGATTCCTGTAAACATCGACGCGCAAATCTATACCCGCTACAAAAACAACTGGTGTGAGTTACAAGGGAATCTTCCGGCGTTTCCCGAAGGGCGGGATTCTAACCCCTGAACTAACCCGTGAATGCCCCGACGAATTAAAGGACAGAAATGGACATTGAAATCACCCTCAACGGACCGATCGAAGCATCAGAAGTGATCGAACTTTATCGGGCGAATGGTTGGTCCTCCGCAGAGAAGCCGGAGCAGCTGATTCCGGCCCTTAAAAACTCTCATACGCTGGTGACTGCCCGAATCAAAGGTGAGCTAGTAGGCATTGGTAATGCGATCTCCGATGGCCATCTGGTGGTGTATTACCCGCACATGCTGGTGCATCCGGATCATCAGGGCGCGGGTATTGGCCGCAAGATGATGCAGGCGATGCAATCGGTTTATGCCGGGTTTCATCAGCAGATGCTGACCGCCGATGGCGATGCAGTGGCTTTCTATAAGGCGCTGGGTTTTGAGCGTGCCGGTAAAACCGAACCGATGTGGGTCTATGCCGGAGCTGAGCATTAACCCCACAAAATAGGCCGTTTAAAAACGGCCTTACTCTGGGTATCTTACAATCCCCGGACGCATCTCCAGGAAAGGAAATACCATGGATGAGTTATTCGTAAGATACCTGCACTTTGTTGGCTTTATCCTGCTGGCCGCCATGCTGATGGCAGAAAATCTGCTGTTGGCGAAGTCGCTGGATAACCGCACGGTTAAGAAGTTGGCCGCCATTGATGGTGTTTATGGCCTTAGTGCCGTTGTCACACTGGCTGCGGGTCTGACACTCTGGCTTGGCGTGGGTAAACCCGCTGAGTTTTATAACAGCAATCCTCTGTTTCATATCAAGGTGACGCTGTTTGTTGTTGTCGCGCTGCTCTCGGTTTATCCGACAATCTTTCTGCTGAAACACCGTAAAACCGCTGCCTCTGAACTGGCTGTACCGGCTTCAGTGATTCTGGTGAAGCGACTGGAAGTGGTTATTCTGCTGGTGATTCCACTGCTGGCGGTACTGATGGCCAGAGGTGTTGGGCTGGGCGAATAGCCCCGGGTTTCAGCTGTTCATATCGTCATTTCAGGAATTAAAAATGGAACGCCTATTTTCATACGGTACGCTGCAGTTAGATCAGGTGCAGCAGGAGACCTTTGGTCGTTTACTGAAGGGTGAAAAAGATACGCTGACAGGTTATGCCTTGTCAGAGGTGCGAATCCGCGATGAGGCAGTCGTCGCTACCAGTGGTAAGGCGTTTCACCCGATTCTGAAATACACCGGTCATCCTGAGGATCAGGTTGAAGGTACGGTTTTTGATGTCACACCAGACGAGCTGGCTCAGGCGGATCGCTATGAGGTAGAAGAGTACGTGCGTGTGGCGGCGGTGTTTAACTCCGGCAAAACTGCGTGGGCTTATGTGTGCGCTGAAACGGAAAGGAAGCGGGCTTCCTAGCCCTGTTTCGAGGCTCTCTTTTAAGACGATCTCTTTTAAGAGCTTTTCTTTTAAAAGGAATAACGAATGTCATTGATGACCTTGTTGATATTTATCCCCACCTGTTTTGCCCTCAATATGACGCCGGGTCCGAACAACCTGATGGTGATGGCCAACGCCAGGCATTACAGCTTTCGTACCGCCTGCTACGCAGGACTGGGTCGTTTGCTGGCGTTTGTCGGCATGATTACGCTAACCGCAATGGGGCTGGCGACGGTGCTGCATACCTCGGCTTTGCTCTTTATGGTCATCAAGGTGGTCGGCGGGCTTTATTTGTTGTGGCTGGCTTACCAGCTCTGGCATGCGGAAGTGTCGGCTGATGAGCGTTCTGCTGAGAGTGAAACCTCCTTGTTCCGGCTGGCGCGTCGGGAGTTTCTGATGGCGGCCGGAAACCCTAAAGCGATTCTGGTGTTCACCGCTTTTTTGCCTCAGTTTATTGACCCGGAAGCCAGTGTTGGTGCTCAGTTCTTTGTTCTGGGTAGCCTGTTTTTGCTGCTGGAGTGGCTGGCGATCGCCTGTTACGCCTACTTTGGTGTCGCGCTTCGGGACTGGTTTGCGCGTCCAACGATGAGACAGCTGTTTAACCGTTTGTGTGCCGGTTTTCTGAGTAGTGCCGGAATCGGACTGCTGTTAGCCCGTAAGGATGTTTAACCCTGATCCGGGCGTTAAACCGATAGCCTTGATCCGGCATTTAACTGATAAGAGATACGGGCTTCAGTTTTAAAAAGAAATAACAGGGATGTCGTATGACCGCTAATCAAAATACCGATGCTGAACAGCGCCCGGATAACCGGGCTAATACGGCACTGAAGCCGCCTGTGGGGCATGTGACGCAGGTGATCAACAAACAACTGCGACACCTGATGAGCGTGCTGTTTATCTGGCCCTATCTGGTGATCTGCCTGTTGTGTGCCGTGATTGGCGGCTGGATTCAGTATCAGGGTGAGCATGATTTTATGCTCGGGATCAGCATTATTCTTGCGCCTTATGCACTGATGCTGGGGGGTATCCTGATCTGGATGGTGCTCGCCAGCTATCTGATTATGTTGTTTGGCGAAGACCCGGAATCCCGCATTGGAAGCGTCTGGTTTTTCTCTATCAGCTTTATGCCGGTCTCTCTGCTTGTCGCCTTTGGCGATACTTACTATATGTCCGCCCTGCCGGATCAGGCTTATATGCTGCTCTTTATGGGCTTACTGATCGTGGGGCTCTATGTCTTCTTTCAGCATGGTGATGAGCTGTTTGAGTGGGGCATGAAGTATGTGAATCCTGTGACCCATGGCTACAATGCCGTGCTGATTCTGGCGCTTGCTGAAAGCGTGCTGCCCTATCCGGAAAGCCATATCGAAGCAAGTAGAGTGTCCGATTGTTATATTGCCGAGAGCACCAGCACCACGGGCAGCAGCCGTGCCAGTTTGCGCTGTCTGGCAGAGTTCGAATATCAGGGCGAACAGAAACAGGTCTGGTTTACCGATTATGGCGATAACATCGTTGTGATCCGCCACGGCCTGTTTGATCACTATCGCTGACAGAGAGGAAAATGGCCGCAGCATAGTCTATAAACAAGAGACGTTTATAAACTGAGGGTTCTGCCTCGGATGGGCTGTAGTACTAAAACGACAGGAGGTCGTGATGTTTGAAGGGATGATGGTGATTACGCTGGCGTTAGCCTATATGACGCTAACGCCAAACAGTCAGATCGGCGCTCAGCAGGTTCTGGCGATTTTGCTGATGCTGATCTATCAGGTGTTGTATCAGATTGTTCCGCCATCGGTGGGGCAGGATGGTCTCTATGCCGGTCGCCTGTTTGGCTTTTTGCCGCTGTTAGCACTGGCGATGATTCTGTTTCCGGCCATCGGGGTTCAGCTCTCTGAATCGGTCACCCGCTTTATGGGCTGGTTCACCCTGACCGTGACCGGCTTTCTGCTGCTGATGTTCAAGTTTGTTATGGCATAAACCTTATCGGCTTATCTTCCGTATGACCTGATCCTACTGTTTGAGAAGGTGATACGGATGACTTTTACCCCAGACGAGCACTCCCGCATTATCGAGATGGCCTGGGAAGACAGAACCCCTTTTGAAGCGATTGAACATCAGTTCGGCCTGCCGGAGAAATCGGTCATTCGGCTGATGCAGCAGAGCCTGAAACCGAAAAGCTTCCGGCTCTGGCGCAAACGGGTCAGTGGCCGCAGCACCAAACATCTTCAGTTACGGCCGGAAGGGGTGAGCCGGGGTTACTGCCCGACGCAGTACAAACACCGCTGAACGGCCAAAAGGCACAAAAAAGGCGACCTGCTGAATAACACAGGTCGCCTTTTTGTTTTACGGCTGCTTGCTTGCGCTCAGAGGTTATTGTGCGTCTTTTTCCAGCAGGAATCTGGGCACCTTAATCCACATATTCAGCAGACAGAGGCCGCTCATGGTGACCACAGCGCCAATTTCTACCGTACCGGCAGCAGCGATCATATAGGCAAAGAAGTCGGCGTATTTCGCCAGCCACCAGGAGGCGATATCCAGCCAGAGGGCGACCCAGCCCGCTGAAATCAGCAGGGTTTTAATGGCCGGAGCATAGCTGCTGAACGCCATAATCACGGTCACGATCACCAGAAATACCGCAATGCCAAACAGGTGTGTATGGGCGGTTTTGGCCATATGCTGCCAGCTGTAACCTTTTTCGGTGTAACGCAGCAGATCTTCATAACTGCTCATCGGCATGGACGGCACCGCCCCGGACATCTGTGAACTGCGGCTGTGACACTTCTCGCAGTCGTACTCGATGATGTACATCACTTCATCTTTAAAGTAAGCGTCATTTTTGGCGCCATCATTGATCCATTTGGCGATGACCTCAATATCGCCGTCTTCCGACACGTATTTGTACATGGAGGTTTTCATGGAACCCACCAGCATAGAGTCAGAATACTTGGCGATCACTTTGTCCATCTCCGGGATATGAAAACCGGAATCGTGTTTGGAATAAACCAGCCCGATCAGGGTGGCGGCGCTGATCGCCCCCAGAATTACCGTAATTAAAAAACCGGACAGTGCCAGACGGGCCTGGCAGTTCAGTGTTGCGATACGCATGTTAGTTCCCTTAATAAAAAACGCCCACCTGCTCAGTAGCAGATGGGCGCTGTATGCGGTCTGAGCTTACTTAACGAAGTTAAATTTCAGCACGCCATCGTGGTAGATGTGGTTGATCTGAGAGTTATCAAACACGGACACACCAAAGTGATAGGTTTTGTCCAGGTCGCTGAACTGTACGTCCTGAATCTTGGCGTTATCACCTGTGGTGACACGTTCACGTTTGATTTCAATCGTCCACTTACCGTCGTTCCAGACACCACGAGCCCAGATATCACCGCGGGAACCGGTCAGCGGTTGCGCGATAATGGCCGGAACACGGTCACCGGTTTTAAAGGTATCGACAAACTCTGTCTGCTGCGCCGGAGTGATGGTGTAGTCGTTCAGACCATCCTGAGTGCGGTTCATATACGCCGGTGCGGTTTTGTCAGCGTTAGCGTTATTGCTGTAGCCGCCACCGGTTTTGCTGTCGCCATGACGGCCCCAGTTTTTGTTCGCTTTCGGATCTTTTATGTGGTCAACAAACTGGTCATCGATCTGGCCCACAGGATTCAGACGTACACTTTTCCAGTGCCACATATCGATGGTTTCGCCCGGCTTACGGGTAAACTTGCGGCCCGGTGCGATACCGGTCTGGTCGATACCGGCGATTTTGCCGTCACCGTCCTGCATGTGACAGGCGGCATCACAGCCTTTTTTCTCAAAACCGCGCACCTTGTTGATCTGCCAGAAAAACGCCATTTTGTCTTCGTACCAGACGTTGTCATGACCGGTATGGTCTTTGTCCTTCAGCTGTTTCCAGCTGCCATCGGCCTGTTTTTCCCACGGGTAGCGGGCCAGACTTTTGGTTGGATCAGCATATTCCACCAGGAAATAAACGTGCTTGTCATCGTACAGGGATTTCAGGTTCACCGTGGTGGAGGTGATGCCTTTGTAATTCTCCGGCTGGTAGGGCAGTTTATCCAGACGCACTTCCAGCGTTTTGGCCTTCTCCCAGGCAGACTCAATGTTACCATCCAGAGTGATGGTGCCATCGGCTTTGTAACTGGACAGGGTGTCAGCGGCCAGAGCAAAAGAGGACGTGGTGCCGCCTGCAACCAGTACAGAGCAGGCCAGGGCGAGTTTAACTTTTTGCATCGTTATATCCTTAACATATGGGGTAGTCCATTGGCGTGACACTAGCAGTATTACTTTGCAAAACAAGGAGGTATCAATATAAAGAGCGTTACATTGATCCCTGTCGCCGTTATGACCCTCTGCCCGGACAGTCTTGTATCAGTTGCGTGTTAGTGTGTAAGTGGCAATCAGATTCTGTATGTTTCTGTCAGCTGTTTTTCCGGCCGGATAGAGCGCTTTTCCGGTTGGGCGGCGCAAGCATCCGGCGCTCTAAAGTGTTATATTGTTGCGCTTTCTGTTGCGGTCCCAGTTCCCGTTTTTACGTTGTTTTTCATCTGACCAAGTGACTTTTTATGCTGCCAAACACCACCACCCGTCTCAATAAATACATCAGTGAAAGTGGTATCTGTTCCCGCCGTGATGCCGACCGTTATATCGAGCAGGGTAATGTGTATATCAACGGCAAACGCGCTCAGGTAGGTGATCGCGTCTCCCGTGGCGATGAAGTGAAGGTCAATGGCCAGCTGATTGAGCCACCGGAACATGATGATTTTATCTTTATCGCCCTGAACAAGCCGGTGGGTATTGTCAGTACCACGGAAAGCTCGGAAAAAGACAACATCGTGCGCTTTGTGGGGCACAGTCACCGGATTTTCCCTATTGGCCGACTGGATAAAGACTCCCAGGGGCTGATCTTTCTCACCAACAACGGTGATCTGGTGAACAAGGTGCTGCGCGCCGGTAACAACCATGAGAAAGAGTATCTGGTGACCCTGAACCGCCCGATCAGTGATGAGGCGGTAGAAGGCATGGCCAATGGTGTGCCGATTCTGGGTACCATGACCAAAAAATGCCCGGTGGTAAAAGAAGGCCCGAATCTGATCCGCATGACACTGGTGCAGGGGCTTAACCGTCAGATCCGCCGTATGTGTGAATACTTCGGTTACGAGGTGGTGAAGCTGGAGCGGGTGCGCATCATGAATGTCAGCCTGAAAGGTCTGGCGTTAGGCGACTGGCGTGATCTGACCGAACAGGAACTGACCGAGCTGCTGAAAGCGGTGGAAGATTCCAGCTCAGAAGCACCGGAAGGCCGCCGCAGTCAGGGAGCGCGCAACAGTCAGGCGCGGAGTAAACCCGCTGGTGACCGTCAGGGGGCTAAAAAGCAACCGGGCAAACGACCTGTTAAATCGGGTGCCGGTCAGCAAGCGGCCGGAAAATCAGCGGCTCAGCCTGCCGGTCGGGGTAAAGCCGCTGCTAAAGGTAAGCGTCCACCGGTTAAACCAACCACCGGTAAAGGTGCGGTTAAAGGCGGGAAGCTCTCCGGTAAAGTGGCGGCCCGAGCGGCAGCCGCTGCTGCGAAAGGAAAGGGTAAAGGCGCGGTTAAAGCTAAACCGGCAGGTAAGGGGGGCGCTAAAGGCGGTGCTCCTAAAGGAAAGAAACCCGCCCGTCGCGGTTAAGTCCGGCGAATAACGCAAAGCCCCGGTTTGTTAAGAAACGAACCGGGGCTTTGTTGTTTTAGGCGAAGCGCAACGGCTTCAGATGCTGATCCTCAACAACTGACAAACCAGCGGCCTTCTCCCTGATAAAACTCAATCCCCATCGGGGTAAAGCGTGCCAGATAGAGCCATTGATTATCCGCCAGTTGGCGCAGAATCGGATGCTTGCTCAGGATCTTCTCGATGGTGACACGGTCACTGTCGATCACCACCGTCAGCCGCAGCGGTTCATGCTGCCAGTCTTCGCCATTATGGACAGACTGAAGCGCAAGGCCGGTACGCAGATCACCGCCATTACCCTCAAAGACACCCAAGCGACCGCCCACCACATTGTGCAGGGTTTTATTGCCGCTGCCGTAACGGTTGTTGTCTACGGTGGAGGCGAAGTACTGCATATTGATCCAATGGGTGACGATCATGGGAGCCGTCATAATCTGCTCCAGCAGTTCACCTTCGGGATCTTTCTGGGGTGAATAATCATGCAGGAAACTGCGACCATCCAGCGGGATGCCCCGGGTTTTAAAGCGTGGCGCGATAATAAAGCTGGCGTTGTTGCTCAGTCCCCATTCCGGCCGGGTTTGTGCCCAGTCATTGGCCCGCTGTTTCACCGCTTTCAGCAGTTTCTCAGGCTGATCCTGCAGCTCTGATAACGCCAGTGACGGTGCCCGCTCCTGACGGGCTTTTTTACCGGCTGTTGTCAGCTGATGCTGCAGTTTGTTGACCGCAGAGCGATGGGATTCCGGGATTAGCGCCTCATCAAACAGGCTGATCTCTTCTGTGGTGGTGTTGTGCAGCGCGGCCACAAAATGAGTGGTCGCCGGAATCTCCACACCATCATCTGACAGCGCCTTACGCACCGTTTCATCGTTCAGCAGATTGGCCAGCGCCCGTGAATTCACCTCGCCGGTCTGACCGCAGCAGGCACCGCAGTCCAGTCCCGCCCGTTGCGGGTTGTTATGGCTCTGACTGCCATGGCCCACCAGAAGAACCAGAGGTGCCAGCTTCTCTCTCGCTCCGTTGGCGATCAGTCCCATACCGGTCAGGACCTTTTTGGCCAGCTCGGTTTGCTGATTCAGATCGGCACCGGAGTGGGTGAATGAGGGCTGCAGTTTGTGCGCACTCTGCTTCTTAAGACCCAGGTTGTTGCCGGTTTTCAGATCGCTCTGATCAGACAGGCTGCGGCGGATCAGCTTACCGGCATAGTTGATGCCCAGCGTTTCCACCAGAGTAAAGGCCGATGCCGGCACCGACTTAAACGGCTGCCAGCTGAGCAGCCGGTTCAGTGCAGACTGACGCTGCTGTCTGATCTTATGATCCTGTACCGCATTGCCGCAGCTGTCGGTAATGTTCAGCGCGGGAGCCAGCAGCCCCGGCAGCTGCGGTCGTGTTGCTTCTGTGCCCAGTGGCGTATAGCTGATGGGCAGACCAAAGAATCCGGCAAAACCCAGCGTCTGAATCTCATCGGACTGGGCTTCCAGATGCCGACGGAACACTTCTGAGCGCACATCGATACAGAACACCGCCTGCACACTCACCTGAGAAGCCTGTGCCAGAGGGTTCTGCTGCAGACGTTTGCTCAGCAGAGACTGATAGCTGATCTCATGGGCGCGTTGCCAGATACGGGTCAGTGGCTTATCACTCAAGACATCGGTCGGGGCGGCTTTTGCTGCATCTTCTGTCTGAGCAGGGGCTGACGTCATATGCTCCTGCCACTGCTCCTGCCAGCGATGCCAGACCGAACCCTGATGACGCTCACCATCATCGATCAGCTGTTGCCAGCTAAGACGCACCGCCAGAAGATCCGTGAGGGTGTTGTCCTCTTTGCCCTCAAGGCGCGCCTGCCAACGCAGGTAGGCTGCCCATGCCGCCCAGCCGCTGATCCGCATCAGCACCGCCTGCAGGTACTCCGGCCATTGAGACTGGGGGATCTGCAGATGCTCCAGAGTAGCTGCTATCTGCTCCACCGGGTCTTCTGACAGGGTTTTGGCTTTAGCGGCAATGCCCGGCGCTTTCATCAGCAGAGCAACGCTGTGATCCCGGCTCAGGGTTTTTCGCCAGCTTTTGTATAGCGAGCCTTTATTACCGGAACCGTGCTGACCGGGATGCCAGTCAGCCTGATCTTCATCGAACCAGGCGGCGCAGAACTGAGAGACCTGATGAGTAATGGTGTCACACCAGGCGGGTTCATGTTGCAGATCCCGCATCTGATCCAGCGTATCACCCAGCAGAGGCGGTGGCACCGGCGCTTTCTCTGTTTGGTTCAGTCCGGCCACGGCCTGTTGCAGTGTGAGTTCCGCTGAGTCGGCTGAATCTGAAACCGCTTCCGCCAGCGCCTGTTGCAGATGTACAGGTTTAATCGTGCCGTCGATCCAGCGCTTCTGATAGTAGGCCAGCGGCAGTGTCATGGAAGACCCCGCCAGCGTTGCCTGCCGGTCGGCAACCTGATTGAAATGATCACCAACCTGCTCCCAGTAGGGGTTCACCGCAATCATTCGATCCAGTGGCCAGGTTGGGGCGATACTGCCCGTTGCGCGGTTGATCGCATCGTGCAGGGCTTTTTCCTTCAAAGGGTCTGCTTTAAATGGAGCATTCATGCGCGGTCTCCCAGGCTGTGCTGATGACGGGTGGAGTAGCGTGTATCGGTTTTGCCCTGACGGTTAAAGCGGGTCTGTGCCTGTTGTGGGCTGAGACGGGCTGGCCAGTATTTAAAGGTCAGTCGTGTGTAGGTTTCATCCAGATAGAAACCGTTGTAGGCCCAGGGGAAAAGGCGACGGGCGATACGCCCCTCAGGCCAGAGACGAATCCAGGTTTGCAGCAGATAGAGCAGGGCAAAACAAATGCCGACCCAGATGATCATCGCGCTTCCGGCCGCTGTGGCTGCCGGTGCCAGTTGGGTAAAGACCAGATGCCAGATCAGGTAGAGTTGCGTGAGCAGCGTGCTGCGTAACAGGCCGGTGAACAGTGTGCTCACCCGGAAGCGCTGCTCCTGCCAGAGCAGAGGCGTAAAGCCCAGCACCAGAATCAGAGTGACCGCAGCCGACAGCTGCAGCGTTGGCAAGGCGATCTGCCAGAGCGTCAGCGAACCCAGCACAACAGCCAGCGCCAGAAGCGGGCTGATCAGGGTGCTCAGCAGAACATGGTGCTTTTTCTGTTTGTTGAAGAAATCGCTGATACGGCTTTGTGCCACGGTCTCGCCGGAGCTCAGGAAGGCATAGGCTTTGTACAGTGAGTGGGCGACAAGGTGCAGCAGAGCCAGCTCGTACAGACCGAGACCGATCTCCATCAGCATAAAGCCCATCTGCGCACAGGTAGACCAGGCCAGACGCACCTTAATGCTGATGCGGGTCATCATCACAAGGCCTGCCAGTACCGCGGTCAGACTACCGACAATCACCAGCAGCCATTGGGCTACGATGGCCAGAGACAGCAGCTCCGCCAGACGAATCAGCACAAACCCGCCCATATTCACTACACCGGCATGGAGCAGTGCCGAAACCGGTGTAGGCGCTTCCATCACCTGAATCAGCCAGCCATGCAGGGGTAGCTGTGCGGTTTTCAGGATGGCAGCCAGTGCAAACAGAGCGGCGGCCCAGTGCAGGGAAGCGGGCAGCGCTTCCTGAGTGGCCACCTGTGTCGCCAGATAATCGTTCAGCTGAGGCAGGGAGAGGGTGCCGGCGGTTTGCCAGATCAGAACCAGCGCGATCACCAGTGCGATCTCGGCAAAGCGGCTGACAATAAACTTCTTGTGCGCCACGATCTGCGCGGCTTTACGCTCGCTGTAGTGGGTCAGCAGATAGTGCAGACCGAGACTGGTGCCGCTCCAGGCCAGTGCAATGATCAGCAGGTGCTGACTGGTGATCAGCAGGCCAACGCTGGTCAGGGTGAACAGCATCGCCTGAACAAAGCGCGCCTGCTGCGCCTGTCCTTCGCCCTGCAGATAGCGATAAGCAAAACGGGTAATCACCCAGCCTAACAGTGCCACCAACAGCATCAGTGTCAGACCGGTAATATCCGGCTGCAGGTTAAGAGTCAGATGCCCCGCTGCTGCCGCGATAAGGGTAACGGCGGTTGCCCCAAGACTCAGTCGGGCGCTGCCTTTAGCTAATGTCCAGGACTGGAGCGGGTAGCGCAACGACAGCAAAAAGGCTGAAAAAAACAGGACCGGCAGTAGCCAGCAACTCAGCAGTGTTGAACCGGTAAACGATGACATAATTTAACCTGCCTGTTGTTTGTCTGGAGATTTAACCGCAGCCCGTATAAGGCTTGCTGGCGGAAGTGGTTCGGATGCCTGCATTTTTGGCTGGAATGCTACTTTTGTAAAATATATAGTTCTTCACTTAATGTTCTTAAAAAGAGAACGGTTGTTTTTTAGGGCGACGGGGTATCCGTTATGCGTGATCTTAATTTCCGGCATCTGTATTACTTCTGGACGGTGGCCAAAGAGGGCAATCTGACCCGGGCGGCGAAGCAGATGCACGTCTCCCAGTCTGCCCTCTCTTCTCAGATCAGGCAGCTGGAAGGACAGCTGGGGCAAAGTCTGTTTGACCGTCAGGGGCGCAGTCTGCAGCTGACGGAATCCGGCCATCTGGTCTTGGAATACGCCGAGAGTATCTTCAGCCTCGGTTCCGAGATGCTCTCCATGATGGAAAGTGGCGGCCTGCAGCGGGTGCAGCGTTTGCGCATCGGTGCGGTGGCAACCCTGTCCCGTAACTTTCAGGAGAATTTTCTTAAGCCTGTGATCGGGCAGGAGGGCGTGCAGCTGGTGTTGCACTCGTCGGCGCTGGAAGATCTGCTGGAGCAGCTGGAGGTGCACAAGCTGGATCTGATTCTCTCCAACCGGGCGGTGGCTTCTGACAGCACCTTGCCCTGGCGCTGTCAGTTGCTGGCGCGGCAGAGTGTCTGTCTTGTGGGGCCGGACTCGGCGGCGTTAAACCAGCTGAATTTCCCGGAAGATCTGCCCAGGGTAAAAGTGCTGGTGCCGGGGCCCAGCAGTGATATTCGGGTGCAGTTTGATATGTATTGTCAGCAGCACGGGCTGGATATGACCCCTTATGCCGAGGTGGACGATATGGCGATGCTGCGTCTGATGGCTCGGGATTCCGGTGGTGTCAGTGTGGTGCCGGAGGTTGTGGTACAGGATGAGATCGAAAGCGGACTGCTGAAGAAGTTCTGCACGCTGGAAGGCGTGATCGAGAACTTCTATGCCATTACTGCGAAACGGCACTTTGAACTGCCGATTCTGAAAATTCTGCTGGAGCAGGGGGCGTCAGAGGTCTGAACCCTGACATCTCCCTTTCTGCGGTGTTATAAGGAGCCTTCAGCGGTTTTATAAGAAACCCTCAGCGGTTTTTAAGAGCCCTTAAAAAGCCTACAGCTGGGTCATAAAGGTGCCTTCTGGAGTCACCGGCAGATACTGCTTGTAGAAGTCTTTGTAGGCGGCCTCAGGGTTCAGATCACTGAATAATTCCGGATACATCGCCTTAGCGTAGAACTGCAGCATAGCCCCATCCAGAATCGTGCGGCAGGCACCGTGGTAGGCACCATAGAGGCGGTTTTCCTGCACGGCGGTCAGGCTTGACCAGCCCAGACGTTGCCTGAAACCCGCCAGTCGTTGCTTCGCATCAGCCTCATCAACACCCTGACCCATAATCATGCCATCGCCGCTGCCCGCATTTTCGTAGCCGGTCAGTACGATAATGTCGGGATTGGCGGCCAGAATCTGCTCCGGATTCAGCTTGCCCCACCATTCAACATAAGGTGCTGAGATATTATCGCCTCCCGCCATTTTGGAGATGGCTCCCCACATGTTTTTGCCGAAGGTATAGCCGATCTCATCGACGCCGGAAGCGGCATACTCGGTATAGATTTTAGGTTGGGGTAAACCGGCATTTTCCAGACGGTTTGTGATGTTTTCAAGATTTTTACGGTACTCTTTCGCGATTTTTGCCGCACGTTCTTCCTGTCCTGTGATCACGCCAATCAGCTCGGTGCTTTTGATATGACGTTCCAGTGTCTGGGCGTTGTAGTCCACCACCACGACCTTGATTCCGGCACTTTCCAGACGCTCTACATCGTTACCCAGCCCTTTGAACTGCCAGTCTGCCAGCATGATGAGGTCCGGGTTCAGGCTGATCACTTTTTCTACCGAGAAGGTCTTGGTATCGACCCGGCCAATGCCCGGAATCTTATCCAGCGACGGACGTTGCTGCAGATACATCTCCCAGTTGGCGGGGCGTGCCTGCCAGATATATTTCGACAGCCCGACGACCTTTTCGTAGGCCGCTTCTGTGCCGATCGCCATGTAATCTTCCGGATAGAAGCCGACCACAACCCGTTCTGCCGGAGCGTTGAAGCTGACCTCTCTGTCGAGTACATCCTTAACCGTAACCTTGTCAGCCAGAGTGAACGTGGAAAATAACAAAGCGGTGAGTGCGAGCAGTTTCTGCAGCATCTGATTTCCTAACATTAAGTTTTATAAGGGGAATTGATTAATTTTTTCGGCCTGAATTACAGGGGGTGTTAAGAGTTTCAGCCCGAAAACGCTTGTCTGGATTCTATATTTAATTAAAATGCAGATGCAAATTATTATCAATTAGGTTCTGTATCCCGATGAGTATCGCCGTGTTATCCGAAACCCTTGTGCAGCAGCGTCAGCAAGAGCGCCGTCGCAGTGTGTTCCTTCTGCTGCTGGCCGGGGTTCTGGCTGTTTCCTTTGTGCTGGATATCGCTACCGGGCCTTCGCTGTTGGGGCTTGGGGATGTGGTGAATGTGCTGCTCAGACTGCTGGGCTTGCCTGTGGAGGTATCGGCCACCGCAGAGGTGATTGTGACCAATCTGAGGCTGCCCATTGCACTGATGGCTCTGATTGCCGGCGGCGTGCTGGGTGTGGGCGGTGCTGAGATGCAGACCCTTCTGAACAACCCGATGGCAAGCCCTTACACCCTGGGAATGGCAGCGGCAGCAGGTTTTGGCGCGGCTCTGATGCTCTATGCCGGGTCGTTAGGGTTGAGTACCGGCATTGCCGTGCCTCTCGGAGCCTTTGTCTGCTGCATGTTGTCGGCGGGTTTGCTGTTCGGGCTTGCCATGATGCGCCATATCACCTCAGGCCAGCTGATTCTGGCGGGTATTGCGCTGCTGTTTCTGTTTCAGTCCCTGCTGTCTCTGGTGCAGTTTGTCTCTTCACCGGAGCTGAGTCAGCAGATTCTTTTTTGGCTGTTTGGCAGTCTGACCAAAGCCACCTGGCTGAATGTCGGTATCACCGCCGGCGTGACGCTGGTGTGTATGGTGATTCTGATGCGGGACGCCTGGAAACTCACCGCGTTGCGTTTGGGTGAAGAGCGGGCCAAAAGTCTGGGGGTTAATGTGGCGGGTTTGCGGCTGAAAACGCTGGTTCTTGTGGCTGTGATGACCGCAACCGTTACCAGCTTTGTCGGCATTATCGGTTTTATCGGTATTGTTGCGCCCAATATTGCCCGCATGCTGGTGGGTGAAGACCAGCGCTATTTCCTGCCGATGTCTTTTCTGGTGGGGGCATTTCTGCTCTCCAGTGCGTCGGTGCTGTCTAAATCTCTGGTACCCGGGGTGCTGTTTCCCATCGGTATTGTTACCGCGATTATCGGCGTGCCGTTTTTCTTCTGGATGATTATCGGTAAGAGGGCAAACTAATGCTGGAAGTACGGGACCTGTCCTTAGCCTTTGGCGATCTGGTGCTGGCAGACCAGCTGAGTTTTACTCTGGACGCGGGCAAAACCCATGTGATTATCGGGCCGAACGGCACGGGCAAAAGCACGCTGTTTAAGGTGTTGTTTGGTGATGTTAAACCCCAGTCCGGTGAGCTGCTGTTTGACTCTGAGCATCTTGATTACCGCAATCTGAATCACTGGCGTCAGCACTTTGGCTATATGCCGCAGGATATTCGGTTGGATATTGGCCTGACCGTTCTGGAAGTGGTTTTATTGGGACAGCTGAACGCGCTTTCCCTCAAGCTGGCTGACCCTATGATCGAATCGGCACTCAAGGCGTTGGATCAGATCGGCATGCTGCATCTGGCGCAGCGGGATGTGCGCACCCTGAGTGGTGGTCAGTGTCAGATGATTCTGTTTGCTCAGGCGCTGATGCGTAACCCGAGAATTCTGATGCTGGATGAGCCGGTCAGTGCGCTGGATCTGCATTTTCAGCAGGTGATGCTGGATCATCTGGACCAGCAGACCCACAGCAAAAACTGGGTCTCTATTATGGTGCTGCACGACCTGAATCTGGCGGCACAGTATGCGGATAATCTGCTGGTGCTGAAAGGTGGGAAACTTCTGGCGCAAGGTGCCCCGAATGAGGTGCTGACCTCGGATCTGATCGAAGAGCTTTACGGTGTTAAAGCGGAACTGGCCTACGACCAGCAGGGCGTCCCTTTTGTTCGTACACCCCGCCGTCGTCTGATGCATTCGCCGGTGTCGCTGGTCTCATGAATCCCGCCTATCTGTACCGTGAGCTGAAGCAGGTTTCCGCTGCGGGACGGGTGCTTATCCTGAACGGATTCAGTTTTAACCTCGGTTTTTACATGTTGCTGCCCTATCTGGCAGACCATCTGCAGCGTCATCTCGGTTTGAGTCCCTGGCATGTGGGGCTGGTGATCGGGCTTCGGGTTTTAAGTCAGCAGGGATTGTTTCTGGTCGGCGGCACCCTTGGCGATTACCTCGGCTACAAACGGCTGATCCTGTTGGGCTGTCTGGTGCGTATCGCGGGATTTTTACTGCTGGCGGTAGCGGGGCAGTTCTGGGCTTTGCTGTTAGGTGCGTTTCTGACCGGCTTTGCCGGAGCACTCTTTACGCCATCCAGTAACGCGTATCTGGCCCATGAAGCCCCGGATGCCCTGCGTCGGGATCGTATCTTTGCTCTGCAGAACTGGAGCAGCGAAACGGGTATGTTCCTCGGGCCTCTTGTGGGTATGGCCTTGCTGGGTTTTGATTTTGTCTGGGTCGGGCTGGCGGCGGCTGGCTTATTCGCCCTGCTGTTTTTGATTCAGTGGGTCTTTCTGCCGGAGCTGTCGACGCAGGAAAAACGTCAGGGGGGCGAGCCCTTCTGGCGTCAGTGGCAACGCATGGTGCAAAACCGCGCCTTTATCGGTTTTGTCGCCTTTGCCTGCGGTTTTCATCTGCTGTTTCATCAGCTTTATCTCTCCCTGCCCTATGAGGTGGAAAGCAGAGGCTTAGGCTCAGAGGTGATTACCCTGGTGTTTATGATCTCCTCAGTGTTGGGAATCTTCTTCCAGATGCCGGTCAGTCGTCATGTGCCTGAGCTGATCGGCAGAAGCCGCACCATGGCTTTGGGCTTAACCCTGATGGGTTGCGCTTTTCTCTGGTTCTCGACAGATTTTGCACCGGATGCACGGCTGGCCTTTGTGGGCTTTGCGGTTAATTTCAGTCTGGGCTCTATGCTGGTGATGCCGCTGCTTGCATCCAGTGTGCCGAGGTTTTGTGATAAGTCTGAACTGGGCAGTTACTACGGTTTCTACTCCTGCGTGGGTGGTGTCGTCGCCTTTGCAGGGCATTCTCTGATTGGTGGTTTGTTGTCGATCCCTGAGCTGAATACCGATCTGATCTGGCTGGGGCTGGCGATCACAGGTTCTGTAGCGGCCGCCGGCTTGTATTATCGGATGCGACGGGCAGATCAGATGGCTCCCGTCTCCTGATGGCGGCCTGATCTTGTGCGTGTTTCTGAATCCCCCCCCTTTATTAAAGGCCAATAGATAAAGGCCAATAGAATTTGCCTGAAAAAACGGTCAGCATAAGCTGGCCGTTTTTTGTCTGCAGGTCGCCTGAAAGGAGAATTTTGTGATTGTTATCTATGGTATTAAAGAGCAGCTTAACCCGATTAAAGCCCAGCTGTCGGATGTAATTCATGGCTGTATGCAGTCCGTATTGGGAATGCCGGAAGGTAAGCGCGCTCAGCGTTTTATCCCGCTTGAGGCGGATGATTTTTACTACCCCTCGGATCGTTCACCGGCGTACACCGTGATTGAAATTAACATGATGAAAGGGCGCAAGCCGGAAACACAAAAGGCGCTGATCAAGGCGTTGTTTCAGGAGATTGAAACACAACTGGCGATTTCTCCGGTCGATATTGAGATCACCATTAAAGAGCAGGAGGCTTATCAGTGGGGATTTCGGGGTATGACCGGTGATGAGGTGCGTGATCTGAACTATAAAGTTAATGTGTAACCGGTTAAGGGGGAACAATGAAAACGATGAGTTGCAGAGAGTTAGGTGGCGCTTGTGATCAGCTTTTTCATGCAGAAACCTTTGAGCAGATCGCTGAGATGAGCAAGCAGCACGGTATAGAGATGTTTAAGCAGCAGGATGCCGCTCATCTGGAAGCGATGCAGAAGATGCAGCAACTGATGTCTGACCCTGCAGCAATGGAGGCCTGGTTTGAGTCCCGGCGTGAAGCGTTTAATGAACTGCCGGATAATTGATTAAGCGCGCTGGCAGTTCTTGCACTTAGGGGCGCTTTGGATAATCCTGTTTGTCCGTTTATATCACCGCTACTGATTCACGCCCTCGGCAAGCCAAATAATTAAGGATAGTGTTATGCAGATCTCCGGAAAATTTAATGTCGCCCTCAATCCTCAGGATATCTACGCCGAGGGTGCTGATGGTATGGCGCTGGGGCGTATGTCGATTGATAAGACATTTTTCGGTGAGCTGGAGGCGACCAGTAAAGGCGAGATGCTGAGTGCTTTGACACCGACCAAAGGTTCTGCCGGATATGTCGCTATTGAGCAGGTAAGCGGCACCCTTTGCGGAAAAACCGGCAGTTTTGTGCTGCAGCACTTCGGGCTGATGGATCGCGGTTACGATCAGCTGATTCTGGAAGTGGTACCGGACTCCGCCACCGGTGAGCTGGAGGGCTTAAAAGGCTGCATGAAGATCCGCATCGAAGAGAGTGACCAGCACTTTTACGACTTTGATTTTCATCTGCCGGCATTAACATCGGAAGCCGATGCTGCAGCGGATCAGGAAGCCAAAGCCTAAGCTTTGCCCACAGAAGACGACCATAAAAAAACCGAACTCACTGAGTTCGGTTTTTTTGTTTAACGCTGTGGCAAATTGGGCTTAACCTTCCGGATAAACCTTCGCCAGAGTGGCGTTAATCTGGGCATCCAGATCTTCGTAGCTGTCGGCTACCAGATTGATATGGCCCATCTTACGACCCGGACGCAGGCTCTTGCCGTAGCCGTGCAGCTGCTGGTCGCTGTTGACCAGAACGCTGTTGTCCATCTCAACACCTAGCAGGTTCACCATGCCGGTGATCTTCATCGCCTGAGTATTACCCAGTGGCAGACCCGTGATAGCGCGAACGTGGTTGTTGAACTGGCTGCTGATGCAACCCAGCTGTGTCCAGTGACCGGAGTTGTGCACGCGCGGAGCCATCTCGTTAACCACCAGATGCTCTTTGCCATCAACGTCGGTGACAAAGAACTCAATCGCCAGAATACCCACGTAGTTGGACGCCGCCAGCAGTTTGTTGGCGATCTCTTCCGCCTGCTGCTGCAGTTCCGGTGTCAGGTTCGGTGCCGGAGCCTTAGAGGTCAGCAGCGTACCGTCGCGGTGCAGGTTTTCGGTCAGCGGATAGAAGCGGCTTTCACCTTCGGCATTGCGAACGGCGATCATGGACACTTCACGTTTGAAGGTGACAAAACCTTCCAGTACGCAATCCAGATTACACACGTCTTCATCCAGAGCGGCAGCATCGTCTGCGCTCTTGATGCGCCACTGGCCGTAGCCGTCGTAACCGCCGGTGCAGGTTTTCAGAATCGCCGGATAGCCGATCGATTCCAGTGCATCCAGAATCTCCTGACGGTTGCCGGTGCGACGGTAAGGAGCCACATCAACACCCTGTTCGTTCACCCAGCTCTTTTCCAGACCACGGTGACGGCAGGTTTCCAGCATTTTCGGATCAGGATAAACCGGGCAGAACGCCTGCAGTGCTTTCAGGCGATCCGTATCCACCGCTTCTTTCTCAACGGTGATGACGTCCGGCTCGCCCAGAGCCTTGTACAGGGCTTCCGCTTCCGGGAACTCCTCGTCGTAGATCACTTCACCAAGGCTTGTGATCGGATCAAGGGAATCACCCTGCTGCACCAGATAGCTGAACTGAATACCCATAGGCCAGGCAGACAGGGCCATCATGCGGGCCAACTGGCCGCTACCGACAACGGCAACTTTCATACGTCAATCCTCAAACTTGCATGATGACTCATGCTTTGCATTCTAAAATCTTTTAGCAACAAGCGGGCTGAAACCGACAGCAACAAGCGAATGAGAGCCTGTAATGACAAGCGGGCGCAAAAGCGCCCGCTGACAGAAGGTTAGTCGGTGACCAGTTCGAAGGCCACGCCATCAGTCTGCTTCTTACGGAATTCGATCAGACGCTCACGCAGGGCGTCGTCTTTCATGGCCAGCATCTGTGCTGCCATCAGGCCTGCATTATAAGCACCGGCTTCACCAATCGCCTGAGTACAAACGGCAACACCGCGAGGCATCTGTACGATAGACAGCAGACTGTCCATGCCTTTCAGGTGACGGCTGGCAACGGGTACCGCTACAACCGGCAGGTGGGTTTCAGCGGCGATCATGCCCGGCAGATGAGCTGCGCCACCGGCACCGGCGATAATCACTTCGGTACCTTCTTCGTGGGCGCGGGTTGCAAACTCAACCAGTCGCTGAGGGGTGCGGTGGGCAGAAACAACACCAGCAACATATTCAACACCCAGCGCTTCTAACGGCTTGGTGGCTTCCTGCATGGTGGCCCAGTCAGACTGAGAACCCATTACGATGGTGACTTTAGCAAATTTCATTACGGTAGCTCTCCGTTTTTATAGTGCAGCCCGGCTGACAACCCGTGTCTGATGTTTACCCGTTTGCGGGTTGCCACACCAAATTTTAAAAGCACGTTTCCGGCACTTTTTAAAAACAATAACAGTAAGACCTGATCCGTTTCGGATAAGGTCGCTGACAAAGTATACGGGCTGAAATAAAGCTGTTTGTCATAACCAACCTTGCCCTCTGTGGGCAGCCTGCTGTCAGACGGGTTTAAGGTGTACCGTCCAGCAGAGTTGGTTCAGCGAAAAAGAGGCGCACTATTATGCCTTAATTTGAGAAGAGATAAAAATTATTCTGCTTAAAGGCGGGGGAGGAACAGGGTAAGTCCCTGTTCCTTATCGATAATTCGGGTGCTGAGATTAGCTCTGAACCCGTTCAATCACGGTTGCGTACTGCTGTTCAAACTCCTGAAACTCGGTGTCGTTGTGGTTGCAGCAGCGTACACCACCGGTCTTGATGTTGTAGATCCAGCCGTGGATATCCACCTTGCCCGTGGCCAGTTTTGCGGCAACTGCCGGATGGGTGCGGATATGCTGAACCTGTTGAAGAACGTTCTGCTCAATCGCCTCATCCAGATACTCATGACCGATACATTCGCTATGAGCAATATCGTGGCGCTCACGTACGATCTCCATGGCAGAACGGCAGTGACCCAGCCACTCTTTTACGTGAGGCAGACCATCCAGGGCGTTTATATCCAGCGCCCCTTTGATTGCGCCGCAGTCGGTATGGCCGCAGATAATGATGTGGCGAACACCCAGTACCGCAACGGCATATTCAACAGAAGCGGTCATGCCGCCGGTTTCGTTACTGTGGGGCGGGATAATATTTCCGGCGTTACGACAGATAAACAGATCGCCGGGAACCGTGCCGGTCAGCAGGTTCGGGTCAATACGGGAATCGGAACAGGTAATAAAGAGAACATCCGGGCTTTGGCCAGAAGCCAGAGTGCCAAACAGATCCTTATGTTCGGGGTACACATTCTGGCGAAAATTCAGAACGCCCTTAACAATTTTGTCCACGCTGAGCCATCTCCAATGGTTGTTTCTTATGGTCGGTGCAGTCCGCGGGAAAATGGTCGGCTGCCCGTTATTTTTTCTGCGGGCTATTTTCTACTAAAGTCGCGCAAGATAAAAATAATTCTTTGTAGAAAACGTAGTGGTTTTGTAGCGGGGTGATGGATAAGCAGGGCTGAAGGTAAAAAAAGCAAAGATCCCGTGCCGAGAATTGACCGTTCTTATCACGGGTCTTTGCAAAGGCCGGGGCACTAACGGGAGTGGCCAGCATCAAGTGAGAGAGTTATCACGGGCGTCTGCGCTGACGCCCGGTCTAAGGCTTTTTTAGCCCACCAGCCAGTGGCCAAGCAGGGCGATAATCGGCAGGGTAATCAGGGTGCGGATGATAAAGATCACGAACAGTTCCGGCAGATTCAGCGGGATCTTGGACTTGATCAGCAGCACGCCGACTTCTGACATATAGATCAGCTGGGTCATGGAGACACCGGCGATCACAAAGCGGGTCAGTTCGCTTTCAATACCCTTGCCGACAATGGCGGGCAGGAACATATCCGCAAAACCAACCAGAAGCGCCGGTGCAGCTTTGGCGGCTTCAGGCAGTTGCAGCAGTTCAAGCAGCGGAATAAAGGGTGCAGACAGCCAGGTGAAGATCTGGGTGTATTCGGTCAGCGCCATTGCCAGCGTGCCGATCGCCATAACCAGCGGCAGCAGGCCAAACCAGATATCCGCCACGTTATGCAGGCCGGTTTTGATCAGTTGGCCAAAGCCCGGTGCTTTCTGAGCACGGACAACCGCCTGATGAACGCCCCATTTGTAGAGGGAAACATCACTGGGTACATCTTCTTTAATCTGCTTACCAACGCCTTCAGCGTATTCATCTTTCTTCCAGCTCAGGGGTGGCAGACGCGGCGTAATAATTGCGGCGATAAAACCGGCAACCAGTACAGCAGCGTAGAACTCGATAAAGAGGTGGCCAATACCGATAAAGTCAGCCACAACCAGACTGAAAGCGATGGATGCGATGGAGAAGTTGGTGGCGATCACAGCGGATTCGCGCTTGGAATAGAAGCCGCCCTGATACTGTTGTGTCGTAATCAGAACGCCCACGGTGCCGGAGCCGATCCAGGAGGCAACCGCATCAATGGAGGAACGACCGGGCAGACGGAACACCTTACGGAAGACATTACGTACCAAGGTGCCGATAAACTCCATCAGGCCGAAGTCCACCAGCAGTGGTAGCAGCAGTGAGGCAAAGAAGAAGAAGGTGATCAGCGCCGGTGCCAGATCGTAGAGCACAACACCGCCGGTGTTACGGTTCCAGATCCACTCGGGGCCGATCTCCTGCCAGGTCAGAATGACAAAAGCAGCACCCAGAACCCGAAGCGCCAACCATGGCAGGCTCACACGGAAGATGGAGCCGAGGGCGCTGTTTTTCAGTTTTTCGGTTTCCGGCATCAAGGAAACAATCACAGAGACCGCCGCTGAAATGCTCAGCAGAGCAACGGTAATCAGTGGCAGATCTTCTTTCAGCAGCGCTTTAAAGAAGTCGGCGATAACGCCCATGCCAATGGTCACTTTGCCTTCTACAAAGATAGGCGTCAGAAAGAAAAGTACGCCGATCAGAGAGGGAATGATGAACTTCAGATAATCCTTGCGGCTGAAATGTTCGTTCACATCACCGGTCTGATCCAGCAGAACCTGACTGGCTTCAGTTTTGTCTAGATTTACACTCATAGGGGAATCCTGTTGTCTTTATTGTAGTGTTGATCTGTTTTTATCGTTGTGAATCACGCCCTCGTTGCCAGCAGAGGGCGTGTTGTTCTGTGTTGCAGGGGTTCGCTTAATCGCGGTAGTGAACGCCCGGCAGGACACAGAGCATTTCGTACAGCAGGTTCGCGCCCAGCAGAGCGGTATTGCCTGTGGTGTCGTAAGGCGGCGACACTTCTACCAGATCTCCACCGACAATATCCAGTCCATGACAGCCGCGAACCACTTCCAGTGCCTGAGGTACGGTCAGACCGGCTATCTCTGCAGTACCGGTTCCCGGTGCGTAAGCCGGGTCGATACCGTCGATATCAAAGCTGATATAAACCGGGCCGCCGGAGACTTTTTCGCGCACTTCTTCCATCAGAGGCGTCAAAGATTTGTGCCAGCATTCTTCCGCTGGAACCACGCGGAAGCCCTGAGCGCGGGGCCAGTCAAAATCTTCAGCGCTGTAACCGGTACCACGCAGGCCGATCTGTACCACTCGGTCGCCATCAATCAGGTCTTCTTCCAGCGCGCGGCGGAAAGGGGTGCCGTGGGCGATCTTCTCGCCAAACATGTGATCGTTAACGTCGGCGTGAGCGTCAATGTGAACAATGCCGATCTTGCCGTATTTCTTTTTCAGGGCGCGCAGAATCGGCAGGACAATGGTGTGGTCGCCGCCCAGCGTCAGAGGCTTACAGCCACCGGCAATAATCTCGTCGTAAGCTTCTTCAATGATGTCCATGCTCTTCAGCAGGTTGAAGGTGTTGATGGCGACATCACCGATATCGGCAACCTGCAGGCTGTCGAATGGCGCAGCACGGGTGGCGACGTTGTAAGGGCGCAGCATGCGGGATTCATCACGGATCTGACGGGGAGCCAGACGGGCACCGGGGCGGTTAGAGGTGCCGATATCCAGAGGTACGCCGACAAAGCAGGCATCCAGCCCTTCAGTGCCTTCCTGGGTCGGCAGGCGCATCATGGTGGCAGGTCCGCCGAAGCGTGGCATCTCGTTTCCACCTAAAGGTTGGTTCAGTTGTTTTGGCATGATCTCGCTCCAGTGTTTATGTTCTGTGCCTGTCGTTTTGCTGACTGGCAGGCGTATTTTTCTGGTTTGGAGTGATCGTCTGCAATGGGTGTGCCAGAAGTAATAAGTCTTTAAAATCAGTATATTACGATTGTTGTTTTATCTTTTGATTCAATTTTGAATTGTTTTTCGAGGGTGTTTGATTTACTTTTGAATCATGATTCATATATGAATCGGTGTCGGCTATCCTGCTGGCGTGTCTTATCAGTTTGCGAACGGACAGCTTTTCTATGACTTCCTCTACCTCCGTCACACATGCCCAATCCTCTTCTGATGCTGAGCGTTCTGCTGAACGTGAGCTGGCGATGATTCTGGATAAATCCTCCGACAATATCGTGGTGACCGATGGCGATGGGACGATCCTGAAAGCCAGCAGCAACTTCAATCGCATCTATGGCCTGCCCATCAGCGAAGCCGTGGGAAAAACCGTTCAGGAGCTGCAGGCATCGGGCATTCTGACGCCTTCGGTGACTCTTGAAGTGTTGAAGCGCAGGCGTGATGTTCAGCTGATGCAGTCCACCAGTCAGGGATTTCAGGTGATGGCGTTGGGCTTTCCGATCTTTGATGATGCCGGTGAGATTGAACGGGTGATCAGCTTCTCCCGGGATCTGACTGACCTGCAGATGCTGCAGCAGGAATATGAGCAGCTGCAGCAACGGCTGTTACAACCCTTGCTGGATACCCGGCAGAGTGAGGAGCTGGCAGGCTTGGCGTTTAAAAGCCGTCCGGTGCGGGAGATTATTCAGCTGATCCGCCGTATTGCAGATACCGAAGTGTCGGTGTTGTTTCAGGGGGAATCCGGTGTTGGTAAAACCGCCTTTGCCCGCCTGATTCACCAGCTCAGTGACCGTAAAGAGAAGCCTTTTGTCGAGGTGAACTGCAGTGCGATTCCGGAAAACCTGTTTGAGTCCGAGATGTTCGGTTACGAAGCGGGGGCTTTCAGCGGCGCATCCCGACAGGGTAAGTCCGGTCTGATCGCGAGTGCAGAGGGTGGCACTCTGTTTCTGGATGAAGTGGGCGAGCTGCCCCAGGCGATGCAGGCAAAATTGCTCAAAGTGCTGCAGGATGGGGAATATACCCCAGTCGGCAGCGTGAAACCCCGCAAGGCACGCTTCCGACTGATTACCGCCACCAACCGTCAGTTAAGCGACATGGTAGAAGAGGGGCTGTTCCGGCTGGATCTCTATTATCGGGTCAATGTGGTGCCGGTTTATATTCCTTCCCTCAGAGAGCGCAATGAAGATATTCCGGTATTGGCGGGACATATTCTGAGTCGGCTGAACCGGAAATATCAGCAGCAGAAACAACTGCCGATGCATCTGCAGGCACGCCTGCAGCAGATGCCCTGGCCGGGTAACATCCGTGAGCTGGAAAACACCATAGAGCGCTGGTTTGTCTCTTCGGAAGGGGAGATGATTCGCGCGGTAGATCTTGAAGGCCGCTTTGAGGTTCAGGCCGGTTCGGAATCTCAATCGGAGGGGCTTTCTGGTGAAGCAGCTGAGCAATCGAATACAGACACTATTTCTGCACCGCAAAGCCTGAAGGTGATTCTGGATCAGGCCGAGCGTCAGGCTTTAGAGCAGGCGATTCAACACTGCCGATCCAGTTACCAGCTGGCAGAATACCTGCAGATCAGCCAGCCCAGTGCGGTTCGTAAACTGAAAAAACATAGGCTGAGTATTGTTCGTTGAGAAGGGTGCGGATAGGGTGCAAAAACAGCGGGCAAAAAAAATGGCCTGAGTTAAAGGCTGATTTCAGAAAGTCGCTAAACCCTGCTCCGAAACTCGCCCTAAACTCTGGCCGATTGTGCTATCCCCGGAGACGGTCAAAGCCGTCAGACAAGCGTATGATTCGCCTCCAGAAGTGGTGCAAGGTTAGTGTGCTTTACGGATAAGGTAAAATTGATATTTTTTCGTTTACCTATAAGCTTTTGTTTATAGTTAAACCTTCAAGGGGCGGGTATGCCGTTATCGGTACATAAACTGACCGGGCGACTGACATTTCGTCAGTTACAGGTCTTTAAAGCAGTATACGAACAGCGCAGCTACAGTAAGGCCGGAGAGCTTCTGGGACTGACGCAGCCTGCGGTCAGTAGTCAGGTGCGTCAGCTGGAGCAAGCGGTGGATCAGCCACTGTTTGAGTATGTGGGGCGACGCCTGTTCTGTACGGCAGCGGCCGAGCGACTGGCAGACAGTATCAATCAGATCTTTATTGAGCTTTCCAATCTGCAGACCGATCTGGGTGCGCTTAAAGGCAATGTGGCCGGTGAGCTGCGTCTGGTGGCGGTCAGTACCGCGCAGTATATGGTGCCTTACCTGCTGAGAGGTTTTCTGGATCTGCATCCGCAGATTAATGTCAGCGTGAAGGTGGTGAACCGGGCGACAGCTTTGCAGCGCTTGCATGAAAATACCGATGATCTGGTGATTATGGGGATGGTGCCGGTGGATCGGGCGCTGGTGTCCTTGCCATTTCTGGATAACGAGCTGGTTCCGGTTGTGCCGGAGGGACATCCTTTGCTCTCTCTGGATAAGGTGACGCCCCAGCGATTTCTGGACAGCCATCTTCTGGTGCGGGAGCCGGGTTCCGGTAGTCGGCTGGCGCTGGAACAGCACTGCCAACAGAAGCGCCTTCGCTTCAAAGCGGGCATGGAACTGGGCTCGAACGATTCTGTTAAACATGGCGTGATTGCGGGGCTTGGTGTCGGCGTTTTGCCCCGGCTGAGTATTCCGGCTGAGCTTGAGCTGGGACGTTTAAAAGAGGTGGTGCTGGAAGGATTTCCCCTACGCCGTGACTTCTGTGTGGTGCATCCTCAGGCGAAGCATCCGACCCCGGCCATGCAGGCATTTCTGGATTATGTGGGAGAAAACCGACAAAAATTTGTATCTGAATTTCTGGGCGTATAAGCTTGCGCGCTCTTAACGGGAGTGAGCGGAAAAAAGCCGCTTTCTGGGCCGGTTTTGATATGAGGTCGGGTCGGTTTTACAGACCCTGCCGTCCACCTGATTTTTTGTTATAGGGCGTTTAATGAACGCAACGGGTTTCGTAAACAGGATTCGTGCCTACAAGCCGGATGATCTGCAGGCTGTGCTGGATATCTGGCTGACCGCATCGGTAAAAGCTCATAATTTCATCTCTGAGGCCTTCTGGCAGGATCAGCTACCGGAAATGGAAGAGGTCTATCTGCCAGCGTCAAAGGTCTTTGTCTGTACCGATGATGACACCGATGAAATTACCGGTTTTGCCGCGTTATATGATAATTCTCTGGCGGCGCTTTTTGTTCACCCTGACTATCAGGGACGTGGGCAGGGCAGTGCTTTGCTGAAACATGCGATGGCCTTTAACCGCAAAGCCTTAACGCTGACGGTTTATAAAGCGAATCAGCCCGCTATTGATTTTTACACCGCTCATGGTTTTGAAGTGGAGCGTCGGCAAACCGACCCCCATACGGGAGAGCCGGAGTATCTGATGGCTTATGCTTCAGGTGGTCAGTCGCGCTATTAGTGTGTTCTTTGTTCAAAGGGAGTTGTTATGGGATTGGTTATCGTACCCCTGATGCTGATGTGGTTTGTGGCTGCGGGCTTATCATTGCGAATCGGTTATGTACTGGCGGATGTGAGCGGCTTTTTTCCCCATGTGTTGTTGTGCCTGCTGGCGGCGATTTCCGGTGGCTGGCTGCACGCCCGTCTGGTGATGGCGCGGCGCAAATCTGCCGAATCGCTTTGGGCGTTTCAGCTGATGATCGACTTTACGCTCAATAAGGTGGCGCTTTCAGGCTATACGGTTCTGGCGGGTGTCTATCTGTTTACCGATCTGACTGCTACTGATGGCAACCTGCTGAGCCTGATCTTTATCGGCACACTGGTATTGTCATCCGGCACCCTGATCGGCGTGTTTACCAGTAATGCCTTTATGGATCGCCACCAGATTCGCCGAACCTATTAATACGTCCTTTTTAAGTCGTGCAGGCGTTGGCTCTTGCTTCGGTCTGGCGTGCAAACAGCTCGCGACTGACGGCGACCCGTTCTTCCGGTGTCGTGTGGCTGATGCCCTGTTGTCTCAGGAATTCAATCTTCTGCAGTCGGGGTAGCAGGCCGGTGCCGTTGGCGATCTGAATGGCAAGGCCGGGGCGGGCGTTCAGTTCCAGCACCATAGGCCCACGGCTTTTGTCGATGACCATATCGGTGCCGATATAACCCAGTCCTGTCATCTCCCATGCGCTGGCTGCCAGCACCAATAGTTGCTCCCAGTCGGGAATCACCAGCTGATCCAGTGGCCGTTGGGTATCCGGGTGAAGGCTAACAGGAAGATCAAACTGCACGGCACGAACCGCTTTACCGGTGGCGATATCCAGCCCGACGCCCACCGCGCCCTGATGCAGGTTGGCTTTACCGTCGGAACTTGCGGTGGAGCAGCGCATCATCGCCATTACCGGATAACCATGAAAGACAATAACGCGTATATCCGGCACGCCTTCGTAACTGAAATCCGCAAAGCTCTCATCAAACTCGATCAGATTCTCTACCACGGCAACATCATTTTTACCGCCCAGCGAGAAAAGGCCCGCCAGGGTGTTGGTGATATGACGTTCCACATCTTCACGGCTGACCTCGGCACCGGAGGGCTTGGTATAGCGGCCATTCTGATGAGAGGTGATCACCAGAATCCCTTTACCGCCGGAACCCTGAGCCGGTTTGATTACAAAGCCCGGCCATTGGGACACCAGATCATGAATCTCTTTAACGTGTACCTGACTTTCGATGACGCCGATCAGCTCGGGTACGGTGGCACCGGCTTGTTCTGCGATCCGTTTGGTTTTCAGCTTGTCATCCACCAGCGGGTATTTTGACCGGTCATTATAGCGGCCAATATAACTGTGGTTACGCTGGTTCATCCCCAATATGCCCTGAGCGCGCAGCTGTTTGGGCAGTTGCAGCAGGTCGTTAAGGCCGCTGGTCAGCTGTTTAAGATATTGATGTAGGGGCATCGGTCAGTCCTGGCGGGCTTTCGCCAGATGGCGGAAGCGGCGCAGTTCGCTTAACCGGTAACCGGTGTAGTTACCCAGCAGAAGAATCAGCGCCAGAATAATCAGCTGCAGACCGACAAAGTTAAAGGTCAGGTGGCGCACCAGCTCTGAGGTCATCGCCAGATAGACCAGTACAGCGGTAAAGAGTGAACCGCCGCCCTGCACCAGTACCTCTTTTGCGCCTTCTTCCTCCCAGAGAATCGACATGCGCTCAATGGTCCATGACAGGATGATCATGGGGAAGAAGGTGATGCTAAGACCTTCCAGCAGGCCAACGCGGTAGGCGATCACGGTAAAGACGGAGATGATCAGGATTACGGCGATAATGACGGCGGAGATCCTCGCAACCAGCAGGAGGTTGAGCCGTGACAGGTAGCTGCGAATCATCAGGCCGGTGCCGACAATCAGCAGAAAACCGATAATACCGGGCAGCAGTTCGGTCTGAACAAAGGCGACGGCAATCAGAACCGGCATAAAGGTGCCCGAGGTTTTAAGGCCGACAATAATGCGCAGAAAGACCACCAGCAAAGCGCCAACGGGAATCAGCATGATGGTTTTGAACATCGCCTGTTCTTCCACCGGCAGGCTGTGAATGGAGAAGTTAAGCAGATCTTCGGCTTCGATCTTCTCACGGGTGGCGGTTTCCGGCGAGATATCCTGAGCGATCATGGAGAAACTGACGTCAGACTGGCGGCCACCGATCACATCCAGCAGGCTTTGGTAATCCAGGCTCCAGATCAGCAGGTTATCGGGTTTGCCTTCGGTGCCGGTCTGAGGATTAAAAAGCTGCCAGCGTTCTTTGTTTGCATCCCACACCTGAACCCAGGGCTGAACGCTCTGGCGGCGGCGTCCGTCTTCCAGTGTCAGAGTTGCCACGGTTCTGGCGGGAACCTGCTGCAGGTTCAGCAGGCTTACCAGAGCATCCTCCCGGTTCATGCTGTTAAGCAACAGGGCGGCATTCTGGTTTTGCGGGTCGTTCAGTTGGCGCACCAGTTCACGGGCGAGGGTGGGGTTATCCGCAGAACGCTTCAGCGCATCCTGCAGCAGGGTTAATGCGGCGGTCAGGCGTACATCCTCAAACAGCTGTGGCCGCAGTTTGCCCGGTGGCTGAATAGTGTATTGGGCATCCGGATCCACCAGAAAACGCGCCTTGTAGTAGATCAGTTGCTGGTCTTCTGCGTTTCGGATCGCCCATTCAGCCCGTCGCTCGCCGTTGTTTTCCAGCAGGGCAACGCCGTAGCCCTGAGATGAGGTGCTTTCGTTGGTCAGAATAAAGTTCTGCTGGTCATCGGGAATGGCCATGGATACCTTGGCCGGATCGCCATTGGCGAGGAATTCGATTCGGGCTTCAATCTCCCACTGTTCACGCTGTTCCCCGGGTGTCCAGGGAACGCCGTAAACGGAATGGCGGTAGATATTCAGGGCGATGCCGATCAGTACCAAAGCCGAGATAAACCGATAAAAAGGGAGACGATTGATCATGGCAGCCGATATTCCGCGTTATAAAGTCAGTGTTCAGGGATTTTGCTTAGGGTGGATATAGGATTTGCCAACGTCGATCAGGGCGACATCTTTGAAAAACTCACGCCCCAGTAGTATCTGGAAGGTCATGTTGCTGCGATCTGCAAGGGTAAACTCGGCCTTTTCACGCAGCCCGCCAACCTGAATCCAGGTTTCGATCACGGCACGCCGCTCCGGCTGTTCGGCTGATGCCTGAATAATGCGTACCCAGCGCACAACGGGGGCTTCAATCTGTTTAAGGTTGTCCTGTTGGTTGTGGCGGCTGATCAGGCTGAATCTCACCCACTCTTCACCATTGCGTTCAAAGAACACCGGCTCCGGGGCATGGATCGATGAGGTGGTTGCACCGGAATCAACCCGAGCTTTGAAGTTATCCTGAGCGGCATCCAGCCAGACCCACTCTTTACTGCCCAGCACAATTTTGCCCTGAGTATTTGCGGCGTGGGCACTGGCGGTCAGGGTTTGGGCGCTGTTGAGATTACGGGCGTTATAAAGCTCTGCTTTTTTCTGCCTGGCTTCGGTCAGGGTGAGCAGCTTAGTCTGGCTGGCTTTGAGCTGGGCGATGGTCTGGCTGTTCTGCTGTAACTGGGCATGTAGCTGGCTGAGTTGGGTGCTTTGGCGCTTGTTTTGCTGTTCCAGCTCATCAAGGCGTTGCTCAAGTCGGTTATCCAGCGCCTGAATCGCCTCCAGGGTCGGTTTGTTTGTGTTAAGAGCACAACCGGACAGAATAAAAAGGGATAACAGCAAAGGAATCAGCCGGTTTAAAAGCAATCGGCTTGAGCGTTTAAAACACATAGATCGTATAGGCTCTTTTATAATGGCAGTGAAGGGTGCATTTATTAAGCGGGTCGTTGCCGGAAAGCGGCTAGTCTACCGGAGTTGCCGGTAGGGATATAGTTTTGTAAAGGTGTATTTTTGCGGCTAAATTCTAATAAAATACGTGAATTGCGCAGTAAATCCCATCAACACCCATTCGCCGTTTCAGTCGTGGTGAGATAGACTGACAAGCGGGAAATCTGTTCCGTTAAGTTGCCTGATCAAACATCAAAAAATTAATTGCTGTCCGTTTCGGAGTCATTATGAGATCTGCCAATCAGCCGGTTTTCTGGCGTAACCCTGCACTGCCTTATATAGAGCTGCGCATGATCGAGGATGGCCGTAAGGTTTGCTATGCGCCCCATAGCCATAAGCAGTGGTCGATGGGGCTGATTCTTGAAGGGCAGAGCGGTTATCAGATTCAGAAGCTGAAAGGTGAAGGTCGAGGCGAGCATCATCACACCATTGGGCAGGGCAGTATGGTGTTTATGAACCCGGATCAGGTGCATGCCTGTACGGCACTGGATGATCAGCCCTGGTCCTATGCCATGTTCTATCTGGATTGCGGGTGGCTGGCGCAGCTGTCTTCTCGCCTTGGGCTTCAGCAGGATGCGGTCTGGCGGGATATTCCGGTTAATCTGCTGGACGATCCGGACTTGTTTGATCAGGTCAGAGCGTTGACTGAGCGTCTGGTGGCTTTCGGAGCAGGCGGTGATCGTCGCAGTCTGGAAGCGGATATCGAAGGGGTTATTCGTGAGGTGCTGCAGGTACTGGCTGTATGCGCTGAGGAGCGATCTGCTGATGCTTCCGCAGTGCTGACCTCTGAACCCGTGGCTGATGCGGTTGCTGCGATTGCGTATCAGCTGGATCAGCAACCCGAGCAGCCGTTGCCTCTGGAGCAGATGAGTCGGGCTGCGGGCATTACACCAACCCAGCTGATCCGTGCCTTTAAAAAGCACTACGGTTTTACCCCTCACGCTTATCAGGTCAATCGGCGGATTCAGTTGGGACAAAAGGCACTGAAAGAGGGAGCACCCATTGTGGAGGCGGCTTTAAGTGCCGGTTTTGCTGACCAGCCACATTTTCAGCGGGTATTTAAAAAGCTGCTGCAGGCGACACCCAACCAATATCGGGTTGGGTAGATCGGATCTGTCAGTTGCCGTTTGTTGGCTCCCTTTTTGTTAGCCCCCTCTTTATCCCTCCAGAAGAATCAACAAGCAGCTTGCGATCAATAGTCCAGCCAGTGAGCGATTAATTACTCGCATCATGGCGGCGTTATGAACATAGCGCCGCAGGAAAGCACCCGCGTAGACCCAGCAGCAAAGCGATAGCCAGCACACCGGCAGATAGATGGCGGCGAAAATGAGTACCTCATTGAGGTCACCTGATGCGGTGTAGGCAGCGATCCCGGACGCGGATGCTAGCCAGGCTTTCGGGTTCAGCCACTGCATCACGGCCCCCGTCATAAAGCCCGGTGCTTTGCCCTGATCCTGTTCACTGATTTCACCGGAGTCCTTAATCAGCAGATAGCTCAGCCAGAGCAGAAACGCGATGCCACCCCATTGCAGAATCCGGTTCAGTGTCGGAAATTCCTGCATCACCTGATACAACCCCAGTCCCACCGCCACAAATAACAGTACAAACCCCAGTGTTGCACCCGTAATAAAGATAAGTCCCACTGGTAGCCGATAACGCGCCCCACTACTGAGGCCTACAAGGTTCACCGGCCCCGGTGTGATTGAGGCCACCAGGGCAAAAATCGCCATGGATGTCAGTACAGAAAGCTCCATAGAGCCTGTAGCGGCAAAAGTATTCAGGAAAGAGATGTCAGACATGGTGCCTCCGATAACCGGCGTTGTTCATATTGTTTATTAAAGTGAGTGCAGTCTGACGGTTTGCTTAAGAGGGGTATTGAACAAAATTGCAGCGGACGATTTTTAACTGGGCAGTTGGCAGAAAGCGTCTAATCTGAATGTATAAAAATTACATTTGTTTACGTTTGCTGCCCAAAGGTACTTTGCCATGACGCTGAAATTCAAAGCCTGGTTGCTGGTTGTTTTTATGCTGTTGTCTCTTTTCGGGATGATGTTGGTGGGGTTGTTCACATTGAGGGAGGCCAGTGATTCGGACAACCGGGGGAGGGTTGTACAGTTGCTGCATTCAACCTGGAGTACGGTGGTTCAGATTGAAAAACAGGTTCAGCAGGGATTGCTCTCGGAGAGTCAGGGTAAAGCGCTGGCTACCCAGATTCTTCGGGAAAACAAATACAGTGATTCTGAATACGTTTATGTCGCGGATGAGAAGATGGACTTTGTTGCCACGCCTCTTGATCCGCAGCTGCATGGTACCAGCTTCCATGATTTTAAAGATGGAGATGGCAATAGTGTCGGGCAGATTCTGTTGGATGCGGTGAAAGGCAGCTCAGGTGGCACGGCCTGGTACGAATGGACTCAGAAAAAAGAGGATGGCTCCATTGAAGACAAGCTGTCCATCGCTCGAAAAACACCACTCTGGGGTTGGTATGTGGGAACCGGCATTGGTTTTCATGAGGTGGATGCCCGCTTTTGGGCGACAGCGCAGTGGCAGGTTGTGATCTGTCTCGCTATTTCGGTGGTGTTGGCTTGGCTTCTGCTCTTTTCGATCCGCCGGTTGCTGATGATTCTGGGTGGCGAACCGAAGCAGGTGCTTGAGATCGTTCAGGAGGTGGCTAACGGTAATCTGAATATGTCCCGTCGTTTGTCGGGTGATATTCCCAAGGGTTCTGTACTGAGTGCCACCTTAAAAATGCGCAATAATCTGGGCAAAATCATCAACCAGCTTTCGGGTACGGTAAAAGAGCTCAGAGCGGAAACGCAGGGGTCTGAACAGCGTATCGGCACGATCTCTCAGGTATTCGACAGTCAGAAAAGTGAAACGGATATGGTGGCCTCTGCGATGACTCAGATGTCCGCCTCCGCACAGTCGGTAGCGGATAACGCCAATCTGGCTGCTGACGAAACCCATTCGGCAGATGATCAGGGTCGTAAAGCCAGTGCTCTGGTATCGGAAACGGCCGCTGCTATTGAGGATCTGGTGAAACAGGTTTATCAGGCCAGCGAAGCGATCGATTCGTTGGGAACCGATGTTGAAAACATTGTCACCGTTTTAGAGGTGATTCGCGGCATTGCAGAGCAGACCAATCTGCTGGCGCTGAATGCGGCAATTGAAGCAGCCCGGGCAGGTGAAAGCGGTCGGGGCTTTGCGGTAGTGGCTGATGAAGTACGGTCATTAGCGGCCAGAACCCAGGACAGCACGGAAGAGATTCAGAAAATGATTGAGAATCTGCAGGCGGGTTCTCAGCGTGCGATCCAGTCGATTCAGGCTTCTACTGAGGCCAGTGGCGGAACCATTGAGCAGGCACAGAATGCGCAGAATGCACTGAGTCAGATCAGTGCTTCGCTGACGGCTATTTCTGAAATGAACCAGAATATGGCAACCTCTGCCAGTGAACAAAACCATGTGGCGGAAGATATTGCTATGCGGATCAACACCATCGCCTCCAGTGCCAGTGAAGCCTCCGAACTGGTGGTTGCAGGCAGGGATGTATTCCGCCGCCTGGTGGTGCAAAGCGACCAGCTGGAAGAGATCGTATCGCACTTTAAGTTGGATTAAGTCCTGTGAGATATATCGATTAGCCTTACAGCTCACTCAAACTGAGCCGGATCGCGCCTGCGATAAAGACGCCGGAAAAGAGCCATTTCTGAATCTTCTGGCCGGTTTGAGTGATCTTCACCTTCGCCGCTACGGCACATACGCTTGCTGCGATCAGCAGATCAAACACGATGCCGGTTATCACCAGAATGATGCCCAGATAGAGATACTGAACCAGTACCGGGCTGTGACCGCCGCTTTCCGGTTGCAGGTCGATAAACTGTGGCAGCAGCAGTGAACAGAACATCAGCGCCTTGGGGTTCAGCAGGTTGGTGAGAAAACCACGGCGAATAGCCGCCAGATAATGCTGCTGATCCCAGCCCACATCCCCGGCGGACAGGGATCCTGCTGAAAGAATCTTCCAGGCCAGATAAATCAGATAGGCTGCGCCAACCCACTGAATCACTCTGAGCAGATCCGGATGCGCAATGAGTAATGCCGCCAGCCCCAATGCCGCTAACAGTACGTGTAATCCTCTGGCAGCAGACAGCCCAAGAGAGGTCATTAGCGCCTGTCTTATGCCTCTGCCTGATGCAGATGCCATCACCAGAGCCATATCCGGTCCCGGCAACAGGTAGGCTGCTCCCAGTGTCATGATGTAAACGGATAGTTCTGTGAGGCTCAGCATGGCGGGTGGCTCCGGCGTCGATGTTTGCTTTGCAGGTGATGTTTTCTAATGGGGGTATTATCCGCTATCTGACGGAAATAGGATTGCTAACTCTGCCTTGGTTTGCTTCTATCTGAGAAGATAATTTCATTTTTTATGTATTATTGAGAGTTTTCTTTTATGGAGGGCAAGGCATGCATATGAAGGGGTTGGACGAAACCGATCGTCGTATTCTGGCGCTGTTGCAGAAGGATGGCCGACTCAGTAACGCGAAGCTGGCTGAGCAGCTTAACTTAAGTGAAACCCCCTGCTGGCGACGATTGAAGCGTCTGGAAAATGAAGGCTATATCGAGGGATATCAGGCACGGTTGAATCGCCACAAGCTCGGTATGGGGGTTGTGGGTTTTGCGCAGGTCACCTTTGGAGATCATTCCGGACAGGCACCGATGGAATTTGAACAACAGATGGCGCAAATGCCTGAAATTCTCAGTTGCCATAATGTATCCGGTGATTGTGATTACATTCTGCAAATTGTGGCGGAGGATCTGGAAAGTTATGGCGATTTTGTTCGTGACCGGTTGCGTGTTCTCCCGGGGATAACGGCTATTCGATCCAGTCTTTCTTTGCGGGAGGTAAAAACAGGGCAGCAGCTACCTGTCTGATTTACAAAGTTATTTTTGGCGCTTGATTCAGGTCAGATCTTTAATGTGTATGTAATTTCATGTTTGTTTTTGTCAGATTGTAGATGCGGATATATGGTATCTTTGCCACAGTGAAAATTGTTGCTGTGCTCCGGGATTGAGCCTGATGCATTTTTGTTATTAGGGATATCCGGAGAAGATCATGGCCAATCGTTTCTCAAAAAATAAAATAAAATCAATTGGTAAGCGTAAATCCAAGTTTGAAAAACTTGAACCCCGCATTATGTTGGCGGGTGATCTTCTTTTGGATGGCATTGATACTCCTGATTTCAACCAGGATGTTATTGTCCAGAATGATGACCTGCTTGATGGTCAGTCCCTTTCCTCCTCAGAAATAGAATCCCAGTCTGTCAGTTACCAGCCGGAAGAGATGCTGGTCAGTGATTCCGGCGATCAGGAATCCTGGAGCACAGAACAAGAGCAGGATGTTCTTCTGATTGAATCAACGCTTTCAGCAGGCGCTGCGGCCACAGCGATCTCTGCTCAGACTGAGCGTAATGAAAAGAACGAGGTATACCTCGGTTACGACGCTGACAATACCCTGATCTCCGGTTCTGTATATCTTGATGACAATGATTCCCTCACGGGCTCCGGTGCGGTGGAAGGCCTGGTTATTAACGAAGGTCTGGTCGCACCCGGTAACTCTCCCGGCGTTCAGATTGTCGATTCATACGCACAGATGGATTCCGGCACCCTGCTGATCGAAGTGGGCGGGATGACTGCCGGTGGCACCGCGGAGAATCTCTATGACGGCTATGATCAGCTGAATGTCAGTAACCATGCGGAGCTGGATGGCGCATTAGAGATTCGTCTGCTGAACGACTTTAATCCTGATGTGGGTGCTCAGTTCGATATTCTGACCTTCGGTACGGTTTCCGGTGGTTTTGATCAGATTCAGGGCTTGTATCTGGGGGAAGGCAAATACTTTTCTCCGACTCTGAATGATGCCGGTGGCATCACGCTGGTTGTTGAACAGATGGGTTTTGTCAGTCAGTTACAACAGGATGCCGGTGTTACGGAGGCTCAGCTAACAGCGGGTCTGTCCGCTGTTGACCAGCTTATGTCGGCACTTGATCTGCGTATTGATGTTGCGGACCCTTCCGCAGACCTGGTCGCTCAGTTGGATTCTGTTTCAGCATCTCTTGATGATCTGATGTCGCAGCTGTATACCCTGGCGACCGACGAGGCCTTCAGCGGTAGCGTTGATTTCTCCGGGCAGGTTGAGTTTCAGGGACAATACCTGAAAGGGGATTTCTCACTGTCAGCGGTGGTGAATGCGGCAGATCTTTCCACTAATGAGTATCAGCTGGCAGCGACAAACATGGTCGGGCACGCAGATGCCGGTGGTGTGGTGGTTGCCCTTGAGCAGGGGGCAGGTCAGCTGCGACTGACTCAGGATGGTGTAGCGGGTTATCTCAGTGCCAATGTTGCTGTAGAAGGTGTTGAGGGCGTTGATGCCCGTTTCACCGGTGCCACCGTATCCTTCAACGAAACGGCTTCTGATCTGACGGTATCAGGCGAAACTGCCGAAGCTGGGCAGGCTTTTCGGGTGGAAGGTGATGCTTCTCTTGCTTTAGGTGATGTGCTGGTAACGAATGGCCATCTGGTGTTGGAAAAACAAACCGGCCTGACGGCAGATGATGATCTTTTCCTGATCGGTGCGACCGACCTGACGGTAAATACCCTTGATGCCGCAGCTGATCAGTTGGGCGTTAAAGTCTCTGATGTTGAGCTGATGCTGGTACTGGCTGATGGCATCAACGAATCCGGTTACGCATTTCAGGCCTCAGGTACCGCAGCGTTATCGGGCTTAGGCGCTGGCAGTAGTTTACTGGATGCAAATGGCCTGCAGAAAACCCTGACCCTTCAGGGTAATAATCTGGGTCGCGAGCTGAATGAAACCCTAACGGTTAATGGTCAGGATATTGCGCTGGTCTTTGATGCGGATCAGACCGATGTATCTCCCTCATTTGAGGTCCAGGGTGCCACGTTCAACGTAGATGGTCTGGGTGAGCTGAGTGGTGATTTCCGTTTTGAATTTCGCAGTCAGGGCAGTGATTCTGACAGCAACGGTTTGGCGGATCAGTTTAACAACCAGCTGATTGTGACGGGTTCGCAGATTACCGGCCAGCTGTCAGAGGGTGGTGTAACGCTGGATCTGAGCTCCGGTCAGGTTGCTCTGATTTTTGAAAATCATGTGGATGGCCTGAATAACACCAGTACTGAGGCTGATTGGTCGGTCTCTGCTAAGGGTGATCTCTCTCTTAGCGGGATACCCTCTCTTGAGCTGAGTGGCTCAGACCTCAACGTCGTCTTCAATGGCTCCGGTAAAGAAGCCGCAGAGACACTGACTCTGGCTGATGGTTCTGAGCTTAACCTGGCGTTGACTGCGGATACCGGCTTGTCGGTTACCGGTACCATGGCCGGAACCCTTAGCGATGTGGGTTCTGTCGCCGGTGACATCCTGTTGCTGAAAAATGCAGCGGGCGAATACAGTTTTGATGCCAGCCGTCTTGAGCTGCCGGTTCTGGGTGAGCTGGTCGGCGATCTCTCTTTTGACCTGAATCCTCAGACCGATGCTCAAAATACGGTGACCTCGCTGTTTGCTGATGAGGTGGTGCTCAGCGGTAACGGTATCGGTATGTCGGTACCGACTGCGTACGGTTCTGCTGTTATCAGTGATGCCAGTCTGGCCTTGCTGCTGAAGGATGATCCGGCCAGCACGGACCCGCTGTGGGCGCTTTCTGCAACCGCAGATCTTGCGATCAGTGGTATTCCGGGCATGGAACTCAGTGGTGAACAGATCGGGTTTGTTTACAACGCTACCGGTCAGTCCGTTGATCATACGGCCACCTTCACGGATGGCAGTCAGCTGCAGATGCAGGCTACGGCAGATCAGGTGATGCAGCTGAACGGCGCACTCACGGTTGATGTTGAAGGTGTCGGTCAACTGGCGGGCGAGCTTCATTTTGCCCAGGACCAGCAGACGTTAACCCTGTCAGACAATACGGTGATTACCACGGATCGTTTTGTGATCTCCGGCGAAGATACCGCACTGGAAATTGATGCGATTAATGGCGGTGATTTCTCGCTGCAGGGTGCAGATTTTATCTATGGTCAGGTGATCAATCAGGCCGATGCTACACAGAGCTGGAATGCTCTGACGCTTGAAGCGGATGCGGTGTCGTTGACCGGACTTCCGGATCTGTCCCTGAGCGGTACGAACTTCTCCCTTGTGACCAGTCAGAGTGATCAGGTAACAGCCGTTAACTGGGCTGAACAATCCCTGAGTCTGGATACCGATTCCGGCTCTCTTTCCCTTGATCTGACGGCAGATCAACTGGGTGCATTTTCCGCATCCGGCGCGCTGACTCTGGCGATGGCTGATGCCGCACAGATTACCGGTGAGCTGACCATCGAGCGTCTTCTGGATCAGACCGTGAGTCTTACCGGCGGTACTTCCGTCGCATCTGACCTGCTGGCCTTCAGTGCCGACAATGCTGAGATATTTGTTGGGGCCGATGCGGGCAATGCTGAGGCGATGGGGCTCACCCTTAACACAGGTTTTAACGCGGTCACTGGTGGCAGTTCCGATCTGCAGGTTGCAGGCGAAGATGCCCGCTTCTTTGCATTACAGGCCACGGGTCAGTCTGTCGCTTTTAACGGTTTTGGTGATCTGAATCTGAGTGCAGAAGCGGGCCAGCCTGTTGAGCTGGCGCTGAATGATTCCAATTTGGCGAATGATCAGGTTATCGATTTCACCGCCTCCGATCTGGCTGGCGCTTTTGATCTGTTGTTGAGTGACGCCGGCATCACCACCTCTGCGGATCTGGTGGTTGAAGCGGCCGGATTAGCAGCGCTTTCCGGTCATTACGGTATCGCGTTTGAGTTGGCCGATGGAACGCCGCGCTTCCTTCTGGCGGGTAGTGATATTGAGGCTTTTATCGGTGTTGATGCCGTAGGTGGCCAGCTGACAGCAGGAGAGCTGGCGTTAATCGTTGAATCAACGGAATCCGGTGTCGGTTATGCGCTGCAGGGGCAGGGCACGCTGACCACCGTGGGTGATTCACCGGTTAATCTGACCGGAACCGCCACGCTGGATCTGAATGCCCTGGGGCATCCCGTTGATGAAACCTTCACTATTGAGGGTGTTACCCGGACTCTGAATTTCGACTCCGCAGATTATGTCAGTCGTATTCAGCAATCTGATATGGATGTAGTGCTGAGTGATCTGCTGGCGGATAGCCTGTACAGCCTGGGTAATATGCTGAATGACACCATGGGATCTTTGGCTGTCAGTTATGATGCAGACGGTAATCAGATTACCGATAGCCCGCTGGCGGAGCCTCTGCCTTTTGTGGGTTATAGCCTTGATGACCTGTCGAATGTCTCGCCACTGTTCGAGATGGGCCAATACATTCAGCATTACCTGCATTATGCGGTGAATGGCGGGGAAGCGCTGCCGGAAGGTGACAGCTATCCAATGCCAACGGATTACAGCTGGGACCCGGACCTGAATGGTGGCGCAGGTGGGCTCAGTGGTGAGCCAACGGTCAACGGCCTGCTTGAGTTTCTGGAGACCAACTGGGTCGCCAATATTGGGGGCACAGCCGATAATCTGAGCATTAATATCACAGATGAAGGTCTCTCCTTTGGCTATCAGGGTACGATTGCTAACAGTAAAAATCTGCCGGTTGATCTTAATGAGCAGCTGAACAATCTTGGGCTTGAGTTAGACCCGATCAATGTTGAACTACAGACTGAGACCGATGTCGATCTCGCTTTTGTGACCGACTGGAATCTGTCTGACTTCGAATTTCAGATGAAGAAGTTTGACGTCGATATGTCGGCCAGCCTTGATGACCTGATTGTTGATGCCAGCTACGGCCCGCTGGGCGTCAGCATTGGCGCAGCAGCCGGTGAGAAGGGACAGGTTACGATTAACCTGGGTGCTGCGGTTGCGATGGATGCATCGGGACATCTGTCCTATCAGCTGACAGAAGATAATACCTCGGTGGTGCTGCCGGTTTATGCCGAAATGGCCGGTGTGGATCTTATGGCTGAGGATCCGGTTCGCTTTATGCTGGATGGCCAGCCGGCAACGGTGGGTGACTGGCAGTTAACCACTGAAAACCTGGACACCCTGTCTAAATTTGCCGATCTGTCTGTTACCCAGATGATCAGCATGTTCCCGGATTTTGTCGATCTGCTTGAGCAAACCTCCGGCAGTGACAACATGATCACCAATCTGCCGTTTACCGATACGGCGCTGGGCGCGGTACTGGATTTTGCGCAGGCTTTTGAAAGCAATGTTTACAATCAGATCGACTTTAATAAAGTCGTTTCCACTCTGTTCAGCAGTGATTCTGCCTCGGTGGCTGCTGACAGCAAAGTCGTCAGCGGCCTGAACGGTGTTGATGCATCAGCCAAAGGCGGCTTTATTCAGCTGGGGGATAAGGCTTATCAGATTAAGTCTGTGTCTGATGATGGCACCTCGGTTGAACTGACCGAATCACTGACTGAGTCATTTAGTGGCTCCGCCACGATCAGTGATCTGAACCCGTTTAAACCGGGCATGATCTCCACCATTCAGGAATACATCACAGCAATCAACAATTCCGGATTGCTGCCGGATGGCGTTGATATCAGCTATGACCCGGTAGAAAACCGCTTTACCGTTCCTCTGAGTTTTACCGATACCGAAACACTGGCGGATCTGCCGATCGATTTTGACTTTGAATTACCGGGGTTAGAGCTCTCGACCGATGCTACAGCGGCTATCGTGGGTGCTTTGGCGGGTAGTCTGAATTTCTATATCGACTTTGATGGCGAGTCCCACACCGGGAATGCTCAGGCAACGGCCGGTAGCGTTCAGTTTACCGATGCGACCGCTGATTTCTCAGATGCTGTGGTGGGCGGTACGCTCTGGTTAGGCAATGAGGCTTATCGGGTTATCGAGTGGGTTGATGCACAGACCGTTAAACTGGCGGCGGCGATCAATACCGACTTTGATGGTGATTATCTGCTGAAAGGCCGGGCGGAGCTGGGTGTTTCTGATCTGGCGTTAGAGGGTAGCGTCAACCTGGATCGTACCGATCCGGAAGTGAGTGCACTGCTGGGTCTTCTGGGGGCAACGGCAGGCGGCGCAGGCAGTGGTTCTCAGATTCATGCTGAAGCAACGGTGAATATCACCGCCAATAACCTGACTGGCGGGACAGACCTTGCGTTAAACGAGCTGTTGTCCGGTGATCTGTCCTTTGATTACGACGCTTCCGGCAGTGCCTATGCCAGCATCAAGGGACTGGAAGTGGATACCGGTATAGCGGGTGAAATTGATTTGGGTGAGATCGCTCAGATTGAAGTCCATGTTCTGGATCTGTTTAACCCGGCAACCACACCGACAACCGTTTATCAGCATCCGGCCTATCCGATGGATGTTGAACTGCTGGTCAGCAACGGAACGGTAGCGGATAACGCAACCGTTGCGCTGTTACCGGATGTGAATCAGCTACTTGATTTTAACAATCTGAGCTTTGCCGACATTATTGATGCCGTTCAGATGGGCATCGATTTTATCCAGACCACGCTGGAAGAGCAGGCGTTTTATAACTATGAATTCCCGCTGATTAACTACTCGCTGGCCGACGTGGTTAATTTCACCGAAGAGCTCTCTTACGCACTTGAAGAGATTAACGATGAACCGGGACAAAGCGTTCAGTCTTTTGAAACGCTGTTTGAAGAAGCGCTGGGCGTTGAAGATGACAACACCCTGTCTGCCCGTGATCAGGTTTTCTCCCTTGCGTTAAATCAGGGATCGCTGGATGTTCATCTGAACTACAGCCAGCTGTTCACAGAGCTGTTTGACTTCAGCCTGGATTTTGGCGCATTGGCAGAAACAGCAGGTCTGTCGAATGATGCCGGTATTGAAGGGCTGGATCTGTTTGTTGATCAGACCGGTGCCAGCAAGCTGGAGCTGGAAGCGATTTTCGATCTGCAGATCGACGCCGGTATTCAGATTACCGAAGGCACCCCTGAGATCTTCCTGTACGACTACACCGGCATGGAAACCGTCACCTCATCCGTTGACAGCTTTGGTGAGTTGCTGTTTGAGGCGGGTAGCTCGGCTATTTCCCAAAGTTATTATGCCGCACTTGTTTCCGGTATTCAGAACAGCACCCAGAATATTTCCAATGTCAGCCGTTTCAGTGCGCAGCTTAATATCGCATCTACCGCTGATGAGCTGGCTGATAATGGCCTGCTCAATGCGGATCGTCAGAAGGCGATTATGGATCTGTCTGAGCAGTTAAGTCAGGAACTGGGCTTTAAGGTTGAGTTGACCGTTGGCGATCAGCAGGAGGTCTCAGATGGCTCCGTGAATCAGGTCGTGTTCGACAATGTTTCTGTCGATTACGAGCAGGTTGTGGCAGCTGCCGGTGATGGCTTTGGTACACACGCATCTGTCGGTGTCAGCATTAAGGGCACCGATCTGGAGCTTGCGATTGATGCCGGCCCTATGTCTCTGGGCATCAGCGGTGGTTCAGCCGTTATTGATGGTGATGGTGATATCAGCACCCAGGACTACGCCACCATGAATCTGATGCTGGACCAGCAATCCGCTGAGAATGATGATGGTCGTTACTACGTCACTGAGGAGCTGGAGGGTAATCTGGATGCCAGCTTTACCGGTGATATGGAGATTGTTTTACCCGTTACATTAGACGTTGATGGGCTTAAATATACCCCGGAAGATAAAATCATCATCGGTATTAATGATGAGATTGGCGATCTGGGTGATCTGCTGCAGCATCTTGCAGAGGGCTCTGAAGATACCGAACTGCTCACTTTTGAAACACCAGCGCTGAACAGCCTGTATGAGCAGTTGGGCGGTAATCTGAGCATTCTGGGTATTATCAATGATCCGACGATACTGGTAGATGGTATCGATTTCGCTTTAGGTGGTCTGCAGGATGTTCTGGGTGATGGTCTGGCCAGCGAGCTGCCATTAATTGGCGATGCGCTGGCCAGTCAGAGCGAGTTTATCGAAGACATTCGCCTGGGGCTGCTGGCCGATCTGAATCAGTATCTGAGTTCTAACGGTGGCACCATCGGCATCACACAGGATGTGATGTATGACCTGTTCGCTAATGAGCTGGGCATCCTGCAGGATAAAAACGGTGATTCTGTCGTTGACCGTGATGATATCAGCATCGGCTGGTATAGCGTTGATGGCACCCGCCTGGGTGACTGGGTTGAAGGCGGTCAGGTGATTCTGGATGCCGATGCCATTCAGTTTGATATGACCCTCGGAGACTATATCTATGGCCACGGCATCGACCTGCCGCTGGATCTGGATCTGCCGGGTTTTGATATGTCTCTGGACGGTGGTTTTGCGCTGGAAACCTACTGGGATCTCGACTTCGGTCTTGGTTTGAGTGTCACCGATGGTTTTTATCTGGTGGACTCCGGGCAGGATGAGCTTGAATTTAATGTCGATGTTTATCTCGATGGCTCGCCGGAAGACTTCGGTTCTGATGATGCCTTCACCGGCGAAGCGAAACTTCTTTTCTTCAAAGCCACACTGACGGATAACAACCCGAATGGCCGTGCCAGCGGCATGTACGGCAAGTTTACCGTAGACGTCAATGGTGGCGATGATGGCCGTCTGACCGCCAATGAATTAATGGGCTCAAATCTGGGTAAAGTGTTTGAGTCTGAGTTTGCCATTGATACCGAGCTTGATCTGGGTATGACCCTGGAGCTGGACGGGGTTGAGATTCTGCCGACACTGCTGGCGGACCTGACCATTGACTGGGACTGGGATCTTGAGAACGGCGCTGAAGATCCGGAAATTCACCTTAAAAATCTGGGTATCGAAGTCAGCAGTTTGCTGACGAACTTCCTGTTACCGATCTCCGAAAATATCGCATCGACCATCGAACCGTTTGAACCGGTTATCGATGCCCTGCAGCAGAAAATTCCGGGGCTGGATGTTCTTGGTATTAATAACACCATGGACCTGATCAATGTGATGATGCAGCTGGAAGGCAAGAAGCCGATCGACTGGCGCTTTGTCTACGCAGCAGAATTTATGCTGGAACTGCCGGACATTCTGCGGGATATGTCCGATGGTGGTGTCATCATGCTGGGTGATATTCAGAACCTGGGACGGGAGGACGTCATGTATGTCCCTGCTGTGGATGCGACGATTCCAGATGACCTGCGTCTCAGCATGGAGAAGATCGAGAAAGATTCTTCCGGTGGCAGCTCAAGTTATGGCAGCAGCTCTGAGGAGCGTTCGGGTTTTAAAACCCTTGAATATATCACCGATATTTCCAACTGGTTTACGCTGCTGACCGGCGGCGATGCCACCTTGTTTACCTATGAGATGCCGCTGCTTAAGTTTAATGCGGCAGTGGACGTGCCTATTGTTGGTCTCAAAATGGGACCGGCTAAATTCGGCATTATGGGCTTTGGTGAGCTGGAGGCTCAGGCTGATCTGGCTTTTGGTTTTGATACCCTGGGTATTAAAAATTCATTAGTCAGTGGTAACCCGCTGGATGCCCTGGAAGGCTTCTATGTCAGTGATTTCACCTTGCCGGAATTCAGTAACGGTTCGATTGTTTCCGGCACCGGCGGTGACGAGAAACCCGAGTTTTCCATCGATATCGATGTCGGCATTAAAGCAGCGGTCAGTGCGGCTATTGTTGAAGCAGGCCTTCGTGGTGGTATTGAGTTCGCTGCAGACTTCGATATGCAGGATATCGTTAAGTCCATTCTGACCAAGGATGCTGATGGCTATATCACGGATATTGATTATGAATCCGATGGCAAAATTCGTCTGAATGAACTGCTCACTATGTGGGGCTACGACGATGGCGGGGTTAAAAACCTGTTTAACGCCGAGTTTGGTGCTGACTTCTTCGCTGACGCCTTTGTTGATGTTTATATCCCTCTTGTGGGCTGGGAAAACATTATTGAAGAAGAGCTGTTCCGTGAAGAGCTGTTCTCCTTCGAATATAACGCGCCTATCGTAAAACCGACACTTGGTTCTATGAGCGGCGGTACTCTGACCATTCACGCCGGTAGCAAAGCCGGTGATCGCGAATACTTTAACGTCACCGACGGCAATGAAGTCATCTATCTGTATGGTGAGGATGGCACCGTTGGCGTTGAATTCGATGGCTGGTATGAAGAGTTTAAAAATGTCACCAATGTCGTTGTTGATATGGGTGATGGGGACGATGTTCTGGATGCCTCCCGTCTGGGCGGTGGTGTCACTATCACAGCACATGGCGGTGCCGGTAACGATAAGATTATCGCGTCTCAGGCCGGTGGTGAGATCTATGGTGGTGAGGGTAACGATACCCTGAGCGCTGTTCTGGACAGCACTGCTTCTGTAACGCTGGATGGCGGTGCCGGTAAAGACCGCCTGACCGGTGGTGAGGGTGATGATCACCTGATCGGCGGTGCCGGAGATGACCGTCTGGTAGCCAATGGTGGTAACGATACGCTGGATGGCGGCACAGGCACGGATCAGCTTCGTGGTGGTGCCGGTAACGACCGTTATGTTTTTGAAGACAACTTCGGATCGGATCGTTTCAGTGATCGTGATGGTGAAATCGCACTGGATTTCTCTGCCGTTACCGAGAGCATGGACAATTCTCTGAGTCGTCGTGGCTTCAACTTTGTCAATGCCGATGGCGATGAACTGCGGGTTCGTGGCCAGGTCACTGAGATCCACCTGGGCACGGCTGATGATCAGGTTCGGGTGAAAGATTTCCCGGACTGGGTGATCGATATCACGGATCACGGTGGTAGTGATGACTATCGGATTACTACGGGCAACCCGGATTCCTCTATTGCTCAGGGCACGCTGAATATTAACGACAGCACAGGCGCTTTCGACGAGATTATTCTTGAGCAAACCCAGTTTACCAAGGCGCTGGAACTTGATCTGAACAGCATTGCCAATGGCCGTGAAGTGATCAATTACAGCAATGGCCAGATTGAGCGACTGACCGTTAAAGGTAAGGGTACGGCTTATACTGAGACTGAAGTTGAAGCCCTTAAAGGTCGTATCAGCGTCACCTCAACGGATCAGCTGACGGATCTTGGGGCAACAGGCTTACGTCTGATTGCTGAAGAGATCGACTTCCAGTCCGCGATTTATGCCGATCACATCATTGTTGATTCCCTGAATACCATTGAGTTGGATCAGACCCTGACTGCAGATGATTACGTGGATCTGCGTACCTGGGGCGATGATGCCAATATCGAGCTGACGGCCGATATTACAGTGAATGATGCCTGGAACGGCACCGATGGTTGGGTGCGCCTGCAGTCCGCTGATGGTGGACTGATTAACCTTGGCGATAACCTGATCACAGCAGAAGAGGGCTACCTGCAGATTCGCATGAAGGATCATGTGGGATCCCTGTCTCATGCCGTTCGAACCGATGTTAAAGAGGCGTCGATATTCACCGAAAAAGGCGGTGAAGGCGACATCGTCCTGATTGAAGCCAATGATCTGATCCTGAGAACGGAAAGCTACCTCAGCGATGTGGAGAATGATGGTTTCCGCCTGCAGGACAATGCCGGTGAAGATCGTTGGGAAGATAAGGTGAGCTGGGATGACAGCGCGACTGCTGAATGGAAATCTCACCTGCAGCAGAGCCGAACCAACTTTGGCCTTGAGGCGGAGCATGGTGATGTCTATCTGACCCAACTCAGTCAGGATGCCAAACTGACGCTGGAATCCGGTGTGTTGGCGGCTCGTGGCGAAGGCGCGGATATCTCGCTGACCGTTGATGATATCGACTTCTTGAGTGGTGCCTCTCAGGTAATTGCTTCTGGTGACCTTACCATTCAGGCCGAAAAACTGGTCTGGAACTACTTCCTGGGTTCGGCAGCAGAAAATGCATTCGGTCTTCAGTATCCGAACGAAGAGTATCTGTTAAACCCTGATGATACCGTTAAGGTTGATCATCGGGATGGCATGGATCTGTCTACCAAGGATCTGGCAGCTCTGGCTGATGGCTTCAGTTCGTTGACTATTGGCCGTGAAGATCTGGGTAACACCATGACTCTGGGTGACATTAAGTACTCAGAAACTGCTAAAAAAGGCGGTGAGGATGGTGTTAGTGGCGAAGCGAAAGATCCCGATGATTATCTGTCGACTTTCCGGGATTCCACATTCCTGAAATCCGATATTCTGGATGTTCGCGGTGATGTGCAGGCGCTGGACAATGATCTGCAGATTGATGCCCGTGTGATGAGTGTCAGTGCCAAGAACCTGCATGATCCAAATGGCTTGAGTGACTCAGGACTGAATGCCAAAAATATTCTCCTGAACATCAAAGAGCAGCTGCATGTGGGCGGCTGGATGCTGGCAGATGACCTGATCGATATTCAGGTGACCGACTCTGACGGAACGGATAATCGTTATGATGCGCCTTATGGCGTAAACAGCCTTTATACCGACAAAGGCAGCCTGATTGAAACCAAGAATGCGGGCAGTGAGATTCGCATCGATACTCTGGGCAGTCAGGAGCATGCCGGTAAGGTAGAGGCCAAAGGTGAAGGTGCCAGTATTCAGCTGACGGTTGATGGTGCGATCCTGCTGAACGAAGGTTCCGTGGTTGCTGCCCGTGATGCCTTGGCCACCATCAGCCTGACCTCCGAAGATGTTGTGGCGATCAATCCGGGGTCTGCTATTTCTGCCGGTATTGAATTCACCAACATTGATGGTAAGCCGGTTCCATCCATCACGGGGGCGGGTGCTTCTATTGAAGTGAACTCCGCTTATGCGCTGTTGGTGGGCGGCAGTGTGACCTCCAGTGGTGATCTGGCCCTGAACTCCAAGGGGCAGCACTACGATGGTGCCGCATTCGGCGACTCAACTGATCCAAGCTACAGCCCGGATTTTGCCGTTTTCAATAAGACGGCCTACTTCGAGAATATCGGCCTGTCCGATGCGGATCATTATCTGACCGATCACGCCACAGGTTACGGCATGCTGGTGACCGGTACCGTGACCTCTCTGAAAGATGATGGCCGTCTGGTTCTGAGTTCGGCGGAAGATCTTGTGGTTCGCGGTAATGTGAACGCTCTGGGTGCTAACTCTGAACTGACGTTCCACTCTGACAGTTCTGTTTATCTGGAAGGTTTCCTGACCTCGACTCACAGCCTGAATGTGCTCGGCGGCCTGGCTTTGCCGGGTAACCCAAATGAAACTGATACTCTGAATGGTGCCGACCAACACGGCAGCAGCGTTTACGTGCATGAAACCAGCCGTATTGTGACCACGGAAGCTGGTAGCCAGATTTCTGTTACCGGAGCTCAGGATATTGACCTGCATGGTGCTTTGGTTGCCGGTGGCGAGATTGGTGAGAACGGTGTTATCTGGAATGGTGGTGGTTCAGACCTGACGGTTACCGCAGGTGAGCAACTCTTGCTCAATACCGGTGTGCTGGCCAGCCGTGATGTGACTCTGACCGCCGGTGCGCCGGGTGCCGATGATACCCATGCACTGGTTGACGGTAAGAGTCTTAGCCTTCTGATGACCGCTGCCGGTGGTGCAACGTCTGCCGGTATTGGGGCAAACGGTGAAGGCGGCAACGTTACCATCAATGCTCAGGGCGATATGGAGCTGATGGGCACGGTCGTGGCGGGTGGTGCACTGTATCAGGAGTTTGATGCGGATACCGGTGCATTACTGGAACAGTCGGTGAACTGGTCTGATGAAGCCGGTTACCTGACCATCAACAATAGCGGTCAGACCTTTATCGGTGGTACCACCCTGAATGTGAATGGTGATGCCGTTCAGACCGGTGGTTATCTGTTTGCCAAGTCCGGTGCTGAGATTAACGGTGGCCAGTCCTCTGATGGTGTCGGCACTCTGATTCAGGGGGCTTCCGATGTTGTCGTCCGTGATGCGGACGGCAATATTACGATTACCGGCGTCGGAGATGTTGAAGTAAAAGGTCGCCTGATTGCCGGTGGTTATCTGGATCAGCAGCGGGATGCTGAAGGTCGGGTACTGGGCAGTGATGTGATCTACGATTACGGTCACTCCACCATTCGTATTGAAGCGGATGAGCAGATCGTGATCGGCCGTGATCTTAAAGCCGGTGATGCTATCGATCTGGTGGGGGGCGATGATCCATCAGGTCAGGGCATTATTCTTTTTGGCTCCGCCACACTGGAAACCTGGGCGGAAAACAGCGAGATCAATCTGAATGCACCGGGTGATGTCACCATCTATGCACCGAGTCACGTTAACGAGATTCAGGCTCAGGGCTGGCGCCAGTGGTTTACCGGTAAGATCGATGAGGATGTCACCCTGCAACTTCAGATCGATAAGGTCAGCTACACCCTGACCGCTGATGTGGTGATTCGCGCCGAAGATACTTTGGACAACGAGCGCCCTAGCGACCTGCTGGCGGATATTCAGGCCGCCATGGAAGCCGCAGAGTGGATGATCAGCGACAGCCAGCTGCCTAACGACTATATCAATGGCACCCGCTATGAACACTTTGCGGATGCCCCGAATACCACACCGGTAGATCCTGATCTGGCCATTCAGACCTTTGAAGGCCGTCTCAATCTGACCAGTGCCTATGAGTTCAAACTGCTCTCCGGTAGCGTTAATGCGGACCTGCTGGGCTTTGATCTGTCTTCTGATCTGGATTCCACCCAGAAACAGGCCATTGCGGCCCGTGCTGATGGTTCCGTGGTTAATATCGGCTCGGCAACGGGCGAAAATGGCAAGCTCTATATCGCAGGTAAAGTGTTAGCCCATGATGCGATCAACCTTTACAGCGGCATTTCGGCCGATGGTAAAGATATTGAGCTGGGTGCGACCGGTGTCCTGGAAACCCTTGATGGCTCTATCGCTTTTGATGCCGGTGTTAATGGTGAGCTGCGCGGTGACATTATTGCCGGTGGTGCCGGTAGCGATGTCATTCTTTCTTCCGGTAACTCTCTGACCCTGATCGGCTCTATTACCGCAAATGATGAAGTAGTGATCTCGGCTGGTGCAGATGGTCAGGCTGGGTCCACCAGTCTGACGATTCAGAGCACCAGTAAGATTTCGACCTCTGCGGCGGGTGGTGAGATCCGTCTGCATGCAGAGCACGATATGTCGGTAAATGGTCGTGTGGGTTCTGTGGGTAACGATCTGGATTATCTGGAACTGACCTCCTCTCAGGGCACAATTATGCTGGAGCAGGAATCCGGCCGTATCGAAACCGATAGCCTGCTGGTGATTGATGGTTATAACGTCGATCTGGCCGGTGTGGTGATCAGTCAGTTCGATACCGCCAGCAGCGATGACTTTGAAGTTCAGATCAAAGCCGCCAATCACCTGAACATTCATACCGATGTCACGGCAGAAGGTCGGGTGGATCTCTCTGCGTCAGTGATGGACCTGTTTGACAGCAACCTGCAGGCGACCAGCTGGCAGTTGGCGGCATCTCAGATCAACTTCTCCCAAGCGGGTATTCGTGATAACCAGCCGGTGATGCTGGGGGCTTCTCTGCAGGCCGAAGACTGGATTCGTCTGCAGGCAGACGGCCTGAATCTGGGCTCCGGCTCCAAGTTGATGACCTCTGCCGATGGCAGCCAGATCGACCTTGCTGCCACCACTATGCAGCTATCCGGTTCATTGCTGGCGGGCTATACCGGTGATTCAGCAACAGGCGATCAGGCTCAGATTAACCTGAGCAGTGATGGTCAGATTACGATGGGCGCTGCTAATGCTGGCATTGTTGATGGTCTGAGTGTTGATGTGGGTGCCAGCCTGAAAGCGACCGGGGATATCTCAATTGATATTAACGGCGATGATGCACTGACGCTGGAGCAGAATCGCTTAAGTCAGATGGTGGCTCAGTCACTGAAAGCTGAGGGCGATGCCGGTTATCAGGCGGCTAATATTAAGATTAACTCGACCGGCGATCTGGTGTTGGGCGGCTATAACAGCGCAATGGATTCGGGTGGTTCCGTATCTGTTGATAGCGACAGCCAGATTCAGATTGATGGCATTACCGAAGCCGCTGCGCTTATCGCACTGTCTGGTGGTAACGACAGCACACAGAATGTCAGTGTGATGCTGAATGCCCATCAGTACCAGTCACTTCATGGCTATCTGGTGGATAGTCAGGGCTGGATGATGAACGCCGAGGGGTATCGTGTTGATGCTGACGGCAATCTTCTGGATGCCAATGGTGATCTGTTGGCTGAAGGGGCAGATCCGGTTGCAGCGGGCGACCCGATACAACTTGCCGGCGGCACCCTGGATACCGCTTCCGGTGGCCGGATTGAGGTTGCAGGCACACAACGTGTTGACCTGAACGGCATGATCGGCCGTCCTGTGGCCGTCGATGGCGGTCTGATTTCTCAGGTCGCTGAACTGATCGCTGAAGCCGATGAGCTGTATGTGGGTGGCGGCGTTATTAACATCAACGATGAGATCACCTTTAACGCCCGCAATATTAATGTGCTGGCTGACGCTATTGTTAACGCCAGGGGCGAAAACGGTCAGGTGCATCTGAATGCATCGGAAAATATTCTGACCATGAGTGGTTATGCGGGTAAAGCAGCCTCCTGGATCAACGGCAGTCAGCAGGTTGATCTGCAGGGTAATGTGGTGCATGTCGCTGGTGATATCACCAGTGATCGGCAGATTTTCCTCAATGCGGCGCAGCAGATTACCGTCAATGGTGTACTGACCTCGCAGGGCAATGTCGATATTCGCGCGGGTATCGACCTGAATGATGCGGCTGCTTTGTTTGCCGATACGCTGGATGTGTCTGCACTGAGTGGCGGCCTGATCGAAATTACCGGTCAGGGACAGATTATCGCATCCGGGTCGGCAGAGGTGACCACTGACGGTGATGTCATTCTGGCATCCTCAGCGGAGCTGTCTGATGAGCAGCTGCAGTTGCTGCGCCCGACCATCACCACAGATGCCGTGACGATTGAAGTGATTACCGGCTATCAGAAAGTTGCGACCGGCACGATCAGTGTCGAAGAGGTTTTCTGGGAAAACACCATCTACGAAAAAGAACTCGACCCGGAAACGATTGTGGTGGGCAACGAGTTCCACACGCTGGACATCACTCTGGTTCAGGATGGTTATTACAATACGGCAACCGATACCAAGCGTGAGTTCTTTGTTGAGGGTGTGGATTACCGATACAACAATGTTAACTGGGGTGCGACAGGTGCCAGCCAGCCAGCGGCATCTGCTTCTACCTGGGGGCAATTAGACGATAAACAGAAATCCGCCGTGCTGAAACAGCTGGGCTATAAAGAGCTGTATGAGTTCCGCTTTAGTAATCCGACTACTGAGCGCACCGTGAACGGTAATCCGACCCGCAGCGAATGGCTACCGGATTGGGTGATCGATAACTACGACAGTCTGAATAAAGATTACAGTCGTGGTGATCAGACGGAAGGCAATACCAAAGGCTTCTACAACGGCACATATGGTGCTGATTCAATTAAGTCATCCGCCTTGGATTACGTTTCTCCTGTCGTTAGTGGCTGGGATGACAAAGTGATCTATATGCCGACCGCTATGTCGGATTATGTCACCCGTGTTGTGTCTCAGGGCGAAGCGGTTAGCTGGGAAGAGAAAGTCGGTCAGTACCGTGACCATGCAGTGGTTCAGTATGATCAGATCAGGTCGGACTATGGTAAAGAGACCATCTCAGACTACGACCCTTTGGCTAACTATGGCGAGTCTAAAGATGTCAGTAGAAATACTTTAGATAAAGATGGAACAACAGATGAGCGTTGGCTGGTTTCTTATGATCGCGGTGGTGAGCGTGAGTTTGCTATTGAAGATGGTCGCTTAAGTAATTCATCAGTCAGCCGGTCTTATCTACCTGAGTGGTTCAATACCGGCACTCCAGATACCAACGATGCTGATAGCTATATAGGCTCCAGTGGAAATCTTAACGACAGTGGAATGGAGCTGGTTGAGGATATTAATGGCAAATTAATCTATGCTCCTACTGGCTTTGATAGTACAACTGCTTTTATTAACGGGGCAGTTGAAACCGGTAGCAAGCAATGGGTTGTAGGCACCACTTATGAGTATCACGAACGTGATTTTAAACTTCTTTACACGGGCGAAATTGATTATGGCATTGGAACCTTTGGGAAAAATCCTACTACCATCATAAATGAAGGCCGTGTGGATGTTTTTGATTACTACTCTAATTACATTCCTGTTGCCAATAGTGCTGAAACTGGATTGGCTCTACCTACCACCTACGCACAATTACAAGATATTAAAAGTCTTCTGAATAGCGCAGGGGCTAGTGCTGCATGGACAGGCTTCTTCAAGACTACAGATGGTGTATTGGGTGTTTATCAATCCAAATCTGGTGATACAGTTTACTATAAACCCATGGCGTCAGATGAGTATCAGTACTCCAAACCGTCTGGAAGCTTCGATTATATTGCGGTTACCAGCTCTGGCAGTATTACAAATTATGGCAATCTAGCGTGGACGGTTGAGGAATATAGGCCCTATTGGCAGGCCTCTGAAGTTAAGGAGGCCTTCCACGATTATGAAAAGAACTGGACCTCGGTCTGGAATGACGTATACGACACCCGTACTAACCTGAGCTACTCATGGGTCAGTCAGGCCACGGACATTACCGAAGATCGCCCTGTTTTTGAAACCACTGAAGCTGAAGTGAAAGTGGTGAAAGAGAAGGTGATTACCCTATGGCGTAATGACCCTATCTATGAAGAGCAAACCTCAAATCGCAGCAACCGCATTATGGAAGATGCGGGTTCATTCGATTATGGCGAGTTTGAACATGATGCCATTGCGGCCAGTGAGGTCGTCATTACCGCCGGTGGCGATGTTGATATCAGCGGTCGTATCAGTGCTCAGACCGGTGGCGGTGAGATCATCATCAACTCCGGTAATGACATTACTGTTGAAGGCTTGCTGCCGGAAGGCGTTGTCGATGACGGTAACACGTTAGCGGCAGAGTCTCTGTTATCAGCATCTCAGGCTGTCCACCTCAATGCCGCCAACAATATTACGCTGGCCGACTCCTCTAAAGTCACCGTCGATGATGGCGATACCGCTGGCCGTAGCGAACTGGTCGTTCAGGCGGGTAATGAAGCTATTCTGGCCGGTGATGTCACGGTTATGGATCAGTTGGTTGTGGGTGCCGGCAGCAACGTCACGCTGCAGGGTGATCTGCAGGCAGGTCAGAGTATTGATATCGATGCTGGCAGCATGGGTGTCGGAAGTATCAATGCGGATATTAATGCCAGTCTGCAAACCACGCTGGCGGGTGCAGTTCAGCTATCAGCCGGTTCTCTGGGTGGCGATATTCTGCTGGAAGGCACCTCTGTCACAACTCAGTCATCACTGAGTCTGGATGCTGAAAACGGCACTATCACTCACACCGGTGGTCAGTTGACCGCTGATGCGATTGTTATGCAGTCCCTTAATGGTGTTTCTGCGCTGACCAACACCAGCAGTCTGGATGTGGATATTACCGGAACCGGTAATCTGACACTGGATAATGGCCTGGGCATGACCGCTGATATTCAGTTGGCGGATGGTTCGGTCAGCCTGATCAACTATGGCGCTCTGACGCTGGATAACGCTCAGGTACGCTCTGCGAATACCGGCAACGATATCGACCTGACGGTTTATAACGGCGGTCTTGAGCAGCGCGGTGCGCTTTCGACTGCGGGTGATATGCGTCTGAAGATCTCGGATGGCATCAGCTACACCGATACAGCGACAGCCCTGCACGCGAATCAACTGAATGTTGATATCAGCGGTTCCGGTGACCTGAACCTGCTGTTGGATCAGGTGAATACCCTATCGGTGAATGCTCAGGCGGTGTCTGATGCGTATGTGAATGTTGAATCCGGTGCTCTGACCCTTGAAAGTGTGCGTCTTGCTGATGGTGACCTGTTTGTAGAAACCCCGGATGCGCTATCTGTGGGTGAGATCATACTGCGTAATGCCGCTAAAGATGTCTCCCTGACCTCCGGCGACAGTATTACAGGTCTTGCATTGGCGGATGGTCTGCAGAACGTAATTGCAGATCAGCTGACCCTGATCGCTGAGAAGGATATTTCAGCACTCACTACTCAAATTAATGCCCTGGTGGCCTCCTCTGCCACAGCTGGTATTCAGCTGAAGAATACGGAAGACAGCCTGAGCTATCTGCAACCGACTGTGGTGACCACCGCTCTGGGCGGTGATGTATCCGAGACTGACCCGACCGCCGGTGACGATGAAACCATCAACGGCCTGAGGCTGGCGAATGTTAACGCGGCAACGGATATTCAGATTTCGTCTGATGGTACCCTTGTCGCTGAGATTGTGCAGTCTGATCTGACCTCCGGTTCTGTCACTCTGACCTCAGAGCTGGGTGATATCGCGATTCAGCAGACAGAGCTGCCTGTTGGGGAAGATACAGCCGATAGTGAGGCTTCTCCGCTACCAGCAGAAGCGCCTGAAATTGGTCTGGGGGTTTCTGCTGCGACACTGATTCTGGATGCGAATGGCATTATCAATGCAGAAGGCCTGTTGGATGCTACAGAATTGCTGGAGCTGCGTTCAGGGCGTGATCTGACCATTAATACTGATCAGGTCTTTAATGCCCGTGAAATTTCCTTTACCTCTGGTGAGTCTCTGACACTGGACGGAACCCTTAAAACCCGGGGCGAAGGTATCTCTCTGACGGCACATGATCAACTGGTGACTTCCGTAGACGGCCTTGCCGTGCATGTCGATGAAGCTGGTAACGCTGATGGTCAGAGCCTGCAGCAGCTGACGATTTCGGCACCGGGCACACATCTGGATGTCGTTAAGGTGGTGAATGAATACCACGGCATGACCTACTACAACGATAGTGCGGAGATGTCTGCAGAGACCTATCCCGACGTTCGCAGTTCCTATCTGTACGATGAAACCGATCAGACTTTCTTCGCTGAGTACCTGATGGGTAAGAAGGTTTGGAATGGTCTGGCTTCTGATATTTCGTCGCCGGGTCACAAAACCATGGGCTTCTATCTGGTCGATGATCTGGATAAAGACTTTGTGAAGTCTGTCTATGCCAAGGTTCAGAGTGGTCAGGATGGTTATACCGTCGAGCAGATGGTGACGGATCTGACCGGTAAGGTTTTTGATCTGTCCGGTAATGCGCTAGGTGCATCTGAGCTGGAAGGTCTGAAGCTGGTTGATGAATCCCTGATGCAAGTCGAAGAGATCTCCGTTATCGACCGTCTGGAAGTTCGCCTTGAACAACCTCAGACCGTGCTTGACCTGAATCTGGCTGCTCAGAGTTACGACAACCTGAATATCGACTTTGGCACCGGCGTTTTCTTCGGTGTTGATCAGCCCGAAATTGCTCAGCTGAATATCCAGTCTGGTGTTTCTCAGGGCAGTCTGGCGATTCAGACCGATGCGGATCTGAGTCTGAATATTGGGGGGGATCTTAACGGTCTGTCGCTGTCCGGCCTGACTGCTGAATATCAGCAGGCCGCCATGCAGGGGCAGTTTGACCAACTGGTGAGCAGTGGCGTACTTGCGGATCATCTGACGCAACCTGTTCTGGCAGATGCGTTTGCAGGTCAGGCAACGGTTTCGGTTACCGGTGATCTGACGATGTCCGATCTGCAGACCGTGAACACGCTGACTATTGACGCTGCCTCTGTATCGCAACTGACAGATACACAGATTAAGACGACCGATCTGGTGATCACCACCAGCGGTGCTTTGACGCAGGAAAGTGGGGCATCCTCAGAGGTTGCGTCTGCTAATCTGACGGCAGGTACGGATCTGGTGTTGGGCAACCTGACGGCAACCGGTGATGTGACCCTGACCGCTGACGGCAATCTGACGCAGCAGGAAAGCACAACGCTGACAGGACTTGTGACCAGCCTGACCGCCGCCGATATGAATCTGCAGACGTTAGATGTTTCTGACCTGACCGCAACAGCATCCGGCAATGTATTTGTCGGTGATCTGACCGCCTCGGGTAATGTTCTGATCGATTCTGCGCAGGCACTTAGCCAGCGTGCAGGAACAGGTATCACGGCTCAGCAGATTGACCTGACTGCAGCCGAGATGACACTGGAGAGCCTGACGGGCTCAGCCATTACTCTGAATGCAGACGGTGCTGTCACGCAGAGTACGGATTCTGCTACCACCGCAGATACCTTCAGCCTAAACGCGGGTGGTGATCTGCTGCTGGGTAACGCAGTTGCAACCACCTATAGTGCAACATCCGGCGGCACTCTGACGCAGCGTGAAGGCTCAGGCATTGCTGCAACCTCTGTGAGCCTGACTGCTGCGAATGATCTGCAGCTGGCTTCTCTGGCGGCTGAAGAGGATCTGACGCTTGACGCTGGTGGTGCGATTGCAGCCTATGATCCTGAACTGAACAGCATTACCGCTCAGGTACTGGCGTTGTTTGCCGGTAGCGATATCTCCCTGACCTTTGATGTGGATGAAATGTCCGTTGCAGCAACGGGTGAGGCCTCTCAGGTTAGCCTGACCGATCTGGATGAGCTGTTCGTGCGCCACCTTGAGCAGGCCAGTGGTTCCCTGACACTGGAAACAGCAGGTGATCTGGATATCGAACATGCTGTCTTTACGCAGGATGTTGCCGGTAACCGCATGAAGTTGTACTCATCCATCGGCAATATCTCACTGGGCTTTGTGGATGCGGGTTTCAACCACGGCAGTTTTGAAGCGTCGGCGCAGTCTATTATTGAACGCCTGATCGAAGATGCTGACGATGACCTGATCGCTAATTTGGTTGCCCTGAGTGCCAACTCCGATGAAACCTCTCTGGAGATTCGTGCTGCGGTTCAGGAAGCCTACAACAGCCTCATGGGCGAGATTTTTGGTGACCTGATTATTGAGGGTGACTATCTCGGTGATCTTGATGTTGTGGTGCATGGTGATGTGATTATCCGTGACAGCTCTTTCATCGCCGGGTTGGGCAGCATTCAGAGTAGCGGTCAGATCCGTTTTGAAGGAGATCTGGTGTATGCGGGAACATCTTTGGCGTTGATGGGCGTTGAGATCAGCTTCAACGAATCCGGCGAGCTGGTTCTTAATGGTTCTGATTTCAGCTCCCTGAGCGAGGGAGCCTTCACTATGGCTTCCGGCAGCAGGATTGAGGCTGATGGCGGTGATCTGAATATTCAGGCATCTGAAATCGCTCTGGGACAGATAGGTACTTCCGGCAGTATTTCTCTGAACACGGATGGCAGCATTCTTGATAATTCGATCGGCGAAGAAGCCAATATTCGGGCTGGTAGCCTGACGCTATCTGCGGCGCAGATGGGGGGTGCTGATGACGCGGATCTGGATATCAGTGCTTCTCATATTACCGCTTTGGATTCCTCTGATTCCGTTTATATCGAACTGATGGAAACCGTATCGGCTGAACGTGTGTTTGTTGCGAATCAGGCCTTTGTCAGAGTGTCCGATGGCAGCTTTGAGCTGACGGGTAGTGATGTTGAAGATCTGGCAAAACCCTGGGACTTCTTTGTGGGTGGCAGCCTGCAGATGCAGGTTGATCAGGGGGCTTTCGTGATGAGCAACAACACTGGCCTGAGCGCCGGGTCGTTGAACCTGAAAGCCTACCAAGGCATCAGCCTTGGTCAGGTTCAGGTGGATAGCAATGCCTCAGTGGTATCAGCTACTGGTGCGATTTCCGATAATCTGGTTGGTAGTGAGTCGGCTAATATCAGGGCGCAGGCACTATATCTGCAGGCTGCGACAGGTATCGGGAATCAGAATGATCTTAATATAGCGACCTCTCTTCTTGAGCTACGAACTTCAGGGGGGATTGCTGATGTTTTCTCTGAGACATCCTTCCAGGTTGGTAGCAAAGGGATCTGGGCGATGGGAGCGGATGGTTTAATTCTGAAGAGCAAAGGTCTGATTTCCGGCTACAGTATTGCGCCGGCCGTTCGGGGCGAGGCACTGCCTTCAGGTAGTCATCTGGTTGTCACCTACTCTGATGCGATGCGTGTTGTTGCCTCTTACGTGAGTAGTGCTGATGACAATCTGTTCCAGAATAACACCTCCAATAACCAGTCTTTGGCTGAATTGGTAGAGTTTACGGAGCAGAAAACAGAGCAGGTTGAAGAGATTGTTTCAGGTAATGAACCTGACGATAATTCCGTTGATGAAACGGCAGCATCCGTGCAGTCATCTCCTACCTCTGATAGTGACCGCCAGCAGATTCTGGATCAGCTGAACATGCAGAATATCCCGACGGGCATTCAGTCTGACGCCCGGACTAATCTGACGTCGACACTGGCCCCCGTGAACACTTATATGTTCAACCAACGCTCAGCGATAGAACTGTTTAGTTCGGAGACGGTTCCGGCCCAGCTGGAGTTGCAGAGTCGCTTTGACTCACTATCGGATCGTTTTGTACCGGACAGCGTGCTGGAAGAGCTGGAGCTGCCTGTGATTGAAATGCTGGATCTTTTCGAGGAAGACGACGAAGAGCAGCAGGACGGCCTGAATCCTGAGATACCTGAACCGGAAACGGCGTCTTATAGCGTTTTAGAGGAAGATGGTTTGTTGACGGCCTCGTTAGAGGATATCGAAGCGCTGGACCGTGAACTGGATACTTTATTTATTGATCTGTCATCTGTGACGGATCAGGCATAACGTTTACCACACACTTAAATTTACAGATGCCCATAACGGGCTTTACTACTGGAGTATAACCATGAGTAACCAAGAGAAAACCAAACAGGAATCCCCGGCTATCAAGTGGGATGACAAAGATATGCAAACCAGCTACGCAAACGTGAGCAATGTGGCGGTTACTCAGGATGAGGTGATGATGTTGTTTGGTACCAGTCAGGTCTGGAATAACAGTCAGGACGAGATCGATGTCAGTCTGAGCAATCGTGTCATCATGACGCATTCTGCGGCGAAGCGATTCCTGCTTCTGCTGACTAAAACCCTGAGTGATTATGAGAAAGGTCAGAAGTCTGCCCGTGAAGCGGCTATCGCTGCTCAGGATCAGTCTAAAGACAGCGTTCAGTAAATTGCGTCATCGGCCCGAACGCCATCCATGTATGACGTTCGGGCTGTTTTTTTGCACACTCAAAGAGTTACGCCTGCTTGATTTCCGTTAAAGATATTTCTCTTCTGGATCAGTTGAAAACCACTTCCGAACTGGAGGGTGGTGCCCATCATTTCTGGCCGGAATTTTGTGTTCAGATCCAACGTTTTTTGGCGGCGGAGCACTTTTTTGTCTTCGCTCATCAGAATGAGAAGCTAAGTCGGGTTGCAGGTGGCGCCGACTCAGTCACGGATGAGCAGTGGCTGACACTCACTCGTTCAGCTCTGCAGCATACAAAACCTATTTTGCATAAAAAGCATGGGTTACGGGTTGCGCAGAAGGTTGTTATTCCGGGAGAAGAAACCGAGTTAGTGCTGGTAGCCGGTTGGCCGGACAGTTTGCCGGAACTGGAAAATGAACGCCTGTTCAAGTTCAGAACCGGTGCCCAGATACCTGAACAGTATCAGAAGAACAGAGCGTTATGGCAGGTTAAGGCCGATGTCAGTCGGTTGGCACAGGTGCTTGAGTTAGCCGCCAGATTACAGCAGAAAACAAATTTCTCCGAAGCGGTGCTTGAGAGTTGTAACTTTCTGGCGTCGATTATGGAAAGCCAGGTTTCCATAGGCTGGCTGGAACAGGATCAGGTGGTGTTAGCGGGTATCAACCATCAACCTAACCTGATGACAGACAGTGCGTATTCCGGACAGCTTGAACAGGTCATGGCAGAAGCCTTTGCTTTTGAAGAAGAGATATCGCTCCATTCCGGCAAGAGCCGTGAGTTACTGGCAGAATACCCTGAGCATCAGCGGTATCTGGAACAGAAAGCCTCTTCACTGTCGGTGTTGTCGATACCTGTGCCGTTGAATGAAAAAGTTATCGGAGTGGTTTTTCTGGAGCGGGATTCCGCTGCTTTTAAGGACAGTGAGCTTTGGCTGCTCAGGCTGTTTGCAGAGCATATCGCATACCCGCTGAATGCTTTAGAGCAGTCAAGAGGTGGGTTGCGTGATCGCTATAACAGAGCCCGGGCTGCACTTCGGGCACGAATGCGCAGTGAAAGGACGCCCAAAGATTTAGCCATCCTGGTTGCCGTTGCGGGTATTTTGATTGGGGTTCTGGCGTTTCCGATGACCTACCGGGTCGAAGCCAGATTTATCCTGAAAACTGATTCGCTCAAAGTGGTCACGTCACCCTTTGACGGTTACCTGACCTCAACGGATTTGCGCAGTGGCGATGCGGTGGCAAAGAACGACATTGTTGCTCAGCTTGATACCCGGGAGCTTTTGCTGGAGCAGGCCGAAGCTCTGGCAGATATGCAGCGGTTGCAGCGTGAAACGAACAAAGCCCGGGCATCCAGCGCTCTGGCGGATATGCAGATTGCTTTGGCGCAGGTCGAACAGGCCCGTAGCCGGTTGGATAAAATTCGTTTTCGAATTGATGGTTCCACAATCAAAGCCCCGTTTGACAGTGTTTTAGTAGAAGGGGATCTGGCACAGCTTTCCGGCTCGCCGGTTCGTCAGGGGGAAGTGCTGGTTAAATTGGCGTCCCTGAGTGATTTCTATTTTGAACTGGAAGCTGATGAACGGGTTATTCAGGATCTTGCAGCTGGTATGCAGGCAGATATTCGCTTTGTGACCCGACCGGATGAAAACTTCAGTATTCAGCTGGATAAGGTCATTCCCGTCGGGCAGTACAAAGAAGGCAGCAACCTTTTCAGAATCAGAGCCTCCTTTGGCGGTACGGTTCCAGCCTGGTGGCGACCCGGTATGAGTGGGTTGGCCAAAGTGGATGCCGGGGACCGGTCTGTGTTTTGGCTGCTATTCCATAATCTTATCGATAGCTTCCGTATGAAGTTCTGGTGGTAAGGCATGGATCTTTTTTCTGATAACTGGTTTCGCTTTTCCGAGAGCCATCTGCAGCTCAGCCCCACTGTTGAAGTCAGCAAACAGTGCTACCGGGGTGAGTTCTGGTATGTGCTTTTTGATCCGGCAAGTCAGAGCTATTTTCGTTTGCCGGTGGCAACGTACCGGTTTATCCGAGCGTTGAACCTGAAACAAAGCCTGAATGATGTCTGGCAGAACCAGTTACAGAAGCAACCTGATCTGGTGCCTTCCCAGCAGGATGTCATTCAGGTGCTTACCCAGATGTATACCAGTGGTGTGCTGATCTTTGCCGATGATGTCGCCGCAAAAGGGATGTACACCAGTGTGGAAAAGCAAAAGCAGAAAGAGCAGCGCACCCGCTGGATGAACTTCCTGTTTCTGAGATTCCGCCTTTTTAACCCCGATCCGCTGTTAGAGTATCTTAAGCCTGCTTACCCTCTGATTGTGGGACGTGTTGGCCTGATCACCTGGTTCGTGACGTTCTTTTTTGCCCTGAATGCGGTGATGGGAAAACCGGAGCAGTTGCTGCAGCAGGGCGGTAACCTGCTGGCGTTTGATAATCTGTTTCTCCTCTATATAGCGACGTTTCTGGTCAAAACGCTGCATGAGCTGGGACACGGTATGGTCTGTAAACACTTTGGTGGCAGCGTGCCCCATGCCGGTGTCATGTTATTGCTTTTTGCGCCTGTGCCCTATGTTGATGCGTCTTCCACCTGGCAGTTTGGTTCCAAGTGGCAGCGGGTATTAGTGGGGGCTGCAGGTATGATCGTCGAGCTATGGCTCGCAGGGCTAGCGGCTATTGTCTGGGCTCATTCGCCACCGGGTATTATGAATGAGCTGCTTTATAACATTATGTTTGTCGCATCGGTCACCACCCTGCTGTTTAACCTGAATCCTCTGATGCGTTTTGATGGTTACTATATTTTTTCTGACCTGTTGGAAGAGCCGAATCTGGGCACCCGGGGCAAAACGATGTTTCGGCAGTGGTTTGAAAAAACGATCTACCGTCTGCCGGTTGACTATGATGAGCCCTTTTCTCCTTTGCTGATGGGATACCACATCCTGAGCTGGTGCTATCGTCTTGTGGTTCTGTCCGGAATTCTGTTATTTGTCGGCGATGAGTATCCCAATGTCGGCATGGCTCTGGCGATTTTCCTGTGTGCGATCTGGTGGGGGAAGCCTCTTCTCAAATCGCTTACCTCTTTAATGCAGGAGTCCCAGGAGGGCAAACAGCGCAAGATCATGCGTGCCTGGCTGATCTGGGGGGGGATTCCTCTTGTTCTGTTGGCCTTCGTCCCTGTGCCATCCAATATTGTGGTTCCCGGCGTTGTGCAGAGTCAGACAGAAAGACCTGTTGTGACGGCCAGTTCCGGTGTGCTTGAGACCGTGCATATTCCCAATGGTACTCAGGTAGCCGAGGGCGAATTATTACTCAAATTGTCGAACCCTGAACTGGAACTGGAGCTGTTATCTGCCCGGGCTGAAGTGCAGAAAGCCCGCGCAATGCTGACGCAGGCACGTTCCCAGGGAGATATTGATTCACAGCCGATCAGCGCTCATTTAGCGGCTTCCGAGAAACGGGTTGTGGAGCTGGAACGTAAACTGAACGACCTTTCAGTTGTCGCCCCAACCCGGGGGATTTGGGTTGATACCGGACTGAAGAAATTGCTCGGTAGTTGGGTGGCTCAGGGAGAAGAGTTAGGGCGTGTCTCTGTGGTGGATACACCGGTTGTACTGGCTGTGGTCAGTCAGGAGGAGATCTCCCGTATGTTCCGCCAGCGGCCGCCAGCAACAGATTTAGTCGTCAGGCTCAAAGGGGATGCTCTGCAGAATCTGACGGTTTCGGGGTACCAGCTGGTGCCGTTTTCTCAGGAGTATCTGCCATCAGAATCCCTAAGCCTGCTGGCTGGCGGGGCTATTGCGGTTGCCGGTGAGGATGAACAGGGAATTCGAGCTGCCGAGCCATTTTTTCTTTTTCGGGCGACGCTTGATGCTGATTCCCTCCATCCGGGGATTCTTCCGGGGCGGACGGCTGCTGTAAAAGTGCATTTTAGCCCCGAACCTCTGTTAACTCAGTGGTGGCGCTCGGCCCGACAATTCTTCCAGGAGCGCTATCAGCTATGAAGGCGCTAACAGATCGACAGCTGTTTAAGGATAAGCCGGTTTCTCCTGTGATCTCATCATTCAGAGGGACGCTGGCCGCCTTGAGTGAACGGTTTGCAGAAGGTCGTCTCAGGCGTCAGTTTCTGGCGCAGGCGGAGTCGGTTTCCCGGAAGGCGGTGCAGGGCTCAGTTGATACCGACGTTCGTTTTCCGGAGCAACTCCTGACGCTTTTATGGTCTGACCCGGTTGTGCGTAAAACCTTCGATGATGCGGTTCAGATTTCCGGCGAATCAAACTTTCTGGCTGCGGTTTTGGCGGTTCTGTCCGGGCGTTTTGTAGATCTTGATCTGTGGTCAAATCAGTCGGTTTTGATGCTGGCAGTGCTTTGTTTCGCAAAGCAGGGACGCTTCTGCCATCTGGTGTTGCGTCATGACGATGAGATTGAACGCTGCAACGCACGTTTTGAGCGGCTGGCTGATCATCTTGGCGTAAAGCTGAACCCGAATAAGGCTCAGGAGGCTATTGCACCGGACTTTGAGGCGTTATCTATCTCTGATGGCGTTGCAATATCAGCGGTTACCCTGACTACCGCCCAGAAACTGATGGCTGAGTATGTCGCGGCGACTCCTTTCCGCGAGTCGGACTTTCACCAGCGGGTTATCTCCTCTCATTTTGGAGAAAAGCCGTTAATTAATCCGGCTTCAGGAATTGATGTGGTGCTGGTTGATCGGGCCGACAGTACGCTGCTGGATGATTATCTGAGGCCTTTAACCCTACACAGTCCCCGGGAACTCCCCGGGTTTCATACGGCATTAAAGGCGCTTTTGTGCTGGTGTGAAAACCTCGATAAATCGGAATATCAGGTCGTGGGGACAGCGGCACACTATGTCGGTGAGCGGGCATTACAGGATACGGATTCCCTAAAGGGGCTGTCAGGTATCTGGCGAAGTGAGCGGGTACTCAGAGAGCTGTCCGGATCTGTGCTGAGTGCGGTTTATGGCTACGAACGGGATCACGATTATGTCGTTCGGGAAGAGAAACTTTGCGTACTGAACCCGGATACCGGCGAGGTCGTTCCCGGTAAAACCTTTCCTGAATGGATCCGGCAAAGTCTTGAGATCAAAGAGGGGCTGGAGATCTCCCCTGTTAGCGAGGTTCAGTTGCGAAAAAGCTATCAGGCTTTTTTTCGCGAGCGCATGCATCTAGCCGGTACCGGTAGCGCACTACGCTGGAATAGCCGTGATCTCTTGATGTTGTTTCAGAGTCGGTTTCTGAATCTCAACAGTCATATCAGCAGGGCAGGTAAAAAGAGAATCACCTTCTTTGATCCTACGCTGTTGTCGGAAGCAGTTCGGACCCAGCTGAGCTCTTTGCCACTGGTGCGTTATGTACTTTGTCCTGATCCGTCACTGCTTCCATCTCTGGAGGCTGTGCTTGCTGAGCAGGGGGCAGCCACCGGAGATTTAAGAGTGATTCCATCAGTCATATTCCTGCTGCAACTTCCGCCCGAGCAGCAGCAAGAGATTACAGAAGAGCAGATCCTAGTCATCGGTTTATCAGCAACCGGGCGGGAAGAGATCGTTTTAGAAGAGTTTTTCAGGAAGCCCGTTAACAGGATGTTGCCGCGTAACTTTACTGACAAAGGTGCCGTCGAGCGTTTGATACCAGAGGGGCTTTCCGGCGCTTTGTACCCTCACTTTATTCGCCGCCAACAGCGAAAAAAGCGTGCAGCGCTTTTGTCAGAACAGTTAAGAATTTTAAAGTCAGAATATGGTCTTCGGGACCAGTGGATTTAAGGACGGTTGTTAATGTTTAGCAGGTTACCTATCAGATTGGGGATCGCTTTATGTATTGCTTCAGGCCCTGTTGTTGCCGGTGATATAGCCCTTAAAGAGTATGTCGCCAGAGTTCTGGAGCAGAATAGTGAGCTGACCTATCAAAAGCTCGGTGTGGATATCGCTTCTGAGGCGATCACACTGAGTCAGCAGGAATTTGATACTCAGTTTACCGCCTCGGCAACGCGGACCGATACCTTTGTTAAGAATACAACAACTGAGAAGCTGCAGCGTCAGTCGTACTCGGAGTACTCTGCAGTCGATGACAATATAAATCTGGGTTTCGAGAAAAAAGTGCGTTTTGGTACGACGCTGGCGCTGAACTATGACATCCAGAAAACAGAGAACTCACTTCAGGATGTTGCCGGAGACGATGGGGCTGAAGTCAGCAGCTACGTGGGTATCAGTGTTGTTCAGCCACTCTGGAAGGACTTCGGCACAGATAACAATGCGTTTGCTTATGAAGCCGCACGGCTGGACTCCGAAAAATCACGCTATGACTTCCAGTCCCGAACGTCCAATATCGCTCGGGAAGCGGTTGCCAGCTATCTGGACGTACAGAAGGCGTTCCACATTATGAACTCCCGGGGGGAGGCAGAGAGCACGGCACAGAAGTTGTTAGAAGATGCTGAGGTTCTGGTTCAGCGGGGACGTTTGTCGGAGTACGACAAGCTGGATATCCGTGCCACACTGGCTCAGCGGAAAGCAGAGCACAGTATTGCCAAGCAGGAATACCAGATGGCTCTGAGCCGGTTGCAGCGTCTGCTACCGGAAGCGATCAACCCCGAGCAGCTGGATCGTGAGACGCTACCCAAAGTGAGCCCTCTTAATGTCTCTCTGGGTGATGCCTACCGCTTTGCGGTCGCTAATCGCCCGGATCTGGCAAATGCCAAGGTGCAGCTCAAAAAGGAGAAGATTCAGAAGCGTTCCGTCGACAATGATAATGATCCTGAGCTGAACCTGGTGGTCAGTTATGGTGGCAATGGTCTTGAGGAGAGTGAAACCGATTCTCTTAAAGATGCGCTGGATGCAAAGTACCGCACCTGGAGTGCGGGACTGGAGTTCAGAATGCCTCTGGGTTCTGATGTTGGCAGTAGTGCCCGCCGGACCGCTGCCCTTAAACAGCAGCAGTCTGAAATCGCATTGGCGGTCCTTCAGCGTCAGGTGAGAAGTGACCTTGCCCAGTCTCATGAGATGGTGCAGCAGATCTATCATCAGCTTCAGCAGTACAAAGAGATCCTGAATGGCCATAAGCAACGCCTGGAAATTGATAAAGAGAAGGCGCGTCAGGGCAATATCTCATACATGGAACTGCTGAGACGTCGGGATCTGCTGAATAATGTTCAGGAGAAGTTTATTCAGAACCTGTTCAATTATCAGAAAGCCAAATATGACTTTTTCTACCATCAGGGTGCTTTGCTGGATCGTGTAACGTCCTGATTTTTTACTTATTAATTCGGTGGAGTTTTATTCTGTGAAGGTCTCTAAATATCTAAAAAGTGCGGTAGCAACCCTTCTGCTGAGTGGCGTTTTTTCCGGTGCGCAGGCGGCTGAGTATCCCGGTGTAACCAGTGCATACCGGAGCGCGGAACTCTCTTTTGCGGTGAACGGCAAAGTGAAAACCATCGCGGTGCGGGAAGGTCAGGAAGTCAAGCGCGGTTCTGATATGGTGGTTTTGTACAACCGGATTGAAAGTCTGGAAGTTCAGCGCAAATATCTCATTTTTACCAGTAAGGCGGAGCTTAATGCTGCAATTAACCGGGAAAAAGCGCTTAAGGATCAGCTGGAATCTACACGGCTTCTTTTTGAACGTGGTGCTGTCAGTGCAGAGGATCTGCAAAAGAAAGAGTTGGATTATCTGAATGCAGCTGCAACGAAGGAGCAGCTCACGACCCGTGAGCAGGTCGAAGAAGTCGATTATGCACTGGCCAGAAGTGCGTTGAGTTTTCGTACTCTGACGGCTCCGTTTTCCGGTGTTGTTACCCGTATCATTAAAGATCTGGGTGAGAGTGTGGAAGCGAATCAGCCGATTCTTAAACTGGTAGACCTGAGTCAGGGTTATGTTGTTTCAAATCTGGATCCTGATGTTGCAGCGACCCTGACTGAGGGGCAAAAGGTCCAGATTAAGGTGCAGGGACTTGAGCCTATTGAGGGCGAGGTATTCTTTATCTCACCGGAGATCGACCCTGCCAGTGGCCTGTTGCAGGTTAAGGTGATCTATGAAAACAAAGACCATCAGGTGCGCCCGGGTATTGCGGCTCATCTTGTTATTTAAGCGCCGATTATCCTGATGACATTTTTTCAGATCTTTATTGCCCTGACGCTCAGTGTTTTCCTGTGGACTAACGCTTCTTTTGCTGCAGAAACGTATTCCGTTGCCGTGGCCGAGTATGAAGGCCGGAGTGCCACTGAGATTGCCAAAGGGTATGCCGGTAAGCAGCAATTTGCCCAGGCTTTGGTCTGGTACAGAAAAGCAGCTGCTGAGGGTGACCTTAAAGCACTCTTTATTGTGGGTATCGCCCAGATTAAGGGCGTTGGAGGCGATAAAGATCCGGCATCCGGTCTCAGGAAGATCCATACAGCCGCTCAAAAGGGATTGGATCTTGCTCAGTTTTCTATCGGGTATCTGTATCAGAAGGGCCAGCTGGGTTCGGTTGATTATGACAAGGCCCGTAGCTGGTATGAAAAGGCGGCAGCTCAGGAGCTTGCCGTTGCGGAGGTCGCTCTGGGGTCGCTTTATGCAAAAGGGCTGGGGGTTAGTCAGGATCTTGCCGCTGCAGAATCCTGGTATCGGAAAGCCTACGCTCAGGGGCATTTAATGGGTGGCTATAATCTGGCTATCCTGATGTTTAAAGCTGCCAACAGTAAGGAAGGCTATCTTCGGGCAATTCAGATCTTCACCCGAACTGCAGAGCAGGGACATGCTCCGTCTCAATTAGCGCTAAGTAAGATTTATCTTAAGGGTAAGCCGCCTGAGATTGACCGATCCGGTGAAAAGGCCGTTTACTGGCTGCAAAAGTCCGCAGGGCAAGGCAGTGTTCAGGCTCAGCTGCAGCTGGGAACGATCTACCTAAAAGGTGGGTTATTACCGGTAAACGGAGAGTTAGCTTTTTACTGGCTGAACAAAGCCGCTTATCAGGGCAGTTTACAGGCACAACTGGGGCTCGCATCGGCCTATATTCAAGGTGATGTTTTCACTAAAGATCTTGTTGAGGCCTATACCTGGCTAACCGTTGCAGCCGCTTCGGGACGTACTAAGGTGATCGCTTTTCAGCAAAGGTTAGAAAAAATTCTGCGCCCGGAGCAGATAAACCGTTCGACAGCCTTGGCCAGAAAAATTCTTACCGACATTGCAGGTCATTCGGATAAACGTAAAGGCCGCAATCTTGAGCAGCCTTTTGATGATTCTGTTGATGGTTTAAGTATCTGATGCCGGGGCATCAGACCTTACCCCGAATACCTATACTGGCGCTCACTTTGTCCGGTTGGGGAAGTTGCTGATCCCTTGTGTCAGTCGCTTCCAGTTTCTTTCCGGTTTCTGCCAGCCAGGGGGCTGCCCGGCGGGTTGTCATATCCACGTGTAGCATCAGAGCTTCAAAAGCGGCGTGTTCTTCGCCGGTCTCGTTGTGCCACATCTGCAGATAGAGGTGAACCTTGTTGTGATCGTGATTGATCAGTTGGCAGGTGATGATAAAGGCCTCGCCCTCATCAATCTCTTTGAAATAATGCGTCATGCACTGCAGGGTAAACATGGAGACCTGATGTTGCTCCCGAAACCCGGCATCCAGCCCGATCGATTCCATAAAACCATCTAACCCCTGACTGAAAGCTACCACGTAGTAAGCATCGTTCAGATGCCCGTTATAGTCGATCCAGTCCGGTTGTACCTGATTCCGGTACACAACGAGGCGGTTCTTATAGATTTCTGTTTGCATCAGTCTGCCTCCTGATTGTTCTTGTTTTGTCTGAAATTGATTGGCTGAAAAGAGAATATCACGCTTTTAAAACTCTTTTTTATTTGGCAATGAAAACACTTCTTGTTCATTCAAAGTGATTGATTTTATTAGCATAAAAACCGCCTCAATCCCTGAATTTGTTCGTAAAAGTGCGTTATGTTGTCTATACCTAGATGAACATTGAACCGGTATGCCATTAAGACATCCGGTTTCACGAATACACCGAACGGATGAGGGCAGACAGATGAAAGCTGACGCAGGCGTCATCGCTGAGTTGAATTCAGCGATGAAAGGGCAGTTGACGGTGATCAACCAAACGTTCCTTCACGCACGTATGGCGAAAAACTGGGGGCTGGAAGAGCTCAACAGTCATGAATATAAAGCCTCTATCAAGTCGATGAAGATGGCCGATGATCTGATCGAACGCATCCTGTTTCTGGAGGCCCTACCGGGTATGCAGGCGCTGAACCGGCTGCATATCGGTGAAAACGTGCCCGAGATGCTTTCCGGTGATATGACGGTGCATACCGAGGTGCGGGATCAGTTGCTGAAAGCGATCTCAACCTGTGAAACGGCTCAGGATTTTGTCAGCCGGGATATGCTGACCGGGATTCTGGAAGAGACCGAAGAGCAGATCGACTGGATTGAAACTCAGCAATGGCAGATCGACAACGCCGGTATCCAGAACTATCTGGCTGCCCAGATGGAAGAGTAGAGGAGGTCTCAGTTATGAAAGGTAATCCTAAGGTTCTCGAACATCTTCAACGTCTGCTGAACAATGAGCTGATGGCCCGTGATCAGTATATGGCGCATGCCAATCAGTTTAAGGATTGGGGGCTGGATAAGCTGCACGAGCGTCTGCATCACGAAATGGAAGAGGAAACCGAGCACGCTGAAGCGATTATGGAGCGTATGCTGTTTCTGGAAGCCGAGCCGGATATGAACGGGCAGGAAAAAGCTAATGTCGGAACAGATGTCGCGAGTATGTTCCGCAATGATCTGCAGGTTGAATACGATGTCGATAAGGCTCTGAAAGAAGCGATTGCGGTCTGCGAAGAAGAGCAGGACTACATTACCCGTAAAGTGCTGACCAAGCTGCTGGATGATACCGAGATGGATCATGCCTACTGGCTGGAGCAGCAGTTACGCCTGATCGATATGGTTGGGGTTGAAAACTACATTCAGAAGCAGATGGCCTGATTGTTCTGATGCCAGTTTAAGGGCAAGCCTTTACATAAAAGGTGCGCTACAAAAAATAAAACCGGAGTTGTCTGATCAGTCAGATGGCTCCGGTTTTTTGATGTCATAAGGACGGGTAGTGGCAGGTCATCACGCAGCCTGTTTTTGCGGTACCGGCTCTGTTCTGGCAACAGCCAGTTCTGTTGCCAGTGATGCGGCGGCTTTCCGGCACAGCTCTTCGTCCAGAATCCGACGGGTATCTTTAACACACATGCCGCAGCTGTGGGCGATGCCCAGAGAGTCACGCAGAGCTTTCAGTGAGTGATCTCCGGCAGAGATCGCTTCGCGAATCTGTAAGTCGGTTACTCCGGCGCAAACGCATACATACATGGTTAAGTACCTCTGTCCTTCATTCGTGCTAGTAATAGTAGTGATAACTCTTATCATTTGCAAGCGTTGGTGAGAAGATTTCTTGTTTGTATGAGGGCTTCATTTCCTGAACTAAGAGAGACTACCCCCGATAGATGGTGCTGATATACTGCTGCCATTGTGTCAGCTGATCGCTTAACTCTTGCCAGAGCACCAGGCCGTAACAGCAGACCGAAACAGCGGGATTTTCTGATAAAGGGCAAAAGGTTTGATGAGATCGGGGTCAGTGAAAAAAGGGATTTTTCTCCTGAGTTGTCTGGGGTTTCTTTTGACAGCTTACAGTCATGCCGATAGCCGTATTCTCACCTTGGGCACCGGAGGTGTCACCGGGTTGTATTATCCGGCTGGGGGCGCAATTTGCCGTCTGGTTAATCAGAATCGCCAGCAACATGGTATCCGCTGTGCCCTGCGCAGCACCTTAGGATCGGTAGAAAACCTGCAACAGGTTATTGCCGGTCGTCTGGATATGGGGGTCTCAGAAGCGGGTCAGCTGGATAATGGCTATTACGGATGGGGTGGGTTCGCAAAACCCTCGCCGCAGCTGCGGACTCTGGTGGGACTTTATCCTGAGCATATCTCCGTGCTGGCGCGAAAAGACTCCGGCATCAGAAGCTTTGCGGATCTGAAGCACAAGCGTTTTAACCTCGGCAAGGCGGGAAGCAGTCAGCGGGTGACGCTGGATATTCTGATGCGGGCTCGGGGCTGGCAACGTGAGGATTTTGCGGCTCTGGAAGAGCTGGCACCTGCTGAGCAGGCTAAAGCACTCTGCGATAACCGAATTGATGCGACCCTGTATGTCGTAGGGCATCCTAACGGCGCGATTAAAGAAGCGATCCGTGATTGCGACAGTCATCTGATCGGTCTGGAACCAGAGGACATTAAAGCCCTGATCGCCTACAGCCCTCATTATCAGGCGCTGACCTTGCCGGGCTCACTCTATTCCCAATCTCAGCCGGACGTTCGTACCGCTGGTGTGAACGCCACGCTTTTTACCCGCAATGACCTGCCGGATGAAGCGGCTTATGCCATCGTGCAATCTCTGTTTGAGCAGTTCGATCAGTTCCGGCAACTGCACCCGGCATTTTCACCACTGAAAGCAGAAGCCATGGTTCAGATCCCGCTGGCGGCCCCGATTCATCCCGGTGCAGCACGATATTTCCGCGAGAAAGGCTGGCTTAAATAGTATCCGTGGGTATGTCTGCCGGTGTCGGTTTTTCATTCAGCCTGATAGGTAATATCAGGCGGAAGTGAGCGCCGGAATCCCCTTCCGTCGGCAGGCTTTCGATCTGCCCCTGCAGCAACTGGCTGACGATGTTGTAGCTGATATGCATACCCAGACCACTGCAGTCCAGATGCCGTTTGCTGGTGACAAAGGGCTGAAATAACTTCTGATGCCACTCTTCTGAAATGCCGACCCCGTTGTCCCGATAATCGATCTGAAGGTAATCCGCTTCATGGGCGCGGGTAGTGACCTGATTCTGATTACCCTCTGTACGCAGCAGTGTGATCGCTATGCTGATGCGTCCGCCGGTTTGTTGCTCAAAGCCGTGAATCACGGAGTTCAGTATCAGATTACTGAAGACCTGATAGTAGCTGCCGGGATAGCTGTCGATCAGTAGCTGATCCGGGCCTGTAATCTCAACCTCCGGACGGCAGGGTTTCAGCCGCGGTTGCAGTGAGAGCAGGACTTCATCCAGATACCCCATCAGATCAAAACGGCGGCGCTGTTCGCTGGACTGGTCAACCGAGACCTGCTTAAACGCCTGAATTAATTGCGCCGCCCTTTCCAGATTCCGGCAGATAAGGTCGCTGCTTTCCAGCGTCAGATCCAGCAGTTTCCGGCTTTCATCAGGGGGAATCGTCCGGGGTTCCGGTCGGGAGGCTGTTTGCTCCTGCAGGGTTTGGGCTTTATCCGCCAGATAGGTGGCTGCGGTAAAGCCGATACCGATGGGAGTGTTGATCTCATGGGCGACACCGGCGACCAGCTCACCCAAAGCGGCCATTTTCTCCGATTCCACCAGTTGTTTCTGGGTGCTCTTAAGCTGATTCAGCGTCTGTTCCAGCTCTTTATTGCGCTCTTCCAGCTCTTCCGTGCGCTTGGTCACACGCTGCTCCAGCTGCCAGTTCAGCTCGGCCAGTTCCCGGTTGGCACTTTCCAGAGCCTGTTCAGCCTGCTGGCGCTTTTCCATATCTTCCAGCATCGAGCGACGCATGCTGTTAAAGGCGGAGACCACATCGTTCAGCTCATCATTATGAGGCTTGCGCTTCAGTTCCAGTATCTGATCCAGACGATCCAGTTTTAAGCGTCGGGCAAACAGCGCCATGGTGCTCAGGTGGCGGGTAATCAGGTGATGAAACAGGGTCAGGATGAAAACCGATACCAGAAAGGTTTTAACGCCCTGGGTGGCCAGAATCAGCAGTACCTTACCGGCCAGTCGCTGATAGATATCTTCCAGACTGACAATAAGGGTGAGTTGTCCGACGGTGTAGTTCTGATCGTTATGGCCTTCGTGGGTCAGGGTGTAGTGGTGCTGTAAAAGCTGGCCGCTTTCCGGCTTGCTGCCGGCAAAAAAGGCCTCGCCATAAGGGGTGGTGATCTCCAGATAGCGAACGTCTGGCAGCTGCAGCAGTCCGTCCAGCTGAACCTGAACCTGAGCCGGATTGATCTCCCATAGACTGTTGGAAAGACTTCTCAGGGAGCTGGTTTCGATCTGTTGCAGGCGTTCATCGATGGCAGAACGCTCATAGCGATAGTCATTCCACAGCTGAAAGCCCGTTGCAAACAGGGTGATCAGAGAGCTGTAGATCAGAATGGCCGTCAGCAGTCGCAGACCCAGCGGGTTGTGGTGATAAAAGGCTTTTATTCGCTGCATCAGGAGAACCTTTCAGGGTGACATCAGGATGAACCCGATGCTCAGAGATCAGGTGTTCAGTCTATTTTACGGGGTTATCGGGCGCTTTTCATTGGCGCGCCTATACTGATTTCAGGCTTGGTGTTTCGCTTCATTGTCAGGATTTTTTCCTGAAAGTGAAATATTTATGCCATAAGTGGCACGGCAGGAGGTTTTGTTGGCATGAAATACGGTCATGGCGTGCCTGCGTTTGAAGTACCTTTGGATGGCCTCCTGTTATAACCGACTTTTGCAGTCATGTTTGAACAGGAGGAGCGGTCAGCAGGTTGCATGAGGGTATACCTGTTTGGATCGCTCGATAGCTGATGAAACCGATTCCCGGCTCCGGCGGGTTGATAATGATAAGAAGGGTTGCTATGTCTCTGAAATTAAAGTCTCTCAAAACTAAACTGGCTGCTACGGCACTGTTCTCTGCGGTAGGTATGGCGGCTTCTCTGACGCCTGTTACGGCAAGCGCAAGCCAAACGTTCGTTAACATCGGTACCGGTGGTCAGACCGGCGTTTACTACGTTGTGGGTCAGTCGATCTGCCGTCTGGTAAACCGTGGTACCAGCGATCATGGTGTGAAATGTACCGCACCTTCTACCGGCGGTTCTGTGGTCAATATCAATGCGATCCGTCAGGGTCAGCAGGATATGGGCGTTGCACAGTCCGACTGGCAGTACTACGCCATGAAAGGTGAGAAACACGATTCTTTCATTCAGCAGGGTCCTTATAAGAAACTGCGTGCACTCTTCTCTATTCACGGCGAACCGTTCACCGTTGTTGCCCGTGCAGATTCCGGCGTTAAACACTTTGATGATCTGGTTGGCAAGCGCGTTAACCTGCAGAACCCGGGTTCCGGTACCCGTGGCACCATGGAACTGATCATGGCTGAGAAGGGCTGGACTAAAGACACCTTCAAACTGGCTGCTGAGCTGAAAGCATCTGAGCAGGCTCAGGCGCTGTGTGACAACAAAATTGATGTGATGCTGTACAACGTAGGTCACCCATCCGGTGCGATCAAAGAAGCCACCACTTCCTGTGATGCGAAAGTGATTCCGGTAACCGGTCCTGTGATCGACAAGCTGATCAACAACAACTCTTTCTATGCTGAAGCCAGCATCAAAGGCGGCATGTACAAGGGTACTGACAACGATGTGAAGACCTTTGGTAACACGGCAACGATGGTTGCGTCTGCCGATGTTGATGCCGACTCTGTATATCAGGTTGTAAAAGCGGTATTTGATAACTTCGACCGCTTCAAGCGTCTGCACCCTGCATTCGCTAACCTGGACCCTAAGACCATGATCTCTGACGGTCTGTCTGCGCCTCTGCATGAAGGTGCGATCCGCTACTACAAAGAGCGTGGCTGGATGTAATCCTTACACCCCGCGCAGCTCAGCTACCCGGATGACGGGTAGCTGAGTGTTGTTTTTAAAGGTTGGTTCACCTTTTTAAACCCTCTGCCGTCAGGCTACCGCGTGCCATGTCTGACGGGAGAGGGCTTTTTCTGTCCTGAGCCTGATCTGTTTTAAGGAGCTGATATGTCAATTCATGACAACAGACCGGATGACCTTCCTCTCTCTGACAGCCAAGCCGCAAGCGAGCAAGAGCTGCAGGAGATGGTGTCAGCCAACGATACCGGGGCGCGTATTCCCCATGGTTGGCAGGGAAGAGTTTTACTGGGGGCAGCACTGCTCTGGTCCCTGTTTCAGCTATGGATAGCATCGCCACTGCCATTTTACGACTGGCCTGTTATCGGCAGTTTCGGCATTTTCAACGACACTGAAGTCCGTGCCATTCACTTAGCCTTTGCCACCTTCCTGGCCTTTACCGCTTACCCTGCATTTACCCGCTCATCACGACACACGATTCCGGTTGCGGATATGGTGTTGTCACTGATGGCCGCCTTTGCAGCCTCTTATATTTTTGTTTTCTATGAACAGTTGCTGAGCCGTCCCGGTCTGCCCAATACGCAGGATGTGGCGGTATCGGTGGCCGGTCTGATTCTGCTGCTTGAGGCGACGCGCCGTACGCTGGGGCCGCCGCTGATGATCGTGGCGATTGTCTTCTTGGCCTATTCTCTGGCCGGGGCCTATATGCCCGACATTATCGCCCACAAAGGGATCGATCTTGAGCCGCTGATCAATCACCAGTGGCTGACCACTGAGGGTGTATTCGGCATCGCGCTGGGGGTTTCCTCAAGCTTTGTATTCCTGTTCGTACTGTTTGGTGCGCTGCTGGATAAAGCCGGGGCGGGTAACTACTTCATTCAGGTTGCCTTCTCTCTGCTGGGTCACATGCGTGGCGGTCCTGCAAAAGCGGCTGTCGTGTCTTCCGGTCTGACCGGTCTGATCTCAGGTTCTTCCATTGCTAACGTGGTCACCACAGGTACCTTCACCATTCCTATGATGAAGCGTGTCGGCTTTACCTCTGAGAAAGCCGGTGCCGTGGAAGTGGCCTCTTCGGTGAATGGTCAGATCATGCCGCCGGTGATGGGGGCTGCCGCCTTCCTGATGGTGGAATATGTCGGTATCTCCTATGTTCAGGTGATTACCCATGCCTTCCTGCCTGCACTGATCTCCTACCTGGCACTGATTTATATCGTGCATCTGGAAGCACTCAAGCAGAACATGCAGGGCTTGCCTCGCCGTGCGGAGGTGAAAGCCTGGCATCTGCGTCTGATCGGTATGCTGACGGGCTTCCTGCTGACCTGCGGTATGGCGGCGATTGTCTATTACGGTATCGGCTGGATTAAACCCGCCTTTGGTGACTTTGCCTCTCCGGTTATCGCGGTATTGCTGATTGCGGTTTATGTGGCTCTGGTGCGTGTTGCGGCGAAAGTGCCGGATCTGAAACTGGATGACCCTAATGAACCTATGGTTCAGCTGCCGGAAGTGGCACCAACCGTTAAATCCGGTCTGCATTTCCTGTTGCCGGTTGTGGTGCTTGTCTGGTGTCTGATGGTGGAGCGCTTGTCTCCGGGGCTGTCCGCGTTCTGGGCGACGGTTCTGATGATCGCCATTCTGCTGACTCAGCGCCCGCTGATCGCCTTCTTCCGGGGTGAAATGGCCCTTGGTGATAAGATCCGTCAGGGCTTTGATGAACTGGTTGATGGCCTGATTACCGGTGCCCGCAATATGATCGGTATCGGTATTGCGACGGCTACCGCCGGTATTATCGTGGGTGCGGTTTCTCAGACCGGTGTGGGTTCGGTATTGGCTGATCTGGTGGAAGTGCTCTCTATGGGCAATCTGCTGCTGATGCTGATTCTGATCGCGGTTTTAAGTCTGATTCTGGGCATGGGGCTGCCAACGACTGCCAACTATATTGTGGTTTCCTCACTGTTGGCACCGGTGGTGATTACGCTGGGTCAGGAGGCGGGTCTGATCGTGCCTCTGATTGCGGTTCACCTGTTTGTGTTCTACTTCGGCATTATGGCGGATGTGACGCCTCCGGTTGGTCTGGCGTCGTTTGCCGCTGCCGCTGTATCCGGTGGTGATCCGATCCGTACCGGTTTTGTGGCCTTTGCTTACAGTCTGCGTACTGCGGCGCTGCCGTTCCTGTTTATCTTTAACACGGATCTGCTGCTGATCGACGTAACCTGGGTTGAAGGTGTTCAGGTCTTTATCGTTTCGACGATTGCGATGCTGGTCTTCACCGCAGCCACTCAGGGTTATTTCTTCAGCCGAAGCCGTCTGTATGAATCAGCCTTACTGCTGCTGGTGGCTTTCTCACTGTTCCGCCCGGGTTTCTGGATGGATCGCATTGTTGAACCTTACGATATGGTTCAGCCGGATGCAGTGGTGGAAACCATGGGGCAGGTTGAGCCGGGTACTGAAGTTCGTCTCTGGATTGATGGTTTTGATGCCGTGGGCAACCCCCGTTCCTTTGTCACCATGCTGACATTAGGTGAGGGTGAAGCAGGTTTCGACCGTCTGGCAAGCGCGGGTCTTGAGCTGTTGAAAGATGGTGATCGCCTGATTGTTGATTACGTCGGTTTTGACAGTGCGGCTGAAAAAGCGGGTCTTGCTTTTGATCAGCAGATTACCGGAGTACAGGTTCCTGTGGCTCAACCGCCAAGGGAGCTGATCTATATTCCGGCGCTGGGACTCCTGTTGCTGATAGTCTGGATTCAGCGTCGACGTCATCCGGAGGAACTGCAGGCGAAGACGGCTTAGACACTGTTCTGACCGTTTGACCTGTAACCTGTAAACGGATTGCAGCAAACAGGGGTTAAGATACAGAGATTAAGATGTTGCTGATCACTGTTTGTTTTATCGCAAAGAAGGGCTGCTGCCTGTCGCAGTGGCCCGATCTCAGAACGAGATCATCTGGAGGATATGCGTATGTTTAAGAAAGTGTTGGTGCCTGTAGATCTGGGTGAGCCGGATTTTAGTCAGCAGGCTCTGGAGCTGGCGCTGCGTGAAGTGCGTGAGAATCAGGCAGAGTTGCATCTGATCACTGTGGTTGCCGGTTATGGTAATCCGATTGTGGCAGGTTACTTCAGCGAAGATGAGCACAATAAGGCGGTACATCGCATCGCGGAGCAGCTGCAACAGTTCGCCCATGAGAAGCTGCCGGAGGGTTTGCATCCGGTGATGAAGGTGTATGAAGGTTCACCGGCGGAGCATATTTTGTCGCACATTAAGCATCACGAGATCGATCTGGTGCTGCTGGCAGCGCATCACAGATCCCGCCTTGATGAGTTCCTGTTAGGATCGGTCTCTGCGCGAGTCGCAGAACGCTCCCACTGTTCGGTGATGTTGTTGCGGGGCTGATGCCTTTATCGGTCAGTGGCCTTTATCGGTCAGTGCCGTTTTATTTGTGGGATAGCGCCGTTTTATTTGCGGGATAGCGCCGTTTTAATTGCGGGATAGTGCCGTTTTATTTACGGGATAGCGCGCAAGACAGAAAAGCCTGAATCAACACCTGTAATGAGGCGTTGTTCAGGCTTTTTTTGTGCCCCGTTTTTATCGGCAGATTACAGTCCCTGAAGGGGGATACGGCAGCAGAGCTGACCGCCTTCATCGATTTCGGTAAAGCGTCCCTCAAGCTGGGCGCAGATCCGGTTCAGGCCTTCGCGTAGCTGGTGTGAGCGGGGTGAGTGTTCAAACACCGGCTGCCCCTCGCTCTGTTCAACCTGAATCACCAGTCGTGTATCCGGTTGGCCTGCTGTTGGGCTTTCAGTGCTCAGGGTCACTTTCAGATCGGACTTTTGAGCCTGTAAAAGGGCCAGCTCTACCGCCGTGGTCAGCAGAAGTTCCAGTCGGCCTTTATCGGTCTGAATCACCTGAGGGGTATCCGGCTGCAGCCGGTAGTCCAGTATCCAGCCCTCTTGTCGGCTTTGGGGCAGATACAGATGCAGCAGGCTATCGAGCAGTTCTGACAAAGAGAGGCTTTCCGCTTTCGCTGGTGGCAGCTGTTCATGCAAGCAGATCTGCAGGTTACGGTTCAGCCTGACCTGATGGGCATGCAGATCTTTCGCCAGCTCCGAGGCGACCGGATTAAGCTCCAGCTTGCTGAGTCGCTGGCTCTGTTTCAGTGCCGGTTTAACCTGATTCTGCAGTGCCGAGACAACATCGGTCAGGAGTGTGGCTTGCTCCGTTTCCTCGGTGGGCGGCAGGGATGCGGTATGGGCTGCTTCACCGGCGGAATGTTCTGCAAGGTCCCGGGCGTTCTGAATATCCCGATAGGAGCGCAGGGCGACGATAACGGAGGTGAGCAGTCGGGAAGCAGACAGCTCGGCCTTACTCAGATAGTCGTTGATATCGTAATCGATAATCACCTGAGCTTCCGGTGCGTAGCCGGGGTGGCCGGTGCGAAGAATAATGCGCACATCGCTGTTACTTTGCTGATGCCGAATATGCTCAACCAGTTGCAGACCGGCATTTTCAGTTTCCATCACCACATCCAGCAGGATCAGGGCGATATCCGGGTGTTGTGTCAGCTGTGTTTTGGCTTCTGCGCTGCTCATGGCGCTGATCAGTTCGATCGGACGCTGTTCAAATTCGTAATCACGGAAAATCATCCGGGTGATGCCGTGAATACCTTCTTCATCATCAACAATCAGTATTTTCCAGGGAGTCATAGGCCGGTTATCGCATTGGGGTAACAAGGTGACTTATTGTGCCAGTAAATGGCTGGTTTTGCTGCATAAACTGGTGATTTCAGGCAGAGAGCATCTCGTCCAGCAGAGCGACCTTAGCGGTGGCCCCCCAGCCCTGATATAGCTTACGGGCTTTTACCAGACACAGTTCAGCCAGCACATTTTGGTGTTGGCCGTTGAGAAAGTCGGCGTAGCGTTCATAGGCCAGTGCCAGATGCACCTGCAGCTGATTGGCAGAGAAAATCCTGATGGTTTCCTCATACTGTCCGGCAATATTATCGGCTTTGTCTGAGGTGATACGGCTTGTCTCTGCACTAAGCAGGTGCTGTTGACCGGAGAAATTCTCGGGGCAGTACTGGCTCCAAAGTTCAAAACGGGACTCAGACTGCTCAACAAAGCGAGCCCGCCGGGGGCTGAGCTGCTGCTCCTGTTGGGACTGAATCAATCGCATCAGGGTCAGGCAGAAGAGGGTATCGCTGATAACCAGATAACCCGGCAGATCACGTTCCAGCTGTGCCTGCCAGCTGTACAGAGAGGGCCAGAGGCTTTGCTTATTGAGCAATAGTGCGGCCCGGATAAGATGCGCAGCCTGATGAGGCGTTTCGTACACCGGTTTTTTGGGCAGCAGGGCGCGTCCCTGAAGGTAATCCGCCTGTAGCTGCCCGCTGATTCTGAGCTGGTCTGGCACCGCTGCCGGTGCGTGCTTCAGGTTGTCGATATCCTGCTGGCACCGCTGCCGGATTCGGCTCAGTGTGGTTTCGCCTTTCAGGGCGATCAGCTGATACCAGAGTACGCGTTGTTCCTGACTCAACAGCAGGTCATTACTTCGTCGGCACTGATCACCGACTTTCCGCAGTTTCTGCAGCACTTCTGACAGCGGTTCCAGCCAGTGTTGGATCTGACTGCAGTGCCAGAGGTCGGTGGCGCTGGCAGCGTGACCTGAGTGAAGCGATGTCGCTCCGGTGGTTGTACCTGAGACCGGTTGCTGCAGCGCCAGGCCCTGCTGCAGGATCTCGCGACTTAGCTTGTAGTCACCGCAAAACCAGCTGGCGACCCAGGCGTAGCCGATAAAACCGTAGTGGGCGTAACCGCGAATGGTCGTGATGCCTGTCTTGGGATAAGCGCTGTCGGTTACGGATGCTCCATGATCAGGCGTCAGGGCCTCCGGAAAGTGCAGACAAAGCTCTGTGATCCGGCTGATGGCGCAGGCAGCCAGTAATGGTTGCGACAGCTTTCGTGCCAGTTGGCTGACCGGTTCCAGCAGAGCCAGCTGTTCAAGGGCTGCCGGAATAGCGGGTGACGATGTGTCCGTAGCGCTGCCATGCTTGTGTCTCAGGGCTTGGATCTGCTCAAGAGCATGCAGCAGATAGATCAGCTGGTCTTTCTCATCGGATGGTATCTCCGGGCTGAGATTCGGTCGCAGGGTTTCAAGAGCCTGTTCCGGTTTGCCCCTTAACTGCAGGATCTTTACCTGTAACAGTAACAAATCGTTTTTCGGCTGTTCCGGGCTGAGGTGTGCCATCGCCAGGTTAATGGTGGCTTCAGCCGCTTCGGTTTCCCCGAGCAGGAGTTGCAGATCGGCCTGTTGGTAGCTCAGTGAGCTGGAGGAGATGGAGTCTGCCCGTGTTAATCCACGATGGGCTGCCATCAGATAATGCCGCGCCTGATCCTGTTTGTCGGCATCATAAGCCCGTCGGGCCGCCTGCTGATTCAGCCGTATCAGAGCATCAGGGGGAATTGTCTGAGCGGGATCGGTATGGTTCGGTGTACCCGCCGGAAAAACAGCGAGATTGAGATGGTATAGGGTTTTGTCGAGCAGCTGACCGCTTATGTTGTTATAGACGGTGTTGATACCAGTCGTGTTGAATCCGGCTTTGTCGATTACAGCCGTGCTGATTTCAGTCGGGGTGCGTCCGGCGTCCGGCGGAGCCAGCATCTGCCAAAGCAGTTGGCCAAATTTTTGATGCAGGGCCTGTTGCTCCTGATCGGTCAGTTGGTCGCAGATCTGCTGACGTATTTCGGGCTGGCAAAAACGAAACTCCAGCTTTTCTTCCTGACCGGGAACGGGTTCAATCAGCCCCTCTTGTTGAGCAGGCCAGAGGTGAATCATCAGTCTGGCTTCCGGGTCAGAACTCACCTGAGCCAGATGATTCAGATTAAAGGTTTCACCATAAACGGCTGCCCGGCGAAGGGTCTTCAGGCCGTAGGGGTTTAGTTTTTGTAGCTTAAGGGATAACGGCTCATCGGCGGGCTGAATCGTATCCGGTATCGCCTGAAGTGCAGGCTCATCCTGAAGCGGCGGCAGGGCGAGAGAGCGAGGAGCGAATGGCTCCGGCGCTGTCTTCTGATCAGTTGATCCTGCCTCATTTTGTTTTAATTGTTGTCGGTACTGGCTGGGGGGCATGCCTGCCCAACGCTTAAAGGCTTTCTGAAAAGCGGACTGGTTAGAAAAGCCAAGCTGAAAGGCGATCTCACCAAAGCTGAGATCCCCTTTGCGGATCAGATGAAAACAGAGATCTTTTCGGGTCTGGTCGTACAGTGTCTGGAAATTGGTATCCAGCTCTCCCAGCTTACGCTGCAGCGTTCGCAGGCTAAGGCCCAGCTCCCGGGCGACCTCTTCACGGCGGATCACTTCGCCTCCTGAGAGAATCTGCTCCCGTATTAACTGGCGCACCCGTGCGGTCAGCGCGATCTTCTTATGGGTCTTCCCCAGCAGAGCATCAGCAAACTCTTTGTGCAGCTGGTGCATCTCCCTGTTGGCATCGGTACAGGGCAGAGAGAGGTATTGGTTGGGCAGCAGGATACTGTTGCGGCGGGCATCAAACTGAATATCCGCCGCTAACAGTTGTCGGTAGCGGATCGGGTCTTCCGGCTCAGGGTAAGCGAGCTCTACCTCCTGAACAGGAATCTGTTGCCCGGTCAGCCAGCGGGGCCAGTTGAGCAGGCAGGCCAGAAAAAATTCGGTGACGTTCTGCCGGGCGTCATCCAGTGTCAGTACCAGCCGTGTGTGCGTGTCATGCTTTTCAAGACGGAGTGCTGCATTTTCAAACAGAATCGGGAGATAATCCTCCAGCACAGCCAGTGCCTGAGCCAGAGTGTCGGCAGTCGAGATCAGAAAACCGGTGGAGCCGAGCATTCGCGGCTGGGTTGCTTCCGCCAGACGCAGATTAATGTGCGGATTGTCACTGGCCAGTGCCAGACGGGATAAAATGCGACTGAACCGGTCAGCAGGGAAGCGGGCATCCGGACGGGTGAAATCCTGATGACTCAGACCGGCGTCATCCAGCAGCTGCTCCTGAAGACTGATGGAAGCCTGTCCCGCAGAGGTTTGCGGTTCTGCCTCCGATAGCCGGGTTGCGGCGTAATGCCGGGCCAGTTGCAGAATCGGTTCAAGAAGTTTGCTGGAAGCTGTCGCCGTTGGCATAGAATGAGTAATAATACGCTGGTTGTTGGGTGATAGGCTTTAACTGCTAAGAGTACCATAGAGTTTTGACTGAATATTCCTTCCGTGCCAAAAGTGATTCCCTGGCAGACAGACACCTTGTTGCTAAGGGGGGCTGTGGCGTTGCGATTCTTGCCGGGGTCTGCCTGCTGGTGCTGCAGATGTTACTGGCGGGCTCTGCTGTTGCATCTGAGGCTCAGTCTTCACAGACGTTGAGGGTCGGGATGCCGAAACCCGGGGTGGTGCCTTTTTTCTGGCAGGATAGTCAGGGGGCGTTCCGGGGTATCTATGCCGATACCTTAAAGCTGATCGCATCACGGCTGGAAGGGGAGCTGAATCAGCCGTTTAAACTGGAGTTTTACCCCCTGTCCCAGGCCCGGTTGTTAAGACAGTTTGAGGCGGGAGAGATCGATATCGAGGCGGGTGTTGTGCCTCAGGTGCCTGATCCGGGGGCTGACCCGGGCAGCCGGTTGGCAGAGCTTTCGCTTTATACGCGCCCCTATGGCGTGGTTAACAATGTGATCATTTATCAGCCGGAACTGTCGTTCCCGATCTTTATTTTGCCGGATCTGAAAGGTCAGCGGGTGGCAACGGTTCGCGGGAGTCCCGTACCCGGAGGGCTGGTTCGGGAAGATTTCTCCAATCAGTGGCAGATCGCCCAGCGGGTGCACCGAAAATGGAATGAGATCGGCCTGATGACCGAGGCGGTTGCGCTCTACTATCAGCAAAGCGAGCGGCTGGATTATAAGATCTCGCTGCCCTATGCCAGTGACTCGGTGTCATTCCGGCTGCACCGTAATCTGAAACCCCTGCTAGCACCGATCAACCGGGTCATCGCCCAACTTGAAGAAGAGGGTAAGCTGGAGCAGCTGGTTTGTGATTATCTCTGCGGAACCGCTCCTGCCGCTCATCCCTCGGCACCTTCATCTTCACCAGCACCTGCACCGACATCCACCCCCTGAGCTGTTACTCAGGAGGTATCGCTATCATTCAGGGCTGAATCTGCCAGCCGGGACTTACAGGTTGATTAGATGAATTTTGCCAGCCGCTGGTAGCTATCCAGTCGCTCCTGCTGACTATACGTGACGCAGACCGTTGAGATATCTTCGGTACCAAACTGATCCGCCAGCTGGCTGATCTCATCCCAGCATTGTTCCGCTGAACCTATGGTGTAACCCGATGCGATATGGTCAAACAGGGCTTTATGGGATTCAGGCATCTGTTTATAGCGGTTTTGCACCTCTTCCGGGGTGACAAAGTCTTCACGCTGGCCGGTTTGTGCGGCGTACTTCCGATAAACAGCGGTACCCGCCCGCAGAGAGGCTTCCTCATGGGTTTCAGCGCAGATGCAGGCGATAGCCAGCATACGCTGAGGTGCTTCCTGACTCTGGTGGTGTCGGCTGTTCTTCCAGGCGGCTTCGTGGGCCTGAAAGATTTCCGGGCGGCAGTTGTCAGGGTCGATAAAGCGTGCCAGCGCGATGTTGTAGCCCAGCTGACCCGCCAGCTCGGCACTGCCACCGCTGGAACCCAGCATCCATAGCTCCGGTTTTTCGCTGCTGTCCGGCAGCACATTAATTTTGCTGTACGGGTGATCGCTTTCAAGAGATTCGTGAATAAACCCTTCCAGCAGTGCTGCCTGATCCGCATAGAGTTCACCCTGTAACGGCGGATTAGGGAATGCCAGTGCGTTCGAGGTCAGACCGGTGCCTCCGGGGGCGCGACCCACACCCAGATCAATACGTCCCGGAAAGAGATTGGCCAGCATTGAAAAGGTTTCAGCTACTTTTAGCGGGCTGTAATGAGACAACATCACTCCACCGCTGCCCACTTTGATCTTTTGGGTCACGCTGGCCAGATGGGCGACCAGAATTTCAGGGCAGGGGTTGGCAAAATGAGTACTGTCGTGATGCTCCGCAACCCAGTAACGATGGTAACCAAGCTGATCGCATAGTTTGGCCAGCTCAACGGTCAGCGAGGGGGCGTCTTTTTTAGCGTGAGAGCCGTGAACGGGGCTTTGATCAACGACAGAAAGTTTGATGCTCATGGGTGACTCCGGAATTTATTTGTTAATATGTTAACTAAATGGCGGTGGTTTGAAAATGCTGAATTTGGCATTCAAGGTGACCGCTTTCGCTTTGAATGACCGGTTTAAGGTCGTGGCAGGCGCAAAACACGCGGTTGTCGTTGTGTCCTGAGCTGAGATCGGGGAGAATATGCGCCAATTATTCTTTCGCACCCGGCTGCAGACGTTAACGGTTATGCAGCCTTTGGTGCTTTTATCGTTTTTAAGCCAGAAGATTCTCTATTCATGTCTCAGACTGCCGTTCAGACCGAAGTGGCCAAGCGCCGAACTTTCGCTATTATCTCGCACCCCGATGCCGGTAAAACCACCATCACCGAAAAGCTCCTGCTGCTGGGTAACCTGATCCAGACTGCGGGTACCGTTAAAGGTAAGAAAAGTGACCGCCATGCTACTTCTGACTGGATGAGCATGGAGCAGGAACGTGGTATCTCCATCACCTCATCGGTGATGCAGTTCCCGTACAACGACCGCATGGTGAACCTGCTGGATACTCCGGGGCACGAAGACTTCTCGGAAGATACCTACCGTACTCTGACCGCCGTTGACTCTGCACTGATGGTGGTGGATGGCGCGAAAGGTGTCGAGGACCGTACCATCAAACTGATGGACGTATGTCGTCTGCGTGACACCCCGATCTTCTCCTTCGTCAACAAAATGGACCGTGATATCCGTGATCCGGTTGAGCTGCTGGATGAGATCGAAGAGGTTCTGAAAATTGAAGCCGCGCCGATCAACTGGCCGATCGGTATGGGTAAAGAGTTCAAAGGCGTTTATAACCTTTACACCGATACAGTACATGTCTTCACGCCGGGTAAAGGCCACCTGCTGCCGGAAGATATCCGCATTGAAGGGCTGGATACTGATGAAGCCCGTGAGCTGATCGGTGACGAGTACGATGATTTCGTTGAAGAGATGGAGCTGGTGCGTGACGCCACCCATAAATTCGATTCTGAAGCCTTCCTGTCCGGTAAGCTGACGCCGGTATTCTTCGGTACGGCACTGGCAAACTTTGGTGTTCGCGAGATGCTGAATGACTTTGTTGAGTGGGCACCATCGCCGATTCCCCGTCAGACTGAAACCCGTGAAGTTGCTCCGGATGAAGAGAAGTTCTCCGGCTTTATCTTTAAAATTCAGGCCAACATGGATCCGAAACACCGGGACCGTATCGCCTTTATGCGTGTCTGCTCCGGCAGCTACACCCGTGGCATGAAGATGAAGCACGTACGTACCGGTAAGGATGTGAAAATCGCTGATGCGGTAACCTTCCTGGCCGGTGATCGTGAAAATGTGGAAGAGGCGTGGTCGGGCGATATTATCGGTCTGCATAACCACGGCACCATTCAGATCGGTGATGCCTTTACCGAAGGTGAAGCGCTGAAATTTACCGGTATTCCACACTTTGCCCCTGAGATGTTCCGTCGTGTACGGGCGAAAGATCCGCTGAAAACCAAACAGCTGCAGAAAGGTCTTAAGCAGCTGTCAGAAGAGGGTGCGGTTCAGCTGTTTATGCCGATGAACAACAACGATCTGATTCTGGGTGCGGTGGGTCAGCTGCAGTTTGAGGTGGTGGTATTCCGTCTGAAAGATGAATACAAAGTTGACTGCATGTATGAGCCGGTTAACGTTCAGACCGCCCGCTGGGTTGAGTGTGACGATGACAAGATGCTGGATGAGTTCCGCCGTAAGAGCAGTGACAACCTGGGTTATGACGGTGCCGGTCTTCTGACCTACCTGGCACCGAGCCGGGTTAACCTGTCGCTGGCGCAGGAACGCTTCCCGGATGTGGTATTCCGCGCGACCCGCGAACACTAAGTCTGTTCAGGTGTCACCAGAACCACCCGGCTTTTTAAGTCGGGTGGTTTTTTTATGTCTGCAGAAATGTCTCGCAGGGTGTCTGTTCGGTCATATAGCCTTTTGGGGCACAGAAATGCCGTCATAAAAACGCCATAATGGCGCTATAACTAAAGATAATTACAACGATAATAAACGAATCAGAGGTTTTTTATGCTGACTGACAGCCACTGCCATCTCGACTTCAGCGAGTTTCATCATGACCGGGCGATTCAACTGCATCAGGCCTTTGCCGCTGGTGTCCGTCGTGTGGTTATACCTTCCATTGCCCGTAAACACTGGCAACGTACACTGCAGCTGAATGGTGAGTTCTGCGGGGTTCGCCTCTATCCGGCGCTGGGATTACATCCCTTTTTTATGGCGGATCATAAAGCCGATGATGTTGAGGTGCTGGATCAGCTGCTGAGCCGGTATCCCGGGCAGATCGCGGCGGTGGGCGAGATCGGTCTGGATTTCTCGAAAACCAAATCCCCGGATAAAGATAGGGCAGAAAGTGCTGATGAAAAGGCATCAGTCAGCAAAGATGAACAGCTGGCGCTGTTTGAAGCACAACTGAAAGTCGCTCAGAAGCATGGTCTGCCGGTGATTCTACATGTGGTGAAGGCACACGATCAGACGTTGAAACTGCTGAAACAGTACCCTGATCTGGTAGGTGTGGTTCATGCCTATTCCGGTAGCCTGTCTCAGGCGGAGCAGTATGTGAAACAGGGCTTCCTGATCGGTGTGGGCGGCGCGATTACCTGGCCGACGGCTCATAAGAAACGTGAACTCTTTGCCCAGCTGCCACTGGAAAGTCTGGTACTGGAAACTGACGCCCCGGATATGGCGCCGGATGGCTTAAAAGGGCAGCGTAATACGCCGGATCAGATAGCGGTTATTGCTGAAGCGCTGGCTGAATGCCGACAGGAGTCCGTTAAGCAGATCGGCCGTGTGACCAGTGCCAATGTCGAGCGGGTGCTGCATCTGGCTGAGGTTTGCCCGCTGGAGTTCTGATCTCCTGTTTGACGGGCGTGTTTATATCGTCTGTTAACCTTGGTTAAAAACGACTTTAAATGACTGTTTTTCAGTCAGTTGTCAAAAAAGGGTGTTACAGGTAAGGTTTGCCGATCTTGTTTAAGGACGCAGAGCATGGCTCAGGAAAAAGTACAGTTTCAGTCATCGGCATCAGCCCTCCGGGCGTTAAAAGTAGGTAAGCGAAACCCTAACTGGGTGGACGCAGCAGAGTATCTGATCAACAAGGCTTCGCCGGAGGTTAAGTTACTGCTGGAAGCGGCTCAGGAGATTGAGCGCCAGAAAATGCGGGGTGATCTGCCACAGAGCACCGGTGAGCATAATGTGACCTCCAGCCTGTTTAGTCCTGCACAGTGGGGGATTATGGGGCTGGTCGGCGTTGTCTTTACCGGTCTGATGATCTGGATTGCCAGCCAGATCGGTATTGTTGGTTGCTAACCCTGAGGTTCAGTTCTTCGCTTGGGTGTTGTTCAGATACGAAAGCCCTGAGATAACGGACTGACAGGAACGATTAAAAAGAGCATTCAGGTTCGCCTGAATGCTCTTTTTTATAGCTGACGTTTTAGAGGGGGTATCAGGCTTCCGGTGCTAAACCCTGATCACTATCTTGCCTTGCTCTTTGCTCCCGGCGGACACTTCTGAACTCAATCAGTACCAGTACCGAAGGTACCACCAGAAGAATGAGCACGGTGCCGAAGGCGAGGCCAAACACCAGCGAGGTCGCCATAGGTATCAGAAACTTAGCCTGTAGCGAGGTTTCGAACAGGATAGGCGTCAGACCGGCGATGGTGGTCAGGGAGGTCAGCAGTACCGCCCGTAACCGCTGGCAGGCGGCTTCTTCAATTGCTTCCAGCACACGCATGCCTTCCGCCCTGAGTTTCTGGTAGAAGGTGATCAGAACGATGGAGTCGTTAATCACAATGCCTGAGAGGCCAAAGAAGCCGAACAGCGAAAGCACGGTCAGATCCATTCCCTGAATGAAATGGCCAAAGATAGCGCCGGTCAGGCCAAAGGGTATGGCGATCATAATCGCCAATGGCCAGCGATAAGAGGCGAACACCCAGGCCAGAATAATATAGATCAGGGATAAGCCCAGAATCAGACCGGTTTTCATATCGGCCATGGTTTCCTGCTGGCTGGCAGCACGACCTTCATAGCTGATTCGAACCGGGTACTGCTGGCGTAGCTGCGGCAAAATCTCCTTCTCCAGCTGGCTGATAATCAGGTTGGAATTGGAAATAGCATCATCGACATCGGCCATCACGATAACCGACAGTTCGCCATCGACACGGCGTAACAGATCCAGTCCCCGGCGATACTCAAAGTGCACAACGGTACTGAGAGGAACACTGCTGCCGTTAGCCAGAATAAGCGGGAGTTGTTGCAGGTCCTGCAGGTAGTTGCGCTGGCTTTCCGGCAACCGGATGCGCACATCAATATTGTCATCACCCTTATAAAAGCTCTGCACCACGATGCCTTCAAGGGCGCTTCTGATCTGACGGCCGATCTGACTGATATTCAGCCCCAGTGCTTCACCGGCTGGGGTCAGTGAGAAAATAAGCTGTTGGCTGCCAAAGGGCAGGTCATCGTCCACATTGCTGACACCGGCATAACTTTTCAGACGGTCCTGAATCTGCAGCGACAGCTGTTTGAGCTGGGCGATATTATCGCCGGTCAGCTTGAGTTCAATCGCTTTACCGGGAGGGCCGTTTCTGGGCTGGGTAATAATCAGTTTTTCAAGACCGGCTGGCTCTGAGGTGCGGCTTCGCCACTCGTTCATCAGCGCGGCATTGCTGATATTGCGCTCTTCGGCGGGAATCAGGGCGACCGTCAGGCTGCCAAATTCATCCCCCAGACTCTGGCCGTTAACACCGGTATCCAGGCTTGCCATGTGATGATGCAGTACGACATGGTCGACCAGTTTCTGCCCGAAATGCTGCTCGGTATCCCTTAACGCCTGTTCTACGCTGTCGAGGTAGCGATAGACCTGATCCGGCGGCGTACCCGCCGTGAACTGAACCTGAGCATTAAGGGAGTCACTGTCCACCACGGGGAAAAAGGTGAACTTAACCCGTCCGCCGGCCAGCAGGCCGATGGCCACGATCAGCAGGGCGAAAGCTGTTGCCAGTGTCGCCGCCCGATGATGTACGGCAAAACGTACCATGCGGCGGAAGCTGTGATCCCGGAAGTGGTTAAAGCGGGCATCAAACTTCTGTCGCCAGGGGCTCTCTTTGCGGTTTCGTGCTTTACGGAAGCTGTGATTCAGGTGGCCGGGCAGTACCAGAAAGGATTCCACCAGAGAGGCGGCGATCACGCAGGTGACGACGATTGGGATATCCACCAGAATATTGCCGATCACCCCGCCGACCATAAACAGTGGCAGGAAAGCGGCGATGGTGGTCAGGGATGAGGACACCACCGGGGCCAGCATACGCTGTGCGCCACCGATAGCTGCATGCTCTACGGCTTCCCCCTGCTGAACATGAGCCAGAGTGTCTTCGCCCACCACGATGGCATCATCCACAATGATGCCGAGCGCCATAATCAGCCCGAACAGGCTGATCATATTGATACTGCCGCCGATCAGGTAGAGCACGGCAAGTGTTGCCATAAATGAGACCGGAATTCCCACGGCAACCCACCAGGCGACCCGCACATTAAGAAACAGGAAAAGAATCGCGATCACCAGAATAAGACCGCCGAGACCGTTGTTCAGCAGCAGCTCGATACGCTCCTGCAGGAACTTCCAGCGCTCGTTGTAGGCGATAACCTCGATGCCTTCCGGAAGTTGTGGCTGAATCTGGCTCAGCCACTGTTTCATGATCTCGGCTGATTCCAGTGTGTCATCTGCCAGCGAGCGTTGCAGTTTGACCTCAATGGCGGGTCGTCCCTGATAGACAATTTCGTGCTGATCATCCCGTTCCTGCTGCACAACATGGGCGATATCGCGTAACAGCAGGTATTCACCGTTCTGGCTGGCTTTGATCGGGAGGGCAAGAAAGCCCTCAACATCCCGTTTCTGGCTGAGTCCCCGAATCTGCAGTGAGCCATCTTTGCGGGCGGCGATACCCGCAGGAATATCCAGACTGCGGGCTTTAATGATGCTCGCCAGTTGTTCCAGTGTCATACCTAGTTCGTGCAGTTTCTCTACCGGAACCTGAATGCTGATCTCCTGCTCCGGCATGCCGTTCAGGGTGATCTTGCGGATTCCCTGACGCAGCAGCTGGTCTTCGATCTCTCTGACAAAAGGGCGCAGCTCTTCACGGCTGGTCTGACCGACGACCAGCAGGGTTGCGATGTCATCGTAACGGATAATCTGCTGGATCAGAGGCTCTTCGGCTTCCTCCGGCAGCGTGGTGATGTAGGACACCTGCTGTTTAACTTCATCCAGAACTTTGTCGAGATCCGCAAACTCTTCCACCTCAAGGCGGATCTGAGACATGCCTCTTCGTGAATCGGCGTAGACTTTTCGGATGTAGTTGACGCTTTTGAGCTGCTGTTCAACGGGGATGGTAATGGCGTCCTGCACATCTTCGGCGCTGGCGCCGGGCCACACCACCTGCACCACAATGACGTCCAGCTCAAAATCGGGGAAAAACTGAGTGTTCAGTTTATCCAGCCCGAGCAGCCCTGCCAGAATCATGAGGGACATCAGGAGGTTTGAGGCGACTTTGTGGGTCGTGAACAGCTCAACAAAGCCCCTTAGCATTCCTTGTTGTTGCATCAGTTCTGCTCCTCATTGGCAGCCGTTTGGGCTGCTGGGGAGGCTTTAACGGCCAAACCTGAAATCGCGTTAGGCAGTTGGGTAGTCAGTATCTTGCTGTTGACCGGCAGGTTATTCGCAGAAATCAGAATACGGGGCTGATCAAAGCGATCTGTGATTGAGCCCAGTCGCTCAACCTGATGACTGACCAGCAGCTCGTTTTGAATGGTGTAGATGCGATTCTGGCCATAAAACGCAGTGCCGGGCAGGGCAACGGCGTTGTCTACGGCGGGCAGGTCAAGGGTTAAAGCCAGTGACTGGCCGATGGGCGGCAGGTTTGGCTTCTGCGGCTGATCTGCCTTATCTGTACTGAAGCTGAATAGGGCATCGATGCCACCCTGACCGTTGCGCACCTGGGCGCTGAGGGTTCTCAGGCTCAGAGGCAGTAGGGCGTTCTGATAGCTTACGTAGGCGGTTAGTGGTTGCTCGTTGTGATTCAGAAGCGCGACCTGTTCGCTGGGTATCTGAGCGCGAATCTCCAGCTGATCTTCCGGATAAAGAGTTGCCAGTATCTTGCCCGGCGTCACCCGGTCGCCGGGGGCAACATTGAGGCTGGCGATACGTGCGCTGTAGGGTGTTTTAGCCTGAGTGCGCTGCAGGTCAAGTTTTGCCTGCTGATAGAGGGCATCCGCTTTATCCCGTTGTGCGGTCAGCTGCTGCAGGCGGTTGTTGAAGTTCTCCAGACTGAGCTGGCGGTTGGCGACGGTCATTTTCTGGCGGATCAGAGCCTGCTGGGCTTCATCCAGTGTCGACTGTGATGCCGATCCCTGTCGGGTCAGAGCCTTCAGGCGGGTAACGCTGGCTTTGTTAAGTGCCAGCAGTGCTTTGTCCTGTTCCAGCAGAGCGAGGTTGTTCTTGTGTTGCAGGCGTTCGCTGGCGAAGAGGGCGTTTTGATTGTCGAGATCCGCTTTGCGTTGCTGCAGTAGTATTTTGCTGTCCCGGTTGTCCAGTTCAATCAGGGTTTCACCTTTTGGCAGGGTTTCACCTTCCAACGCATGTATGGCGGTGATATATCCGCTGACGGCAGCGCTGACCTGAGTTTGATAGGGCGATTCGACCTTGCCCAGTAGCCGAATCTGGGGTGTGTAGCTGGCGGGTGATGCGGTGATATAGCTGACAGGCCAGCGTTTGTTCTCTACCGGTTGGGCTTCCGGTTTGGGTTTTGTGGCTTTAAGGAGGGCAAATATGGCGACCGCCAGAGCGAGAATGAGCAGTGCAATAAGAAAGGGTTTAAATGCCTTAAAGCGATCAGTTTGCCCCATAGCGGCCAGTCCTTAGTGTTGACTTGTATGAAGAATCACTGGCTCCGGCCTGGATTTACGGAGCCATCGGGTATTGCGCGGCTGTTCATCGGGTGTTGCGCTGTGGCTATAGTATAGGAACCGATAAGCTATTTATATCTATTTTTTCTAATGTTTGTCGCATGGCTGGCGGGAGAGATGTAGGGTTGTTAAGAGGTGAGGTTGTTAATAGATGAGGTTGTTAAGAGTGGAAGGGGGGGCCTTTGGGCAATAAAAAAGGCTGCCGACGGGCAGCCTTTTAATAGCTGGAGTTCTTGTATTAATGTGTTCGTTAACGAAGCAGAATTTCACCCGCCTCAAGATAGAAGGTGGCCTTACCGTAATCTTCTTTTAACACCCGGCCGGTGTCAGAGATAACGATATTGCAGCCGGAATAGGCCTTTTTAAGCGCCTTAACACGGGACTTACGACGCGCCTGAGCTTCCTGTTCCAGTTCATGACGGCGCTGTTCCAGAGCGGCCATCGCATTACTGATGGTTTCCCGGGCTTTAAGAATCTGCTCTTTTTTCTCGGGCGAGATGCGACGCTTTTCTTCACGGATACGGTGAATCAGCGCTTTAAGCTGTTTCGCCTGTTCCATGCCATCTTTCAGCTTCTGCTGAACCTTGCTCATCTCGTCGCGAACGGCATCCAGAGGCCCGACTTCCAGTAATGTCGGGACTGAGGCCAGCGTACCCAGCTGACCGGCTTCGATATAATCGGTTGCCAGAGTATGACCGCCGACTAACTGTCCGGCACCGGAGAGCTTAACCGAATCAGAAGCCCAAAGCCGACTGTGCATGATCAGCTTCTGAGCAATAATGCTGGCATTGCTTTCAACCCAGGCATCCTGAATAAAGCGCGCCTTGATATTGCCTTTTGCCCGAACAACGGCATTTTCTTTGGTAGGCTGCTCGGCGTTGAGGCTTGGTGATTTCTGTCCGATCACGCCGCCGCCAATTTCAACATTGCCACCAGAGATAACGGTGGCGTTGTCGACAAGACCGCCGATTTTAATATCCCCTGTGGCTTCCAGCAGCATACCCGGGTTGACACCCTGCTTGACCTGAACACTGCCATCAAAGCGGATATTACCGGAACCCAGACTGACTTCATCAATCTTGAGGATGTTTTCAACATGGACACCCTGATCGGTAAAGACCGGCATGCCTTTAATGGTTGAAACATAAGTTTTGCGATCGGCGTAATCCGGGCGGACACTGGCGTCGAGTTTGATCTTTTTCTCTTTGCCGTGATACGCCTTGATCGCTTTTCCGCTGACGGCGAAACCATCTTCACCGGGAACGGGATCGGTGAGTTTAAACAGAGGGGTTTCTTCAGGCAGAACGGGGAAGTCACCCAGCTCCCTGAAGTCAACTTTATCGTTGGTGCCCTTAAGCACTTTGGGGCGACGTTCTGACATCTCTTCCACAAGCGGGATGAGTTCGCCATCTTTACCATCTTTAGGCTTTTGACCAAAGGCAACCAGATAACAGCAGGGTTCTGTAATGTGCTGAACACCTTCGGTGGAAAACAGGCTGTCGATCAGCTTGGTATCGACTCCACGGACAATCCGGTTCTTTTGTAGTGCTGCGTCAAAGACTTCCCGTGAAGGAGGTAAGCCTTTGCCCAATGCAGGAATGATCTCAACACCTGCCAGTGTCTGGTCAGGTGAAACATAGATATGAATCTCAGCATCGACAGGGCCGCCAATCTCAATCTCAAAGCTGCGACGTTGTTCAACGCCCCGTGACAGATCGTTTAAGCGATCTTCAAACAGGGGGAACTCATCTTCGGTATATCCCTGTTCTGCCACCATTTGACGTACGGCTTCCACAGAGATAGGCAATACCTGAGGGCCGGGTTTGAATCGGGCGACTAACCGGTTACCGGACTCGTTGACGAAAAAATCCAGTCCGGTAGAGTTTTCTTCTGAGGCTTGCTGATCGGTGTTGGCTTCAGCTGAAGTATTTGCAGTAGTCTTTTCTGCAACATCCATATTGGAGTGACCATCGTTGTTATCATTCGGGTTCATAGCGTTGGATCGCCCTGAGGGTAAACTCACGTATTTAGCTGACTTCACCATAAAGTGTATTTAGATTCCACACTTATAGTAAGCCGACAACGTTTTTTTACTATTGTGTGACCTATATTAACGAAAGAAAAAATGTATTTTAAAACCCGAATAACCTCTTGTGGCTACAATGCAGTCACTATTTTTTAAGCGTTTTTGAAATGTAATTGTTTTGTATTATTATTCTTGCGAAATAAAGGAGTTAGCGTAGGCAAGTTGGATATTTCAGGTTATTATCTTTTCTGAATTTTGAATTTCCTGTGGGATTTCTTCAGCGCCGGGCAGGTTTGCTCAGGATAAAGTTTATAGGTTTAAAGGGTTTTTAATGGCTGATTCATCTGAAGTTCGCGAGTTGCGCCTAAAAAGGTTGCTGGGAATCGTGCTCTTATCTGAGCTGATGTCCGGCAAGCGCAATTTGCTGAATGTGATGCTGGATAAAGGCACCACGATGGAGAAAGATCGTAAAGAGCTTGATCTGCCCCCTTTGCCGCATAACGCCTGGCAGGGTTTGCCGTTGAAGAAACAGCTGCGTAAAGCCCGTCTTGAATCTGCTATTCTCTCACTTTCTACAGACCGCACGGTAAACCCGAAAAAGAAACTGGTTTATCAGGATCACATCTACGGCCCTTCCGATTCTGCCAATGGCGGCAAGTCATAGCCCTTTTTCAGCTAACATTTTTCCACTTTTTTTGCTTCCGGCTATACCTTCGTTTAACAGACTATCGCATAATTAGCACCGGCAATATCTGAGCATTTACTCAATGCCTCTGGTTTTAATTTCTGCGTTTTCTATTTCGAGGGTCCTATGACAGTTAATGTAATCACTCACCCACTGGTTCAGCACAAGCTGGGCCTGATGCGCCAACACGGTATCAGCACGAAAAGTTTCCGTGAACTGTCCTCAGAAGTCGGGACTCTTCTGACATACGAAGCGACCAAAAGCCTTGAAATGGAACATGTCACAATTAAAGGTTGGGACGGTTCTGATATTAAAGTTGAGCATATCAAAGGCAAAAAAATCACCGTTGTACCTATTCTGCGTGCCGGTCTTGGCATGATGGATGGCGTTATGACGCTGATCCCGAGCGCCAAGGTGAGTGTTGTGGGTCTGCAGCGTAACGAAGAGACCCTCGAGCCTGTGCCTTATTTTGAGAAGCTGGTAGGTAAAATCGATGAACGTCTGAGCTTGGTAATTGACCCTATGCTGGCTACGGGCGGTTCTATGATTGCGACTATCGATATGCTGAAAAAAGCAGGTTGTAAAGATATTAAGGTGATTGTACTGGTTGCAGCACCTGAGGGTATCGAGCGTACGCTTGCAGCGCACCCGGATATTGAGATCTTTACCGCATCGGTTGATGATCACCTGAATGAAAAGGGATATATCATCCCGGGACTGGGTGATGCCGGTGACAAAATCTTTGGCACTGTTTGATCGACCTGATCAACAACTTTAATCGATACGCCACTTCTCTAATTCAAAAAAATAATGTGGGTGTGACATGACCACGGAAAATCAGTTTGCTTCTGCAACGTCTCCGAAAACAATTCTGACCGGGGCACAGATGTTATTTGTTGCCTTTGGTGCTCTGGTACTTGTACCGCTTCTTACCGGCCTTGACCCGAACGTGGCACTGTTCACGGCGGGCTTTGGTACTCTGATCTTTCAGATCGTGACCCGGGGTAAGGTTCCCGTCTTTCTGGCATCGTCCTTTGCCTTTATTGCTCCGATTATCGCCAGTGTTCAGAGCTGGGGTATTCCTGCAACCATGGGTGGCCTGTTGGCTGCCGGTATCGCTTATGTTGTTCTGAGCGGTATCGTTCGTGTTAAAGGTGCGGATGTCCTGCACCGTATCCTGCCAGCTGTTGTTGTCGGTCCGGTAATCATGGTGATCGGTCTGGCGCTGGCTCCTGTTGCGGTCAATATGGCGATGGGCAAGACCGGCGATGGTGCTGCGGTTCTGGTTGATTATGAAAAGGCGATCATCATTTCGATGTTCTCCCTTGTGGTAACGCTTATTTTTGCTGTCTTCTCCAAAGGTGTGCTGCGTCTGATCCCCATTCTGGCGGGTGTCGTGGCCGGTTATACGCTGTCACTCTTTATGGGTCTGGTCAGCTTTGCACCGGTTCATGAAGCGGCCTGGTTCGCTATGCCGTCCTTCACGCTGCCTGAGTTCCACTGGCAGGCGATCCTCTTTATGGTGCCGGTTGCTATCGCCCCTGCGATTGAGCATGTCGGTGATATGGTGGCGATCAGTCAGGTAACCGGTAAGGATTATCTGAAAAAGCCGGGCCTGCACCGCACGCTGCTGGGTGATGGTCTGGCAACCTCCAGTGCTGCGATGTTTGGTGGTCCGCCAAATACCACTTATTCCGAAGTGACCGGTGCTGTGATGCTGACCCGCAATTTCAATCCGGTTGTGATGACCTGGGCTGCGGTGATCGCTATTGTGCTGGCCTTCGTTGGTAAAATGGGTGCGGTTCTGCAGACCATTCCGGTACCGGTAATGGGCGGCATCATGACCCTGCTGTTTGGTTCTATTGCCGTGGTGGGTATGAACACGTTGGTGAAATCCGGTCAGGATCTGACGGCACCACGAAACCTCAGTATCGTCGCGCTGATTCTGGTGTTTGGTATTGGTGGTATGTATATCGGTGGTGGCGAATTCAGCCTTCAGGGTGTGAGTCTTTGTGCCATTGTGGGTATCGTGCTCAACCTGATTTTGCCGAAACATCTGGGCGAAGAGGATCACTGATCACGGCGTTTCAAATGTTGTGAATCACGTTCCGAAAAAGCTTTCAGTGCAAACTGAAAGCTTTTTTGCTTTCTGGCGATTGTAAAAACCGGAAATAAATGGCTTTTGACCACGGAGCGTCATAAATAAGAGTGATTATTCGGAAATTGTGACTAACATTAGGTTAGGCTAAGAAACTATAATAGTATTTAAGGTTCATTTTAATATCCTCTGCATATATAACTTTTAGTCTGTGGAGGCCGTAACGCATATTGGGTATCGTTTGAATATTTTACGTAGGTGTAAGGCGGATTTTTATGCAAGATAGCGAGACGGTAAAAGCGGGTAGTGGCGCTCAGGAAGATTATTGTATCGCCCGCCAGCCTATTTGCGATGAAAACCTGAAGCTTGCGGCTTATGAATTGCTCTATCGGAACAATGCAACCACAAGCAATGCCAGTGTCAGTAGCCCGCACGAAGCCACAGCCCGTGTATGTACCGTAGCCTTTATGGATATCGGTATCGACCGCCTGGCTGATAAGCACCCCGTATTTATCAATATGACCGATGAGTGGCTGCTGAAAGGTGAGATGCTGCCTGAGCCAGCCGAACGTATCGTGCTGGAAGTGCTTGAAGATATTAAGCCGACAGCAGAGGTGCTGGCTGCTCTTAAAACATTGCGTGCCCGGGGTTATAAGATCGCACTGGATGACTTTGTTCTTACTCAGGAAACCAAAGCTTTTTTGCCCTATGCCGACCTGATCAAGCTGGATGTGATGGACTGTTCCCCGGAAGTCCTGCAGAAGCGGGTCTCAATTCTGAAACGCCTGAATGTCCCACTTTTGGCCGAGAAAGTTGAAACCTGGGAAGAGTTTGAGTCCTGTAAAGCGATGGGCTTTACTCTGTTCCAGGGTTACTTCCTCTCCAAGCCAGAGACGATGCAGAGTCGCCCCAAATCAGACAGCGGTATCGTTCTGACCCAGTTGATGGCGATGCTGCACCAGTCCGATCCGGATGTCAGCCAGATTGAACAGCAGATCTCCCGTGATCCTCAGCTCTATTATCGTATTCTGCGTTACATCAATTCAGCACAGTATTCACTGCCGCGAAAAATTGAGAGTCTGCGTCAGGCGATTGTCTTGCTGGGATTCGATAATCTGAAATCGCTGGTGAGTATGATGGTGCTGGCGGGGTCCAGCCGTCGGGGCGATACACTGATGCCCATTGCGCTTCTGCGGGCGAAAATGTGCGAGTGTCTGGCGATTAAAACCGGTCAGTCTCCGGCGGAGAGCTACTTTACCGTTGGCTTGCTGTCGATGCTGGATGCTTTTTTTGACCGGCCACTGCCCTCCATTCTGGAAGACTTATCACTGCATCCCAGTGTCGAGTCCGCGCTGACCGGCTACAAAGGTCCCCTGGGTGATGCTCTGCAGGTGATTGAAGCCTATGAAAAAGCGGACTGGTCTTTTGTTGAAAAAAGCCGTTTTGATCGTGGTGTCTTAACAGAATGCTACGTCGAGGCGATGGCCTGGGCCGATGACGTCGTCGGTGTTGCGTCCTGATCACCACGCGCTGACGCTCCACAGGAAATAGAGTACACTTGTATATCTGTACAGTAAAAGACTGCGGGTATGCGAAAGATCATCCATGCGGATTGCGACTGCTTTTTTGCAGCGGTCGAAATGCGAGATAACCCTTCCCTGATCGATAAACCCATCGCGGTTGGCGGAAACGCCGACAAGCGAGGGGTTATTGCCACCTGTAATTATCCCGCCCGGGCATTTGGTGTACGTTCCGCGATGCCTACCGCGCAGGCACTTAAACTCTGCCCTGATCTTATTCTGTGTAAAGGTCGCATGGATGAATATAAAGCGACTGCCGCTGCGATCCGTGAGGTTTTCCTTGAACTGACAGATCGCGTTGAGGTGGTTTCGATTGACGAAGCCTACCTTGATGTAACCGACGTTACGGAGTTTCAGGGCAGTGCGACCCGTATGGCGCAATGGCTGAAGGCTGAAGTGGTTCGCCGAACCGGCGTTACCATCTCTACGGGGGTGGCCGGGAACAAATTCCTCGCAAAAGTAGCCTCTGACTGGCAGAAACCTGATGGTCTGTTTGTGATAACACCGGATCAGGTGGATAGCTTTATTCCAGACCTGCCTGTGAGCCGCATCCACGGCGTTGGCAAGGTAACGGAAGAAAAGTTAAAGCGCCTTGGTATCGAAACCTGTGCCGATCTGCAGAAAAAAACCGTTAAAGAGCTGACCGGCTGGTTTGGCAAGTTTGGTCTGACCCTGTATCAGCGGGCCAGAGGAGAGGATTACCGTGATGTGGTCACGGAGCGGGTGAGAAAGTCCGTGAGTGTTGAACGCACCTATTCTGAGAATATCACCCGACAATCCGAGCTTGATAGCGCTCTGGAGCGTCTTTTACCGGTTTTATCCCGACGTTATCAGGGCTATGAAGATCGCCAGATCCGAAGCGTTTTTGCCAAAGTGCGTTTTGCTGACTTCAGTTCAACAACCGTAGAAACCGCCTTAGATGATGAACGCCTGATTTTGAGGCAGCAACATAACGGACAGCTGATAGAGGAAGCAGGAGGGGATTCCGGACGGGTCAGTGAAGCGGCACCTGATGGCTATTCTCCCGGAGAGCAATCTGCAAGTGATCCGTCTGCTGGGGCTATGGCGGACTGGATCACGCTGACGCTGTTTAAGCCCTTAATGGATGAGGCGGTGCGTCGCGGTTCACTCAATATCAGGTTGCTGGGGATCGGGATCCGGCTGCGTGACCCTGCAGGACCCTCTGAGCAGTTAAGCCTGTTTCCTTAGTCTTTGAGACTTTTGGCCGATTTTTCAGGACGTTTTTCTGACCCGTATCTAATCCTTCAGGTTTTTTGGCCATCCCCCTGTTTTCCTTAGTGATATTTTGAGTCAAATTGCATAGGATGGCGTAATAAATTTAAAATCTTCATGTTTACCTTTTAGCTGCCGGAAGTGTTGCTCTATGGAAAGTTTGGCCGTTCAGGATCTGTCGATTGTTCTGGTAGAACCCTCTACCACCCAGCGAAAAATTATCATCAAAGAGCTTGTCGAAGAGGGCGTTAATAATATTGAAGGTGTCGGCAGTGCCCGTGAAGCTTATGCGCGCCTGAAGACCTTTCAGCCAGACCTTCTGATTACCTCTATGTATCTGCCGGACGCTACCGCCGCAGAGCTGGTCGAGTTGTTACAGCGTGATCCTGTCACCGCCGATGTACCCGTCATGGTGGTTTCCAGCGAACAGAATTACGACAACCTGGAAGCGGTGCGTCAGTCTAAAGTGCTGGCGCTTTTGCCTAAGCCTTTCACCCGTAACGACCTTCACCGCGCCTTACTGGCAACCATCGATTATATCAACCCGGATGAACTGTCTCTGGATCTTTATGACGTTGACAGCCTGCGGGTGCTTATCGTTGATGACAGTCGCATGGCCCGTAAGCATTTGGCGCGGGTTATGAATCAGATCGGTATTAACGATATTACCGAAGCGGTTGATGGTCTGGATGCCCGTAACATCATTGAGCATCAGTCCTTTGACCTGATCCTGACCGATTACAATATGCCGAATATGGATGGTCAGGAACTGATCAGCTATATTCGCAACGAGACTGAATTGTCCCATGTACCCATTCTGATGGTGACCTCGGAAGAGAATGAAACCCGTCTGAGCTCCGTCAAGCAGGCCGGTGTATCTGCACTGTGCGACAAACCTTTTGAAGTCACTCAGGTGAAAGGATTGTTAGCGACCTTGCTGGATGGGTAATCTGAAAGCCTGAGTTCATTCAGGTATTTCCATGGAAATACATTTAACCGGCACTGTACAGGGATGTGTCGGAGCCGGAGAGTTCTTATGGTGTTTGAATTGAAACAGAAGCCTACTCAAGTGACCCAGCCGGATCGCCGCATGACCTTTACCACTGATGTACCTGTCAGTGAGGTGATCCATCACAGTTTGCTGAGTTGTTCGTCAGATGCCAGTCTGCACGATGCCGCGCTGCAGATGAACAAACACCATGTAAGCTCTATTCTGGTGATGGATGCCGGTGAACCCGTAGGCATCTGGACCGAAGCCGATGCCCGCAAGCTCGATTTCTCCGACCCAGCGCTGGGTGATAAGCAGATCAGTGACTTTATGAGTTCGCCGGTGGATACGGTGGACGCCGATGAAAGTCTCAGTGAAATAGCCCTTAAATTCCAGCGACTGCGCCGCCGTCACTTTCTGGTGACGGATAAAGAGCATGGCCCCATTGGCGTGGTTTCCCAGACCGATGTGATCCGTTCTCAGGGGCTGGAACACTATCTTTGTATGCGTAATGTGCGTTCAGCACTGAATCAGGCTCCTCTTGTACTCGATGAACGGCTTTCACTGGCAGAAGCGGTCAACCGTTTAAAAGAGAGTCAGCGCGATGCCGCCGCCGTTCGCCGTAGCCAGCCTGAGCATTACAGCATTATTACCGAGCGGGATATCGTTCGCTGGTTGGCATCCGGTGTCACTGGCCAGACCCTGAAAGATGTCTGCAACAATGAACTCTACGCGGTTGATGAAGATACAGGGCTGCTGCAGGCGAGTAACCTGCTGAAGCAGAAAGGTTTTCGCCATCTGGGTGTGATCAACCAGAGAGGCGGCCTGATCGGCATTCTCTCCTACGGCGATATTCTCGACAGCGTTGAATATGAATACGTTAACCGGTTGCAGGAAGCCCTGCATTCCCGGGATGAAGCCCTTAAAGCATCCACGACCCACTTGCGCCTTGCCCAACGGGTGATTGAGGCCAGTCTTGACGGCATCATCATTACCGATAAAAACGGCATCATCGAATCGGTAAACCCTAAGTTCACTCAGGTGACCGGTTACAGTGAAGTGGAAGCGATTGGTCAGAGTACCAAGCTGCTGAGTTCCGGTCGGCACTCGGAAGATTTCTACCAGCATCTCTGGAGCGAGCTGCAGGGCAACGGTTACTGGCAGGGTGAGATCTGGAACCGCCGCAAAAATGGCGAGGTCTATCCTGAATGGCTGACGATTACCGGTATCTATGATGATGAGGGCGAAATCGCCCAGTTTGCCGCTATTTTCAGCGATATTACCGACCGCAAGAAAGATGAAGAGCGCATCCGTCGTCTCGCCTTCTTTGATGATCTGACCGGTGTCGCCAATCGCCGGCTGTTTCAGGATCGTCTTGAACAGGCGATCTCCAACGCCCAACGCCATCAGCACCGCTTAGCGGTCCTGTTCCTTGATCTGGATATGTTCAAGCGCATTAACGATTCCCTTGGGCATGTGGTGGGTGATGAAGTCCTGAAAGTGGTTGCCGGTCGTCTGGCGCATACCGTGCGTGAAGGTGATTCTGTTGCCCGTCTCGGCGGTGATGAATTTACCGTGATGGTGCCTGAGATTGAGTCGATGGATGGGCTGACTATTCTTGCACAGCGGATCAATGAATCGATCAGCGAGCCTATTTCTATCGGCAGTCATGAGCTGTATATCTCCACCAGTATCGGTATCAGTATCTACCCGGATGACGGCTTAAGCTCTGAAGATCTGATCAAAAATGCTGATGCGGCGATGTACCGTGTAAAAGCGGATGGCCGTGGCAGCTTCCATCGCTATACCGATTCCATGCATCATGATTCCGTACGCGAGCTGACCATTGAAACCCGCCTGCGTAAAGCGATTAAAGATCAGCTGTTTCAGGTGAAATATCAGCCGAAAATTGCACTGAATACGGGCAAACTGATCGGGTTTGAAGCACTGCTGCGCTGGCATGATAAGAGCAGTGGTCTGGTGGTTTCTCCGGCGGAATTTATTCCGGTGGCGGAGCGTCTGGGGCTGATTTCCAATCTTGGTGAATGGGTGCTTGAAGAGGTCTGTCGCGATCTGGTGAGCTGGCACGAATCCGGTCTCGATATCGTTCCGGTGGCGGTTAATATCTCGGTTCAGCAGCTGATGAAAGGTGATCTTGCGGCGACGGTTCGACGCATTGTGAAAAACACCGGAGTGAAAGCCAACTGGCTTGAGCTGGAGGTGACCGAGAGCTGCTTTATTCCTGAGCAGGCGGACCGCATTGCCGACATTCTCCATGCGCTGCGCATGCAGGGCGTCAGCATCTCCATTGATGATTTTGGCACCGGTTACTCCTCATTGAGTTACCTGCGCCGTCTGCCGCTGGATGCCCTGAAAATCGACCGGACTTTTGTTATCGATGTCGCCCACAACGCCGATGATGCAAGACTGGCCTCGACCATTATTGCGATGGCAAAAGGCATGGGACTTAAGGTGATTGCCGAAGGCATTGAGAACAAAGAACAGCTGGGCTTTCTGCAAAGCCACGGCTGCCACGAAGGCCAGGGCTTTATGTTTGCCAAAGCCGAGTCCGCCCGACAGGTGCGTGAGTGGCTGGCGAACCAATGGAATCCACTGGAGAAGAGCCTTCAGCTTGAGGAATAAAGAGCCCTCAGCTCGAAGGGTATAAAGCCTTCAGCTCGAGGAATAAAGAGGCCTTCAGCTCGAAGCATAAAAGCCCTCCGCTTCAGCTCGAAAAACTACACCATAAACACAAAAGCCGACATGATGTCGGCTTTTGTGATGTTAACGATGCTTATCAGCCCGTTTAGTTTTCGGTAAACCAGGCCTTCATCACATCGGTAATCTGCTTCAGCTGATCCGTCGTGATAATGTACGGAGGCATGGTGTACAGGTAGCGTCCGAAGGAGCGCAGCCAGACACCGTGCTTGATGGCAAAATCCTGAACACCCTTAAGACTTTCAGCATCTTTCACTTCAATCACCGCCGTCGCACCCAGTACCCGGGTATCGAGCACCGCATCATGCTTAAAGTTGAGCAGTTCATCTTTGAGTAGCTGATTCAGCTGAGCGATCTTGCCCAGATAATCATCCCGCTCAAACACCTCAATGCTTTTCAGCGCCACCGCGCAGGCCAGCGGATTACCCATAAAAGTTGGCCCATGCATAAAGGCTTTTCCGGCATCGTCATCCCAGAAGGCATTAAACACACGGTCGTTGGCGATAGTCGCCGCATGGCCGACATAGCCACCGGTCAGGCCCTTGCTCAGCACCATAATATCCGATGTAACTTCCGCGTATTCAGCCGCAAAGAGTTTGCCGGTGCGACCGAAGCCGGTCGCCACTTCGTCAAAGATAAACAGAATCTCAAACTCATCGCACAGCTTGCGGGCTTCCTGCAGATAAAGCGGGCTGTACATATTCAGACCGCCTGCGGCCTGCAGCAGAGGCTCGACCAGGAAACCGGCGATCTCTTCATGGTGCTGTTCAAATACCTTGCGCAGCTCGGCGATATCCGCCGCCACAGCTTCTGCCGGAGCATCAAAGGAAGCAGTAGGAGCGGGGGCAAAGTGATGTTTCGGCAGCAGACCGCTGAACAGACTGTGCATGCCCTCTTCCGGGTCGCAGACCGACATGCAGCCGGTGGTATCACCGTGGTAAGCGCGCATCAGCGAGGCCATTTTGTATTTTTTGGTACGCCCCTGATTCTGCCAGAACTGCACCGCCATCTTCATGGCGACTTCCATGCCGACAGAGCCGCTGTCGCTGTAGAACACATGGTTCAGACCTTCCGGGGTGATCTCCACCAGCTTTTTCGCCAGATCCGCTGCTGGCTGGTTTTTCAGCCCGCCCAGCATGACGTGAGCCAGCTTGTCTGCCTGATCATGAATCGCCTGGGTGATGTCAGGATGACGGTAACCGTGGATCATGCACCACCAGGAGCAGGTGGCATCCAGCAGTTTCATACCGTTGGTAAATTGAATATAAGGCCCTTCACCGGTTTCGACTTCATAATTAACTTCCAGATGTTTCATCTGCGCGTAGGGAAACCAGAGACTCGTATCCTGCATAACTCACCCTTGTAAACCAAAATAATTACAATGAGTTTACCAGTTGAGTCTGAGAGGCGAAAGGCTGATAAGCCGCCCAAAGGATCAGGGAAGAGGCAAGCTGATCCGGGTCAGGGCTGAGAGTGAGCGAGAATAGAAGCGCAAGTCAGGAGGAGGGGAACCAGAGAGAGTCAATGGCCGCTAGCGGCCATCAAACTGATGCAGAAATTCCAGAATCGCACTGTTGACCGCTTCCGGTTGCTCCATCGGGCTGATATGGGCTGCTCCCTCGATCAGTGCATATTGTCCCTGATCCAGTTGATCCGCCAGAAATTCACCATACTTCGCCGGTGTCATCAGATCCTGATCCGAGCTGATCACCAGCGCCGGACAGGCGATCTTGCTGATCTCATCCAGCCGGTCAAAGCTGTCGCAGCTGGCAAAATCGTTATAGACCGCATCGGTTTCGCTCTGCATCAGCAGCTCTGCAAACTGTTCGCTGACCTGATCGGCGGTATCACCACTGATCGCATTTCGGGTCAGGTGGCGGATAAAGGCAGGATAATCATCACGGATCTGTTGCAGTAGCTCCTGCTGAACCCGCAGTTTAGCGCCGGTATTCACCAGAATCAGGCCATCCAGTTGCTTCGGATGACGCATGGCAAACTCAAGGCAGACCGCGCCGCCCATGCTGTGACCCGCCATAATCAGCTGTGAGCTGTCCAGTTCTTCTGCAAGTTCGGCAAGGGTATCGGCGTAGTTGATGATCGACTGGTCGCCATCGTGATGGGCGCTCAGGGCGTGTCCCGGCAGATCCACCGCGATCATATTGGCGTGGTCTCTTAATCCGGTCATCTGCTCCTGCCATTGAGCGTGATTCAGACCCGCGCCATGAACCATCAGCAGGGTTGGCAGGTTCTGGTTCAGAGGCCATTGACTGGACAGGTAGCCGAGTTCGTTAAAGTCCTGAGCAAACATAACGCATCCTTGTATAAAGCGGGACTGAAACAGCCCCTGAGCAACAGACAGATCAGACTAAACATAGACAAGAAATAATACAAATGCACAGTTTTGACGGATATCAAAGTGCTGCAGAATTCCCTATAAATATCAGTGAATTGCTAACGGCTTGGCATAATGTTCTGGTACAACCTGCTCTGAAAACTGTCTATGACTGTTTTAGGGCTGGTTTAGGGTTGTGCTAAACCCGGTTCAGTCAGGTTATTTGGGGTTTTTTCCGATTACCGGTATAATAGCTGAGTAATTTAGTAGGTTAATGATCGTTTGGTTATTCCCGCCGTGGTGATTGCCCTTTTTTTCCGGGTGGGCGGGAGCTGATCAGACGGTCAGGTAACTTAAAATTTGACAATGTCAGGAGTGTTTTATGGCCGCAATTAAGATTTTGGTAGGAACCGTATACGGTGGTTCACGGGACGTGGCCGATCACATTCAGCCGATGCTGGAAGCTAAAGGCTATGCTGTTGAAGTGACTGAAGAGCCCAGCATTGCGGATCTTGAGAACAAAGAGCTGGATGCGGTGCTGATCGCCTGCTCAACAACCGGTGCCGGTGATTTCCCGCCAAATTTTGATAAGTTCTATCACACGCTGCATGAACAGGGCGCGGCGCTGTCACATCTGAAATACGGCATTATCTCTCTGGGCGACAGCTCTTATGATGAGACCTTCTGCGATGCGGGTAAAAAGATGGATGCGATACTGGCCGAGTACGGTGGCCAGCGTGTCGGTCGTCCTCTTGAGGTAGATGCGGCGGAGCACTTTGATGCCACAGAGCCAGCCGGTGACTGGATTGGTCGCTGGGCGGATCAGCTGCAACAGGCTGAGATCGCCTGATCCTCGACCCATAACCGAATCCGAAAAAAGCCCCGGCAGATCGATGTGTGAAGTGATCTGCCGGGGCTTTTTCGTGTTTGGATGATGGCTTTCGGTTTTACATAGTGCCGATTAGTCTGCTGCCAATTTAACCGTATTGGCAGTTTAACCGTAGTGAGTGATCAGCCACCAGCCAAGGCCGGACAGTAAGGCCACCACGATCAGAAAGCGGATCGTCGGCAGCTCAGAGTGACGAATCGAATCGCTCAGGGATTCCGGCACCTTTTTAACACCTGTGATCATCGCCTGAATCAGACGCTCACGTTTGAAAGCATCATGGAATAGCACAGCCGCCAGATGCAGTACCACCAGTGCGATCAGAAAGTCCGGCAGCATCAGGTGAATGTCCGTCAGCCAGTAGATCATATCGTCGCTGATATACGGCACCAGAGGGCCATCGATAAAGATATCATCCGTCGTACCCAGACCGCTGATGCCCTGTGCCAGCAGAATAAGAATCAGGGCAACCACCATCCAGCCGCCCACGGGGTTGTGGCCGACATGATGAGAATCGCTGCGTACCGAGATCACATCCGGCACCGATTTCAGCGCCTTGATCGGGGAGCGGACAAAGTTGATAAAGCGGGCGTGGTGACTGCCAATAAAGCCCCAGATAATGCGGTAGATAATCAGCCCCAGCACGGTATAGCCCGCCAGCACATGATTATCCATCTGCACACCTTCGGTGCCGCTCCACCAGAGAAAGCCGATCAGCGCCACCAGTGCCCAGTGGAAAATACGAATACTGATATCCCAGACTTTAACTTTCTCTACCGGCGTGTCGCTTGATGATGACATGCTATCTCCTTTTCCTGATTCAGAATCTTGTGAACGTAATAACGTCTTAAACTGGATGGTGGCTTATCTTGGGCTTTAAGAACCTTTGGCTTTAGGAACCTTGGGCTTTAAGAACCTTGTTGATTAGTACCCTTTGGCTTTCTTCAGGGCATCCAGCAGTGCATCTTTAGTCAGAATTTCACTCAGCAGAATGCCCTCCGGTGCGCCGGGGCCATAGACCGCATTAAAGGGAATCCCAAAGCGCTGATGCTGGTTGAGAAAATCACTAATGGTCGCATCAGGTCGTGTCCAGTCGCCCTGCATCGGCAGGATGCCTTCTGCTGACAAGGCCTGTTGAATCTCCGGGGTGTTAATCACAGCAACCTTATTGGCCACACAGGTGACGCACCAGCGGGCGGTGATATCGACAAAGACGACCTTATTGTCGGCAACATATTGCGGAATGCGATCCGGCTCAAAGGCGACCCAGTTCAGCTGATCTTCGCTGTCGGCATTGGCCGCCAGTGCAAAGCTCTGGTTTTCTGCCTGCGGGAAGAAGGCTATCAGTGCTAATGCCAGTACCGGCAGCAACCAGACGACGCGATGACGTTTAATCAGCAGCCACCAGAGCAGCCCCAGGCTTGCCACCGCGATAACGCCTGTCAGCACCACAAGATCGGACAGCACCCAGAACAGCCAGCCCGCCGTTAATAGCAGCCCAAGACCCAGAACCCGTTTCAGCGTCAGCATCCAGCGTCCCGGTTTGGGCAGCTTGTACACCCATTCCGGTTTCAGGGTCATCAGCAGGTACGGTAAAGCAAGGCCGATGCCCAGGGTGATAAAGATCAGCAGCAGGGTCAGGTTGTCCTGAGAGAAGGCAAAGCCGATAGCGGTGCCTAAAAATGGCGCAGAGCAGGGGGTGGCCAGAAGGGTTGCCAGAGCACCCTGACCGAATGATCCGCTGAGTGAGTGGCTGTTCTCTGTTGGTTGCGAACCTAATCCCGCCGCCGCAGAGGGCAGCCGGAACTCAAACAGCCCCCACAGATTACCGGCGAAGATCACCACAATCAGTCCCAGCGCAGCAATAAAGAGCGGTTGCTGAAACTGGATGCCCCAGCCCACCGCCTGACCACTGGCTTTCAGGGCGATCAGCACACCGGCCAGCAGGGCAAAGGAGCTGATAATGCCCGCAGCGGTCGCGATAAAGCTGCTGCGAATCTGAGTCGTACTCAGCTCGCTGTGTTTAATCAGATGCAGCATCTTAATCGACAACACCGGCAGCACACAGGGCATCAGGTTCAGAATCAGACCGCCTGCCAGTGCCATCAGCAGCATCAGCCATAAGGAGGGGGCAGAACCGGTGTCACTCAGAGCCGCACTGCCTTGATAACCGCTGACCGGCGTGCCCTGCAAGCGGGTTAAGGCTGCATCAGCGCTTTGCCAGTTAAGGGGCAGTTCAAAATCACCCTGAGAGGTGCGGATCACCAGATTAGCGGCTTCATCAGCGCTTGGCATACGCTTACGCTGAATCGGGAATTGCGCCCGCCAGAGCTGATCGCCGTTGTTCTGGGTTGCCGTTGGCGTGGCAATCACCGGCGCATCCAGTTCCGGCTCTGGCGACAGCTCCGGGAACAGATCCAGCAGCTGCATATTGGCGGGTAGCTGCAGCTGAATCTCCAGCAGCTTCTGTTGGCTATCCAGTTGGATGGTCGCTTGTTCAAGCCCTGCCTGTTCGGCACTGCGGGGAATACGACTGACATACTGGTTGATGCGGAATGCTGCATCGGCATCCAGCACACCGGAGTCTGCCTGATTCAGATCCGGCAGATCCGCTGCGGGTATCTCAGGTTTAAAGCTGACCGGAATACACAGCTCGCGGCAGATCAGAATGCGGGCATCCAGGGCGAGATTACCATTATCGGCTGTCGGTTTAAGGGCAATATCCAGCGGGAAGATCACCTTCTTTTCATAGCCGTACAGCTGCAGTCCCTGAAAATCCAGTCGCAGTGGGGCAGGGTAGTGCAGTTGAATCGAATCAATATTGCCGGAGGTCGCTTTTACAACCGGCGGAATCCCCGCAGCACCGGGGGTGCGCCAGTAGGTTTTCCAGCCGTCATCCATCTGAATCTCAAGACCCGCTTTCAGAATCTTCTGATCGCCCTCTTCTTCCAGCGCCGCCACCAGAAGCCGTGCTTTGGCCTGAGGCGTTTCTGCCCAGTCACTTTCTGCTGCAAGCACCGGCAAGCTGAAAAGCGACGCAAGCAATAACAGGCAGGACAGAAGTGTGACCACCAGCGGTGCAGAAGCCTTTACCGGAACAGCAGATGTTGGGGCAGCAGATGAAGGAACAGAGGCCGCAGGTGACAGGTTTTGAGCTGACAGGTTGATAGATGACGAGGTAACAAGCGTGTTCAAAGCGAAATCCTGTGCAGAGGGCTGTTATTCGTTAACAAAAAGAAGCTGGCAAGGATACCAAAGCTGACGCTGCTGAGACATCACCTGAAAGGTCTGGTTCAGGGATTCATCGGGCGGTGTTCAGGCTTTATTGATCATATTCCGGTCTTATGATCAATAAAGCCCGGTTTAACCGGGCTTTATGGGGATCAGCTCACCTCAGAAGGCGATCTGAAACAGCGTGTCATCGCGCTTATTCGTCATCACATTTCTGCTTGAACGCACGGTGACCTTTTTTGCTCTGTTTGCCGATCTGCTGCATCACATCCATCACCTGATCCGCATCTTTGGCTGTTTCAGCGGTTTCCAGCTGAGCCAGCAGGTCTTCCAGACGGGTCATGCCTTTCTGGTAGTTACCCTGCATTTTTTGCTGAGCCTGCTCCGGTTTGCCCTGAGCTTTAAACGGCATCTCTTCTTTGGCGCTGATGGTCAGCTCCAGCAGAGCTTCACGGTTCTCCGCCATCGCAGCCCAGTCCTCAGACTTAGCGGCTTTTTTGTAGGCTTTCAGATGATCTTTCATCTCTTTCATCTGCTCGGCCAGTTCGGTTTTACCACATTGACCGGCTTGGTTTCCTTTGCCTTTACCGTGGTTGTCGGCCATAACGTCGGTCGCACCTAAAAACAGGGCAGACGCCATAGATACCGCGATCAACGATTTTTTCAGTCCCATTGCACTCATTTGCTTTTTCTCCTAATCAGGCATTTCAGATCTATAAATAAGATAATACTTATATAATCACAGGTCAGGCTGGTTAGTCCAGATGACGAAGGTAAAGTTTCATTAAGTTCGCGCAGGATAACGATGGAAAATTAATCAAAGCTTAAAAATCAAAGGTTTCGGGTCTTTGTGACTGAAATACATATTCAAATTCAGCGGTGTTAGCGTTAACTTTGTCTTATAAAACAGAGCGGCGATTCACCTTAATACCGGACACTTTATTACCGACAAACGGGTCAGCACCGGGTCGCTCAATAACTAACAGAACCGCAGCCAACAGGGTTGCCAAGGATAGAAAACGTGTACTTTAAGTCTCTGAAAGCGAAAACACTGTTACTGATCTCAGTTTCTGCGCTGGCGACAGGTTGCACCTGGGTTAAGCCGGTAGAGGGGAGTGATCAGGTTAAGCTGGTGAGTCAGGCTAATGTGGCAGGCTGTAAAAAGCTGGGACATACCACCTCCTTTGTGAAAAATAAGGTGGCGGGTCTGACCCGTAATCAGGAGGCCGTTAGCGATGAGCTGGTCACGCTGGGCAAAAATGAGGCGGTTAATATGGGTGGCGACACCATCGTACAGGTCGATCCCCTGAAAGATGGCAAGGTAGGGTTTGATATCTACAAGTGCCAGTAGTTTTCTGATCAGCCCCGCCCGGTGCGGGGCTTGCTGATTCTCTCCTCGTCTTCTTCTTACACTTCCTTTCCTTTCTCAGACCGATTCAGCCGCTGGCTTCTGCTGTTGTCCCTCTCGCGTTTGTCTCTGCTGGTCTATATTTCAGATTATTCAGTATAAGAAGTAACACGCGTTGACCACTTAACGAGATTTGAAAGGGGAAGCCTATGTATCTGGTGAGACTCATATACGCCAGCAAAGCATCGGATCGTGTCACTCAGGAGGATATCCAGCAGATCGTGGCTTCGGCCAAGGAGAACAATGGAAAATCCGAGTTGAGTGGTTTGCTCTGCTTTAACCGCAAATACTTTTTGCAGGTGCTGGAAGGCTCGCGCAGCAAGGTAAATGCGACCTACCGGCATATTATGAAAGACCCCCGCCACACGGATGTTGTTCTTATCAGCTATGAAGAGATCGCCATGCGTAAATTTGAGCAGTGGCATATGGGGTATGTACCGGAGGCGGGTATCAACAGCGAAATCAGCCTGCGCTACTCCGGCCACCGGGACTTTGATCCCTACGAGATGACCGGCGAGAGTTGCCTTGGCATGATGCTGGAACTGAGGAAGACCGTTCCCGTTGTCTGAAATTTTTCGAGTATAAATCGTCAGTATGTGGCTATTCGAATTATTGGGGCGATTAAATATGGTGGTTTTTTGTTGTAAACTTGGGTGATATCTATATCTAGGGAGAAGATAATATGTCATCTACGAATGACTCCGATGTACAAGCAAGTAAGGGTATTGACGAGAGGGCTACAGAAGCTTTTGAGAGAGTTGCCTCCACTGCCGAGCGCGTTGGTATTCCTGTTGCAACTTTTGCTTGCGGAGCAGTGACTTTATTTCTATCAAGTCAAGTTGGGCAAACAGTGCCACAGTTGTCGTGGCTAGGTGTGCTTCTAATTATTGCATCTTTAGGTACTTATATTTGGCTGACTGCGCGATCTACCTCTAGAGTCCCTGTTCAAGCTACGCCAGTGCCTGAAGAGTTGAAAGAGGTTATCGAGTGGATGAAAAATGAGATTTCGAAGCAGAATGAATGGAATCGTGATGCTAATGTAGATAAACGAAAATATGGAGAAGTGTTTCTTAGTGATAAAATTTAGTTATTAATTTAAAGCCCTGAAACTATCGGTTTCAGGGCTTTTTAGTTTCTAACTAACTCGCCTTAGCACAGAGCTATCAATTCCTTCCCCAGCAATGCGTAATAGAAGTTATTGCCGTACAGCGCAACCCAAACAGACTGTTTTCCTGTAGCAACACCGGCAGCTGTATCTCAGGTTGGTCGCGTTCTGCATACTGATATTCGGTGTGGTGACGGCAAGCTTACCTTTCTACTGTCTTCCGCCAGCAGTTCTTTACCCGTCATCAGAATATGGCCTCCGGGACATTAAGTGATTGTTGTGAGCAACAAAATCCTCAACGTTCGAGGTTTTTGGATATCAGCACGACACCTTACGGCTTGTCATGATGAAAAATTCCATCATGCAGATCTTGACTCACAAAGAGAATGGTTTTTTCATCTTGGGCAGGGTTTCACTCTACTCAAAATAGTTGACTACTGTGGGGGCTATAGCGTAACCCCTACCCTAAATATTAAGGAAATTTTATGAAGAAAACATTGTGGATTTTAATTGTGTCTGCATCTATGTGTAGTCAAGCTTTTGCCGAAGATGCAAAAGTTGTAAAGATTGAAAAGAACTACGAAGCAATCAGATTCGAACGCATGACAGAATGCGTTAGTGATAACAAAATTTATTCCGTTGGGATGGAAATTGAGAAGGATGGTAAACGCTTTGTTTGTAATAAATTTAAGTATGACAGCGATTTTGCTTTATCAAGTGGCTCCCCTGCATCATGGCGAGTGAAAACCTATCGTAACTAGATAGCTAACTAAAGCAAATCAGCGAACTCGTAGCTGCAGAGCTTGCGGTTGTCCTTTGCTCCATGTTTATGATGATGGGCAAGGAAAGACGAGAAGTAAATCATACGCTTTAGAATATCAGTTTTGATGTTTCTACTGAAAAAGAGAGTCGCATAATCTGACTTACGGTATATATCTGTATCATTGGCTTAAATTGGAATTTCTCAGTTTGATGCCGGAGGCTTTTCTGGTTCGCGCTGCGTTAATAGACTCAGAACTACGAAATCCTCCTAATTCAACAGGCCACTATTAAACTATGGCCCCGATATACACCAAAAAGCCCTGAAACCATCGGTTTCAGGGCTTTTAAGTTCCAGCTCAGCGCACGGCAATCAATCCGCTACAAAGTGCTTACCCAACAACGCGTAGTAGAAGTTATTGTCGTTCAGCACACCAGCAAACTGCCCATCTTCCTGCAGCAGTACCGGCAGGCGGCTGCTGTATCTCAGGTTGATCGCATCCCGCATACTGATATCCGGTGTGGCGATGGCAAACTGGCCTTTCTCGCCGTCACCTTCCTGCCAGTCCACGGCAGGCAGCACTTCATCCCCTTTACCAGCCTGTCGGATTTCACCGTTTTCCAGCTCGACCCAGTAGTTGTGCGTGCGGTCGATGATAATACGGTTATCCGTTTTACCATCACCTGCCAGCAGATCCAGACCCGTCATCAGGGTTCGGCCACCCAGCACATTCAGCGGGTTGGTATGGGCAACAAAGTCCTCCACGTAGGAGGTCTTCGGATTGAGCACAATATCTTCCGGCTTGTCATGCTGGATGATCCTGGCGGATTCCATAATCGCGATATGGCTGCCGATCTTGAGGGCTTCATCCAGATCGTGACTGACAAACAGGATGGTTTTCTTCATCTTGCGTTGCAGTTCGATCAGCTCATCCTGCAGCTGGGCGCGGATCAGCGGATCAAGGGCTGAAAACGGCTCATCCATCAGCAGAATATCGGTATCCATGGCAAAGGCGCGGGCAAGACCCACACGCTGCTGCATACCACCGGACAGCTCATGGGGTTTGGAGTGCGCCCATTCGGCCAGTCCCACCATCTCCAGCTTTTCCATAGCACTTTGCTGGCGCTCTTTTTTGCCGATGCCTTTCATCTCAAGACCAAAGGCAACATTCTCCAGCACCGTTAGCCACGGCATGAGGGCAAATTTCTGAAACACCATGGAGATACGGTTGGTGCGCAGATGGCGCAGGGTATTTTCATCGCAGTTGGCCAGATCAACGGTTTCGTCACCGTCGCGCACTCTCAGGCTGCCACGGGAGATCGGGTTCAGGCCGTTCAGGGTACGCAGCAGACTGGATTTACCGGAACCGGACAGCCCCATCAATACGCAGATCTCACCCTGTTTTACGTTGATATTGGCGTTGTGTACGCCAACCACGGAACCGGTCTGGTCGATAATCTCCTGACGGCTCAGGCCCTGATCCAGCAGTGCCAGAGCGGCCTCCGGCTGGTCGCCGAAAACCACATCCAGATTTTCGATCTCAATCATGTTTTGTTCGGTACTCATGATGGTCACCTTCAATGCTTATGATGTGGTTGGATTAGTGATCGCGGTTCGGCTGTTTGCACAGACGATCCAGCATGATCGCGACCAGAACAATCGCCAGACCGGCTTCAAAGCCCTGAGAGATGTTCACGGTGTTCAGTGCGCGAACCACAGGCTTGCCCAGACCATCTGCACCCACAAGGGCTGCGATAACTACCATCGAGAGCGACAACATAATGCATTGGGTGACACCGGCCATGATGTTCGGCATGGCGGCGGGCAGCTCCACTTTAAACAGCAGTTTCCAGCGGGTTGCACCAAAGGCTTTACCGGCTTCCAGCAGTTCCTGCGGTACGCTGCTGATACCCAGCGCGGTCAGGCGGATCGGTGCGGCAATCGCAAAAATAATAGTGGAGATCAGACCCGGCACCACGCCCAGACCAAACAGAATCAGGGTCGGAATCAGGTAAACAAAGGTCGGGATCGTTTGCATCAGATCCAGCACAGGGCGGATCGCAATATGGAATTTCGGATAGTGCGCCGCCAGAATCCCTAGCGGAATACCAAACAGCACACACATAAAGGTGGCCATCAGCACCAGAACCAGCGTTTCGATCATCTCTGACCAGTAGCCCAGGTTGGCGATCAGCAGCAGTGAGGCCACGACAAAAATCACAAGGCCAATAGAGCGTTGCAGCCACCAGCTCAGGGCGGCGGTCAGCGCGATCAGCACCATGGCAGGTGCCATCAGCAGCAGGTCGGTGACACCCAGAATCAGCCACTCCAGAGAGAAGGCGATGGCGTCAAAAAATCCGGCGGCATTTCCAATCAGCCAGTCAACGAAGGACTCCATCCATTGTCCCATCGGTAGTTTGTGTTCAGTTATCCAGTTCATATCGGGTTACCCGAGTTTGATAGGCGACAGGGTCGCTAAAAAAAGACGATACAAAAGAGGCCAAAAGCGCCGTAAATGACGGACGGCAAGATGACGCAGTGAAGTACTTTCGGCTCTTAAAGCAGCTTCTGATGAAGCGGGATCGGTATCAGAAGGCTGAGCCGGTGAGGTTCACCGGTCAGCATGGCCTTGGGGCAGCGTGGGCTGCCTTGCGGCCATCTGCGGCAGTGTCTGACAGAAACATAGTGATTCCTGTCAGAGCATGCCTGTGGTTTTGCTTTATTGCTGATGCGGGATCAGCGGCAGTCTGAATTACAGATTCAGATGCTTTTTAACCGCTGGCAGACCGGGTTTACCGTCCAGGGTTTTAACGCCTTCCAGCCAGTTGTTCAGGGCTTCCGGGTTGTTGCGCAGCCACTCGGTTGCTGCCTGCTGAGGCTTCTTGCCATCATTCAGAATCGCCCCCATGATCTGGTTTTCCATGCTCAGGGAGAACTCAAGATTGGTCAGCAGTTTGCCCATGTTCGGACATTCGGTGCTGTAGTTTTTACGGGTGTTGGTATGTACCGTTGCGCCACCGAAGTTCGGGCCGAACCAGTCATCACCACCGTCCAGATATTCGATCTCGAAGTTGCTGTTCATCGGGTGTGGTTCCCAACCCAGGAAAACAACCCACTTGTTACGACGCTCGGCGCGTTGTACTTCTGACAGCATGCCCGCTTCAGAGGACTCCACCAGTTTGAAGCCTTTCAGGTCGAAGGCATCCTGATCGATCATGTCCTGAATCAGACGGTTACCATCGTTACCCGGCTCGATGCCGTAGATGCGGTTACGGAACTTGCTTTTGAACTTGGCGATATCCGCGAAAGTACGCACGCCGCCGTCAAAGGCTGCCTTGTTAACCGCCAGGGTGTATTTTGCGCCGGTCAGGTTGGTTTTAACGGTTTCTACAGTGCCCGCTTCACGGTACTTGGCGATGTCGCCTTCCATGGTAGGCATCCAGTTACCCAGGAACACATCCAGCTCTCCGGAAGCCAGCGAGGTATAGGTCACAGGTACAGACAGCAGCTGAGTTTTCGGGGTGTAACCCAGACCTTTAACCACTTCAGAGGTCACTGCGGTGGTGGCGGTAATATCGGTCCAGCCTACGTCAGAAAAACGTACGGTGGAGCAATCGTTAGCGGCATGAGAGCTCAGTGAAAAGGCACTGGCAGAAAGGGTTGCGGTGATCACCGCGAGCGTTTTTGCGAGTGTCTTTGGAGTAAGCGCTTTTTGAGTTTTCATTGTCTTTCCTTCTCGTCTATCTGTTTATCGTTATTAGGTTTTATCTTTATTTGGCTATTAGGGTTATCAGGTCTTAAAGCCTGGCGGGCGTTATGCCGCCCGCTTACTAATCCTGTTCAGCGTTGACTGTTCTCGTAATCCGGATGGATCCAGACCGGCACATCGGCTTTTGGCAGCGGGGCTTTGCCCAGAATTTTGTCTGCGGCTTTCTCCGCCACCATGATGGTCGGGGCGTTGAGGTTGCCGTTGGTGATGGTGGGGAATACCGAGGAATCCACCACCCGCAGATGTTCAACGCCGCGTACCTTGCAGTCCGCATCCAGTACCGCCATAGCATCATCATCTGCACCCATTTTGCAGGTGCAGGAGGGGTGATAAGCACTCTCGACGTTATCCCGAACCCAGGCGTCGATCTGCTCGTCAGACTCGATCTCATAACCCGGCTGAATCTCGTTACCGCGATATTTTTCCAGTGATTTCTGATTCAGAATCTCACGGGTCAGGCGGATACAGGCGCGCCAGTCTTCGATATCCTGCTGTTCGGTCAGGTAGTTGAACAGAATGCTGGGAGCCTCATGGGGATCGGCGCTTTTAATGCGGATATGACCGCGACTGGCCGGTTTGTTCGGGCCAACATGCACCTGAAAACCGTGACCTTTAAAGGCCGCATTGCCGTCATAACGCATCGCCGCCGGCAGGAAGTGGTACTGAATATCAGGCCATTTAAGCCCCGCGCGGGATCGGATAAAGGCGCAGGATTCAAAGTGGTTGGTCGCACCCAGACCATCTTTGAACAGAATCCAGCGGGTGCCGATCAGGCCCTTGCTGATCAGGTTCAGCTTGGAGTTCAGTGAGATCGGTTCTTTACACTGGTACTGGAAGTAAACTTCAAGGTGATCCTGCAGGTTTTCGCCCACACCGGGCAGATCTTTCACCACCTCAACACCGGCTTTTTCCAGCACGGCTTTCGGGCCGATACCGGACAGCTGCAGTAGCTGGGGTGAACCGACCGAACCCGCTGCCGAGATCACTTCGCGGTAGGCGTTAGCGGTTTTGATCTGGCCTTTGTGTTCAAACTCAACACCGGTGGCCACGACAAGATCGCCGGGTTTGTCGGTGAGGATTTTGCGGCTGTGTACGCCGGTGAGAACTGTCAGGTTCGGGCGCTTCATGGCGCGGCGCAGATAAGCGTTAGAGGTAGAGCTGCGTACGCCGTTTTTCACCGTCATGTGCATCGGACCGAAGCCCTCCTGACGGTAGCCGTTGTAATCCTTGGTGTAGCCGTAGCCAGCATCGACACCGGCATCAATAAACGCCTGATAGAGCGGGTTCAGAGACATCTTGTTGCCGTTGCAGGTGCCCACAGGGCCGTTGCCGCCACGGTAAGCGTCGGTGCCGCCTTCCCAGGTCTCAGCACGCTGGAAGTAGGGTACACAGCTCTGGTAATCCCAGCCGGTTGCGCCCTGTTCCTGCCACTGGTCAAAGTCGCAGGCGTGGCCGCGCACATACACCATGCCGTTGATAGACGAAGAGCCACCAAGGGTTTTGCCCCGTGGTGTGTGCAGTGAGCGGTTGTTCACTCCCGGCTCCGGTTCTGTATGGAACTGCCAGCAGAGACTTTCGGTATTCATCGGGTAGGAGAGGGCGGTGGGCATCTGGACAAAGATGCTCTTGTCGCTGCCGCCTTTCTCCAGCAGCAGAACCGTATGCTCGCCGCTTTCGGTCAGACGATCTGCCAGTACGCAACCGGCAGAACCTGCGCCGATGATGATGTAATCGTATTCCTGTTTCATATCGCTAGGACTCATTAGTGGGTTGCGCAGGGATCAGTACGGGCGCTCAATGTCGCCGGTCTCTACAAACACGCTCTTGGTCTGGGTGTAGTGGTAGAGGGTTTCGATACCGTTTTCGCGACCAATGCCGGACAGTTTGTAACCACCCACCGGCATCTCAGCAGGGGATGCGCCCCAGGTGTTGATCCAGCAGATACCCGCCTGCAGACGGTTGATGACGCGATGGGCGCGCCCCAGATCCTTGGTGAAAACACCGGCGGCCAGGCCGTATTCGGTGTTGTTGGCGCGGGTGATCACTTCCTCTTCATCAGAGAAGCGCAGTACCGACATCACTGGGCCAAAGATCTCGTCGATCACCTGTGGCATATCGTCGGTGCAGTCGGCAAATATGGTGGGCTTAACGAATGCGCCCTTATCGAGACCGTTTTCCGTCGCCTGTTCACCACCGCAAACCAGACGGGCACCGGCTTTTTTGGCCGCTTCGATATAGCCCAGAACCTTCTGCATGTGGTCTTTGGAGATCAGTGCGCCCACCTGAGTTTTCGGGTCGGTGGGGTCGCCGATAATCATCTGTTCGGTGCGGGTTTTCAGTTCTTCAAGGAAGGCGTCATAGATATCATCGTGGACAAAGACGCGGGTGCCGTTAGTGCACACTTCGCCCTGAGTGTAGAAATTAGCCAGCATGGCACCGGAAACCGCCTGCTCAATCGGCATATCCGGGAAGATAATCATGGGGGATTTACCGCCCAGCTCCATGGTCACTTGCTTCAGGGTCTTGGCGGAATCACCCATCACCGCTTTACCGGTGCCGCATTCGCCGGTGAAGGACACCTTGCTGATCTCAGGATGTGCGGTCAGCATCTGGCCGACACGGGCATCACCCTGAATCACATTGAAAACACCATCCGGTACACCGGCTTCGGTGTAGATTTCGGCCAGCTTCAGCACACTTAACGGAGTTTCTTCCGAAGGCTTGAAGATCATGGCGTTACCCGCAGCCAGTGCCGGTGCGGATTTCCAGCAGGCGATCTGAATCGGGTAGTTCCAGGCACCGATACCGGCGCAAACACCCAAAGGCTCGCGGCGGGTGTAGAAAAAGTTCTGATCATTCAGCTGCTGATAATCGCCCTGAATTTTGTCGGCGAGACCGGCGTAGTACTCGATCACATCAGCGCCGGTGACGATATCCACGCAGTCTGCTTCCTGAATCGGCTTACCGGTATCCAGCACTTCCAGCATCGCCAGCTCGTCGTTACGCTCGCGCAGCAAAGCAACGGCTTTGTTCAGAATACGGCCGCGCTCAATACCGGTCATCGCAGCCCATTGCGCCTGACCCGCTTTAGCGGAGGCGATAGCCGCAGCCATTGTGGCGTCATCACCCTGAGCGACGGTGGCAATCACTTCACCGTTAGCCGGGTTGATGCTGGCAAACGTCTCTTTCGGTGTTTCTGTGGTGTAGCGACCGTGGACATAGTGTTGGGTGATAGATGTTTGCTGTGTCAGTGCTGTTGTCATGTTGGTAACCCGATAATGTTTCTGGCGATGTATTCAGTTCAGAGCTTAAAAATTTAAAACAGGATGCTGTCCCGGGCGGTCTTGAGTACCGCGCAGCGCTGTGTGCCGGACCGTATTCTGTCGGGGACAGTGCACTCAGGTGTCCTGCCAGACCGATTCCGGTAGCTTCAGTTTCAGGTAATCCAGAATCAGGCTTTCAGCCAGTTCCTTGTCGATGCCGTTGGGCGACAAGGCACCCCGCAGCCAGATCCCATCGACCAAAGCCGCCACGCCCTGAGCGATAAAGGCGGCTTCCTCGTGGCTGACCACCTGCTTTAGCTCGTAACGCAGGTAGGAGAGCAGGCGTTGCTCGTTCACCCGCTGCAAACGGTGCAGTTGCGGCTTGTGCATGGAGTGCGACCAGAAGGTCAGCCAGGTTTTCACCACCTTGCTGTCTAATTGTTTAGGGTCAAAATTACCTTCCACAACCGCTTTAATGCGGGCGACAACATCGTTTTTATCGACGCTTTTCAGTCGATTGCTGATGGCTGCGGACAGATCTTTAAGAACTGAACGCATGGTTTCTTCCAGCAAGCCATCCTTACCACCGAAGTAATGGTTGATAATTGCCGGGGAAACGCCGGCATATTTCGCGATCATGGCGACACTGGCCTTATGAAGACCGACATCGTTAACCGCTTCCATGGTGGCGTTAATCAGCTGAGGCTTACGGATTTCCGGCATGCCGACTTTAGGCATCGCAACCGCTCCCTGTTTTTTCTTAAATGAATGTTTAATTAAAAATGACAGATGCGACCAAGGTCTGCAAGCAAAAATTCATTAGGGTTCTAATCTAATATTTCATCCGTGGATTTAATTGCAGGAAATCACTGCAAACGTGCGGTTAAAATCTTAAAAATGTCGTTATAGGGGTAAATATTAGGAGTCTTATGTTTTGGGTTGGATATTTTCGACTGGTGAGTCATTTTTTGGGTGGTGAGATGTTTTGAGGGCTTTTTCTGAATTTGAGGCACAAAAAAACCGCATACGGGATGCGGTTTTAACAGGATGCGGGGGTTAAGAGTTAACTGATGGCCGGCTTTTTTCGTCCCAACAGATGGGCTATCACCTGCCAGCGGTTGATCAGCATGGCGCTGAAGATCAGGGCGCAGCCGACAAACTGCAGGCCGGTCATGGTTTCACCCAACCAGATGCTGGCAAACAGGGCTGCCCAGATCGGCTCTAAGGTCATAATAATGGCGGCGTGGCTGGCGGGAGCCATGCCCTGTGCTTTGGTCTGGAACAGAAAACGGCCACTGGTGGCGATAATGCCGCTGGCGAAGATCCAGCCCCAGATATCCCACTCAAAGGACCACTGCCATTCTTCCATAAAGAGGCTGACGGTAAAGGCGATGATGGCGGTAATCGCCATCTGAATGGTGGTGAGTGGCAGCGCCGGTATCGAAGCGGCATATCGGCTGTTCAGGGTAAAGAAGAGGGCAAACAAAAAGGCGGAGGTCAGAAACGACAACTCTCCCCAGCCAAAGTGAAAGCTGCTATCCAGCGATAAACAGGCCAAACCTGCAATCACTACCGGCATGGAGTACCAGAGGCTTTTGCTGGCTTTCTCGCCAAAGAAAAGTGTCACCACGGGGACTAATACCGCACCCAGGCTGGTCAGAAATGCGCCGACACCAACATGATTGCCGTAGAACAGCCCCAGAATCCAGAAGGTCATGGCGATACCGAATACCAGTCCCACCAGAGCACTCTTTTTCAGCTCCTCTTTATTTAGTTTTCGCAGCGGTGTTGATGCCATGCCGCCCAGAAAAATACCGGCGATCAGAAAGCGGATAGAAAGAAACAATATAGGGGAGAACGCCGCCATGGCGTTTTTTGAGAAGATCCAGCCCGCACCGGCCAGCAGAGTCACCAGCACCAGTAAAAGATCAGCCTGAGTGCTGCGGGACAGGGACATAACAGCGTTGCGCATAAAAATTCCTTGAGGTGACAGGCCTGCACGACCTGCGCTCTTGCAGTGTTAGAAGAAAAGCTCTTGGGGTTTTAAAGGTAAAACGGCCGAAACAAGCCACTTTTTCAGTGTTTTTTATAAGGATATTCTGATTTTGTCCGGCAAAAAGAGCATAATACCGCCTTCAACCCACAGGGAACATTAAAATGAGTATTGAACAAGCACTGATGGAGCGTAGTGGCTCTAAATGTGAATTATGCGGCTCGGAAGAAAATCTGGCTGTTTTTGAAGTACCGCCTGTAGAAGCGCACTCTGATAAGTGCATTCTGGCATGCGGTACTTGCCGTGATCAGATCGAAGGCGAAGAGCTGGATCAGAATCACTGGCGCTGCCTGAATGACAGCATGTGGAGCCCGGTTCCTGTGGTACAGGTGGTGGCGTGGCGTATGCTGAGCCGCATCAGTCCTGAGCCATGGGCGCAGGATCTTCTGGATATGATGTATCTGGATGAAGATATGGAAAAATGGGCCCGTGCCGGTCTGCCTGCAGAAGATGCAGTGCCGACAATGGACAGCAACGGCGCGCGTCTGGCCGCTGGCGACACGGTTACCCTGATTAAGGATCTGGATGTTAAAGGCACCGGCTTTACCGCTAAGCGTGGTACGGCGGTTCGCGGTATCTCACTGACCGACAATCCTGAACATATCGAAGGCCGTGTTAACGGTGTTCGTATTGTGATTTTGACCAAGTTCGTTAAGAAAGCCTGATCAGGACTTTTTAATAACGGGTCATTTAGTTCTGGCCGGATTTGGTTCCGGTCAGGGCTGACTTATTCTCCCCTCGTAGTAGCCCTTCAACGACTGGTATAAAAGCGTCTGCTTTAGATCGGCCAGTGCCTGATTAAAGGCTTCAATCTCTTTTTTAGTGACTTTGCCTTTCTTTGGGAACGTAAAGTAGGCTGGTGTAATATTCAGTGGTGGCTGATGAAGGGTTACTTTCGACAGTTGACCATCTTGTCTCAACAAATAGGCGGCGGTGTAATTGTTTTCGATAACCGCATCGACCCTGCCTTCCAGTAGTTTTTTCAGATTCTGCTCAGAGCTATTGACGGACTCAATTCTGGCCCAGGGTTGCTTTCTTAGTTGCTCAAAGCTGGTGCTGACAGCTTTGTCCCGATACATACCGATGCGGTGCGTCCTCATGAAAGCTTCCAGATCACCTGTGTAGTCTGTTTTGCTCTTCTTTAGAGTGATAAAGATATTTTCCCGGATATGAATGGGCTCATCGGGGAAGGTCAGGAAGCTTTCGTAATCATCCCGCTTGAGCACCGTATAGGCGATATCACATTTGCCCTCTTTTGAGCGGGAGACCACCCTAAGCCAGGGCATAAAATCAATCTTGATTTGCCAGTCCAGCTTCTCAGCGACCGCTTCCAGTACATGGCTGGCAAATCCATCCGGCTGGTTATTCCAGGCAGGCATCGAGTGGGGAGGGAGAATAAGAGAGCAGGCTGTAAAGCTTCTGCCCTCGTTGCTGTCTGCATAAGTGACCGTGGAGATCGCCAGAATTAGGCTGAGATACAGATATCGGACCATAGTCGATTCCTCTCAATAATCCTGTGTTTTCAGACTTTAAAGCCCGCCATCATTTCGCCCAGATCATCTGCCATTTTTTGTACCTGCTTACTGGCTTTCTCCGCATCGGAAACCCGCTCGGATGTCTCTTCCACGGTGGTGGAGATGGTCGACATATTGCGGGCAATATCGTTAGCCACGGCCGATTGCTGCTCTACGGCTGCGGCTACGTTACCGTTCATGCTGGCGATGCCATCAATAATGCCGCCGATCGCCTGCAGCGCATCGTTGGTTTGCTCGGACAGGACAACGCTCTGTTCTGCCTGAGTGGTGCACTCTCTGATCGCGCTGACGCTGCGTCCTGTGGTGTCCTGCAGGCTCTGGATAATGCCCTGAATCTCTGTGGTGGAATCCTGGGTTTTCTGAGCCAGCATGCGCACTTCATCGGCGACCACGGCAAAGCCCCGGCCACTTTCACCGGCTCGGGCGGCTTCAATGGCGGCATTTAACGCCAGCAGGTTGGTTTGCTCGGAGATATTTTCGATCACCTCGATCACCTGGCCGATATCCTGACTTTTCTGTTCCAGCTCATGAATGTCGATCATCGCCGCCTGAAGTGTCTCGGACAGTTTCTGAATGGACGCCAGGTTCTGGTTGACGGCATCCCGTCCGGCATTGGTCGCTTCGCGGCCGGATTCCGCCTGTGTGGCAGACTCGGTGGCGTTTTGCACCACTTCATGGATGCTCTGGCTCATCTCTTCGATGGCAACGACCACCTGATCAGTCATCTGTTTCTGATGTTGAATCGTTTTGGTGTTCTCGCTGGCGGTTTTAGCACCGATATCAGCGGATTCTTCCAGCGCCTGTGTGGTCTGCGCCATACCACTGATCAGACTTTTCAGTTTGCTGCTCATTTCACAAACCGAGCGATAGATACCGGTGTCTTTGTCGCTAACCACCAGATCACGGCTCAGATCACCACTGGCAATGGCGCGGGTAATCGCGTCGATGGTTTTAGGTTCGCCACCCACCGGCCGCTGAATGGCGCGTACCATGGCGAGGGACATGCCAATAGCCGCCAGTAGTGCAAACAGGGCGATACCGGCCACCATCAGCACGGTTTGTTCGTTCTCTGACTGTACCTGCGGGCCGAGTGCATCCTGCTCCGCTTTAACAGAGAGTTTTACCTCTTCGATATGGGACGCGACCTGAGGCCCGACTTTATTCAGGGTGTTGTCGATCAGGTCATTACGCTGGGTGATGATATTCCGGATCTGGGTAAAGGCCTCAAGGTAGGCTTTGTGAGCCGCCCGGAACTGAGCCAGTTGCTCCCGGCGTTGCGGGTTTTGCAGATTACGGTCCAGCACTGAAAGGGCTTCAGGCAGGGCCTGAGATAACTCTTTTATTGCGCGCTGAGCATCCTCCTCGCTGTTGGTGACCAGATATTTGATCGCATACAGCCGACCCAGCAGGAGTTCTTCCTGAACGATGCCTGCGTAATGAGAGGCTTCAGGGTCCTGATCATTAAAAGCAGAAACCATAATGTCGCTGACATGAGTCCGCATAGCGATGCCGTTGGGGTCCAGTTGATTTTTCACCACATCATTGCGTTGCTTAAAGAGATCGATGACTTTCATAAAGGCCGCATCATATCTTTCGATCTCACTGATCGTTTTGCTGATCAGTTCAGCCCGCTCGGGTTTGATGATCTCTTCTCTGGCCTGTTTGAGATAGCTGTCCATGGCGGCTTTACGCTGGTTGTATTCCTCGATTCTGGCTTCATCACGGGTATTGATAAAGCCCAGTACCGCCAGTCGCATGGAGAGCATATTGGCCTGAACACGGGCTGAAAGATTGGAGTCCCGTGCCAGTTCCCGGTAGCTGGTAAAGCCCTGAAAGCTTTGATTAAGTCCGGTATAGGAGACGGTGGATATGATAAGCAGTAATACAATGAGGCTGCCGAAGGCGAGGTTCAGCGTTGCTTTAAGGCTGAGGTCTTTAAACATGGAGGTGCCCTTATTTCTGAGCATCCTTGCCTTTAAGATGTAATTATCTTGTCTGTTATTGGATAGTGTAGCCGATGGGGCTTATTTGCAAGTATCTTCAATCGATTCCGCTTTAAATAAAATAATAGGTTGGCTAAATAAAAAAGCAGGCTGAATTAGCCTGCTTTAAATCGTTAGCTCATGGTTTATTGTAGCTATTAACCGGAGATCTGCTAATCAGTTGATCTCTTATCGGCTAAAGATCTCTTTCACACCCGGCAGCGCAAAAACGCGATCCAGATACGCGTGGATCGGGCTGTCTTCCTCAACCAGTTGCAGGTCGCCTTTCTGCAGTGTTGCGTAGTGTGCCAGCGGTGTAATCAGGGCATCTGCCAGCATAAAGCGATCACCACAGATAAAGTCACGATCTTTAATGCGCTCTTCAATAACGGAGACGGCCTTCAGAACCAGCGGCTTGTTTTCCAGCATACGCTCAATGTTAGGCTTACCCTCAGGGCCGGTGGGTACTACGTACTCAATCAGATAGCTGCGGATAATGGCGTGATCCAGCTGGGTCATGGCGCGGGAGCACCAGGCATCATGTTCTGCCTGTTCTTTCAGGTCTTCCGGCTGCAGCGGGTTTTCCGGGAATCGGGCATCAAGATAACGACAGATCGCCAGCGTTTCGGTCAGCGTCATGCCATCGTGATGGATGATCGGAAATTTGGAGTAGGGGTGGATATTGGCGTGGGCTTCGCTACGGAAAGGGATCTCTTCACCATTCAGAGTCCAGCCAATCTGGAAAGGCTGCTGTTTTGCCGTACAGGTGAGGGCAACGCTGCGAACCAGATTGCTGTGGGGCATGCCGTAAACTTCAATCATTTTTCTATCCTTTTTATCCCGGAGCCTGACAGGGCTCTTGTCTTCGTCTTGTTATAAAGGGTCTTGCTGATAGCGCTATATGATACACAAGTATGGTGTGTGTTTCTGTCTGGGTATCATTTTGTGGCGCTTCAGAGTTGAGAGCAGAATAGAGTGGCTGACAATATGTTCAAGAACATCTTTTAAGCTTGTGTCATCATAAAGCGATGCTGAAAAGGAGATAACCATGCCCTGGTCACCGGAACATAAAAAACAAACCCGCGATAAGATTCTGACAAGTGCTTCACGGCTTTTTACCCATCAAGGCTTTGATAAGGTGTCGATTGATCAGGTGATGCAGGAGGCCGGGATGACGCGGGGGGCCTTCTACAAGCACTTTTCGTCTAAGTCGGAGCTGTATTCTGAGGCGATCATCTATGCATCGACCCGTCGGGCGGGTCGTCAGCTGACGGAAGCGGCCAGCCTGCAGGAGATTATTGATCTGTACCTGTCCCGGGATCATCTGGATAACGAGGGGGATGTGTGTCCGTTGGCTTTTCTGGTCTCTGATATTACCCAGCGTGAGCCTTTGCAGCAGGAGACCTACGCCAAGGTCTTAAAGGGGTTTATTAAGCTGATGGCGCGGGAGTCCGGTCAAAGCCGCGAGCAGGCGATTCTCTCCAGTGTGCTTATGATCGGTGGTGTTGCTTTGGCGCGGGCTGCCGGTGACGGGGAGCTGTCAGACCAGATTCTTAATGCCGCCAAAGCGGAAGCCCAGCATCAGCTGGGTTGTTCCCCTGAGCAGCATCCGATGACGGCGGTGCTCTGTGAGTGATGCCATCAGGGTGAATCTGTTAGAGGTGTCGATAAGGTTATAGGGTTTGGTTGTTGAATTTGCTACGGAGAACAAGATGCCCGAACAGGATTGGTTAAAAGTGTACAACGCCAGTCATCTGCTGGAAGCCCATAACCTTAAGGGAATGCTGCAGGCGATGGGCATTGAGGTCAGCCTGAAAGGTGAAGGGCTGGTGGCGGGTGCCGGAGAGTTGCCCCCTCAGGAGACCGAGGTGGCGCTTTGGGTGGAGGCGGCGGATTTTACCAGAGCCAGAGACGCTCTGGCGGCCTTTGAGTCCCCCATGGGCGCACCCTGGTTTTGTAGTGGTTGCGGCGAACGGAATGAAGCCAGCTTTGAGTTCTGCTGGCACTGTCAGCGTTGTCCTGATGATAAAACGCCCTGATCGCTTTAAGCCGGTTGATCAGGGCTGTGGTCAGGACTTTGATTAGGGCGTTGGTCAGGGTTTTAATTAAAAGTTATCAGGCTTCGGTTTTTTCATGTGCTTCCAGCCATGCGGGCAGGTCTTCTGCAGGCATCGGCCGGGCAAAGTAATAGCCCTGATATTTAACGCAGCCCATTTTTTCCAGCTCCTGCGCTTGCTCCAGCGTCTCGACCCCTTCAGCGATCACATCCATCTTCATGTGTTGGCCGATGGCGATCATAGATTCCACCAGCGGCTGACGGTTGCCCGGCTGTACTTCATCAACAAAGCTCTTGTCGATTTTCAGTTCATCCAGCGGCAGATCTCTCAGGTACGCCAGTGACGAGTAACCGGTGCCAAAGTCATCCAGCGAGATGCGGAACCCGCTCTTACGCAGGGCTTCCAGCTTAAGGCGGGTCTCATCGATATCCCGCAGCAGGGCGGTTTCGGTCACTTCCAGTACGATGCGGGATGGCGGAATCTGCCATTTGCTGCACAGATTGCGGGTCTCATCGACAAAGTCGGTCTGGGTGAACTGCCAGGCGGAGACATTAACCGATACCAGTTCCGGGGACGGAATCCCTTTGGCTTGCCAGGTTGAGAGCTGTTCCAGTGTTTTTTCCATCACCCAGCGGCCAAGACGGAGAATCAGACCGGTTTCCTCGGCGATGGGGATAAAGCGGAACGGCGGTATCATGCCCTCCTCAGGGTGTATCCAGCGAATCAGCACCTCTGCACTCAGTGTTTCGCCCTGAGGGTTAACCTGAGGCTGCATAAAGATCTTCAGCTGATCGGATTCCAGTGCAACCCGTAAGCCGCGCTCAATCTCAAGACGGTCGTTCACTTCCTGCTGGTGTTCCGGTGAGTAGATCACGCTCTGGTCGCGACCGGCATTTTTCGCCTGATAAAGCGCGATGTCGGCATAACGCATCAGATCCAGCTCGGAGTGTTCACCGGCCAGATTAGCCTGCGGGAAGACCACGACACCGATACTGGCACCAATATTGATGATGCGGTCGCCCACCTGAAATGGCTGGGTGAGCAGGAACAGAATTTTTTCTGACAGAACACGCACCTGCGGCTCTGTGATGCCGACCTGCTCATCATTCAGCAGCACCACAAACTCATCGCCACCGATGCGGGAGATAAAGATCTCTTCCGGCAGTTTCTGGCGCAGGCGTTCACCGGCCTTGCGGATGATCTCGTCACCAATGTCATGGCCAAGGGCATCGTTGATCGTCTTGAAGTGATCCAGATCGATCATAAAGAGTGCCGAGCGTGGTTCCGGCGCGTTCTCTTTTGTCGTGGCCTGAATACGCTTCAGTTCCAGATAGAGGCTGGCGCGGTTGGGCAGGTGGGTCAGGTAATCTTCGTAGGCCATGCGATGGATCTGTTCTTCAGCATCCATACGCTGAATTTCAGCACCGGCACGGGCGGCGAAGATCTCAAGAATACTTTTTACCTGATCAACCCGTTCCAGCGGCTTGGTATCCAGTACCACCATAATGCCCAGCGGCGTACCGTCCGGATCAAAAATAGGTGAGCCGATATAGCCTTCAATATTCATCTCCTGCAGCAGCAGGTCATCAGGGTACAACGCCTGAACACCGGTACAGATGGCGCAGGTATCCTGACCGACCACCTCTTCGCAGGGGGTGTCTTTCAGGGCATAACTGAAGTTTTCAGCGATGACACCACCGGCGCTGAGGGCGATGGTTTTGATCGCTTTTTTGTTGTCATCATACAGGCCGATAAAGGCGTACTGGGCGTTAAAAATGCGCGCCAGATGGATCACCAGACTTTCAAAAAAGCCCTGGCCGCTAATGGCAGAGACGCCCATTGCGGTATCTGCAATTACCTGCCGACTGTAGGTCAGGTCGCTGATATCAGTGTGGCTGACCAGAAGATCAGACAGCTTGCCCTGATCATCCCGTATGGGAGCGATGTTCACGGTCAGCCAGGCGGTGGGGTTGGCACACTTAAGAATATAAGGGTGATGTGCCACTAATTCTGGGGTGTTCAGATGGATCGTCTGGCTCAACTCGGTCTGTTCCGGATCAGAGAACAGGTCGATCAGCTCGTCAAGCGAGGTGTTTAACAGTCCCGGAATATCCGGTGCAGCGTGGTCGCAGAGTTCGTCACCCCAGAAACCGTGAGCCGCAGGGTTGCAGTCGATCACCGTTCCGTCGAGAGATAAAATAAACATACCCATCGGGGCCTGCCGGAAAACCTGATTCCATTTGTTGCTGTTCATCTTATTAGGTGATCCTGCAAATGAGCGCAGCTCTGACTCCCTGATTCGGGCAGATACGGCGCAAACTGTTAACGATATTATTTATGCAGTATACCAGCTGTATCTTTTAACCTGTTGCTTTATATCAATGGTAAAATTGTCTTTTAGTATTAGTAAGTTATCCTGTCCCATCATCAGGGTGTGGCGATGTTCTTTCAGCTGATACAGAGCGGCCGGACAGAGACACCTTTGCAAAGACGGTGCACGATACTCTTTCCTGAATACGCAGGGCGTACCCCATGAATCCAGCAGCAGGGCTTTCCGAATGAATGCATGGTTTTATCTGACAATAGCGATTATAGCTGAGGTTATTGGAACATCTGCACTAAAAAGCAGTGAAGGCTTCACTAAACTCTTTCCTTCTGTTGCGGTGGTGGCCGGTTACGGCATCGCATTCTGGATGTTATCCCTGACGCTGAAGACGATCCCGGTGGGGATCGCCTATGCGGTTTGGGCGGGTGCGGGTATTGTCCTGATGGCTCTGATTGGTTGGGTGGTTTTCCAGCAAAAGATTGATGCCATGGGATTGCTGGGTATCGGCCTGATCCTCTCCGGTGTGCTGGTACTGAACCTGTTTTCCAAAAGTGGTGTGCATTAAGTCACGGATCTCTTTAGGTCAGGGTTTCATGTGGTCAGGGTTTCATGTGGTCAGGGTTACAGGGGTGTCAGGGCTTAGGACTTTGGCGCGATCAGGGTCTTAGCACAATCGATCCCTTCTTACGCATCGACTCCACGTAGCGGTGCGCCTCCGCCCCCTGTTCCAGATTAAACTCACGATCCATCACCGTGGTCAGCTGACCGTTTCTGATCAGCTCCTCCAGATGTTCCAGATAGCCCTGCAGTTGCGGCACCGGTAACAGCCCTGTGGCAGAGAAGAGGGCTTTTTTGCCTTTCGAGCATCGGGTCGCCAGCATATTCAACAGTAGCGGCAAGGTAAGCACGGGTGACAGATAGCGCCCTTGTGGGGTCAGAATCTTTTTGCAGCGGCCAAAGCTGAACTTGCCGACGCAATCAAAAATGATGTCGTACTGCTTTTGTCCTTCCGTCACATCCAGACTTCGGTAATCGATCAGATGATCCGCGCCGATCTGCTCAACCCAGTCATGATTGGGGCGGCTGCACAAGGCGGTCACTTCGGCTCCTGCGGCTTTGGCGATCTGTACCGCAGCGCTGCCGACACTGCCGGATGCGCCGTTGATCAGGACGCTGTCGCCCGCTTTGATCTCTGCTAAACGGTGCAGGAAATTCCATGCCGTTAATGCGCCATCGCACAGTGGCGCGCACTGCGCATCGGTCAGTGCTTCCGGCTGCAGGCTGAGCAGACTGGCTTCATCCAGACAGAGGTATTCTGCATTAGCCCCGAAATCCAGCGCCGTTTCGCCATAGATCTTATCGCCCACATGGAATCGCTCTGCACCTTCACCGATGGCCTCGACCACTCCCGCAAACCCCGTACCCAGTACCGGATGCTTCGGCCGGGTTAGCCCCAGCATTAGTCGGGCAAAGAAGGGGGTTCCTGCACGCATCATGGTATCCGCCTGAGAGACAGCAGAGGCGGTGATCTTTATCAGAATCTGTCCCGCTTCAGGTTGCGGCTTTGCCAGATGGCGCACTTCAAGTACATCGGGAGCACCGTAGCGGGGGCAGAACAGGGTTTTCATTTCGGGTGTTGTGTTCATCAGGTTATCCATGGAATAGACTCCGGAAATCACTAAATACTTACGCTGTAAGTTTTTTATAAAATGACAAAACTTACACTGTAAGTAAAGGGCGATTTGAGCTAATCTTTTTCTCAGTGCATTATCTGTGCCTGCACCATCCGTCTAAGGAATTGAAATGTCAGAGAAAAAGCTAACAGCTGCAGCCGTGAGCGCGACTGAAAAAAAATCCCCCCGTAACAAACTCAGTCGGGAGAAAGTGCTGGCCGAGGCTCTGATATTAGTTGATGAAGAGGGGCTGGATACGCTGTCTATGCGTCGCTTAGCGGACCGGTTGGGGGTTAAAGCGATGTCGCTTTATAACCATGTTGCCAACAAAGAAGCGGTGGTCGATGGTCTGGTGGAGTTGGTGGTAGCTGAGATGGGATCACCGGATCAGACGCTTCCGTGGCGACAGGCGATGGCGTTACGGGCAGACAATGCGCGCAAGGTTTTGCTGGCGCATCCGTGGGCGACCTTACCTCTGGTCTCCCGGGTTAATGCGGGACCGGTCATGCTGCATTATGTCGATGATACGCTGGGTTGCTTGCTGAAAGCGGGATTCAGTTTGTCTGAGGCGGATTATGCCTGGAATGCGATGGACAGCTACATCTACGGCTTTACTCTTCAGGAGCTGAATTTTCCCTTTGAGGCAGAAGAGTATGCCGAAGTGGCCAAAAGCTATGTGGCGATGATTCCACCAGAAGAGTATCCCAATCTGAACGCCCTGACCCATGAGGTAATCGCTAAGCGTCACCTCGGGATTCAGGACTTCAGTTTTGGCTTTAAAATGGTGCTGGATGGCTTAGAAAAACTCCTGACGGGGCGGTAAAGCGCGCTCCCTTAGATACAGGAACAGGGGTAAACCGCAGGACACACCCACCGTTAACGTCCCCAGAATGGCCAGTCCGGAATAACGCACTTTCGCACGCTTGCCTTCCACCAGAATAAAGGCGATCAACGCCAGCGCAGAAACCACCACATCCAGCCAGGCAAAGATACTAATCGGATTTGCCAGCGCCTGTTCGAGTAATAGCGGGATATCCAGTCCGTGATTCATCACCCAGGGCAGAAAAGCCCCGTAAGGCAGCGCGATTCCCAGAAGTGTCAGTAGCAGGTAGAGTTTTTTCATTCGGTGTCCATTCCAGTTAATGTGCCAGAGAGTTCGACTACTGATCTGTAGTGTTGGTCTAAAGCATTTTGGTAGAGAGACTGGTTATTAAGTTTTTGGCCTAACCATTTGTTCAAGTGGTTGGCAACTTTGTATCGATCAGACTCAATTGAGCCTGTGATATTGACCATAACTCGGTTTAACTCTTCTTTATTCGAGTGTAATGATTTGACTGCTACATCATAAACTTCCTTAAACTGCTTTAGTGAAACTGAATCTTTTGTTTCAGACTGGCTGGGTAGTGTCTGAGATGTTGGTCTGTCAGTGGTATGTTGATTTGCAAGATAAGTTAACAAAACAGTTGGAGAGACGATGAACGATTTCTCGAAGCTGGACATGCATGCTTGGTATCTATAAATAATTTGCTCTAAATCCCTTAATTTCAGCGAGTAGATTTTGCTGATAAGTTCGAGCTGTTCATAAATTGCAGTTTCATTAGCTATGCCGATACGGTGTTGGTCTAGTGATGGGTAGAGTGTATGGCTTAGAGCTTCATTTTCTTTGGATGATTTTTTCGTATAGTTTGCTTCAAGAAATATACGAATATTTGGCTCTTGTAACGATGATTGTCGATCAAAGAAACGCTTGAGATACTTGTCTGATTCGAACTCTGCGCCATAAATAGTCTTGATAGACCTCTGCAATTGTTCTGTATCTGAGGCAATAACAAACACAAACTTCTCGGTGTTGAAGAAGTGCTTCACTACTTCAAGAAGTTCAATCGAATAGTTTGGGCGGCAGCGATCCAGCTCATCAATCAATACGACAACGGGTAATTCTGCTTTGCCATTCGTATTGGTTTTTATCACCTCAGCAATAGCGGTAAGGCTTTTTCGGATTTCTGGAATAGCAGCAACCTGAGCAGTGGTATCTTTTTGAATATCATCCAGAAAGTTTGAGGGTGTTTTACTCATCATCTCTTTGGCAAATTCAGCACCTGCTGTGCTATCGCCAACCAGAGACTTGCTGGCGACAGCCGCTAATCCAATCATGGATGACCGCAGAAGCGTGCCCAAGCGATCTTTTACAATCTGAAAGTCTTTACCGGATATCTGAGAAAAACGGGAAAGCTGGTTGAGTAACTCGCTGCTAATCACCGCCAGAGGGTTTTGAATAAAGTCACTCTCCCATGCATCGATATAGATGGTCGGGTGACCTCTATCTTGCAGTAGATGAGTATAGAGACGTTTCAGAAAATGGGTTTTACCAGTGCCCCAGCTGCCGTTCAGGTTCAGAACAAAACCATCCTGTTCACTGGTGATGTAGTTGGCGAGGAAGCGGGTATATTCCTCGCGATTTAGTTTGCAGTTGCCAAAGTTGTACTCTTTGAACCAGTCCGCGTATTTGGCATTTTCTGCGAACTTCGGCGTTGTTCCTTCGCTCATTCGGTGTCCTTACTTTGAGAGGGTTGTATCTAGCTGGAGAACAGCTCGTTGATGTTCTCGATCGTAAAAATCCGCATACCCCAATCTTCCAGTTCATCGGCGCTGGCGGCATTCAGGCGCTCAATAACAGAATCGGGCAGTTCTCCGAATTTCATCTGCAGCTGCAGGCTGAGCAGTTTGGCTTCGCCTTTAACTTCGCCCTCCCGGATGCCTTCTTCGCGGGCGTATTTTAACTGGCTGGCTTCATCCCTTAATGCTCTTTCACGAACAAAGGCTAAGCGACTGGCTTCTTCGTCAGCGCTCAGTTTACGGATATAGCCCCGAACTTCTTTTACGGCTTCGCTGTTGATGGTGGCCATACGGGTATCCTCCTGCCAATGTTCAAATAGGGTGATCCAGTCTCTCAGGTTTTGGTCTCCCAGCCCCAGTCGATCCGCTTTTTTCATTTCAATCAGGTTCAGCTGCAGGGTGTCGCCCAGTCTAACATCAGACTGTAAACCGTCACGCATTTCAAAACGCCAAAGTGCCTGTTGTCGTTGTGCGGTACCTTCTGTGTACAGATCGAAATCTAACAGATGGATGCCAATAACAGCATTTTGGTGATTCGTGTCTTTTTGTCGCCAATGCCGAAAGATAAATTTCTGTGAAACAGTCTTAAAACCGCTCCCGGACCGGGAGACAGATATTCCCCTTATATATGTGCGTGTTATCCAACTATACTGGGAAAAAACAATAACGAAGTCTGCGCGGAATGGTGTTAATGGACAACAATCTCGAAATATACACGCTTCGTAACACCCTCGATCATGTGGGCGCATATGTATTTACCAAGGATGCGGAGTGTCGTTACACCTACGCCAATAAGATGGTCTGCGATCTGTTTGGTGCGCCTCTTAGCGAGATCGTAGGCAAGACGGATGATGACTTTTTTGATCTGGAGTTATCGAAGCAGCTTCACGGGAACGACCTGAAAGCCCTGGCCGGGGAAAGTATCGAAGGTGAAGAGCACAACTACATCGCATCCACCGGTGAAACCCGAATTTACTGGTCGGTTAAGCAGCCGATCAAAGACCTTGATGGCCATATTATCGGCCTGTGCGGCATATCCACCGATATCACCGAAAGACGACGCCTGGAAAATGAGTTGGCGGAGCAGAGAAACCTGCTGAATCAGGTGCTGGAGAATATCGACTCCTACGTCTACATCAAAGATAAAGAGGGGCGCTATCTGTACGTTAACCAGAATACGGCGGAACTGTACGGCGTACCGAAAGAGAAGATAATCGGTGAGCTGGAAAAAAATATTCTGCCCGGGGATATCGCTCACAAACTGTCTCTGATGGATCAGAAGGTGTTCGAAAGTGGTGCCAAGGTCACCGGAGAGGAGATCGTTTCCCATGCCGATGGCAGTATGCAGCATTGCTGGTCGATTAAAATTCCCATCGCCAGTGACGACGGCTCTGAGCGCCTGATCGGCATTTCCACGGATATCACAGAACTGATTGAGTTAAAGAATAAGTTTCAGGAGCTTGCCAAGCGGGATGAGTTAACCAAGGTGATGACCCGCAGGTTTATCCTTGAAGAAGCTGAATTGCTGCTGAAACTGGCTCAGCGACGGCATTATCAGCTTGCCGCCATCATGATCGATATCGACAACTTTAAGATGGTCAACGATACCTATGGTCACGTATTTGGTGATTCCTATATCGTGGCGATAACTGACGCCTGTGTCGGAGTGATTGGGGAGGAGGGCTTGATCGGCCGCTTAGGGGGCGATGAGTTTCTGATTATTCTGGATGAAACGAATCCGGAAGCGGTTTCTGATGCTGCCAGACAGATCCTGAAGGCGGTGAACGGGATTGATATTAAAGACCCGGCGGGTGAGCCGATTGCGGCCTCTGTCAGCATAGGCTGTGCGCTTTCAGCGGAGGGGATGACCCTGATTGACCTGATCGGCAAAGCTGATGACGGTCTTTATACCGCGAAAGAAGCCGGACGGGGACGTTGGTATCTGTCAGGTTGAGATGGCAGAACGGGATTCTCAGGTACAAAAAAGGCAGCCATCGGGCTGCCTTTTTCGTTTTAGTATCGGACAGATCAGGCGCTTGGTTTTCTGCTGACCTGCTTAGCCTTCTTACCACCGCCTTTTTTAGCAAACGGCTTAGCACCGGATTTAGCAACGGCATTACCGGCGGCTTTTTTGCTGGCTCCGCCTTTACCCGGCTTCTTACCGGCTGATTTCTTCGCGCCGCCACCGACCTGTTTCACCTGACCGTTTTTCAGGGTCGGGCGGTTGGTGGTGTGGGATGCACCGGTCTGCTGACCCGGGCGCGCTTTGCGTGGGCTGCGCGGATTGACCGGATCTTTGTCTTCACCGGGCACCAGTTTGTTTTTGCCATCACCGATCAGATCCGCTCGACCCATCTCCCGCAGAGTTTTACGCAGAGCCGGCCAGTTTTTCGGATCGTGATAACGCAGGAAGCCTTTCTGTACCCGACGCTGTTCATAGTTTTTGGCGGTAAACAGTTTCTCACTCTTATAGGTCACCTGCTTGAGCGGGTTTTTGTCCGAGTGGTACATGGCGGTTGCCAGTGACATCGGCGACGGATAGAAGGTCTGCACCTGATCCGGGCGGAAGTCGTGGGTTTTCAGCCACAGCGCCAGATTGAGCATATCCTCATCTTCAGAGCCGGGGTGCGCGGCGATAAAGTACGGAATCAGGTACTGCTTCTTACCGGCTTCCTTGGAGTACTTATCGAACATGCGCTTAAAGTTGTCGTAGGTGCCCATGCCCGGTTTCATCATCTTGCTCAGAGTCCCCATTTCGGAGTGCTCCGGTGCAATCTTCAGATAACCGCCAACGTGGTGGGTTACCAGCTCTTTGACGTATTCCGGATCTTCTACCGCCAGGTCGTAACGCAGACCGGAGGCGATGGATACCGTATGTACACCATCAACCGCGCGGGCCTGACGATACAGCTGAGTGGTCGGGCTGTGATCGGTGTTCAGGTTGACGCAGATCTCCGGATACACGCAGGAGAGCTTACGGCAGGAGGCCTGAATCTCAGGATCTTTACAGTTCAGGTGGTACATATTTGACGTCGGGCCGCCAAGGTCAGAGATATGACCGGTAAAGGCAGGCAACTTCTGTTTAATGTCTTCGATCTCGTTGATGATCGATTCCTGAGAACGACTCTGAATAATGCGACCTTCGTGCTCGGTGATGGAGCAGAAGGTACAGCCACCAAAACAGCCGCGCATGATATTGATCGAGAAGCGGATCATCTCATAAGCGGGGATCTTGGCACCGCCATATTTCGGGTGCGGCACACGCTGGTAGTTAAAGCCGAACACCTTATCCATCTCCTCGGTTTCCAGAGGGATCGGTGGCGGATTTACCCAGATCTCTTTCTTGCCGTGCTTCTGAATCAGTGCGCGGGCGTTATGCGGGTTGGATTCCAGATGCAGTACACGGGAGGCGTGGGCGTACAGCACCGGATCTTTATTCACTTTCTCAAAAGAGGGCAGGCGCACGTAGGTCTTGGAGGCATCCAGCTTACCGTGTTTGCCTTTCAGCGGTGCCGGAATCACGCGGATCGGCATCACATCCGGGTCTTCCTCTTCACCATCCTGACACTTGCCTTCCGGGATGTACTCGTAAGGGCTTGGAATCTGGTCGATCTTGCCCGGCCAGTCCACACGGCTGGAGTCGATCTCGGTATAGCCGCCCGGAGGCGCATCCCGCACGATCGTCGTGCCGCGAATATCCAGCAGTTCCGACAGATCTTTACCCAGCGCCATCTCGTGGGTCAGCTCGATCAGAGCGCGTTCAGCGTTACCGTACAGCAGAATGTCAGCGCCGGAGTCGATCAGTACCGAGCGGCGCACCTCGTTGCTCCAGTAATCATACTGTGCGATACGGCGCAGACTGGCTTCGATACCACCGATCACAATCGGGACATCGGAATAGGCACGTTTACACATCTGCGAGTAAACAATCACTGCCCGATCCGGACGTTTACCACCCTCACCATGGGGGGTGTAGGCGTCGTCGTTACGCACTTTCAGATCGGCGGTGTAGCGGTTGATCAGCGAGTCCATATTGCCTGCGGTGACACCGAAGTAGAAATTCGGTTTGCCCAGACGCATAAATTCGTCCGGTTTGCGCCAGTCCGGCTGGTCGATAATACCGACACGGAAGCCCTGAGATTCCAGCAGACGACCCAGCACCGCCATACCGAAACTCGGGTGATCCACGTAGGCGTCACCGGTGACGATGATGATATCGCAGCTGTCCCAGCCCAGCGCATCCATCTCCTCGCGGGTGGTCGGCAGGAAAGGTGCAGTACCGAAGCACTCGGCCCAGTACAAAGGATAGGAAAACAGATCGGGGGCGGTTTTATGTTTACTGCTCATGGCGCTCATCAGGTTCTGCAACAGGCGATGAATTGCCCGTTGGCTTCAGTATCAGGTCTGGTTTCCTGCGACGGGTTTTATATAAAAAACCGAAGCAAGGCAGACGGGTTTTGCAAACCGCGCATTGTCCCAGAAAAACAGTCGGGAATACAGAGCAGAATAGCCGCTGTTCAGAAGATTGGACGGAAATTTAACCCTGCTTTTTCAGGGTGTTTGCAAAAGGTAATAGCGGTCTGAGGGGCAGGCAGACAAAAGTGTGACAGATAAATCGGGCGGCAGTTAAAAGGGGTAAGCAGATAAAGGGATCGGCAGATAAATAGAGAAGCAGATAAAAAGATGATCCACCAGCAGGCGGATCATCTTCAGGGTGATTACAGTTTTTGAACGATTCGTTTATTCCCGGACTAAGGCAGGCGGGAATGGCCGTTTCTGGTTTTCCAGAGAAAGTACTTTTCGAACAAGACCTTGGACACATCAAAGATCACATTGGGCAGCATGATGGCAAAGCGGCGGGGCTTAAACATACTGGTGCCCAGAATAAGCACTTCTTTCTTACCGGCATCCATAATGCAGAGTGCCGGGATACGGCCATAGGGCTTGGCCTTCATCGGTTTGTTGTTCAGCGTGGCCAGAATATTGTTGGCCACCGCTTTACCGGTTTCATCCGCCGGGAAGCCGGTCTTGGGCACGCCATAAGGGACTTTTTCCGGATTGAACGGCGGCGGAACATCTACGGCGATCCCTGCAGCCCAGACATTGTCCAGATCTTCATGCTGGTAGAAATCGTTCACCGGGATATAGCCCGCTTCGGTGGTGCGTAATCCTTCCGATTGCGTTACCAGATCGACGCCGACAAACGGGGGCATAATCATGCTGAACGCGTAGGGTAGTGATTCACCGTTGCTCAGGTGGAGCTGTTTCTCATCCATCGATTCAATACCCACCTGAGTGCGGTAATGGATGTTAAACATCTTCATAAAGCCCTTCAGCATGGTTTCACCACCGGCGATGCCATCAATACCAAAGTGCCCCAGATAGTCTTCCGGTGTGACCCAGGTCAGATCCACCTGTTTGCGGATACCTTGTTCCCGCAGCCACTTCTCGATATTAAACAGAAACTCATAGGCCGCCCCCATACAACCGGCACGCTGGCTGGCACCGATAATGATAGGGCCGGGGTTTTTCTTAAAGGCTTCCAGCGCTTCGCGGGTTTTCATCGCCAGATCCGGCGTACCGATATAGTGGGCGTGTTCCCGAACCCCGGGCGCGACATCAAAATCGACCTTGGGGCCGGTGGCGATCACCAGATGATCGTAGCTCAGATCGCCCTTGTCGGAGCTTACCAACTGAGCTTGCGGGTCGATATTCAGGGCTTCACCATGAATAAAGTTGATCTTATGTTTGCTGAAAAGCGGTTCCAGAGGGATCTGAACATCGGAGACTTCACGACGGCCAAAGGGCACCCAGATCAGAGAGGGGATAAACAGAAACTGGTCGGTGCGGCTGATCACCGTCACATCAACCTGCTGCTTACCTTTGCGCTTTAATTCCAGTGCGGCGGTGACACCGGCAAAATTGCCGCCAATTACTAAAACTTTTGTTGTCATTATCTGTTCTGCCTTTAACTGCTTACTGCGGCTTTTGTATATCCCTTTACTATACAAGGGATTAGTAGTAGATGAATTAGAAAAGCGTTAAATTTTGTAGGGGTAATCACTGATGCTTTTTTGGGGCTTCCCTTTGAACAGCCCGGTAGTTAAAAGCAAAGTAGCTAAAAGAAAAATAGTTAAAAGAAGAGTAGAATGCTTTGCGCATATAAAACGATGCAGCAAAAAAATAATAAAATATCCTGTTCCGGAATTGATTTTGTAAGGAAGCCCCTATGTCTTTAGTTCTTTGGTTATCTCTGCTTCTGATCTGTGTGCTGGGTGCGATGTCACCGGGGCCGAGTCTGGCGGTGGTGTTACGTCAAACCGTGAGTAACGGTCGCGGTCACGGTATTGCCGCAGGTTGCGCCCATGCATTAGGTGTGGCGGTCTGGGCGGCGGCAACGGTTTGGGGGCTGGGGGTTCTGGTCAGCCGTTATGAAACTGTTTATCTGGCACTGACCTGGGCTGGTGCAGCTTATCTGGTCTGGCTGGGTTTTAATGCTCTGCGTTATGCGTCGACTCCTGAGCTTCAGGCGGAAAACGGCACGAAGGAAACCTATTGGCAGGCGGCACGATCCGGTCTTTTTATCTCGCTGCTGAATCCGAAACTGGCGGTGTTCTTTACCGCCTTGTTCTCCCAGTTTGTGACTGCGGATCAGGGCTTAGAGGCTCAGCTGATTATGGTGCTGACCGCTTCTATTGTGGATGGCCTCTGGTACACCTTGGTAGCTCTGTTGTTCTCTCAGGCGCACCTGCTGGCCTGGCTGCGTCGCCACGTAAAACGGATCGAGCAGATGACAGGCGTTGTCCTGATCGGTCTGGCGGTGCGGGTGGTGGTTCCCTGAATGAGGGTTTCAGATGCTTCCGGTGATTGCGTTGGCCGTTATCCGGTCAACGTACATAAGGTGTTTCACGCCCATGTTTACTTTGATGCGGACACGCTGGATTTCGCGACAGAGCTTTGCCTGCAGGCCGGTGAACAGTTTGGCGTTCAGGTGGGGCGGGTGCATCAGAAACCTGTTGGCCCTCATTCCGCGTGGAGTTGTCAGCTACTCTTTAAGACAACGGACTTTGATCAGCTGATTCCCTGGCTGGATCAGCAGCGTCTTTTAGCCGCTGGTGATGAAAAGACAGAGCAGGAAGGCAGGAAAGGCCTTTCGATTCTGGTACACGGTGTCACCGGCGATCACCTGAAGGATCACACCGATCATGCCTATTGGCTGGGACAACCGCTGACACTGGATCTGTCGATGTTCCTCTGACAATCTTCTTCGTGACCTGTTGATGGGGTGGATACATGAAAGCAAAACTGGCGGCGATAATAGAGGCGCTGGGCACTCCGGGATTCAGTTCTGCCCTGGCGGATTATCTGCAAACCCTGCTGCCCTGCAGCCACCTGATTATTCTGGGTTGTCGTCGCGGCAAGCACCCCATCTATCTCTATGATGCCATTCCCCATAATCGCGAATACCTGTTCCAGCGTTATCTCACCGATGCCTACCTGACCGACCCTTTTTATCAGTTCACCGTGGTGGATCATGGGGATAGCGTGCTGGCTCTGCCGGAGATCCGGGGGCGGCTGGATCAACCGGATTATCTGCAGGCCCTTTATCAGCAGGAGTTCTGTCAGCAAACCGGTGTTTTTGATGAGTTGTGCCTCTGTACACGGCTGGATGACGACCGCTGGATTCTGCTCTTTACCGGACAGGCAGGGGAGGATGAAACCCGTCACCGGATGCAGTTTAACGAGCTGCAGGCTGATGCTTTGATTCTGCACGCCCTGATCCGCCAGCAGTGGGCGGGTGCCGCGCCAACGGCGGCTAACAACCCGGATACCGGCTTGCTGCAATCCTCCGCTATGGCGGATAAAAGTGAGTTTCGGCATGCGCTGCAAACTGCCATGCACTCCTTTGGCGAGGCGCTGCTGACCCCGAAAGAGCAGGCGATCACCCTGTTAATCGTGCAGGGGTATGACTCCGCCGATATCACCCAGCTGGAAGGGATCGCCCTTGGCACGGTGAAAAATCACCGAAAGAGTATCTACCGCAAACTGAATGTCAGCTCCCTGAGCGAACTCTATCAGCTGTTTATGACCCATCTGCTGGTTTCATAACTCTCTGTCACTCTTTAATCCGACTTGCCCCTTTAACCTGATCTGTCCCTCTTTAACCCGATCTGTCCCTATAGGGATATGCGGCTTTGCCGCGCCCTTCTTTAAGCTGTTGTTTCTTTAATGTCACTTTTAACCGCAGCAACGAAAAACCGTTAGGGCACCCCATGACCTCTCTATTTGATGACCTGAACCGGCGCGGTCTGATCGCGCAAACCTCCAACGCCGATGAACTGAAAACCTTTCTGCAGCAGCCGCAAACCGTCTACTGCGGTTTTGACCCTACTGCCGGTAGCCTGCATATTGGGCATCTGGTGCCGCTTCTGATGCTGAAGCGCTTTTATGATGCGGGTCACAAGGTGATCGCGCTGGTGGGTGGGGCAACCGGTGCCATCGGTGACCCCAGCTTTAAAGCCACCGAGCGCAGTCTGAACAGCATGGAAACCGTGGATGAGTTTGCCGCTCAGCTGAGTGCCCAGATCAACCGCCTGATGCAGCCGCATCTGAACGGACAATCCCTAAAGCTGGTCAACAACAAAGACTGGTTCTGGGGGATGAATATCGTTGAGTTTTTCCGGGATGTGGGCAAACACTTCTCGGTGAATGAGATGATGCGCCGCGAGTCGGTGAAACAGCGTCTCGACCGGCCGGATGTGGGCATCTCCTTCACCGAGTTCAGCTACACCCTGCTGCAATCCTATGACTTTGTGCAGCTGAACAAGCACCACGGCGTAACTCTGCAGATCGGCGGAAATGATCAGTGGGGCAATATTGTCAGCGGTATCGACCTGACCCGCCGTCTGAATCAGGCGAAAGTGGATGGCCTGACCCTACCGCTGATCACCAAAAGTGATGGCACCAAGTTCGGTAAAACAGAGACCGGCACCGTCTGGCTGGATGCGGCCAAAACCTCGCCGTACAGCTTCTACCAGTTTTGGCTCAATACCGCCGATGCCGATGTTTACAATATGCTGGCGTACTACACCTTTCTGTCGATGGGTGAGATTGAAGCGATTCGTACAGCCGATCAGGAATCCGGCCGCAAGCCGGAAGCACAGCGTATTCTGGCCGAGGCGATTACCGGTTTTGTCCATGGAGAGGCGGGTTTAAGCAGCGCCAAACGCATTACAGAAGCACTGTTTGCGGGTAAAGGCGATCAGGAAACGGCCGGAATTGCCCAGCTGAGTGAGGCTGAACTGCAACAGTTAGAGCTGGATGGTCTGCCCTGTTTTACCGTTAACCCAACCGCTCCGCTTGCGCAGGTATTAGTGGATGCAGCGTTAGCGCCATCCAAAAGCAAAGCCCGTGAGCAGCTGAAAGCGGGGGCTATTCGCCTGAATGGCGAACAGGTGGCTGTTGATACTGCACATAACCAGCCGGATGAATCGCTAAGTCAGCATTTTGCCCTTTTTGACCGTTACTGGTTGATTCAGCGCGGTAAAAAGAACTTTGCGCTGCTGAAGAAAGCCGATTAAGACGCCAAAACGTCAGGGTCGGATAACGTGTTCTGTTTGTCCGGCCCTGACAGCAAGCGTGACTTACTTCATTTCCACTTCGATCAGTACGATATCTTCATCTGAGTTGTTCAGTACATTGTGCTCAACGCCTACCGGGCGGTAGTAGCACTCACCGGCACGCATCTCAACGGGCTTAGAGCCTTCGCCGGTGTCGATATGCAGTACGCAGTTCTGCATCGGCACAATCACGTAATCGCGCTCGTGGCGGTGCCACTGGCTTTCGCCGCCAGCGGGAAACAGCAGATGGTTAACACAGGTGCGCTCGTTATCGATCTGTTGGGTGATCTCTAAAACCGGACGTTCAGACATGGACGATCCCTCTTTGCATTATCGTTGGAATGGGTCAGACAAATTGACCTGAGGCGAAGATTAGCAGCGGAGGGATTGTTTTGCGGTTGCGAACAATCGGCGCTGGGTTTGGTGTCAATCAATCTAAACAGAATTCGTATTTTGATTAATTGCTTTGGCTGGCTGATGCTGAAAATGCCATCTGCTATTCAGGGCAGGCTTTGTTATACTGCGCGCCTTCTGGGCTTTGAGCATCAAACCAACGCCCTGGAACCTAATCATGACCTGTTCGGTCTGCCACCTCTTTTTTATCAGTTGAGATCTCCGTGAACGATAGCGCCTTTTCCAGCCTTAACCTGCCTGCCGCCCAGATTCAGAACCTGAACGATATGGGATATTCCCGCATGACACCGATTCAGGCGCAAAGCCTGCCGTTGGTGCTGAAGGGCAAAGACCTGATCGCCAAAGCCAAAACCGGTAGTGGTAAAACCGCCGCCTTCGGTATCGGCCTGCTGGAAAAACTCAACGTGCGCTCCTTTGCCTGTCAGGCACTGGTGATGTGCCCGACCCGCGAGCTGGCGGGACAGGTCGCGAACGAACTGCGTAAGCTGGCGCGTTATCAGCACAACGTTAAAATCCTGACTCTGTGCGGCGGTATGCCGATCGGCCCGCAGATCGGTTCTCTGGCTCACGGTACGCATATTGTGGTGGGTACGCCGGGTCGTATTCAGGATCACCTGCGTAAAGGTACGCTGGATCTGGGACGGGTTAATACTGTTGTACTGGATGAAGCCGACCGTATGCTGGATATGGGCTTTGCCGATGCGATGGAAGCGATTCTGGAAGAGACGCCGTCGAATCGTCAGACCCTGCTGTTTTCTGCCACGTATCCGGACACGATCGCCCAGATCAGCAGCCGCTATCAGAACAAACCTGCGATGGTTGAGGTGGTTGAGTCGGCTCAGGCGCCGGTGAATATCAGCCAGAAGTTCTACTCGGTAGAGCGAGCGTCTGAGAAAGAAGACCTGCTGCTGCAGGTGCTGGGTCACTACCAGCCGGAACATGCGGTGATCTTCTGTAACACCAAACAGACCTGTGCCGATCTGGCGCGAGCCCTGAAAGATCAGGACTACTACGCTCAGGCACTGCACGGTGATATGGATCAGCGCGAGCGTGATCAGGTACTGGTCAAGTTTGCTAACCGAAGCACTCACTTACTGCTGGCGACCGATGTTGCCGCCCGTGGTCTGGATATCGACGACCTGCCGATGGTGATTAACTACGACCTGACGCGGGACTCAGAAGTGCACGTTCACCGTATTGGCCGCACCGGCCGTGCGGGTAAATCCGGTCTGGCGATCAGCCTGTACACCCAGAAAGAGAGCTACAAACTGGCGGATATTGCCGACCAGATGCAGACCGAGATTGAGCCATCCAGCAGCGAAGAGCTGTTCGACGGTGATATGAGCGGTCACCGCGAACCGACTATGGTGACCCTGTCTATCGACGGCGGCAAAAAGAACAAAGTTCGTCCCGGCGACCTGTTGGGTGCCCTCACTAATGAAGGCGGCATCACAGGTGCTCAGGTGGGCAAGATTAATATCTTCGACTTTACCGCTTATGTCGCGGTGGAACGCAGCGTGGGTAAAAAAGCCCTTAACCACCTGATGAACAGCCGGATTAAAGGCCGTAAGTTTAAGGTGCGTCGGGTATAAGTACCTGACCGGCTTTCAGCCGGAAGCTTTAGATAAACAAAAACGCCGCGCTCAGCTTTATCGCTAAGCGCGGCGTTTTTGTTTGTACTGTCGGTTGAATATTAATGGCAACATAGCCCAAGCCTGCTAATGAAGTCAGAAAGATTCTGACTTCTTCTGCACATTGATTACGGATGGCGTTTTTGATGGAAAAAGATAAATCGCTTAATCCAGTGAATATACGTTTTCTCCGTTCGCACACTTTAGCCGCGCAGTCGTATCTCAGATCTGACACCTTCCAAAAATGGACTTTTAGCCATAAATCACCCTCCATGTGATATTTATGTTTTCATGGTTGAATATACAGTATATTTTGGCTTTTACAGAAAATGTGCTCGGTTTGCCCGATTTAATGCTCGGTTTACCCATACAGTGAAATTGGATAAGCTGCAAAATCAATGAATTATGGAAAGCAGGCGTGGAATAACAGGCGCACGGCTGCTCTGAATTAAAGAGTGTGATAACGCGCATGCGCGTTTAGCAGGGAAGCAGTCAGATCAGAAAATGGATTTTTCCTTTCTTATCAAGATATTCCCTCAATTATTGACGGTATATTGAAATCGTCAAAACGCGCATGCCTATGATTAAAATGTTAAACGTTTCATCAGCTCAGAAGCAGTAGTATTTAAAGGATCGCAAATGAGTCAAAGTGTAATTTCGGATAATTGGTCATTACAAAATATTGGTGAACTATTAACCAAAGGTGTTGATGAAAGCAAATCACATTACATAGCAATCGATAAAGAAAATGACAGTTATTCTTACGAAGATAGCTTGAGTGCCATCATTAATACTGAAGCACTGTTTGATTTGCTTACTGATATAATTTTACGTGATCAGATTTTAGTTGAAGAAAAGTTTATCCATGCTTGGAATCATGAAGGTAATCCATTTCAAGAAGCTGTATCTCAAGGTGTCATCCGACCTTATCCTTTTCTAGTGGACTATAAAAGACTGCAAGGACCACGAGACGAATTTATTGACCGTTTGAGTCTAACATCAGATTTGAAGAACGATCATGAAGAAAACCGTGTAGGTTTTCTTCAAAATAGATATGCTCCTCATGGTTATTTATCCCAAACTTTATGGGGTGGTGCAGGGATGTTGGCTAGAGGTTTTGTTTATGAAAAAGGATATACACCGCACCCTGTGAGAAAGCGTTTTTTTACTGATGCTGGAATAATGGTTTCAAACGAAGACTCAGTGCTAAGACTAAACCGACTAGTCTCAGAGAAAAGAGCTTCTATAGCTTCACTACACAATGCTGGTAGTGAGTTATATGCATTAAATGTAAACATGCTTCCATTGCCAATCAGAGTAATACAAGAGTCAAATACCGCGAGTGATATGATTAAAGTAGCTCTTCAATTAAGAAGTGAGTACCAAGAGCTAAGAGATTGGTTAAATTGCTATCAGCAAGCATTAAGTGATGGCAGCTACAAAGACATGAATAAATTTTCCAAAATCCTGCAATCTATCTCTTTGTACGTTGATTCAACAATTGGCTCCGTAGACTCTAACGCTCCTACATTCACAGCCGGTATTGGTGTACTTAAGGTGGCTGTAAAAGGACAGCCACTAAACACACTAGTAAACCAATTTGGCATTCGTTCCATGGTTAATAAATTGATTCTTAGCCGCAGCGGTACGTCAGATCTGAAAAAATATTTGGGCTTCTTTGACCATAAAAATACAGTTGTAGGAATGAAGGTTGTTGAACATTTTTCGCAAAAAAACGTTTAACAAACGCTTTAAGACGGATTCGCAACGCTCGGCGGTTTTAGTTTGTTTCAACTTTTTTGTTTACGGCGTAATAATTGAGTGTTGTGGTAGCGTTGCTCACCACTTAAGCGGGCGTTATGCACCAGTACAGTCGGAGCGATAAATCAGAATGAATATAGATCTTCCATCAGATTACGTTGAGTTCGTGAATTCAACGGATGTCCTGTGGGGCGAAACTGATTATGAATTTGGTGGTTATTTTGATCTTGAGCCCTTAGAAAATATCGAGCAAATGAATAAAGATATTGAAATTGAAAAGTATGCTCCAGGTTATGTTGCGTTTGCGTCCGATGGTGGAGGTGAGGTTTTCGCTTTTGATAGTATGGGGCAGATATTCTTACTACCATTAGTAGGCATGGAGCCAAGTGTGGCAACTAAAATTGCGTCCTCTTGGCAGGAATTTAAATCACACATACAAATAAATTCATAACAATCAGCTCCACCGGACAAATTTTAGCTGTCACCTTTTGTGCAAAAAGATGCACAAAAGCCGCCATCCAAAATTTGCGCGGTGAGCTGGGCGTTATGTGCTAGGAAGTAACAGTAGGTAGAAGTAAAAATGAAAGAATCAGAAATAAGAGATATTTTAGCGGAAAACCTCTGTGTTTTAGAAGAAGGTTTAACTTTACAGAAAAAAGAACAATATATTCCAAATGAGCTAGGGACAAGAGGTTTTATTGATTTATATGCTAGGGATACGGAAGGAAATCATGTACTTATAGAGTTAAAAAGAAGCAAGCCAGCAACAAGAGAAACATTAAATGAAATCATCAAATATGTTGAGGGTGTAAAAACTCATTTTGGCTCTAGAGATGATGAGATAAGAGTAATTGTGGCATCGACAGAGTGGTCAGAACTTCTAGTGCCTTACTCTAGATTTATACGTGATACTAACATTTCGGTTATAGGGATAAAGTTAGATGTTGATGAGACAGCTAAGGATATTAGTGCGGAACTAGTTTTGCCATTGGAAACTGATAATGGTAGATTTATTGCGCCTTGGTATGATGTTTTTTGGTATAAAGATAGTGAGTCTTACGATAAAGGTATTGAAACAATAAAAAAATCTTGTCGAGAAAAAAACATAAAAAATTATGTGGTTTCTACTTTTGTTCTTAAAATGCCAATGCCTTCAATTCCTCAAGAGAAGCGCCGTAGTGCATTGGAAGCAATGTTTGGTTCGAGGGATAAATCAGAATTAGAATTGTTTTCTTATGTAGTAATTTTTGCTTTTCAAATAAAAACAGAAAAACAATATTTAGATATATTGAAGTTAGATAGTGAAAAATATGAAGAAGCTATATGTGTGATTGAAGATATGAGTGATGACGAAAAGTTATGCACTCTCCATGAGTATTTGGTAGATCTTGAACCAACACCACACAGCGATGATCTTGAGATTGGCAACCCAGCAAAATTCGATAAATATCTAAATGATGAAAATTTTACTTTGACAAACATTTCAAAGTTTGGTGCTTTTGATAGAAATAGTTTGCTTACACAAGATATTTTAATAACTGAACTAAAGGGGTTAAATGGTTCTTGTGGGCATAAAATTAATCGAACTATATCCTTGTCGAGTGTTTCTCAGGTATCGTTACTTAAAAAAGAAGTAGAGAGTGTGCTTGAAAATAATTCCATATGGAGTGAGCGAATATTAAGGAATATTGAAGAGCTTAACCTAGAGTTTCCAGATGGAAGTCTTGAATTTAACCTATATAGTCCGTCTACAGGTATATTTACGATATATTTTGCTCTTTCTAAAGATGATGCTATTGGATATTTGCCAAATTACTATATGAAAGTTTCGTCAGGAAATAGGGATAGGGTTTACTTTGGTTCTTTAGATGTATTTGAAGAGCCTCTTACATTTGTTGAATTAATAGATAAGTATTATTCTGGAAGCATCGGTGCTTTAGTTCATTCAATTACATGGGGTGGTGGTGAAACTAGAGATGTAGATGTTCTGGAGGATTTAGGGTTAACTTACCGTAACTATCGATGTGATATCGAACTTAAAGAAAAAAAGTTTTTTATCATGAGGGATGGTCGATGGAGAAAATGTGAACCCGTAAATCCGTATGAGCGTTTTGGGGAATACATTAACGCTAATAGTGAGTTAATAGATGAAATTATGGGCGAACTTACTCTTCGGGATAATGGTACATATTTTGAAGATAGTGCCCTTCATGAATTAAGCATAACAATTACACGCCATGAGGTTGAGTCGAGAGATATAACCAACCCTATGAAGAAACTTTCGTGCTTGATGGCAAGTGAAAATATTGCTCGAAAGATGCGTAGAAAAGTTGAAATTTCTTTCGATGGTTACAATTGTGATCCTCGTAATTTATATGATATAGAGGATGTTTGCCATTATGTAGAAAGCTTGTCAAGGGAGTTTCCTTATCTATTTTACTTTACTCGACTTGATAGTATTTATGCCCCTCTCAGGGTTATTGCAGCTTGTCATGTTGTAAGTGAGCAAATGAGTTATGGCAGTGCGAAGCCGTATCGTATGTTTATAGAGCAACAAGTTGTTGGTCTTAATGAAATTACAGAATGGCTTGGTTTACCATTGGAGGAAAATATGCAGATTACAGATGAGGTAATGAATTACTTGTCAGGTAATTGTTAGTAGGCACATAACAAGCAATTTAAGAGGGATTCACAACGCTTGGCATTTTTACTTCTGCTTCGAATTTAGTGTTTATGGCACAATGCGTTAGGTTTGTGTGGAGGCGTTGTTCACCCCCTTAATTGGGCGTTAGTTGTATATAGAAATGGAAATCATCCACAAGTACATAGAAGAATACTCTGCCGTTATCAATGGCAAACCGGACAAGTCCAAAGTAGAAGACCTAATTGAGATTTACCCAATTAGGGATGAAGTTTATTTGCTTTGGTTAAGTGAATCTGGGGGTGGCCCGATTGGATCCGACTGGTATGACTCAGTGGATGAACTGCCAGAGAGCCAAAGCAGGTTTAAAAAAGAAGGTTGGAATTTATCTGGGTTTGTAATTGGATGGGATGGTGCTGGGAATCCTCTGGTATTAGAGGAATCTGGACGTATAGTTTCAGAAGACCATAACTTTGGTGGCATGCATAAAATTGCAGCATCTTTTAAGGATTTACTGGAGGCAAACGTCTCCAACTAACAAGGCGCGCCAGCAAGAAAGCCCGCCTAAAACCGCTGCGCGGCGGGCTTGGGACTCGTGACCTCGCCCCTGCGCTTAACGTTACACCTTGGCATCTTCATCCACCCGATAAGACGCGATCACCGTTTATCCCTATCTCTGATTCTCGCCTTGCGCGCTTCCATCCGTGATTTTGCGGCTTCATGCGCTACAAAGACGCTATCCCCAGCTTTTAACTTCTCAAAAGCCCGATTCACCTGTTCCGCCATCTGCTGAGAGAGCTGTTCAGTTTCTTTTTCAACACGAGATTGAGTTTTGCTGACCATGGCAGATGCCTCATTTAATGGGGTTCTAAAACTGTTAGTACCCGCCTTCAATGCTACAATGCGCGACTTTCATTTTCCTGTCGGTGTTTGGTTATGAGTTTTGCCTCCCTTAGTTTGCATTCAGATTTACTCGCGGTTTTAGAATCTCTCAATTATCAGACCCCGACACCGATTCAGATCGAAGCGATCCCTGACGTTCTGGCAGGTCACGATGTGCTGGCCGGTGCGCAAACCGGCACCGGTAAAACGGCGGCCTTTGCCTTGCCGATGATCCACCGCTACCTGACCCAACACGCCCAGAACGACAAAAAAGTAATCCGCACGCTGGTACTGACGCCAACTCGAGAGCTGGCGCAGCAGGTTCACCAGAGCTTTGTGAAATACAGCGAAGGTTTAGGCTTCAATTCCGTCGTTGCTTACGGCGGTGCCAGCATCAACCCGCAGATCGATGCGCTGAATAAAGGCTGTGATGTGCTGGTGGCAACTCCCGGTCGTTTGCTGGAGCTGGCGATTAAGGAGCTGATTGATCTTAGCGATATCGAAACGCTGGTGCTGGATGAAGCCGACCGTATGCTGGATATGGGCTTTATCAACGACATTAACCGCATTCTGAAGCGCCTGCCGGAGTCCCGCCAGACGCTGTTCTTCTCCGCCACCTTTAATGATGAGGTGTTTGCCCTCAGCAAAACCATCCTGAAGAACCCGAAGCTGATTGAGGTGGCCGAGCGTAACGCCACGGCAGCTAAAATCGAGCAGCTGTTTTATGAGGTGGACACCAAACGCAAAGCCGCGATGCTGGCTTATCTGATCGGCTCCAAAAACTGGCAGCAGGTGCTGATCTTTACCCGCACCAAACAGATGGTGGATGAGCTGGTCAAAGAGCTGGCCAAAGATGGCATCAAGGCAGCGGGCGTTCACGGTGACAAGTCTCAGGGTGCCCGTGATCGCGGTCTGGAAGAGTTTAAAACCGGAAAAGTGCGGGCGCTGGTGGCGACCGATGTGGCTGCCCGTGGCCTCGACATTAAAGAGCTGCAGACCGTGGTTAACTATGAGCTGCCGTACAACGCAGAAGACTATATTCATCGTATTGGTCGAACCGGTCGTGCGGGGCAGGCCGGTATCGCGGTATCTCTGATCGCCCATAAAGAGAAGTATCTGTTTGAGGATGTGAAAAAACTTACCGGTGAAGAGCTCCTGATGCAGTGGTTCCCCGGTTTTGAGCCGGACTTTATGGCGCGGGAAGAAGAGGAACGTGGTAAACGTAAACCCTCGAAAAAAGCCCAACTCGCTAAAGCCTTGGGTAAAGGCAAAGGTGGTGGTCAACGAGAGGGTGGCCGGGGTAAACCGCGCCGTCGTCGCTAAATGGCAAAAGTAAGATGCTGACCATTCGAGTAAACAAAAAAGGACAGCCGCTCATTGAGCGCTGTCCTTGTTATTTGAGTTGCTATGTACCGCCAATGGTTACTGCTGGCCCAATACAGGTGTAGTTGGATTCATCTTCACATTCCTGCGTTAAGGTAATCTCTTCATCCGTGTCCCAGCTGTAGATCGTAACTGGGTGGGCGAGCGTCGTATTATGGTAGGTTTCAACGGTTGTGCCGCTACCATCCTCATTGATCCTGGTTTTGAACGACCGATCCATCTCACCTGAGTTGATGTACTGGACTAACTCAGCTTCTCCGGCCTCCGCCCAGTAGGTTCTTCTTAGCTCATCGCTGGCCGGGTCATAGGTTTCATATTCAAGACGGCAATTCGCTAATTGACGAAACGTGTATTCATAGGCGTGGCCATAGTCATAACCCACAGGGTCTTGTGGGGTTAGCCTGATCGTCCAGGTTTCAAGGCCATTAAGATCGCTATAACCCACTGTGGTTGTTAAGCCATTGGATGTTCCGCTCCAGCTGGGGCCCTGATGAAATGCGCCTTCATCGCTGTTGTTGACGGCGGTTAAAAGCGCGTCTGCGGTTTTTCCGGTGCGGTTGTTAAAGACCTGATCCGGCATGAAGTTGGTGACTGGAGTTTCCAGATAGCGACCGGGATATTCCGGAAAAGGGAAGGAGGAATCCTCCCATTGGTCGAGACTGCAGTCACGATACTTGCCTTGGTTATAACTGCCACCGCTGCCGGGATTAGCGCCGTTGTGGCTGCCTGAACCCTCGTCAGAACCTGATCCACCAGAGCCACCGCAGGCTGAAATCATTAATGACAGGGATAGAGTGAGAGTAGGGATAAAACGCACGCCGCAGTCCTTTTGCAGTTGAGAATCAACCGCACTGTAACAAAAAATTAACCGACGACAACGCTTTGGTATAAATAACTTTTGGGTTTAATTAATCCAGTGAAAAAGCCTGTTTGATGTACCTTTTGCTTGTGATTTATTTGCAAAAAGACTGAATTAGTTGTTTTGCAATAAGTCTGTTCAGGCGCTGCTTTGATCAGGAATATGTTGTCAGCTCCTCCATTCGGCCTCTTTTCTGTATTGCGGTTCGCTATCGTTGTCAGTAGGCTACCCGCTGCTTATTTTGCTGATTCCGAGGTTCTCTCCCGTGCTATTTATGCCTGCGCAGCTTGATCTTGATTGTGTTAATAACGACGGCGATATTGTCGGTAAAATCGTGTTTGATGGTGCTAAAAACGAGTATATCTTCCAGCAGGAAGGCGAAAAAGTTGTCCTGTCGGATCTGGATGTGGCGCGTATCGCAGAGCGCATCGCCGGTCTCTATTCCGGTAAGTATTCGATGCCGATGCAGGATGATGACTGATCTGAACGGATTGTGATTTTTTAAGGGACGATGATGGATTTAATCAAGGGAATGAGTTTCACGAAAGGCAGCAAAAGCCTGCTCTGGCTGGGCGCGATCTGTGGTTTGCATCTGCTGGCGATGCTGATGTTCAGAGGGCTTTGGTATGGGGATCTTCCAATAGGTGCGGGTGATCCCTATGGCGTGGCTGATATTATCGAACTCCTGCTGGTTCTGGTCTTTCTGCTTCTGTTATTGCTGGCCGTCATCGTCGCGCTGGTGCTGATATTTCGGGGGCTGCCGCAGACCCGAAAAACGGCTTTTGCTCTTATTGTTTGGTGTGTGCTGCTATTGATAGCCCGTGAGCCACTGCGTCATCTTGTGGCGGTTTGGGCCGCCTGAACGCGCTGCTGAATGCTCAATTAAGGTATCTGCGGTTCCGGTCTGCGGGAATCTTCATTACACTCCCTGTCATAACAAAATCCCTAAGCGCCCGGCGCGCAACTTTCTGATGGAAATAAGTGAATTATGATTCAATCGTTCAATCCTCCTGTTCGTACCCTGATGGGCCCGGGGCCTTCTGATATTGCTCCGCGTGTTCTGGCGGCGATGTCCCGTCCGACCATCGGTCACCTTGATCCTGCTTTCATTCAGATGATGGATGAGATCAAGCAGATGCTGCAGTACGCCTTCCAGACCAAAAACGAACTGACCATGCCGGTTTCAGCACCGGGTTCTGCCGGTATGGAAACCTGCTTTGTGAATCTGGTTGAGCCGGGTGACAAGGTGATTGTCTGCCAGAACGGTGTGTTCGGCGGCCGTATGAAAGAGAACGTTGTGCGTTGTGGCGGCATTGCGGTCATGGTTGAAGATGATTGGGGCACAGCGGTCAGCGTCGATAAAGTACAGGCTGCACTGGAACAGAATCCGGATGCTAAGGTACTGGCGTTTGTTCACGCGGAAACCTCTACCGGTGCCATCAGCGATGCCAAAGCCCTGTGTGCGCTGGCGCGTCAGCACGATTGTTTGACCATTGTGGATGCTGTGACCTCTCTGGGCGGTTCCGAGCTGCGTGTGGATGAGTGGGGCATTGATGCCATCTACTCAGGTACTCAGAAGTGTCTGTCCTGCCCGCCGGGTATCTCGCCGGTCAGTTTCAGTGAGCGTGCGGTTGAAGCGGTTAAAGCCCGTAAAACAGCGGTGCCAAGCTGGTTCCTGGATACCAATCTGGTAATGGGTTACTGGGGTGCCGGTGCTAAGCGTGCTTATCACCACACTGCACCGGTGAATGCACTTTATGCCCTGCATGAAGGTCTGGTGATGCTGCAGGACGAAGGTCTGGAAAACGCCTGGGCGCGTCACGAGAAGCATCATCTGGCATTGCGTGCCGGTCTTGAAGCGATGGGGCTGAAATTCCTGGTGGCTGAAGATGAGCGCCTGCCGCAGCTGAACTCGGTATTTATTCCGGAAGGCGTTGATGACGCTGCGCTGCGTACCACACTGCTGAACGATTACAGTCTGGAAATCGGCGCTGGCCTTGGCGCATTCGCCGGTAAGGTATGGCGTATCGGTCTGATGGGTGCGGCCTGCAATCAGCGCAATGTGATGCTGTGTCTGACGGCTCTGGAAAACACCTTGCTGGCTCAGGGTATCTCCCTTGAGGCGGGCAAAGCGGGTCAGGCAGCACTGGCGGTTTATGCTAAATAAACCTTGGTGAGCAGCTTTAAGCTGTTAAGGGGCTGACGCCCTTAAACCTGATCTTCAGAATAAGAAGTGGTTGCTGTTATAAGCGGCCACTTCTTTTTTTATGCCTGCTGCACGGCTTTGCGGTTAAACCCGTATTAGTTTTAGAGGCAGAAATTTGAAAGAGCAGCTTTGAAGCGCAGGATAAAACCGGAGGATTTATGGTAGCGATATGGCGGATTATGCTGGGGATCTGGCTGGTTGCGTTTGGTGTGGAGCGGGCAATGGCGACAGAAGAAGCAAAGTACAGGGTATTACTGGCCGCCGAAGACTTTGAGTTGCGTCTTTATGAACCGCATATTTTGGCGGAAACCCGGGTTGAAGCTGACTTTGAAGAGGCGGGCAGCGAGGCATTTAAGCGCTTATTTAACTATATCTCTGGTGATAACCGTGCCCAGCAGGATGTTGCTATGACAGCTCCGGTTGGCCAGCGGCCACAGAACCAGAAGATTGATATGGCAACCCCGGTTGGGCAGCAGTCGTCGGGTGATGGTTGGGTGGTCAGTTTTATGATGCCGGCTTCCTTTACTCTGGAGACCGTGCCGGAGCCGGAAAACCCCCTTGTTATCATCCGGCAGGTGCCTGAGCGTCATATGGCAGCTGTGCGTTACTCTGGCTTCTGGAGCGAAAAAGCCTACCGTGAGCAGAAGGCGGAGCTGGATGACTGGATTTCTGAACAAGGCTATCAGGTCACGGGTGATCCCGTTTGGGCCCGTTACAATGCACCTTTCACCCCCTGGTTTTTAAGACGCAATGAGATCCTGATCCCGGTTGCGCCGCCGTCGACTCAGGTGTTGTCTCAATATTAAACACAGCTCCCGTGCTGTTTATTTATTTCTCTGGTGATCGCTTGGGCATCCGCCTAAGCTGAATGCTGATCCTTGATCATTTTCCTACCGCCTCAGCGTCTTGCTCTGGCGGTTTTTCTGTTGTTTCTGTGCCTCTCTTCTTTTTTCACTGCGTGGTTTTGTTAATGAAAGCGATTCGCTCACCGTTTTTCTGGGTCAGTTTTGCCATGTGTGCCGGTGTGATGAGTACGGCGCTGATCAGCCCCTTGTACGGCATCTACAAAACGGAGTGGTCGCTGCTGGCCAGTGATATCTCTGTGATTTATGTCGTCTATATGGCCGGTGCGTTGGCGGCGCTGCTGTTTCTGGGGCAGCTGTCGGATCGCATCGGCTTTCGTCGGGTGATGCAGATCTCCCTGGTGCTGGTCTTTCTGGGTACAGGGCTGACGATGTTCGCCTGGGACACCCTGAGTCTTAATCTGGCGCGTTTTATTGTTGGTGTGGCATCCAGCCTGATGACCACTTCGGCTTCGGTTGGTTTGCGACAGCTGGCAACGGGGGCGCATCCAAACCGGGCAGCAGCCATGAGCGGCGTTCTTATCGCCTTTGGCTTTGGCCTTGGGCCTTTGGTGGGCGGCATTATCGGTCAGTGGTTGCCCAATCCTCTGATAACCGCGTATATCCCGACGGTGTTGCTGTCGGTGATCGGTTTCTACGCGTTGCAGCGGCTGGATCTGCCTGCCCATCAGCCGGTGGTAAAACCGGAGGCAGCGACAAAAAAAGCGGGTTCTGTGAAAAAAGCGGCCAGCGAATGGCTGCCCAAACTGACCTGGTCGCCCCGCGAACACTCTCTGGCCTTTGTGCTGACCAACGCCTGTGCCTTTCTGGCCTTCGGTGTGTTTGGCCTTTACGCCTCTATGTCGCCGCTGTTTCTTGAGCAGATCATTGACTGGAAAGGGCCTTTTATCAGCGGTATCTCCATTGCGGTGATTTTGTTTCTGTCTTCCGGTGCTCAGCTGATGGCGCGCCGTTTGCCGGTGCATTGGTGCGGAGCCCTCGGCCTGGTATCCCTGGCGCTTTGCTGTGTGCTTCTGCTGCTGAATCTGGAACAGGGTTCGGCCTGGTTATTGGCGCTGGGCTTGCTGGTAACCGCCTCCGGCCATGGTATGACGCTGCTGTCCGGTATCAATATGATCAGCCGAATCGCACAGCCCCATAATCATTCCGGTCTGCTGTCGACCTATCTGGTGCTGGGCTATATCGGGAGTATGCTGCCGGTGCTGGGTGTGGGCTGGGTAGCGGATCACTGGGGGCTGTCTGTTGCGGTCAGTATCTTCTGCTATGGGGTTATTGCGCTGGCGCTGGTCACGGCACTGCTGTTTTTCCGTCAACCTCAGATGCGGGCATCAGACTAAGTGGTGTTGTCTCTGGCGTTAGGGTTCCCCGGTTAGGGTTCTTTTGTGACCGTGGCGCTCAATGTAGGTATGCAGCTGCATCGCCAGTTGCTCGGTGGCTTCTGTGGCACGTTTGGCGTTTCGGTGCAAAGCGATCTCGATATAGGGCAGCTCCGGAAGGCCCTCATCGGTGCCCAGAATGCGCATATCCGGCCCCAGCATTGAGGGTGTCAGTACGGTTATAGCCAGTCCCGCTTTAACCGCTGACGAGAGGCCCGACAGGCTGGTGCTGGTATAGGCGATGCGCCAGTCGATTGCGGCGGCATCAAGACTTGCCAGTGTATGTTCCCGAAAGATACAAACGCCCTCTTTGGACAGCGCCAGTGGCAGGGGCGACCGGCGGTGGGTGTCGTATCCCACTGCACTAACCCAAACCATGGGTTCCCGCCGTATCACCTCTCCACCGGGGCTACGGGGTTGGCGTGTGGTGATTGCCAGATCCAGTGCGCCGGTTTTCACCTGTTGAATCAAGTCAACACTCAGGCCGCAGTGTACCTCCAGCTCTACATCCGGGAAGCGCCCCTCAAAGTCTGACAGAGCCAGTGGCAGATAGCTGAGGTAGTCCTCCGGTATACCCAGGCGAACCACACCTGCCAGACGCTGATCCAGCAGATCCTGCCACGCCAGCGCGTTCTGCCGCAGCATGATGCGAGCATGTGCCAGTAGGAGTTCTCCTGCGGCCGTGGGCTGTGCAGCCTGTTGATTACGCTGTAGCAGGGGGCGTTCCAGCAGGCCTTCCAGCCGTTTAATGTGTGCACTGATGGTGGATTGTGCCAGATGCAGATGTTGTGCGGCGGCGGTAAAGCCGCCTTTATCTACTACCGCAACAAAGGTTTTCAGCAGCACAAGGTCGATAGGGCGTTGAGTCGAATTCATCATAAAGGCATCGGTTACAGCAGTTAGGTTGTTGCGATTTAAAGGCCGCGGGCAGGGTATCACGAATCGTGATGACTTTATCAGAACTCTTCGTTTCCATGATGGCTTTGCCATAGGCAGAATGCGCGCTTCACACGTCAGGCGGTTTTCTTATCGCCTCTGAACAACTGAACGTATTCAGCTGACAGGTACACCATGAATCAAGCAACGAACCGACTGGAAGCGACCGCTCTCAGCGCGGCTGCCCCATCTGTTTCATCCTCAGAAGAAAGTATTCCGTCCCCTGATGGACATTCCAATCTGATCGACACCGATTATGTGATCGGTCAGGACAATATCACCTCCGGCTTTTTCGGGCTGGAAGTGGATCTGCACAGTAAAGTGTTCCTCTGGTCATCAGTGGTTATCCTGACCTTTGTCACCATTACGCTGGCGCTGCCGGATGTGATGGGGCCTTTTTTTGGCGGGATCCGGGCTTACCTGACCAGTAACCTGAGCTGGGCCTTTATGATGTCCACCAACCTGTTTGTGCTGTTGGCTCTGGCTCTGATCGCATCGCCGTTAGGTCGGGTGCGATTGGGTGGTACTGAAGCCAAGCCGGATTTCAGCTATCTGGGTTGGTTTGCCATGCTGTTTGCTGCGGGTATGGGCGTGGGACTGATGTTCTATGGCGTATCTGAACCCCTGACCTATTTTGGTGATCTGCGCTCCGGCACATCCGGCCCACTTGGACAACAGCTGGCCAGTGATGAGGCGGCGCTGTCGCTGAGTATGGCGACCACCATCTTCCACTGGGGATTACACCCTTGGGGCACCTACGCCATTATGGCATTGGCATTGGCATTGTTCTCTTTCAACAAGGGCTTGCCACTAACCATGCGCTCGGTGTTTTACCCGGTACTGGGTGAGCGTATCTGGGGTTGGCCGGGTCATCTGATCGATGTGCTGGCGGTATTTGCTACTCTGTTCGGGTTGGCAACCTCGCTGGGGCTGGGGGCTTCTCAGGCTGCAGCAGGTCTTAATGCACTGTTTGGTTTTCCCAATAACAGCACCACCATGGTCTTTCTGGTTCTGGGTATTACCGCTGTGACTCTGTTATCAGTGGTCGCCGGTGTTGAGAAAGGGGTGCGTCGGGTGTCTCAGATCAATATGGGATTGGCCTTTGCCCTGATGCTGTTTGTGATTCTGATGGGGCCGACACTGATTATTCTGTCCGGTGCTGCGGACAACCTGCTGGGCTATCTGTATCAGCTGCCTGCGTTGTCGAATCCGTTTAATCGTCCGGACGATGGCTTTATCCATGGCTGGACGGCCTTCTACTGGGCGTGGTGGGTGAGCTGGTCGCCATTTGTCGGCATGTTTATCGCCCGTGTTTCCCGTGGTCGCACCGTGAGAGAGTTTCTGACCGCCGTGTTGCTGGTGCCGACTCTGGTGTCTGTGATCTGGATGAGCGCCTTTGGTGAAACCGCGATCTGGCAACTGTCGGAAGGCTATCAGGGGGCGCAAAACGCGGCTCTGGAACTGCAGCTGTTTACGATGCTGGCGGAATTGCCCTGGGCGTCTATTACCTCTTTGATCGGCATTGTGCTGGTGATGGTGTTCTTTATTACTTCGGCGGATTCCGGTTCGCTGGTGATCGACTCTATAACCTCCGGGGGTAAAGTCAGTGCGCCACGAACCCAGCGTATTTTCTGGGTGGTGGTCGAGGCTGCCATTGCCATTGGCCTGCTGTTGGGTGGTGGACTGACGGCGCTGCAGGCTGCGGTACTGATCACTGGTGTTCCCTTTATGCTGGTGGTGCTGGTTTCCGGCTACTCAGTGGTGCAGGGACTGAGATCTGAACCTCTGCCCGACTGAACCGCTTCTGCTTAATCGCATTATGAATTTGACCCATTTGGGGCACGGCTTTTCAGGCTGCTGCCCCTTTTTTGTGGCGGTTGTTTTTCAATCAGGGCAACTCTCAGCTGAATCAGATATCAGTGCTTGGGACTAAACCTTTTCTCTGTCAGGCTGTCCCTGTTTCATCAGCTTAATGCGTGAAGGGGATGTATGGGTAAAACGGCGATTGTGATCGGGGCGACGGGTGTTGTGGGCAGGGCTTTGGTGGCGAAGCTGGCAGCCAGTGAGGCCTTTGATCAGGTGGTGACGGTGACGCGGCGTCCCGATATGGCCTCCGTGGCGGATGAGAACGCCCGTAAGGTGATTAATCATGTGGTGGATTTTGAACAGCTGGATAGCGCCCGTCATCTGTTTCAGGGGGATTGCCTGTTCTCCTGTCTGGGCACGACGCTGAAACAGGCGGGTTCGGTATCGGCTCAGCGTCGGGTGGATCTGGACTACCAGCTGCAGGCTGCTCAGAACGCTTCTGCCAATGGGGTGTCTCACTATCTGTTGGTGTCCTCAAGTGGCGCTAATGGCAAAAGCGCCAGTTCATACCTGAAGATGAAGGGCGAGCTGGAAGCGCAGATTGCGGACTTACCCTTTAAACGGATCTCGGTATTTCAGCCCTCATTGCTGTTAGGGGAGCGCCCTGATTTTCGTTTGGGGGAAACCCTTGCCCGATGGCTGATGCCCGCTCTTTGCTGGTTACCGGGTTTGCGCCGTTACCGGCCAATTCGGGGCGATCAGGTTGCAGAGAAGATGCTGCAGGTTAGTCTGCAACCGGTCGAAGCCGTTCAGCCGGAAGTCTTCACACTGGACAAGGTGTTTCCCCGCTGAGGGAAGATAAAAGATCAGACAACATCTACGGGAGAGCCGATATGGCGACATTTAAGGAATATAAAGTAGTTCATATTGTTGAAGGCGGCTGTGGCACCATCTTTCTGGGTGCCAGTGGTTTGCCGATTCAGAAAATGGAGGCGGCGCTGAACCGCTATGCGCAGGATGGCTGGCAGCTGGTGTTTCAGGTAGTGGAGCGCAAGCGCTTCCTGCTGTTCTGGAACCGTGAAGCGGTCATTATGACGCTGGGGCGTTAAGTGTGTTGCAGATGTGCTCTTTGTGGTTTAAGAAGTGTTCTTTATGGCTTATTCGCGGGTATCAGCGCCGTGGCGGCTCAAAGCGTCTGCTGAATACCGAGTGTAATTTTGAGCCCAGTTGTTCGGAGTATACCCGTCAGTCCATCGAGCGTTATGGCGCGGTTCGGGGCTGGCGGCTGGGTCTGTCACGTATCCGGCGCTGTAATCAGCCGGATCTGGTGGACAAAATCAGAGACGAGGTGCCCTGATGGCAATACGACAATCCTGGCAGGAGCTGGATGATCAGGATGAAGCCTTACGTCAGAAGATCAATATGCTGGGGGATGAGCAGCGCCGGGACTTTTATCGTGAGCAGTCCGCCTGCCTGAAAGACCCGGATACCTATGCGGCACTCAACTGGCTCTTTCTCGGGGGATTTCATCATCTTTATCTGAGAAAATACCGGCTGTTTGCGCTGGAATTCAGCCTGCTGTGTATTGCACTTCTGGGCTGGTTGCTGGGTTATGTCTGGCTGCTGATTCTGCTGGCTTTTATGCTGCTGTATGAGTTGCCTCAGCTTTTCTTTTCGCAAAAAATTGTCCGTCAATATAACTATCAGCAGTCCCGGAAACTGCTTGAGTATTATCAGCGCCATCGCTGATTAAGGGTGATCAAGATGAAACGTTTTATAAAGCCACTGCTTTGGGTTGGGCTTGCGGTGGTGCTGATTATGGCTGCGATGGCCGCTCTGATCGCCCTGATGGAGCATAAATCCGGTGCCCGGCCGGATGTTAAGCTGCAAACCCTCACCGGTGAGATGGTGACGCTGGATCAGGTGGCTGAGGGGAAACCTATGATCGTCAATCTGTGGGCGACCTGGTGCCCGCCCTGTATTCGTGAGATGCCTTTGTTTGAACAGGCGCAGAAGGATAATCCCGGGATCACCTTTGTTTTTGTCAATCAGGGCGAGCATACCGAAACCGTTAACGCTTTTATGGCCAATGCGGGGCTGACCCTGAGTAATGTCCTGTTAGACAGCAAAACACAGCTGGCGCAGGTGACCGCCAGTATGGCGCTGCCCACCACCCTGTTTTACAACGCCCGGGGCGAGCAGGTTGGGCTGCATCGGAGTGTACTGACCGAAGAGCAGCTGAAGGATAAGGTGAAAAGTCTGCAGCCCTGATGAACCGTGAGTTTCAGGAAAAAATGAGACAGCCCGCACACGCGGGTTTTTTTATTTGGCGTAGGAAAGAAATTCAGTCGGACTACTGCTAAAGTCTAAGATAATGTCTCTTTTATGACCCGGTTGATCTCAGCGTTAACGGGCTGAAAGGGACGATCTCTCAGTTCCAACTGATTGAGGTTCCCGTTATGAATTTTTTCCGATTACTCCTGCTGCAGCTTGAAGTGAAGTTTGCAGGCACGATGTTTTCTGGTCTGCTGACCCGGGTTGTTGCCCTTATGATCGACTACCTTGTACTGACCATGATCTTCACCTTTCTGTTGGTGATCACAGGTAACAACAGTTCAGCGCTTTGGGCCGGCACCATAGAGATGGAGCAGATCCATTCTCTGCTGTTTTATACCGTGGTGGTTTTCTTTCTGATCAACAGCAAGTTGTTGTTTGATCGGGGACAGAGCGTCGGCAAGATGCTGATGGGGCTTAAGATCCAGTCCGCCGATGGTAAGCCGGTTTCACGCAAACAGATTCTCAAGCGATTTGCCTTCTACTGGCTGCTTTGGCTGATCCCTGTCTACGGCATTATTCTGGTTCTGGTGGAGTGCCTGTATGCCCTGCTTGATTCCAAAGGTGCCGGTCATGACCGTTTTGCCGGTACTCAGGTTGTCGTGACCGATGTTGGTGTTGTGGATCTGGGGGGCGATGAACCGGAGGATGAGGACTGACCAGGCTGACGAGTTCGCTTTTTGTTCTGGTGCAGATGAATCCTGAGCTAAAAACAGGGATAATACGCCCCAGTTAAATGAGTCCGATACTCAGCAGCAATTTTTTGATAATGGAAATACGGTCAGATCTATGAGCAAATCCCTGCAGGATCAGCTATTGAAAGCCGGTTTAACCAACAAGAAAAAGGTTAAACAGGCAGAGAATCACAAGAAAAAACAGGCCAAGGTTAAGCGCACCACAGGTCAGGAAGATGAAGTTAAACTGCGCGCAGAACAGCAGCGTAAAGAGAAGGCAGAGCGTGACCGCCTGTTAAACCTTGAGCGTAAAGCCGAAGAAGAGAAAAAAGCGGTTAAAGCTCAGGTGAAGCAGCTGATCGAGATGAATCGCCTGGAAAATTACGCCGGTGATCTTGCCCATAACTTTGTGATGGATAAGAAGGTTAAGAAGATCAATGTTCAGCCTAAGATCTCTGATCAGCTGGCGAAAGGTCGTCTGGCGATTGCTGAGCTGGAAGGCCGCTTTGAACTGATTCCACCTAAGGTTGCGGAGAAGATTCTGCAGCGTGAGCCGGACTGGCCGATCGTACTGAACGAAAAAGCACCGGATACCGGTGATGAGGAAGAGGATGATCCGTATGCGGACTTCCAGATTCCTGATGACCTGATGTGGTAACACCTTCAGATCTGACAAAAAGCCTGCATCATGCAGGCTTTTTGCTGTCTGGAATCGTCGTTTACCGATAGCGGGTCAGTCTGATTCCCATAAAACAGGAGGTTAAGGTGAGAGTGATCGCTTACATGGCGCAGAGTCTTGATGGCTATATCGCAGGCCCTGAAGGTGAGCTGGATTGGCTGGAAGAGATTGATAATCCCGAAGGCAGTGATCTTGGCTTTGCGGAATTTATGGCGGGAATTGATGCGCTTCTGATGGGGCGGAATACCTTTGGGAAGGTGCTCACGTTTGGTTTCTGGCCCTATGACAAGCCGGTTTATGTTGCCAGTAATTCCCTAAAAGAGATTCCTGCGGATCTTGAGGGGAAAGCCTTTCTGATCCAGGGCACGTTGCCTGAGATGCTGACGTTTTTGTCAGAAGAGAAGGGTGTGCAAAACCTCTATCTGGATGGTGGCAAGCTGATCCAAAGCGCCCTTCGTCAGGATCTGCTGAATGAGATTACGGTAACGACGTTGCCGGTAATGCTGGGGGAGGGGATTCCCTTATTTGAAGCCAAGGGAGCTAAGAAAAAACTGCAACTGGATCGGTCAGAGATTTTGTTGGGGCAGCTGGTAAAGACAAAATACCTGTTAAGTTGAAGCGGGTCCCTGTAGCGGATCTCTGTAGTTGGGAGTCTTTCAGGCTGGCAGCAAAAAGGGCGCATGAAGTGCCCTTTTCAGTTTCTGATGATTGAAGCTGCTACTGGATTTAGTCGTTACGGTAGATGGTTTCTATCAGGTGGAAACCGAACTTGGTTTTTACCGGGCCGTGTACTTTCAGAACCGGCTTGGTGAAAACCACATTATCAAAGGGTTTCACCATAGCGCCACGGCGGAACTCGCCCAGATCACCGCCTTTTTTGCCGGACGGGCAAAGAGAGTGCTGCTTGGCCAGTTTGGCAAAATCGCCACCCACCGCCAGTTTCTTTTTAATCACTTCCGCCTGTTCGCGGGTTTTTACCAGAATATGTCGTGCGCAGGCAGTGGCCATGGGGTTTTCCTCAACAGGTGTTCAGTCGGGCGGCATAAAGTCGCCAGCAAAAGGCGGCTATTATAGCCATTTTTTCCGGCGAAGCAGCAGGGCAAGAACAATCGCAGTGCTGAACAGGCCGCCGCTCACCCACCAGAAGGCTTCCGGATTATCGGTTCCCGGCATACCGCCCACATTAATCCCCAGCAGTCCGGTGAGAAAACCCAGCGGCAGAAACACGGCGGTGATCATCGACAGCAGATAGACCCGCTGGTTGCCCAGTTCCGATAGCTGGCTGAGCAGCTCTTCCTGAATCACCACGGCACGTTCCCGCATCGCATCCAGATCTTCCAGATAGCGGATCAGACGGTCTGTGGTTTCACGTATCTGTAAGCGTTCACTTTCGCTGAGGCCGCTGAACTTTTCTGTGTGCAGACGGATCAGGGCATCCCGCTGGGGCGTCAGGTAGCGACGCAGTGTGATGATCTGACGGCGCAGGGCAGACAACTCGGTTTTCACCTCGTCATGGCCTCCGGTGAGAACACGCTCCTCCAGATCGGCCAGGGTTTCCTCATAGCCTTCCATGGTTTCCCGCATCCGCCAGGTCAGGTTATCGGTCAGATCAGCGATAAACTCGCCGGTAGAGGCCGGAGCCTGATGGTTGCGGATCTGTGTGAGCAGATCCTGAATCGACTGCAGCTGGCGCTTACGGGTGCTGATGATGCGGTTCTTTTCCACCCAGAGACGAATCGACACCATATCATCGGGATCCGCTTCCGGGTTCAGGTTGATGCCCCGCAGCAGCAACAGCAGGCCGTTATTAAACGGGGTGCAGCGCGGGCGGGTTTCGGTGGCGGTCAGAGCCTCGGCAACCACAGGTTCCAGCCCGGATTCCTGCTCCAGCCACTGTTGTACCTGCTCGTCGGTGTAGTCCAGATGCAGCCATAGCAACCCCTGTTCCGGCTGCCATTGGTCCACCTGTTCAGGTGTCAGCACGCTGCCTTTCTGATCATTAAACAGATAAGCATGTATTAAACCGGATGATACGGGCATAGCGCTCTCCTTGATAACCCAGATAATACCGATCAGGCCTTATGCAAGATGGTTTGATGGTCGGAAGATTGACCGATGGTAAGGCAGCCTGTCGGATATGGCGGAGTGTACGGTTAATGCTGAGTTGCTGAAAAGAAAAAACAAACGGTTCGACATAAAAAAACACCCTGCCGTGGTTCAGCATAGCTGCTGATCACCGAGGGTGTTTCCGAGCGCAGTCAGATCTGCTTAAACGTGCAGATTTGACCGGTGGGGTTGCTCTACGGACGGGCGTTCTTTTTGAGTAATCAGACGCCCGCCTTTAGCCATTAAGCGCTTATCTTCGCGGATTAAGCACTCATCGCCTCAGTCAGCGCTTCACGGGCTTCGTTGATCGGAGCTTCACCCGCCGCAACACCAGCTGCCTGTACCAGACGGATATCCTGCAGGCCGACAAAGTTCAGTGCGACTTTCAGGTAGGTATCCTGGTGGTTCAGGAACGCGATCGGTGTGTGGGCGCGGTAGTCGCCGCCACTTGCGGTGATCACATATACCGGGCGATCTTTCAGCAGACCTTCCGGGCCGTTTTCAGTGTACTGGAAGGTTTCACCTACACGGGCAACCTGATCAACCCAGGTTTTCAGACCGGAGGTGATAGTGAAGTTGTGCATCGGGGATGCGATAACCACTTCATCAGCGGTGCGCAGTTCTGCGATCAGTTCATCAGATACTGCCAGTGCTGTGTTCTGTGCTTCGGTACGCTGCTCAGCCGGAGTATAGAAAGCACCGATGGTTTCTTCGGTCAGGTGCGGTGGCGGGTTAAGACCTACATCGCGGTTAACAACGGTGCCTTCCGGGTTGTTAGCCAACCATTTTTCTACGAAATCAGCCGTCAGGTCACGGGTTACAGATTGGCTGCTTTTAGGGCTGGAATGGATCACAAGTAAGGTTTTCATGGCATATCCTCTGATTAGGTCTGCGGGCCAACAACATCTGAGTAGAGAAGGTGTTTTGCCCGTTGTATTCAATGGTTGCCATTTTAGGCCTATCAAAATGAAAGAAAATTGCATTAAATAGTGCTATACATTCTATGAAAACGAATTGTTGGTCGTTGAAACCAATAAAATTGAATGGTTTTCGGATTTGGCAGGCAGGGTTCTGTTGATGGCGGTAGCGGAATAGAGGATTCAGAATAATGGCGGGACATAAAACGACCCTTGAACAGTGGCGTATTTTGCAGGCGGTGGTTGATCACGGCGGCTATGCTCATGCGGCGGAGGCTTTGCACCGTAGTCAGTCCTCTCTGAATCATGCGGTCAAGAAACTGGAGCATCAGCTGGGTGTTGAGGTGTTACAGGTAAAGGGGCGCAAGGCGTTTCTGACCGATGCCGGTGAAGCTCTGCTGCGCCGTTCCCGTGTGCTGACAGAAACCGCTGAAGGTTTGGAGAAGCTGGCCGAGAATATCGATATGGGTTGGGAGCCTCAGCTGAATATCTGTGTCGAGGCGATCTACCCGCGGGATCTGCTGTTCCGTGCCCTGTCGCGCTTTTATCCGGAAAGTCGCGGCACCCGTATTCGCATTATTGATACGGTGCTGACCGGCAGTGTCGAACAGATCGTCAACAACAGTGTGGATCTGGCGATCACCGGCCATGTACCCAAGGGCTACACATCTGAAGAGCTTTGCCGTGTTGAATTTATGCTGGTGACCCATCACAGCCATGAACTGGCGGCGCTGGGGCAATCGGTCAGCCAGCAGGAGCTGGTGAAGCACATGCAGGTGGTTATCAAGGATAACGCCCTGAAACCCTCAGAGTCTCAGGGCTGGCTCAAGTCGGAACAGCGCTGGACCGTTGATAGTTTTGAGCGGGCGAAACAGATTCTGAAACACGGTCTGGGCTTCTGTTGGTTGCCCCGCCATGAGGTGCTGCAGGAGTTGGCCAGCGGCGAGTTTATCGCCCTTGATGTGGATTTCTCGTCGACCCGAAGCGGAACTGTTAGCCTTGTGATCCCTGATCCTGATCTTCTGGGGCCGGGGGGTAAAAGGCTTTATGAGATTCTGATGGAGGAGGGTCGCACCGGAAATTGCAAGAAGCATCTGCAGACTTTAGGTGTTCATCAGAATTAACAAGCAGTTAGAAACTTAAAAAAACTGAGACAAACACATTATGCGCCCTTCAGAGCATATCTATAACGACAAAGCTTGGGCTATAATTGCGTTAATTATGAATCAATAGGAGTAAGCAATGGTTCTGCAACGACTAAGGACTTTTGTTTCGCGAGCCATCCAGCTTGTGGCTTTCAGTCTGATCATGTCAGGCACAGCATCGGCGAATGACAACGCACTACTACAGTCCACCATTGAGATGGATCGTCAGTATATCCCGGCCATCATTTACATCGAGCAGGGTGACCGTCAGTCTGCCAGCGATGCCATGATGAAGTTCTCCGAGCAGTGGAGTTCTTTTGTTACGACGTTCGCCGTGAACAGCGACGACCCTGAATGGCAGCACTTTCTGGATATCGCATCCGGCATGGTAAGTGAAGCCTTTATGGATGTTCAGGAAGGTAATCTGGAAAGTGCTCAGAAGCAGATGGAAGCGGTTACCGTGACCCTGCATGGTCTGCGCGAGCGTAACGGCATCAGCTACTACGTTGATGAACTGAACGCCTATAAGCCGTATATGGATGCGCTGATCGCAACTGCCGACAGCAAAACCGGCAAGCGTTTCACCAAAGCACAGATTAAGACCCTGCAGAAGAACTGGGCTCAGGTTTGGCCACGCTGGGAGGCGATTCGTCACCATGTCAGCCGCGCCAAGTTTGATCAGGAGCTGTTTGGTTTCTCCGATGATCGTTTTGTTGAGCTGAAACAGGCGGTTGCACAGGAGCAGCTGGCACTGAATAAGCTGCGTGAGGCACTGCGCTCCGGCACGCATCAGGAGATGGCTGATGCAGCGATCGGTCTGGAAGCAGGCTTTATGCGCACCTACCGCGCCTTCGGTGATATGCCCTACGAGTAGGTCGCCTGATCTGGTCTGCTGTGCTGTTCGGGCATAGCTTCTGAGCTATTCTGACATAGACACTATTCAGACATCGGAAAATATCCGGACAAATAAAAAGCCAGCCCGCTGTTTAGCGGGCTGGCTTTTTTGTGGCTGACGCTTTTTCCGACTATCCGTTTTTAGTCTTCAAGAGCTGCCAACGCCAGTGACTCTGCAACGCGGATACCGTCGATGCCCGCTGACCAGATACCACCGGCATAACCGGCACCTTCACCCGCCGGATACAGGCCTTCCACATTGATACTCTGATAATCTTTGCCGCGCTTAATGCACACCGGCGAAGAGGTACGGGTCTCTACACCTGTCAGCAGACCATCATCTTTGGCAAAACCACGGATCTGGCGGTTGAACGCCGGAATCGCTTCCCGGATCGCCTCGGTGACAAAGTCAGGAACGACCTTACTCAGATCGGTCAGGGTGATGCCCGGGGTGTAGGAGGGCTGTACTTCACCGAGTTCAGAACTTGGCTTACCGGAGAGGAAGTCACCAATCAGCTGAGCCGGCGCATGATAGTTTTCACCACCAGCTTTAAAGGCCGCCTCTTCCAGACCGCGCTGCAGGTCGATACCCGCCAGCGGGTGACCCGGATAATCTTTTTCCGGCTCGATGCCCACCACGATGGCGCTGTTGGCGTTACGCTCGTTACGGGAGTACTGACTCATGCCGTTGGTCACCACGCGACCCTCTTCAGACGTCGCGGCGACAACCGTACCGCCCGGACACATACAGAAGCTGTAAACGCTGCGGCCATTTTTGCAGTGATGCACCAGTTTATAATCTGCGGCACCCAGAATCGGGTGACCGGCGTTTTCACCAAAGCGGCACTCGTCGATCATGCTCTGTTCGTGTTCGATGCGGAAACCCACAGAGAACGGCTTGGCTTCAATATAAACGCCCTGATCGTACAGCGCCTGGAAGGTATCACGGGCACTGTGACCTACCGCCAGCACCACGCGTGAGCACTTCAGGTACTCGCCGGTGGACAGGTGCAGACCTTTCAGCTTGTAGCCGTCGCCTTTTTCATCCAGATCCAGTTTTTCAACCCGGGTGCTGAAACGCACTTCGCCGCCCAGATCGATAATCTGCTGGCGCATCTTTTCCACCATATTCACCAGACGGAAGGTGCCGATATGGGGCTTGCTGACGTACATAATCTCTTCCGGCGCACCGGCGGCGACAAACTCATTCAGTACCTTGCGGCCATAGTGCTTACGGTCTTTTACCTGACTGTAGAGCTTGCCATCAGAAAAAGTCCCTGCGCCGCCTTCACCAAACTGTACATTGGACTCAGGATTCAGCGGTTGCTTACGCCAGAAACCAAAGGTGTCTTTGGTACGTTCGCGCACCGCTTTACCGCGCTCAAGCACGATCGGCTTAAAGCCCATCTGTGCCAGAATCAGGGCTGCAAACAGACCGCAGGGGCCAAGGCCGATCACCACGGGGCGCTCTTTAAGATCTGCAGGTGCTTCAGCGACAAACTTGTAGGTCATATCCGGTGTGATGCGAATGCTCTGATCTTTTTCAAACTTCGCCAGCAGCGCGTCCTGATCCGATACCTCAACATCCAGTGTGTAGATCAGCTGGATAGCACTTTTCTTGCGCGCGTCATAACCCCTTTTGAAGACATTAAATGACAGTAATTGCGGCTTCTCGATGGCCAGTTTCTGCAGAATAGCCTGCTCCAGAGCCTGCTCATCATGGTTAAGGGGGAGTTTGATATCGGTTAAGCGCAACATAATTAAAAGTACTCGTTTACTTTGCAGGACGGTGCTAAAAGGAAGCTGGACATTCTAAAGCAGTTACCGGGCTTTAGGTAGGCAGAACAGAACTTAAGTAGGTAATACAGGACTTTAAGTCGGTAATACGCGGCTTTAGTCGGGCCATAAGGATGACAGGTGGCAATCGATCAGGATCGGGGGATTCCGGCGCAAAAAACTTGAGTTTTAAGTGAGCTACATTACACTTGCCGCCAACAAAAAATGATGGAGATTTCAGTCCGCAATGGCCTTTGTAGTGACCGACAATTGCATTAAATGCAAGTACACCGATTGTGTTCCTGTTTGCCCGGTGGATGCCTTTTTTGAAGGACCTAACTTTCTGGTGATTGATCCGGTGATCTGTATCGATTGCGGTTTGTGTCTGCCTGAGTGTCCGGCAGAGGCGATCTATCAGGATATCGAGCTGCCACCAGAGCAACTGATCTATAAAGAGATCAATGCCGAGTTGTGCGAGATCTGGCCCAACATCACCCAGCTGAAAGCGCCGCCGGAGGATGCTAATGACTGGAACGGCGTGCCGGATAAGCTGCATCTGCTGGAGCGTTAAGGGCGTTTTGCCCTTAACCTCGTTCTGAGCTTTTTAACCGTTAACCTTTTAAAAGTGATTAACCTTTAAAGCCTTTGGCCACCAGATACACTTCACGTGAACGCGGACGTGATGCCGAAGGTTTACGTACCACCACCTTATCGAAAGAGCTGCGAACGTCTTTCAGATACTCGTCATAGCCGACGCCCTGAAACACCTTGGCGCAGAAACTGCCGCCCGGTTTCAGCACGTTGCGCGCCATATCCAGTGCCAGTTCCACCAGATACATCGATGAATACTGATCGGTGGCGTTTACGCCACTCATATTCGGTGCCATATCTGAGATCACGGTATCCACCGGCTGACCATCCAGAGCGTCCAGAATCTCGTTGTAGACGGATTCTTCAGTGAAGTCACCCTGAATAAAGGTCACATCCTCAAGCACATCCATCGGCAGAATATCGGACGCAATGACACGGCCGTTATCACCAACAACCGGAGCCACAATTTGCGACCAGCCCCCCGGCGCTGAGCCAAGATCAATCACAACGCTGCCCGGACGGTACAGTTTGTCTTTCTCGTTAATCTCGATCAGTTTGTAGCTGGCGCGGGAACGGTAGCCATCAAGCTGGGCTTTTTTGACGTAGGGATCGTTTACGTGTTCGTCCAGCCATTTCTGACTGGTTTTTGATCTGGCCATGAGGAGGTGACTCTGCTGTCGTTAAAACGGCGCGTATTGTAAACTTTCGCCCCTGAATTGCAAAACACCGGCAGGCCAAGATGCCAGGCCAGCTACAAGCCCAGATAGGCAGGTAAATGAAATTAGACGACGTTAAAAAGCTCCATCAGAAGAAATATCGAACACAGCTGGGTCACTATCTGGTGGAGGGCGAGCATCTGATTCTGGAGCTGCAAAAAGCGCTGAAGCAGCAGTCGAATGCAGGGGCGGTCACGCTTTATATCACCGAAGCCCATCAACAGTGGGCTACGGAACTGGGCTCTGTTTTTAAGCCGGTGGTGGTTAGCGAAAAACAGATGGCGCAGATGAGCGATACCAAAACCCCTCAGGGCATGATCGCCTGTGTGCCGCTGCCGGATCTGAGTGCTCAGCCTGAACAGGCTTCCGGATCTAAAGAACGCTGCATCTATCTGCATGAGGTACAGGACCCGGGCAATCTGGGCACGATTATTCGCACACTGGCCTGGTTCGGTAACTTCCGCCTGTTGCTCAGCCCGAATAGCGTTGATCCGTTTAATTCCAAGGTGGTGCGCTCCAGTATGGGGGCGATATTCCATCTGCCTATTGAGCTGGATGTGCCACTTGAAAGCCTGTCTGCACGTTTTGACCGCTTCGCCTATCTGGATCTGCAGGGTGCGCCGTTAAATGCACCTCAATTTGCTGATTACCAGTGCTATCTGTTTGGTAATGAAGCGCGGGGTGTGCCATCTGAGGCGCTGACTGCCTTTAATGCCGATGCTTACACCATTCCGGGCAGCGGCAGTATCGACTCGCTGAATCTGGCAAGTTCGGTGGGTATGACCTCTTACCAGCTATCCATGGCGAAATAGCCGCTTCGTTGCCGGTTGGTATCTGGCGCAGAATAAAGAAAGGGTGATCCTGAGATCGCCCTTTTTTTTATGGCTTGTCACTTGGCCTGCTTTGCTGTTTCTTCGTCAGGCCGGAGTGATTCCTGCGCCTACAGGCTGGCGACCGGCAGGCAGCTGCTCTGGCCAGAGAGGAAACGGTCGATGGTCTGCACTGCCGGAGCCTGATTGTCCGGCAGCTGGTTCAGGTGTTCCAGGGTGCTGCGCACCGCCTGATCCCGTCGGATCTTAAGCTGAGGGCACTGCTGAGCCACCAGATCATAGATACCCAGAATATAGCTGCTGCACTGACCGGACTGAAAGGCAGACATCAGTGACCGGCTGCCTTCCAGTAGAGGTCGGCACTGATGTTTCAGATCCTGAGTGCTGAGCTGATCCGCATGGGCCATAGGCGCACAGGCGAGACCTACCGCCATGATCAGTCCCCTCAGGGATTTTCGGCGGCTGAGTACTGGTGCTGGCAGAGTCTGTGTTACAGATGGCTTCTGTTGGTTGTAGCGGTATTCAGGGGCGATCATAGTCATTCCTCATCCGTTACCGGCGTTATGCTGCGTATGCGAAGAGCAGGCTTTAAAAGCTAACGCCGTAATTTGACCGAACGGGGACAGAGGGATTTCAGTTCTCTGAAAATGCGAAGGCAGTAAGGTGACAGTCGTGGTGATTTTTAAGGTGTAATGTATCGGTATCTTATCTGGTGATTTGTTGCACAATCTGACATCACCCCGCGCAATCCAGCATGTTATCGCCCTCGAAACCCCCTATTCAGGAATTATGCACAGAATTGTTCACCGAAATTGTGGACAACTTTTTTGAAGGCTATCTCTCTGGTTTAAAAGCGCTTTTCGGAAAGTTATAAAGAATTTGCTGTGATCTTGCCGCGATCTTAACGGTTAAACCGGTGGTTTTTTCCACATCGCTTAAACTCAGAGTGTGCCGGTGGCGCAGGGCGGGATAACGCCTGTGATCAAACGAACGTTTAGCGATACAGATTTTTAAGTCGGTGAATCGGTTGTGTTGTGCTTTCTGATCGCTTATCGGCAGTAAGTTCCGTGGATGGCAGGTAAAACCGCTGTTAAACTAGCGACAATTTACGCGCTTATAAACATAAAAAAGGCTAGGTCATGTATAACTTTAGTTTTCAGAACCCAACCAAACTGATTTTTGGCGAAGGCCAGATTAGCAAGATCGCTTCCTCTATCCCTAAAGACAAAAAAGTGCTGGTGATATACGGCGGCGGCAGTATCAAAAAGAATGGTGTTTACGATCAGGTTGCTGCATCCCTGGCGGAACACCAGTGGAGCGAGTTTGGTGGTATTGAGCCAAACCCGGGCTTTCACACCTGTCTTAAAGCACTGGAACAGATCAAAGCCGATGGCAGCGAGTTTCTGCTGGCGGTTGGCGGTGGTTCTGTAGCCGATGCCACTAAGTTTATCGCCGGTGCGGCCTGTTTTGATGGCGATCCGCTGACGATTCTGACCGAAGGTGCCAAGGTGCGTAAGGCACTGCCGCTGGGTGTGGTACTGACCCTGCCGGCCACCGGTTCTGAAAGTAACCCGAACGGTGTTGTGACCCGTTACGAGACTCAGGACAAAATGCCCTTCTACAGCCGCGCGCTGTACCCGCAGTTTGCCATCCTTGATCCGACCGTGACCTATTCCCTGCCGGAGAAACAGGTGGCCAACGGTATCGTGGATGCCTTTGTTCATACTGTTGAACAGTATCTGACCTTCCCTGTGGGGGCTGATCTGCAGGATCGCTTCGCGGAAGGCATTCTGCGTACCCTGATGGATAACGGCCCTAAGGCGCTGTCTGAGCCGAAGAACTATAACGTACGTGCCAATGTGATGTGGTCAGCGACCATGGCGCTGAATGGCCTGATCGGTCTGGGTGTTCCCCATGACTGGTCAACGCACTTTATCGGCCATGAACTGACGGCTCTGCACGGACTGGATCACGGTCAGACACTGGCGGTGATTCTGCCAGCGATGATGGAAGAGAAGCGTGAGCAGAAGCGTGAAAAACTGCTGCAGTACGCCCGTGAAGTGCTGGCGATTGAGCACGGCACCGAAGATGAGCGTATCGACCGAGCTATTGAAGAGACCCGTGGCTTCTTTGAATCTCTGGGTATTCAGACCCGCCTGAGTGACTACAACGTGGGTGAGGATGATATTCCGCCGATGATTGAAGCGCTGAAAAAGCACAATATGATCGCACTGGGCGAGCATCAGGATGTGACTCCTGAGGTCAGTGCCGCTGTGCTTAAGCGCTGCCTGTAAGTCTTACTGTAGGCTGGTTAAGCGTTAAGTTGTTGATTTATTGGCAGGTTCCCGAGTAGGTGTTGACAGTTGAGTCGGTATTAAAAGGGATCTGTCAATGTGATGTTGGTGTTATATCCGCTTCTGCTAAATAGGCGGTATACTCAACGTCCTCAGTTTGCTGATGCGAATGCAACTGACCTGCAAACCAAAACTTCACAGAAAGTGGTGGCAGGTTGCTTCTGGAAAGGTCGTTTCTGAAAAGAAGGGTATTCGTAACGGGGCAACGCTGACAGGTGAAGGGATAAAAAAGCCCGGCCTGCAGCGAGAGATGCAGCCGGGCAAACAACTTTCCGAGGGATAAAACAACACTTTTCGCAAGAAAAGCTTTTTTACTGCCGTTGCACGACGGAAGTAAAAAAATGGCCCGGTAAATGCGGATTACCGGGCCGAATGGTATCCGGTCAGCAGGGTGTCGAAATGACCGGTGTTGACCACCTGAGTATTCATTACAAGCAAGCATGAATCAGAGGGAAACCTCAGGTGCCATCCACGGTTTAAATAATAAATAACCCGCCTTTGATTAAAAATCCTACCGAATCAATATAAAGTTTTGCCGGTAACAAACTTTTGTCGTATTCCCCTGCCGAATAAAATATCCTTGCAGATATCGGGTATCTGACAGGCTCCTTTGGTACACTAGCCCTTCCGATACATACCCCCATATTTCATCTATTTTTCAGGCAGTTGCAGTATCTATGAGTGCTAAGACAACGAAGAACTACTCACTGGGTCAGGTGGGTGATTACGAGATTAAGCAGCTCAAAGTCTTTAAAACCGTGGCTGATTGCGGTGGCTTCTCCGCCGCAGAAACCGCGCTGAACATTGGTCGCTCGACCATTAGTCTGCACATCTCCAATCTTGAATCACGCCTTAACCTGGTGCTATGTAAGCGTGGGCGCTCCGGTTTCTCCCTGACGGAAGAGGGAGAGGTGATCTACAAGATGACCGAGAACCTGCTGGACTCGCTGGATGCGTTCCGCATGACGGTAAACAACCTTAACTCCAGTCTGACCGGCCGCCTGAAAATTGTCCTGTCGGATACGGTGAGTCTTGATCCCCGTTTATCCTTTCCTGATCTGATCGGCACCTTTGCCGAAGAAGCCCCCGGCGTGCATCTGGCGAATGATGTGGCGTCTATGGCAGAGATCGAGCGCATGGTGCTGAATGACCGCGCTGATGTTGGTTTTATCCCTTGTCACCGCAAGCTGGAAGGGCTGGACTATATCGACCTGTTCAGCGACACATGCCGCCTTTATATCAGCAGCAAGCATCCTGTGGCCGCCCTGCCGGACGAGGAACTCACCGACGAGCTGGTGAACAGCCTGCCGCTGGTTCATGCCGGTCTTAAACCCCATGAATCCGTCGATGAGCTGATGACAGGCCTTAACCGCGTTGCTGAGGCGTATTTCTACGAAGGCCGACTGGCGATGATCCTGTCCGGCAAGTTTATCGGCTTCCTGCCAGAGGGCTACGCCCAGTCTTACGTGGATGACGGCCTGATCCAGCCCCTGACACCGGAAGAGCGTTATTACGAACTGCCGATGACCGCCATCTGGAAGAAAACCGCACAGCCAAGCAAGCCCCGCGAATTGTTCCTGCGTATCCTGCGCGAACGCTTTAATACCGGTGAGAGTGACAGCTAAACACTGACTCTGATTGGTTTGTTCCCGCTGCATGGCGGGAACGCAAAAGCCCGCTGTTTACCCTCCCAATGGGAGCTGTAAACAGCGGGCTTTTTTGTGGTTGTTACCGCAACACACTCGTTCCCACCGCTTTGTGTGGGAGTGCATAACTCCGCAACCAACCTCGTTCCCACCGCTCCGCGTGGGGGGCATAACTCCGCAACCAGCTTCGTTCTCAGTGCTCTGGGTGTGTATAACGCCGCAACCAACCTCGTTCCCATCGCTCTGCGTGGGAATGCATACCCTGTAACCTTACGGCGTCATAATCTGTCAGACTTTGGCCTTGTTTAGCGGTTTTGCTAATTAAGATAAGCTGTAAAATCATTGAATTAATAAAATCGTGGCCGCCCTCTTTTAAAAGCACAGGCCGCGTCTGCCCTAAAGGTAAAGGGCGTGGTAACGCGCATGCGTGTTTAGCAGGGAAGCAGTCAGATCAGAAAATGGATTTTCCCTTCTTATCAAAGACTTTTCTCATTTTTTGACGGTATATTGAAATCGTCAAAACGCGCATGCCTGATATTGAAATGTTAGGTTCTTCCAAGCATAAGCATCACATTAAAACTAAGGGTATGAATTGAGTACAATTGAACATGTTGTCCCCCAAGTTGGCCCAATTGAGATTAAGCTATATCCACCTGCGGATGGGTTCTATGACCGACTAAATACTGAGAAAGAAGTTAATCGATTAAGCAAATTAAGGCACTTGGGGGCATTATCTTTTGCTCTTGAAGGCGCAAGACTTGCTAGGTGGGATTATACTGTCGCACTTGTATATTATGCATCTAATCTCTCTGTATCCAAATTTAACTCTAAATTCTCAATTGGGAGAATTCGATTCAGCTCTACGAAAGCAGCATTACAACTTGCTGCTTTGGCTTGGAATATAGGACATCTTCCGGGTACTTTTTCTGTTGAGAAGGGAGTATATAGGTATCTATCAGGCAATAACCCTACTCATCCAGCATCGTCATTAAATTGGAAGTTTCGAACTAATGATGATGTGAAATTTATTATAAGAAAAGCTAACGACTCACTTATTAAATCAGATTTTTATGCATTATCGAAAGTTCTAGCGATTCTTAAACTTCTTTCATGGTGCGAATCAGAAAATGATGAGCTATTTAGCTCAATTATAGATTTCTTAGCTCCTCTATTCCTAGATTATGACTACGGCTACTCAAAACAATGGCCTAAGATAAGAGAAGGCTTTAAATTAATAAGGCATGTATCCTACCTAACGCTAGATGCACCTTTTAGTGGTGACAATTGGATACCAAGCATCCCTGACTTTTTTGGTGCTCAGCTTCGCAGATATGGTAGTGATATATACAGTACATCTTCCAAAATTAGTGAGCCTCTATCCCCAGTAGAGTTGAATATATACGAACGGCTATACCACTGTGATAAGGCTAGAACTGAAACAGCAATATATGCGGCGCATGTTCACAAAAAGCTAAACAATAGCAGTGATCCTTCTGCAAAAATTGATAAGTGGCTAAACTCAGGTTTGACAAGAGACTTGAAACTTGGCAGAAGATATCAACACTCTCAGATTGACTGTTTGCTATCAATAAAATTTAGAACTCATTTCTCAAAGCTATATGACTCTATTGTAAAAGTAGAACGTGACCTTGGAAGTAAAGATTATTGCCACTCTGCTGTTCATAAATACCACTCATGGAATTCAGATACTCTCATTGAACCAGATGAATACATTATAGATATATTAAAGAAAGGTAGCTTCACATCTGGCGATTTAGGAAAGCTTTTAGTTTGGATTATGGATAATTTTGATGATCTTAACTGTGGGTCTGATGATTTTGTTGGTGTTGCAAAAAAAGTAGAAATTGAAGGCGCATATAAGGACGCTTTTAAAAGATCTATTAAGCGTTTATACGACGACATTGAGGTCAAGTTTGACTCTTGGCCTTTGAATGATTTTGGTATATTCCCAAACATAGAAATACAAGATGATAAAGGCTCTGTTTGGTCTGCTAAAGGCAAAATGGCAGAAGAAATTACACGACATATAGTAAGAGACAGAAGCTCAAGGATTGAGCCTCATCAAGTCGATTTATATAAAGAGCTTAGTGGCATTAATGCTTTAAGAACTCATTTTAGAGATGGACTGAAGCCAAATGTTAATCCACGCTGCCGTTGGTTAATATTTACATGCTCCGTCACATTTCATAGAAACGGACAATCTTTCATGGAATTTGATGGCGGGTTATTAAAAATATCAACACGTAGTGGTTCTATGACCTGGTACGGATTAGAAACAAAGAATGGGAATGAGAATCCAGTCTCATCTCTGAAAAGACGATTAAGAAAGAATCATATTGATGGCACTGTTCAGTCCATAAATACAACCCATGCATATGTTGAAATGGAGCTCTGAATCTAACAAGTCCATACAGCCGACCGCCTACGGCGGCGGCTGATTGAGGCGTTATTGAAAACTCCCACGCAGAGCGTGGGAGCTAGTTTTGCCTCAGTGCATGGAGCCAGTCCGGAAGGAGAGTGTTTGGTAAATTCCTTTTCAGTCCCCCAACTCCCAAACCCCACCCAAAAAAATACCCCGGCCTAGGCCGGGGTATTGGGTATCACTCTAGCGTGCTTAATATCGATTAAGCGTGCTCAGCGATCATCTTAGCCAGGATATCCAGACCTTCGTTCAGCACTTCGTCGCTCATAGTCAGAGCAGGCAGGAAGCGGATAACGTTAGCGCGGATACCGCAAGACAGCAGAATCAGACCGTGCTTAGGAGCAGCAGCAACCAGAGCTTTAGTCAGCTCAGGGTTTGGCTGGTCGATGTCGCCGTTCTGGATCAGTTCCATTGCGATCATAGAACCCAGGTTACGTACGTTACCAATGATCTGAGAGTGCTCTTCTTTCAGTGCGTTCAGACGTTGGTTCATCTGCTCACCGATCGCTACAGCGCGCTCCATCAGTTTCTCTTCTTCGATCACTTCCAGAACTGCCAGAGCAGCTGCACAAGCGATTGGAGAACCCGCGTAAGTACCACCCAGACCACCAGCAGGTGCAGAGTCCATAACCTCAGCTTTACCAACAACAGCAGACAGTGGGAAACCACCAGCGATACCTTTCGCCATCGTCATCAGGTCAGGTTCAATACCAGCGTGCTCGATAGCGAACATCTTACCGGTACGACCGAAACCGTTCTGGATCTCGTCAGCGATCAGCATGATGCCGTTCTCGTCACAGATCTTACGCAGTTCCTGCAGGAATGCAGCAGGAGCCTGGTAGAAACCACCTTCACCCTGTACAGGCTCGATGATGATAGCCGCAACCTGAGACGCTTCGATGTCGCAAGTGAACAGCATTTTCAGAGCTTTCAGAGAGTCTTCGATGCTTACGCCGTGCAGTTCGTTCGGGTAAGGAGCGTGGTAAACGCTAGCCGGGAACGGGCCGAAAGCCGCTTTGTAAGGAACAACTTTACCGGTCAGTGCCATAGTCATGTTAGTACGACCGTGGAAGCCACCGTTGAATGCGATTACGCCAGGACGACCGGTGTGAGCGCGTGCGATTTTCACACAGTTCTCAACCGCTTCAGCACCTGTAGTTACATACATTGCTTTCTTGTCGCCAGAGATAGGAGCGATCTCAACCAGCTTCTCAGCCAGTTCAACAGCAGGCTCGTAAGGCGTTACAGTGATGCAGGTGTGAGTCAGCTTTTCAGTCTGAGCTTTAACCGCGTCGATCACTTTAGGGTGGCAGTGACCGGTGTTCAGTACTGCGATACCTGCTGCGAAATCGATGTAGCGGTTGCCTTCAACATCCCACATTTCAGCGTTTTTAGCGCGGTCGATGAAAACCGGTGCCAGGTTGCCCTGACCTGCTGCGAAAACCTTGTTCTTACGTTCCTGCAAAGATGCATTCGTTGACATGTAACTAACTCCACAAATAAAGGCCTGCCTTGGCAGGCCACACACAAAAAGGGACGCAGGTGCTCACAGCGGAGCACCCGAAACTGAAAGGGGGTTCTTAGCGAATGCCACCCAGCAGCATGTATTTGATTTCCAGGTATTCTTCCAGACCGTACTTGGAACCTTCACGGCCGGTACCGGACTCTTTAACACCACCGAAAGGTGCAACTTCGGTAGACAGGATGCCGTCGTTAACAGCAACCATGCCGTACTCCAGACCTTCGGAAACGCGCCAGATGCGGCTCATAGTTTCTGAGTAGAAGTAAGCCGCCAGACCGAATGGCGTGTTGTTAGCAATTTCGATCGCTTCTTCTTCAGTCTCGAAACGAACGATAGGTGCTACAGGACCAAAGATCTCCTGAGTGAATACCGGCATTTCCTGAGTCACGTTAGACAGGATAGTCGGGGTGTAGAACAGCTCACCGTGTGCGTGACGCTCACCACCGGTCAGGATTTTAGCGCCCTGCTCAACAGAGGCTTTAACCAGAGTGTCTACTTTGTCGATAGCGGCTTTGTTGATCAGAGGACCTACTTCAACGCCCGGCGTGGTGCCGTTACCGATCTGCATCTCTTCAACGCGCTTAGCCAGCTTCTCAGCGAACTCGTCATGTACACCAGCCTGAACCAGCAGACGGTTAGCACATACACAGGTCTGACCTGCGTTACGGTATTTGGAAGCGATTGCGCCTTCTACAGCAGCGTCGATATCGGCATCGTCAAATACGATGAACGGAGCGTTGCCGCCCAGTTCCATAGAGGTTTTCTTAACGGTGTCTGCACACTGCTTCATCAGCAGTTTGCCAACCGGAGTAGAACCGGTGAAGCTCAGCTTACGAACGATAGGGCTGGAGGTCAGCTCACCACCGATAGCGGCAGCGTTAACACCAGGAACTACGTTCAGAACACCTGCCGGTACGCCAGCGCGGTGTGCCAGTTCAGCCATAGCCAGTGCACAGAAAGGCGTTTCTTCAGATGGCTTGATCACGATAGTACAACCCGCTGCCAGTGCAGGAGCGGCTTTACGGGTGATCATGGCAACCGGGAAGTTCCAAGGCGTGATAGCCGCAACAACACCGATAGGCTGTTTAACGGTCAGGATGCGCTTGTCAGCAGCGTGAGTCGGGATAACGTCACCGTAAGCACGACGGCCTTCTTCAGCAAACCATTCGATGAAGGAAGCACCGTACATCACTTCGCCCATCGCTTCTTTCAGAGGCTTACCCTGTTCGATAGTCATCAGAAGACCCAGGTCTTCTTTGGCTTCAACCATCAGGTCGAACCATTTTTTCAGGATAACAGCACGCTCTTTAGCGGTTTTTGCTTTCCACTCAACCATCGCCTTGTCAGCCGCTTCAATCGCCTGACGGGTTTCTTCTGCGCCCAGGTCAGCAACATCTTCAATGTGCAGGCCAGTAGCCGGGTTTTTAACTGCGAAGGTTTTGCCGCTCTGCGCGTTAACCCATTCGCCGTTGATGTAAGCCTGTGTCTTAAGTAGCTGCGGATCTTTTAATTTTAATAACATGGTTTGCTCCAACTTCCTGGCACAAAAAGCAAGTAATTCGCCGGCAGGGCTGTTCATCAGGGCATGGTCGCCCATGACAAGTGCTGCCAAGGTATGTGCATCTTAGTTAAGGGTCTGGTTTTAAAAAATGAGTAACAATCAACGCATAGTTTGGTTAAGGCTGAACAAATGTTTTTAAAAACGATATGTCCTGGGTCAACCTTATCCCTGTGATCGCGCTGCAGCCTTTTATATAGAAGGGCGTGCAGCGCATCTGCTGTTAACGGTTTACACAGTAAAGGCTTCTGTCAGTTTTTCCAGCTGTTCGGCCCGCTCGTAGGTGGCGCGGGTGTTGTCGGAAATCTGGCGGTTAGCCTGATTGTTGTTCTTGATCTCGCTGGCGATGCTGTCCATGTTCTGCGCCATATCACCTGTGGTGAGGGCGACTTCACGGATCGCCTGCTCAATGGAGGTGGCCTGTTCGGCGGCTTCTGAGGTTTGCTGTTCGATCCTGCGGATGGCGGTTTCCGCTTTTTCACTCAGCTGGCGGCCATTTTCCACTTCGCTGCGGCTCTGGTTGATCGCTTCAACCACCTCTTTTGTACCTTTCTGAATGCGCTCAATCTTCTCGGTGATGCTGGCGGTGGCGTTAACGGTCTGTTCCGCCAGTGTGCGTACTTCATCGGCGACCACGGCAAAACCACGACCGGCTTCACCGGCGCGGGCGGCTTCAATAGCGGCGTTAAGAGCCAGCAGGTTGGTCTGTTCGGCAACACCCTGAATCAGTTCGATGACGGTATCGATCTCTTTCGATTGCTCGCCTAACTGTTCAACGGAGTGGCTGGTACTTTCAAAGGCCGCTGCAACGGATTGCAGGGATTCCAGCGCCTGAGAGATCACCTGTGCGCCATCCTGTGCCGAGTCATGGGCACCCTGAGTCGCGGAGCTGACCTGTTGACCGCTCTGGGCGATCTGTTCGGTGGTCACGCTGATCTCTTCTGTTGCTGCGACCAGTGAGGTACTGCGCTGACTGATGTTCTCGCTGCTTTGCTGAATGTTCTGCTGCGAGTGATCGGTCTCATCGGAGATCTGTTTCAGGCTGTGGGTGCTGGTTTTGATATGGCTGACCAGATCGTGAATCTGGCTGCACATGGTATTGGTGGCATCCGCCAGCTGATTAAACTCATCGCTGGGGTTAGAGCCTTTGGCCATACGGGTGGTCAGGTCACCGGAGGCGATCTGATTCAGTGCGTTCAGCGCCCGCTGCATATTGCGGGAGATAGAGGTCGCCACAGAACCGATAATCAGCACGGCGATGGTAACCAGAACCAGACTGCCGATGATCAGCGAGTTACGGGCGCTGTCACGGGTTTGCTGTACATTCTGCTGGGCTTCTTCTGCCAGAACATCAACCAGTCGGTGTGTGGCCTGCTGAATCTGTTCGTTCAGCTGTTGGCGCAGACCATCCAGTTTGCTTTCATCTTCGGCATGTTTCAGCTTAACCGAGGCCATCGCCAGAAAGGCGGTTTCGTAGCGGTCAGCATCTTCGGCGAACATATCTTCAAAGTTGAAGGCGCGCATATCGCTGCGCAGCTTTTCGATCAGATCCATCACCGCCTGCTGATGTGCCTGATCGGAAACGATCAGGAAGTCTTTCTCGGCGTTGCGGATCTCTTTAAAGGTGCTGGAGAAGCTGTCCAGAATGCCCAGTTTTTCAACCACTTCGTTAGCGGTGGTATCCAGCTTTTTAATCAGCCCCTGTTCACCTTCAAGCTGCAGGCTCAGGCCGATACTGTCATCCAGTGTTTTCAGGTAGTCCGGCATCAGGTTGAGGATTTCACCCAGCTGGGCGCGGGCAGCGTTATCCGCCAGATTGTCCCGTGCCTGAGACAGGGGAGCCTGATAATTGTCTTTTAGCTGGTTGATCGACCGGGTGGCCTGAGCCAGCGCCTGTGGGTCCGGTTGCTCTTTCAGCTTTTCCAGAATCAGCAGTCGGGATTGCAGCTGGCTGATCTCGGTACTGGCCTGATTGATCTGGTTTTGCTCGGTAGAGGCATCGTTCATGGTGCCCAGTACGGAAATACTGTAGAGACCCATAATGGCAAAGCCGACGATAATGACGGCTACGATAAGGATCAGCTTCTGTCGTAGCGAGAAGTTGATGTTCATCCTGTTCTACTCCTGGTTTTTATATGAACTCTTGCTCCGTCAGAGGCTGAGGAGGGGAGTTTCTTTTCTGGTCTGGGGTGTTTTTTTATTAGTACTTGAGGCTGTGCGGGATGCTGCTTTTGCTTAAAGCGTCATCCGGGGCATTTCTTCGCGACTTTAGGGCTTAGGCTTTGGTCTAACAATCGAGGGTCGCCAATGTTTAGTTTGGTTTTTCTGAAACAATACCTCTGACGGGGTATTCGCTGAGCCACAAAAAAGTGTGCTCTCAGATCCTGTTTCAGATGTTGATCCGGCTTCAAAACAGGGTGTTAAGCCCTCGGGCTCCTGACGTATCAATAGGGCGGGATTTCGGTTGAATTGCCAAAATACTGATAGATGGTTTCCAGAAACAGTGTCTTCGCCCGGTTCGGTTTTTTCACCTGCTTATAAACCACCGCCGCGCCGAGGGTGAAATGCTTATGTTGCTGGGCGATCGCTTTCAGGTCGCCCTTTTCCACATAGGGGCGTGCCACCTCTTCCGGCAGGAAGCAGATAAATTCGCCGGTCAGGGCGAGGGCGATACGGGATTCATAATGGTAGGAGCTACCCGCCAGATTCATCTCACTCAGCTGATGATAGATCTCTTCGTGGGGTTGCAGTCCAGCATGAACCAGCTTGGCGCCGCAGATCATCTCATTGCTGATCTCATCTTCCGGCAGGGAATAGAAGGGATGATCCTTGGCGCAATAAAGGTAGTTGTTGTCGGTAAACAGGTGGATGTAGTTCAGCCCCTGTAGTTTGCGGTGGTAGGGGATAAAGGCGATATCCAGATCACCGTTCAGTACCTGTCGCTCCATATCCCGCATGTGCTCCACTTCAAAGCTCAGCGTCACCTTGGGGGCTGCCTTGCAGTACTCCCGCATCACCTCGGGGATACGGCAACGCTCATCGGTACTGTAGGTGTCGCTCAGGGCGATACGCAACTGCCCTGCGGGGCTTTCACCCAGATTGTTCAGGGTGCTGCGGAACTGATCCAGCTGTGCCAGCAGCTGTTTGCTCTCTTCATAAACCACGGCACCTTCATCGGTCAGCAGAAAACCACCCCGGCCTCGCTTACACAGGGACATGCCCAGTCGGGATTCCAGACTGGCGATATGGTTGCTGACCGTTGGCCTGCTGATGTTCAGCTCTGCCGCAGCCGAGGTGAAGCCACCGCTTTCCACCACAGTCTTAAAGAGTTTGAGCTGTTTCAGTTCGTAATCACTGATCTGACCCAGAGACGGTTTTTTCATCGGTGGCCTCGTTGTTGGTTGCCTGCAACCCATGGCAATTCAGGCGCTTGCGGTCTGACAGACCTTGGAAGTGGGCTATCAGCTTTTGGTCAAAGGTTCCCCTGTTAAGGGTAGCAATAGACCAACCTTAGCAGGCTTTATGGCGCTGTTGCGTAAAAAAAGTCAAACCTTTGGGTGGAAAGCAGTTGGTTTAATCGCTTATTGGCTTTTGTGATGATCTGCCGGCGCAAGGGGTAAGCCGAAAAGGCTACTTAATAAAAAACTATAAAAGATCAGGTGAGACATATGTTCACTAGAAAAACTATGTTCGGAACATTAGGTCGTTATAAAAAGAAAATTTCTGCAACGGCACTGGCATTGGCTCTGGGAGCGACGGGCGTTACTCAGGCTTCTGCCGCAGAGCACAACTGGCGCTTCAGCAATCTGTACAGCCGTGGCACTGCTTTCGGTGAAGTGTACGAAAGCATGGCGAAAAATATCGAGAAAGAGTCCGGTGGCCGCATCAAGGTTCAGGTGCTGTACTCCGGCGAAGGCGTGGGCACCAGCGGTCTGCTGGGTGCGGTTAAATCCGGCCTGATCACCATGGGTGCACCTTTCCAGTCGATGCATGCCGGTGAACTGCCAGCGGGTGTGGTTGAGATCGGTCTGCCGGGCGGTACTGACGATCCTAAAGAGCTGCAGTCTCTGTTCCGCGAGAAAGGCTTTGGCGATGTGCTGAAGAAAGCCTACGGTTCTCAGGGTATGGTTTGGCTGGAACCCTACATCCAGCCACCGGTTTATATTCTGACGAAAAAACCGATCAACTCGGTTGAAGATTTCAAAGGCCTTAAGATACGTGCGCCGGGTGCATACGGTAAGTTCCTGCGTAATCTGGGTGCGTCTCCGGTATCCCTTGCCTGGAGCGAGATCTACACCTCTCTGGCAACCGGCGTTATTGACGGTTCTATCGGTTCCAACATGATCGACCACCGCGATGGTAACCATGTTGAAGTGGCGAAATATATGTACCGTCTGCCGCTGGCGGGTGCTCAGGTACTGCCGATTGTAGTGAACCGCAATGCCTGGAAAAAACTGCCGGATGATCTGAAAGCCGCGGTTCGTAAGGCGACTGAGATTCATGCGGAAGACCAGCTGCGTTTGTCCCGTGAGTGGGAATCTGAAGCGGTGGCTGAGATGGAAGCTAAAGGCCTGAAATGGAGCCCTGAGCCAAGTGCTGCAGACAAGAAAGCATGGGCCGATGCCGGTGCCAGTCTGTGGGACGAGTACGCTGCTAAGGATAAGTACAGCAAACAGTTGATCGATATTCTTCGCAAAGAGCAGATGTAAGTCGGTTTAAGGCGTCATTCTCCGGGGCAAACGTCCTGAGAGATGGCGCTTTTTTAACTGATTCATCATCCGGAGAGCGCCTTAGGGCGCTCTCTGTGCTCCGTTTTATTAGGTAAGCCGCTCTTTGGGTAAACCTTGTTTATCAGGTAAACCCTTTTTGATCAGGTAAGCCTTTTTATAGGTAACCCTTTTTTATTAGGTAAGCCTTTTTATAGGTAAAAAACATGACTGCATTCCTCAGAAAGCTGTGCCTGCTGGTGGACCTGATTGTCCGTCTGTGTGGTAAAGCTGCAGCCTATCTGATGCCGCTTCTGGCATTTGTTGTCGCCTTCGAGGTGTTCTCCCGTTATGTGTTAAACAGCCCGACCATCTGGGCGTTTGACCTGTCACTGTTCCTTTTTGGCTACATTGCGGCTCTGGGTGGCGCTTATGCCCAGCAGCAGCGTGCACACATCAACGTGGATATTCTCTATTTCCGGGTCTCCAAAAAATCCCGTGCGGTGTTCAACCTCGTCTCCTGGGCACTGGGGATCTTTTTCCTGCTGCTGATCATTCAGATGTGCTTCGGTAAGTTTGAAGAGGCGATCGAATACGACTACCGCCGTCAGAGTGAGTGGGCACCTCCGATGTTCCACTTTTGGATCATGATGATGGTGGCTGCCGGTCTGTTTGTGGCGCAACTGGGGCGGGATATGCTGGCCGAGGTTTACTACCTGATCAAAGGCGAGCCCCTGATTGATGAAGATGATGGCGAAGAGCAGCAAACAGAGGCGGCGGAATAATGGATCTGGGTATTGAAGCATTAACCGGCGTCCTGCTGGTCTGTATTTTCTTCTTTTTTGCGCTGGGGGCTCAGGTCGGTCTGGCGTTAGGCGGTATCGCCATGGGCATCGGCTATATGGTTTGGGGTGATGGCCTGTTCAATATTATCCCCTCAACCATAGAGTCGACCTATTTCAGCTTTATTCTGCTGGCGATTCCTCTGTACATCTATATGGGACAGCTGCTGACCAAGTCGGGCATTGGTGATGCGATGTTTAATTTCAGTCAGCTGATTGTGGGTAAGGTGCGTGGCTCGCTGGCAATCAGCGTGATCGGTGTTTGCTCCATGATCGGTGCCATGGTGGGCATTATCGGCGCAGGCATTATGACCTCAGGTTCTATTGCCCTTAAACCGATGCTGGATCGTGGTTACGACCGCAAGCTGGCTCTGGGTGTGATCATGGCCGGTGGTGGTCTGGGTATTCTGATTCCACCGAGCATTCCGATGATTATGTTTGCGGCCTCTACCCAGAACTCCGTGGGGCGTATGTTCCTGGGCGCTATGATGCCTGCGCTGCTGACGGTGTTCTGCCTGATGGCTTATGTGGTGATCAGCTGCTGGCTGAAGCCTGAGAAAGCGCCGATTGATTCTCAGCAGGATGATTTTGTACCCCATACGCCGAGCCAGCGCTTTCTGGTGATTCGTGATGGTCTGTTCTCGCTGCTGCTGATTGTGGCGGTACTGGGCAGTATCATCACAGGTATTGCGACACCGACAGAATCCGGTGCGATCGGTGTGATGGGCGCGATTATTCTGGCGATTCTGTTTAAACGCTTTAAGTGGGATATGTTCAGGGCGGCCGGTCTGCAAACCGGTACCCTGGTCAGCGTGGCGATGTGGATCATCTTTGGTGCGTCGGTATTCAGTAATTTCCATCTGTTGATGGGCGTGCAGAATATGGTGGCAGACTTTACCAATGGTCTGGATCTGCCGCCGATCATGATCATCATTATGTTCCAGCTGATCATGCTGATGCTGGGCTTTATCATCGACGAGTTTATTATCGTTCTGATGTGTGCGCCGCTGTTTACGCCGATTGCGGTATCGCTGGGCTACGACCCGATCTGGTTCGGTGTGCTGATGATTCTGAACATTCTGATTGCGGTACAGACCCCGCCTTACGGCTTTGCCCTTTTCTATCTGAAAGGGATCGCACCCGCCGGTATCGGCATGGGGGAGATCTACCGCTCGGTGACGCCGTTTGTCCTGATCAACGTGATGGTGCTGGTCCTGTGTATGGTGTTCCCGGATATCGTACTCTGGCTGCCTAACATGGTTATGGATGGTTAGATTTTTCAGTCCATAAGCTAAGTAAAAGAGCCGCTTTCTGTGATGGAAAGCGGCTTTTTGCTTTCTTTGGCAATGCGCCCTTTAACCCGCAGGGCATAACCGGCATAATACGCGCCTTTCAGAATCCATATCTCCCGCCAGCGTCTGTTTTTCAGGGCTTTGGCGCACATAATTTAATCATTCTATTCAGGTTATTACATTGCTGACTACTGCCAATATCACCATGCAATTCGGCGCAAAGCCGTTGTTTGAAAATGTTTCCGTTAAATTTGGTGAGGGAAACCGTTACGGTCTGATCGGAGCTAACGGCTGCGGTAAGTCCACCTTTATGAAAATTCTGGGTGGTGATCTTGAGCCAACGGCAGGCAATGTATCCAAAGATCCGAATGAGCGCATCGGTAAACTGAAACAGGATCAGTTCGCCTACGAGCAGTACAGCGTTGTGGATACCGTGATCATGGGTAACACTGAGCTGTGGGCGGTTAAAGAAGAGCGCGATGCGATCTATTCAAAAGCGGAAATGACCGAAGAAGACGGTATCCGTGCCGGTGAACTGGAAGGTGAGTTCGCCGAAATGGACGGCTACACCGCGGAATCCCGTGCCGGTGAACTCCTGCTGGGTGTAGGCATTCCTGTTGAGCAGCACTTTGGTCCGATGAGCGAAATCGCTCCGGGCTGGAAACTGCGTGTGCTGCTGGCTCAGGTGCTGTTCTCTGATCCGGATATCATGCTGCTGGACGAACCTACCAACAACCTGGATATCAACACCATCCGCTGGTTGGAAGGCGTTCTGAACGAGCGTAACTGCACCATGATCATCATCTCGCACGACCGTCACTTCCTGAACAGTGTGTGTACTCACATGGCGGATCTGGATTACGGCGAACTGCGTCTGTATCCGGGCACTTACGATGAGTACATGACGGCAGCAACTCAGGTGCGTGAGCGCCAGATGGCGGACAACGCTAAGAAGAAAGCTCAGATCGCCGATCTGAAAGCGTTTGTAAGCCGCTTCTCGGCCAACGCATCCAAATCCAAGCAGGCTACCTCCCGTGCCAAACAGATCGATAAGATCCAGCTGGAAGATATTAAGCCTTCAAGCCGTCAGAACCCGTTTATCCGCTTTGAGCAGGAGAAGAAACTGCACCGCTTAGCGCTGGAAGTGGAAGGTCTGGCGAAGAGCTTTGATGAAGAGCTGTTCTCCGGTTTCGATCTGATGGTTGAAGTGGGCGAGCGTGTGGCGATTATCGGTCCTAACGGTATCGGTAAATCCACCCTGCTGAAATGTCTGGTGGGTGATCTGGAACCGACTTCGGGTCTGGTGAAGTGGTCTGAGAACCACAAGCTAGGTTATTACGCTCAGGATCACGCTGCAGACTTTGAAGAAGATAAAACCCTGCTGGACTGGATGGGTGACTGGGGTCAGGAAGGTGATGACGAGCAGGTGATTCGCGGCACGCTGGGTCGTCTGTTGTTCTCCCAGAAAGATATCGATAAGTCCGTTAAGGTGATCTCCGGTGGTGAGCAGGGCCGTATGCTGTTCGGTAAGATCATGCTGCAGCGTCCTAACATTCTGCTGATGGATGAACCGACCAACCACCTGGATATGGAGTCTATTGAGTCTCTTAACCTGGCGCTGGAAAACTACGAAGGTACGCTGCTGTTCGTATCCCACGACCGTGAGTTTGTATCCTCACTGGCGACCCGTATTATCGAACTGACGCCGACCGGTATTGTCGACTTCCACGGTACTTACGAAGACTATCTGAAGAGTCAGGGCGTTAACTGATAACGCTTAACGGTTTGCTCCTGACAGTTAGCTCTTAAATGAAAGCTGAGAGTTGATCGTTAATTGCAGGAATCAGATTGTCGTGTAAACGATTCATCTGTCCCTGTTCCGATGCCGGTTTGTTTGCTCTGTCCCTAAAGGCAGTGTCTGACAGACCGGCATTTTTTATTGCCGTAAAATATGACCTGATCCGTTAACAATGAAATAACCCGTTACCCGTAAAAAAATATGAGCCAATCAAAAAAAGCCCGTTTAGACCGCTTTATCAGTCAGACCCTGTATGAACGTGATCCGGCACATCCGGTAAGCAAAAAACAGGTGCGTCTGATGTTGGCGCAGGGGCGGATTCAGGTGGATGGCAAACCCGCAGAAAGCATCAGCCAGCCCATCGACTTTTTCAGTCGAATCGAGTTGGACGGGGAACAGCTGCAGAATAATCGGCCGCTGTATCTGATGTTGCATAAGCCGGTGGGTGTGGTGACCGCGGTTACCGACGATGAACACAAAACCGTGATCGATCTGATTGAGCATCCGGATAAAGATCAGCTGCATCATGTGGGGCGGCTTGATCTGAATACCTCCGGGCTTTTATTACTGACCAATGATGGTGACTGGTCAACGGCGCTCACTCTGCCGGATAAAGAGGTTGAGAAGTGTTATGAGGTGCAGCTGGCGCGTCCGGTCAATGACGATTATGTGCAGGCTTTTGCTGAAGGGATCTGGTTTGACTATGAGGGCGTGATGACCCGACCGGCACGGCTGGATATTCTGGATGATCATCACGCCCGGGTCTGGCTGACCGAAGGGCGCTATCATCAGGTAAAGCGGATGTTTGGTCATTTCCGCAACGAGGTGGTGAAACTGCACCGCAGCTCGCTGGGCTCTTTGCAACTTGATCTGGCATTAAAGCCCGGGCAGTGGCGGGAGCTGACGTTACAGGAGCTGGATGGCCTGAAAGCGGAAGGCGCTGATTACAGCCCCTCGTTGCATTCCCTTCTTTAACTCTTTAATTCTTTAACTCTATAGCTCTTTAACTCATTAACTACCGGTCTGACGCCTTTCTTTCTTTAACTTCCTGTCTGGCTCGTATTTTAACCCGCACTTTGCCAGCATTTTACCCGCCCGATGCTTTTGCTTTGCCCGATCAGGCCTTGAGCAAATTCGTCAGCTCATCAAAATGACGGATCACCTGATCTGCCTGGTGGGCGTAGTCCGGCAGTTCTTCCGGCGCGAACAGGCAGGAGTGCATACCGGCATTATTGGCGGCTTCCACATCGTAGCGGAAATCACCGATATACATGACCTGTTCTGGCTTGAGTCGCCATTCACTGGCGATCTGCAGCAGGGCTGTCGGATCCGGTTTGGCTGGCGCTTCTTCACGGGTAATCACCCGGGTGATCGGCATGGCGTTATTGCGGATTTTGATCTGAGCCGCTTCCTGAAAATTGCGGGTCACAATCGCCATGGGATAGTTGTTGCGGTTCAGCCGGTCAACGAAGAGTTTGGCACCGGGTATCCAGCTGGCCTGATGGGCGTCGTCCAGCTCATGTTGTTCAACAATCTGTTGTGCACGCTCTTTCAGATAGGGATCTTCAAGGGCGTTGATAAAGGCCAGAATGTCGTCATCTGAGGGGCAATTGACCTGCTGTCGCAGCCATTGAAAGTCGAGTTCGGATGAAACAAGCGTTCCGTCCAGATCAAAGATCACACCTTTAATATTTTGCATTATCGTGGTTTCCAGAGCCGGTTGGGGCGGGGGTTTAAACGTGATAATTCAATACGTTATAGCAGTAAAACGGTTCATTTTCACAGGCAAAAATAATCTTAGACAGAGGGGATGATCTGTGTATAATAACTTTGTCTGAAAGCAAGTCTGTATTTATGCACCATTTCGATGTCTTCACTTTAGTTTGATATATTCACTAAGTAAGTTCTCGTCCTGTTTTCCATAAGTAATAGCACGACTTCCAGCAAAACCGCTTCATTACCGAAGCAAACAAATTACTCTTGAATGACAGGAATTTAATCATGTCTAAAGTTACTGGCACTGTTAAATGGTTCAACGAATCTAAAGGTTTTGGTTTCATCGAGCAGGAAAGCGGTCCTGACGTATTCGCACACTTCTCTGCGATCGTTGGCAACGGTTTCAAAACCCTGCTGGAAGGCCAAAAGGTTGAGTTCAAAGTAACTCAAGGCCAGAAAGGCCCACAGGCTGAAGAAATCGTTGTACTGTAAGACTTTTTAGTCTGACGGTTTAACGGGTTCTAGCCTGGTTCAGAAACTTACTTGTAAGGTTCTGAACAACAAAAAGCGAAGCTACGGCTTCGCTTTTTGCGTTTTTATGAGTCGCATTTTTATTGGTCAGTAAGGTATAGCCATGAGTATTTCCAAAGATAAAGTTGTTCAGTTTTACTACACGCTGAAAGATGAAGCGGGCCAGACACTGGAAAGCAATGTGGGTGCTGATCCGGTTGCTTATCTGCATGGCCACAAGAATATGATGCCGGGTGTTGAGAAGGCTTTGGAAGGGCGCAACGCCGGTGAAGAATTTTCGGTAACCCTGCCACCGGAAGAGACCTACGGTCTGCGTAAAGAAGACAGTGAACAGCGCGTGCCAACCAAACATCTGATGGGCGCGAAAAAATGGAAGCCGGGTATGATGGCGGTTGTTCAGACCGAACAGGGTCAGCGTCAGGTAACCGTTGTTAAAGTTGGCAAGTTCATGGTCACGGTTGATACCAACCATCCAATGGCCGGTAAAACGCTGACATTTGATCTGATCATCGCTGATGTACGTGATGCGACATCTGAAGAGATTGCTCATGGCCATGCCCACGGTATCGGTGGTCACCACCATTAATCGGCCTTAGCCGATGGCTCAGAGCTTGTCTGAAAAAGGGGCGCCCGTGTTGCGCCCCTTTTTTATGCCTCAGCTATTCAGCTGCTTTTGGGTTTCCTGCTCAAAGGCGTGAGCCAGCTCAATCAGTTCGGGCAGTTGCTGGCGAACCGGAGAATACTGCCCCGCGCGACTTAGCTTTTCCAGTTTCTGTACCCGATGGTAAAGCACGGTTGCGGAGCTGTTTGCCAGCAGACCCTTTAGCTGGTGCAGGTTGGCAGGTAAAGCCTCATCCGCTGTCTGTTCCAGTTCTGCCAGCAGACGATGAATATCTTCCAGTGCCGCTTCCATCACCAGCTGCATCAACTCGGTATCACCGCCCAGTCGCTGACGGAACTCGTCAACATCAAAGGTAAGCTGTTGATCCTCTTTCGGTAGAAGCTGAGCGAAGGTGTTATCAGCTTCCTGTGGCGTCCCGGTACTATCTGAGTTTGTCTTCCGGCCAGGCAGAAAGCGTTCCAGCACCGCAGAAAGTCTTGCCGGGTCGATCGGCTTGGTCAGAAACTCATCCATACCCGCCTCAAGGCAGCGTCGTTTGTCATCTTGCATGGCGTTAGCGGTCAGGGCGATAACGGGGACTTTGTTGTCTGTTTGCAGACCTTCAGCCTGACGGAGTTTCTGCGTGGTGCGATAACCGTCCATCACCGGCATCTGGCAATCCATAAAGATGATGTCAAAGCGCTCTGTACGCATGATATGCAGGGCTTCGTAGCCGTCATTGGCGATCTCAACCTCCAGTCCCATCTGAGTCAGCATGCCCTGGGCGACCACCTGATTGGTTTTATTATCTTCCGCGATCAGAACCCGGCCACTGAACTGAGCGGAGCGGGTTAGCTGCGAATCCCGCTCATCCGGATGCTCCATGAGCTTACCCTGTAAAACGGACAAGAGTTCCTGTGGGCATACCGGTAGACCGATAACCGCCTGATAGGGGCTCAGGTCGAGCGTTTTCTGTTTTGAGCCGGGTTGTCTCAGCAGAATCAGTTGCGGGGGCTGATCGGCAGGCCAGAATTCACTTAGCTGTTCGCTCAGACGACCGTTGTTCAAAAGCTCAGCGCCATCATCCAGAATCAGATGACTGAAGGCCGGTTGGTCGTTATCTGAACCTGCAGCTTCAAGCTCTTTGAAAGCGCGGCTGGGGGGAACGACTTCGGCGTCGATCTGCCATTGGGCAAATAACGAACGCATAAACTGCTGGGAGACCGGGCGGGATTCCACCACCAGCACCCGGGTTCCTGTCGGTCGCTCCGGTAACAGGTCTTCAATGGGGTCGATCAGCGTCAGAGGGATCTCAAACCAGAAGAGAGAACCTTCGCCATATTGGCTGTTAACCCCAATGCGGCCATTCATCATCTCAACCAGTTGCTGACAGATATTCAGGCCTAAGCCACTGCCTCCGTAGCGATGAGCGGTATCCGCGGTTGCCTGCTGAAAGCGGTTGAACAGGGTGTTGAGCTGCGACTCGGTTAAACCGATGCCGCTGTCTCTGACCTCAAATCGGGCGATCTGCTGGTCGCTGCCGTCCGTCTGAGGTGTCAGGGTAAGGTCAACCGAGACAAATCCCTCGTGGGTGAACTTGATGGCATTACTGATCAGGTTATTCAGGATCTGGCGCAGTCGCAGGCTGTCGCCCTGTACCTTGCCGGATGGAATATGTCGGGCGGGGCAGAGCAGCTCAAGATATTTCTCTCCGGCTTTAATGCCCTGGGTTGCGCCGACTTCGGCCAGCAGTGACGCCAGATCAAATGCTTCGGTCTGCAGCTCAAGCTTGCCGGCTTCTATTCGGGAAAGGTCGAGAATATCGTTGACCAGCTCGGTCAGGGCGTCGGCACTGCCCAGAGCCAGAGAGACCAGATGACGTTGTTCGCGGTTGAGCGCCATGTTCTGCAACAGATGCAGAGTGCCTGTGATGCCGTGAATCGGTGTGCGGATTTCATGGCTCATGTTGGAGAGGAAGTCACTTTTAAACTGACTGACCCGATCCAGTTCCCGCACTTTTTTCCGAAGTTCCAGCTGGGAAACCACGGCTCTGCCCAGCATGGTCAGGTTCTCTTTCTGCTCGTTGCTCAGCTGCATCGGTTTCGGGCTGATGACGCAGAGGGTGCCTATGGCAAAGCCTTCCGGCGTGATAAGAGGAGCACCGGCGTAGAAACGAATAAAGGGTGCACCGGTGACCAGAGGGTTGTCGTGAAAACGTTCATCCTGAAAGGTGTCGCACACTTCCATCACATCATCTTTATGAATCGCGTGGGCGCAGAAGGCGATATCCCGCTCAGTCTCGCAGGCATCAAGGCCAACTTTGGATTTAAACCACTGGCGTTCCGGGTCGATCAGGCTGACAAGCGCGATGGGGGTTCCGCAAATACGGGAGGCCAGAAGGGTGAGATCATCAAACGCTTTCTCTGCCTCGGTATCCAGTACCTGATATGCCTCAAGGGCTGCGATCCGTTGCGGTTCATTGGCAGGTAAGCTTGGCTTAATCATGAAAGGTCACAACCTCTGGCGGTATTATCTGTGGATATCGGATGCTTCTGAAGCAGGCAGGATACTTAACCTTTATCTGATTATATCAGCATCGTCGTAATAATGGTGGAAGGCCGCTGTTATCCCGCTTTTTTTATGACAAGCTGCTGATGCCCTGTCAGTCGTCAGCATTTATTGCTCAGGCTTCGGTACTTAGGTTTCAGTACTCAGGTTTCAGTGCTCAGGTCTGCTCCTGCCGCTTTCGCCATTGTGAGGGCGACAGCCGGGTCCAGCGTTTAAAAGCCCGGCAAAATGCTGCGGTTTCCGAGAATCCTACCCGCTCACTGACCTCATTAATGGACAGATGTTCAGAGTTGAGCAGCTTAATGGCGAAATCCCTGCGCAGATGCTCCTTCAGCTCTCTCAGGGATGTGCCTTCTTCCGATAGCTTTCTACGTAAAGTTCGCGGTGCCAGATGCAACTGATGGCTCAGTTGTTCCAGATCCGGCAGCTGATCAAAGTCGAACTGCTGCAGCAGCATTCTGAGTCGGGTTTTAAGGCGGTCATCCTGATCCGGCCGGTGCAGAATCATGGCGGGGGAAAGCCGCAGAAACTCTTTCAGTTCCTCCTCGCTGCGCACAATGGGCAGCTGCAGATAGCGTGGATGCAGATAAAAGCCACAGGTGTCAGCCTCAAAGATCAGACTGCCGGTATACATCGCTTTGTACTCTTTGGCGTGAGAGGGGGCTGCGTAGTCAAAACAGGTACTGCTGAAGGGAATTTGCTGTCCGGTGAGCCAGCAGGAGAAGCGCTGCCACATCAGCAGCAGAAACTCCTGAAGCAGGTGATGACGATCTCTGTCCGTCCCCGTCAGCTTTAAGCGATAAAACACCTGTGACTGACCTGAGTCATTCATCTGTTCTGCTTCAAGAGCCGCGTCGATATGGGGATAAACCGTACTGTAAAAGCGGGCGCTCTGTTTCAGCATGCCGCCCAGTGTTTTCGCCTGTTGCGCCAGTTCCGCCATCAGGGCAAAGACGCCGTTTTTACACACCGAGGGAGCCAGCCCCATAAATTCATCATGGGTCTCCCGCCAGACCGCTTTGATTAGGTCGCTCAGCTGTTGCTCCGTAATCAGTTTGTCCGGTTGCTGATACCACGCCTGAGGAATCCCAGCCTGTGCCAGAAGGATTTCTGCCGGTATTCCCTGTTCCAGTGCGCCGCTAATACAGGCATGGATATAGTGATTGGCAATATGGGCTCTGGCGGAAGGACGGGGTGCCGACGGGGGTGAAACCTTGGAGTTCATGGGATGACGCCTCAGGATCGTATCTTATTGTTGTTTTCTTCGTTTGGCTTCACCTGACGCTATTACATTCCCGCCCCCAGATCCAGCATTCGGACTGACCGCATCGTTTTAGTGGCCGATTTGGTCAATTAATAAGACCGTAAGGGTCATTCTAAGCCTGCCTGATAGCCGTTTTAATGGCCTGGACTGTCAATTATTCATCCGGAAAACTGTGGGTACTTAGGTTATGAATGCATCTGTTTCTCCTCTCAACGCCTTGTCATCTTCTGTCTATGGGGAAGATGCCCCGCTTTTTATCGAAATGGTTCAACGCTTTCTGCAGCAGGAGGTTGAGCCTCATTTTGAACAATGGGAGGCGGATCATCAGGTGCCGCGCACGCTATGGAACACCTTTGGTGAGGCGGGGCTGCTGGGTGTCGATATGCCGGAGCAATACGGTGGCGCCGGTGCTGACTTTGCGATCAGTCAGCTGATCTGTGAAGAGATCTCCCGTTATGGCTATGGAGGCATCGGCAGTGGATACAACATTCACGCCAATATCGTGATGCCTTACATCCTGCATATAGGCACCGAAGAACAGAAGCAGCACTGGTTGCCGAAAATGGCTTCGGGGGAGGTTGTTGGTGCCATCGCCATGACAGAACCCGGTGCCGGTAGTGATCTGGCGGCCCTGCGGACCCGCGCTGAGAAGGTGTCGGAAGGCTGGAAGATTAACGGTTCCAAGATCTTTATTACCAATGGTCTGCTGGCGGATATGGTGATCGTTTGTGCCAAAACCGATCCCAGGGCGGGAGCGAAAGGGGTTTCCCTGTTTCTGGTGGATGCGAACCTTCCGGGCTTTTCCAAAGGTAAAGGGATTCACAAGATCGGGCAGCACTCCAGTGATACTGCTGAACTCTTTTTTGAAGACCTGATCGTGCCGGAAGAGGCTTTGTTGGGCGAGCTGAACAAGGGCTTCGTTTACCTGATGCAGGAGCTGCCACGGGAGCGACTTGGGGTTGCGTCTCAGGCCTTGGGTGCGATGGAAGGGGCGCTGCAACTGACGCTGGACTACGTACAGGAGCGCAAAGCCTTTGGTCAGCGTATTGCTGATTTTCAGAATACACGCTTCAAACTGGCCGAAGTGAAAGCCCAGATCGAACTGGGGCGTGCCTACTTTAATCAGTGCATGCAGCGCTACAGCGAAGGAGCGATGACTGCGACTGATGCGGCGACCCTGAAGCTGATGCTGAGTGAGATGCAGTGCAAAACCATCGATGAGTGCCTGCAGTTGTTCGGCGGCTATGGTTACACCACGGAATATCCGATCTCCCGTTTCTATGTCGATGCCCGCATCCAGACCATCTACGCCGGTACCTCGGAAATTATGAAAGAGGTGATCGCCCGTTCTTTATTGGGGCGCTGATTTCAGCAGTCCTGACAGTCCCAAGTTACCGATTAAAACAACAATAACTGCGAAGGATTTAGCGATGTCTGCAACAGATTTATCCCCGTTTGATTTAACCAAGGTCGTTATTTTGGAGGGTGCCCGTACCGCCATCGGTGCTTTTGGTGGTTCTCTGAGCCAGTTTACTCCCGCTGAACTGGGCACCTTTGCCGCAAAAGAGGCGATTAAACGCTCAGGTGTACCCGCTGCTGAGATCGACCATTCGGTCTTTGGCCATATCATCACCACCTCGCCGCAGGATGTGTATCTCTCCCGTCATATCGCCCTCAATGCCGGTCTGCCGGTTGAGTCGGCAGCCCTGAATGTGAACCGCCTCTGTGGTTCTTCGGTGCAGTCCCTGATCTCTGCGGCCCAGATGATTGCCGCCGGTGACAGCCGTATCGCATTGGCTGGCGGTGCTGAAAGCATGAGTCAGGGGGCGTATCTGCTGCCTAATATGCGTTTCGGTCAGCGCATGGGCGACGGCAAAACCCTGGATATGACGCTGGATATTCTGAGTGACCCGTTTGATAGCGGTCATATGGGGATTACCGCTGAGAACATTGCCGGACGTTACGGCTATAGTCGCGAACAGTTGGATCAATTCGCCCTGGACAGCCATCAGAAAGCGGCAACAGCCATTAAAGAGGGGCTGTTTGAATCTCAGATTGTGCCGGTGGAGATCCGTAAGAAGCGCCAGACACAGCTGTTTGCCACCGATGAGCATGTTCGTGCGGATATTACCGCTGAGGGGCTTGCCAGCCTGAAGCCAGCCTTTAAAAAAGAAGGACTGGTGACAGCAGGGAACGCCTCCGGTATCAACGATGGTGCTGCTGCGCTGGTGCTGACCTCTGAGGCGGAAGCCCGTCGTCGTGGTTTGAAGCCTCGCGCCCGCTTTGTCAGCTATGCCTTTGCCGGTGTCGAGCCGGATGTGATGGGGCTGGGGCCGATTCCGGCAGTGAAAACCGCGCTGGAAAAGGCCGGTCTGACGGTTGCTGATCTGGACGTGATCGAATCCAACGAAGCCTTTGCCGCTCAGGCGATGGCAGTAACGGAATCCCTCGGTTTTGACCCTGCCAAAGTAAACCCCAATGGCGGGGCTGTAGCTCACGGCCATCCGGTGGGCGCAACCGGTTCTATCATCACGCTGAAAGCACTGTATGAGCTGGAGCGGATCGGTGGCCGTTACGGCCTGATCACCATGTGCATTGGTGGCGGACAGGGGATCGCCCTGATCGTTGAAAACCTGAAGGAGCGTAACTGATGGCGGAGCTGATGGGGGAACGTCAGATTCGACGGGTTGCGGTGATCGGTGCCGGAGTTATGGGGGCGGGTATTGCGGCGCAGGCGGCTAATGCCGGTGCTCAGGTGCTGCTGCTCGATCGTGCCTCTGAAGGCTCGAATCCTGTCGAGCGCAGTTGCATTGCAGCGGATGCTCTCGCGCGTATGGTGAAAAGCGGCTCCCGTGGTGCCCTGATGTCCGCTGAAGTGGCGGATCGGATCACTGTCGGTAATACCGAAGATCATCTTTCAGAGCTGGCGCAGCAGGATTGGATTGTAGAGGCGATTGTTGAGCGTCTGGATGTGAAGCAGGCGTTGTATCGTCGGATCGATCAGGTGCGTGCTCAGCACTGCATGGTGTCCTCTAATACGTCGACCTTGCCACTGCGGCATCTGCTGGAAGGGATGAGCGAGGGCTTTCGCCAGCACTTTGTGGTGACCCATTTCTTTAACCCACCACGCTATATGCGGCTGGTGGAGTTTGTTTCCACTGAAGAAACCTCGCCGGAGGGACTGGCGGCACTTGACGCTTTCAACGACAAAGCGATGGGTAAAACTGTGATCACCTGTGCCGACCGGCCGGGCTTTATCGCCAACCGGCTCGGGGTGTACTGGATGCAGGTTGCCCTTCAGGAAGCGATCGCGCTGGAGCTGGATGTACGGCAGGCGGATCAGACACTGCAGCTGTGTGGTTTCCCTAAGACTGGTGTCTTCGGGCTTTGGGATCTGTGCGGTATCGACCTGATGCCGGAGGTGACCGCAAGTCTCAGTCGTCTGCTGCCGGAAGAGGATGCCTTCCAGCGATACGCCAAGTCACCGGAGCTGATCAGCACCCTGATCGAAAAAGGCTGGCATGGCCGCAAGGGCAGAGTGCTGCAGGGGTTTTACCGTCAGACTCAGGATGCCGCCGGAAACAAGCAGCTTCATCAGCTGAACCTGAACAGCCTTGAATATCAGCCACTGGCAGATCTGCCGGACTGGCCGAGCCTCAAGCTGAAACGGGGCGCTCTTTCGCAACTGGTTCAGCAGACCGATAAGGGCGGTGAATATGCCCGCCGTGTGTTGAGTCGTGTCGTCGCTTATGCCGCCTCGCTGTTACCGGATGTGGCGGAGGATATCGCAGCGATCGATACCGCTATGCGTCTCGGCTACAACTGGCGTTTTGGCCCCTTTGAGCTGAGAGATCAAATTGGCGCAGACGCCTTTGATACTTTGCTCAGTGAGGAGCAGCGCCGCGACCCAGAGGCGTTTGCCGGAACCGCGCTCTGGCAGCAGCAGGCCGCTGAAGAACACAAGTCCGGTTACTGCCGGATTGACGGCGTCACTCATCAGCTGACCTTAACCGGGGGTTATCAGCCTATCCACCATGCTGAAGGCATAGTCCACTGGTCAGATCTGATCCGGGGACAAGCGTTGAGTGAAGGGCAGTTCAGCCGACTCTGGCCGGTGGATGATGAGCTGCTTTGCTTTGAACTTTCTGCCCGAATTAATGCGCTCAGCACCACACTGCTGGATGAGCTGGAAACCGCATTGGATTGTGCTGTTCGTGACAATAAGGCGCTTTTGATCGCCAGTAGCGGCGCTGTGTTTGCCGCAGGAGCCGATCTGAAAGAGTTTATGCAGCTGAGAGAAGTGGGTGGTCTGGAGCGCTATATCCGCCGTGGTCAGCAGTTGTTTCAGCGTATCGAAGCATCGCCTGTGCCTGTCGTCGCTGCGGTCGCCGGAAAGGCTCTGGGTGGCGGTGTTGAGTTGCTGATGCATTGCCATCATGTGCAGTTGGCAGCGGAAGCTCAGCTGGGGCTGGTGGAAGCTCAGGTGGGCATCGTACCGGGCTGGGGCGGTTGTAAGAAACTGCTGGCGAATAGCGCTCAGTTGTTGGGGGCGGATCAGGCGGTTGAACACTGCTTTAACACCCTGAAATCAGCCCGCGTCAGTCACTCTGCCCTGGAGGCTAAAGCGCTGGGTTTTGTCTCAGAGCATAGTGCCATCAGCATGAATCCGGATCGTCTGCTGGGTGACGCTATTGCCGTTGCCCGATCACTTAAAGCGAAAGGTGAGGCGGCCACTGTTGACTATGAGTTACCGGTTTTGACGGCTTATCAGCCCGATTCAGCTTCGAGTCCGGAAGCTCCCTTTCAGATGCGCTTAGAACAGGAGTTGCTTACGTTGCTGAATCAGGCGAGTCGTGAAGGCTGGTATCAGGCATTCGACGAGCTGGAGCTGGCGACGGATCTCAGTCTGGCGCAGAACCCCGGCTGTCTGGCTCGTATGCAGCATCTTCTGGAAACCGGAAAGCCGCTGCAGAACTGAATGTCAGCGCTTGAACATCGATTTTGGCCGTTTCGATCAAAAAGAAAGACCGTTACGGCCATTGTTCAGGGTTGGCTGGCGTTATTAACTAGCCAACGCCTGTTCTGAAAATACTCTTATAACGATTCTTTTAATACAAAAACAATAAGTAAGAAGAGAGGTGTCGCATGTCGACCATGGATATGGCTCAAATTATTGCCCGCGCTACCCGTAACACCATCGGTGATGGTCTGGAGCGTTCCGCCCGCCGAAACGCCGACAAGGTGGCGCTGCAGTATGCGGATCGCCAATGGCGCTTTTCAGAGTTTAATCTGGCAGTAAATCGAGTGGCGAATCATCTGATCGCCTCCGGTCTCAGTAAAGGTGACCGGGTTGCGGCCTATGGCAAAAACTCTGATGCTTACCTGCTGCTGTTTCTCGCCTGTGCTAAAGCGGGTCTGATTCATGTACCGGTGAACTTTGCACTGGTGCAGGAGGAACTCCTCTACGTGCTGAATCAGTCCGGTGCTAAGGCGCTGTTCTCTGATACCAGCCTGAAAGCCCATATCGATGAGGTTTATGATCAGGTTGATCTGGCTCTGCATGGCAGCCTGCATGCCGCTGATCCTGCGACCGCATCAGATGAAACGCTGGATATTCTGTCAGTTGCTCTGGATGCGTCTGTCAATGCGGCAGCGCCGGATCTTGAGCTGAGCGACAGTGATGTCGTACAGATTCTTTATACCTCAGGCACCACCTCTGACCCGAAAGGGGCGATGCACACTCATCGCTCGCTGATGTCAGAGTACGCCAGCTGTATTAACCATCTGGATATCACGCCGGATGATCGTGGTCTGGCCGCGTTGCCTCTGTATCACTCGGCACAGATGCATGTTTTCAGTATGCCGGCACTGCTGTCCGGTTCCTTCTCCTATCTGATCGATACCCCGACACCGGATCTGATTCTTAAACTGCTGAAAGAGGAGAAACTGAACTCCTTCTTCGCACCGCCAACGGTCTGGATCGCCCTGCTGCGCCATGATGATTTCGTGGATGCAGAGCTGCAACATCTGCAGAAACTCTACTACGGCGCATCCATCATGCCGGAGCCCATTGTGCATGAGCTGGAACAGCGCCTGCCGGAGTCCGGCCTGTATAACTGCTATGGCCAGAGCGAGATTGCACCTCTGGCAACGGTTCTCACCCCGGCTGAACATAAAGCCCGCCCGAGTTCCTGCGGTCGCCCTGTTTCCTCTGTCTGCACCCGTATCGTTGATCCTGTAACCGGTGAAGATTGTGCGCCGGGTCAGCAGGGTGAGCTGGTGCATCAGTCACCCCATCTGATGGTGGGTTACTGGGATAAACCTGAAGAAACGGCCGAGGCCTTTAAAGATGGCTGGTTCCATTCCGGTGATCTGGGGATTCAGGATGAGGAAGGCTTTATCTATATCGTCGACCGCATCAAGGATGTGGTGAATACCGGAGGCGTACTGGTGGCCAGTCGCGATGTGGAAGAAGCCCTCTACACGCATCCTTCTATCGCTGAGGTTGCTGTCATCGGCGTACCGGATGAGAAGTGGATTGAAGCGATCGCCGCTGTTGTTGTGCTGAAACCTGAAAGTCCGGCAGATGAAGCGGGTCTGATCAGCCATGCTAAAGAACATCTGGCGGCGTTCAAAGTACCGAAGCAGGTGCATTTTGTGGATCAGCTTCCCAAGAATACCGCCGGTAAACTGCTGAAACGCACCTTGCGTGATCAGTTTGCCCAGAGCGCTTAGAAGAGCATCTGACGTTTTGCCTTCCCTGCCCTGCAGGGAGGTTGTTACGCAACTTAGTCAAAAGAAAAAACAAAAACAACAAAGGAAGACCCTATGCGTTTAAAACTGAAACACCTGACCGCAAGCGTGTTGTCGGCACTGGCGATCTCTGCTGGCGCTCAGGCAGCGGATATCTCAGACAATGAGATCCGTATCGGCTATATCGCCGATATGTCCGGTACCTATAGCCCGCTTGCGGGGCCGAACGGTCTGACAGCGGCCAAAATGGCCATTGCTGACTTTGGCGGCAAGGTGAAAGGTAAAAAGATTACGATTGTAGCGGCTGATGATCAGAACAAACCTGATATTGGTGCCAACAAGGTTCGTGAGTGGATCGATACCGATAATATCGATCTGGTGGCGGGCATGGTGTCATCGGCGGTCACGATTGCGGTGAACAAGGTGGTGGAGTCGAAAGACAAACTCTCCATTGTTTCCGGCTCGGCGTCCTCCTCCATTACCAATCAATACTGTACGCCTAACTCGGTGCATTACGTTTATGACACCTACGCTCTGGCCCACGGCACCGGTGAAGCCGTGGTAAAAGAGGGTGGTGACAGCTGGTTCTTCCTGACCGCCGATTACGCCTTTGGCCATGCGATGGAAGGCGATGTTGCGGCTGTGGTTAAGGGCAGTGGCGGCAAGGTTGTTGGCGGTGTTCGTCACCCGTTAGCTACCAGCGATTTCTCCTCGTTTATTCTGCAGGCGCAGGCATCCGGAGCCAAAATTGTGGGTCTGGCGAATGCTGGCGCAGATACCATTAACGCCCTGAAAACCGCAAAAGAGTTTGGGGTTGTGGCGTCAGGTCAGAAGCTGGCCGGTTTGCTGGTTTTCCTGCATGACGTAAAAAGTCTGGGACTGGAAACCACCCAGGGACTTCAGCTGACAACCGGTTTCTATTGGGACAGAACCCCTGAAACCCGTACCTGGTCGAAACGCTTCTATGAAGAGACCGGCACTATGCCAACCATGGTGCATGCGGGTATCTACTCATCGACTATGCATTACCTGAAAGCGGTTGAGAAAACCGGTACGGATGATGCGCAAACGGTTATGGCTGAAATGAAAGCAACTCCGGTAAATGACTTCTTCGCCAGCAACGGCCGTATTCGGGATGATGGTCGTATGATTCACGATATGTATCTGGCAGAGGTGAAGAAACCATCGGAATCGAATGGTGAGTGGGATCTGTTTAAGATTCTGCGAACCATTCCGGCAGATCAGGCGTTCCGTCCTCTGTCCGAATCCAAGTGCCGCCTGGTTGCCGGTCGCTGATGGCTAATCGCTAATCGCTAAAAGCATCAACTTGTAAAAAGCATTAACTCGTTAGTCCACCTCTTGTTATCCGGACAGGGATGTCCACCTTGATAAAGCCCGGCTGCTGATGATTAGCAGTCGGGCTTTTTTCGTTATCAGCTTCGGCTATAAGCAGGGAGGATATACGGCTGCGGGATATAAGAGGGTGAATCAGAGCAGCTGATGGGTAATCTTTTTCGCCAGTGAGGCATCCCCCAGATGCTTGGCTAATCGACTGACTTTGATCCATTTTCGGCTACGCTGATCATCTTCCGGCCAGCGTTTCAGCTCTTTGCGTACCTTTAGCGGATAGAGGGTCAGGTTGCGTTCCACCCGCTTTCTGAGGGAGCAAGTGCGGTGGCTGAAGCGCTGTTTACGGCTGGCGCGCCCCAGTACCCCGGCTTCCTCGTAGGCTTCCAGCTGAGCGACATCGCTGTCGCTCAGTTTTTTCTCCGGCTTGCCGGTAGGTATGATCCAGTGCCCCCGCTTTCGGGAGGTGATCAGACAGATCTGGAGCCCCTTCTTTTTGTGGTAGCGAATCGGCAGTGCCGCAATTTTTGTACGTCCCTTTTTCTTCGTCATAACCCAGCACTCCCTGTCCTGTTACTGATTCAGAGTTTCTTCAGTTTACGGGCGATTTCCTGCCAGAGGGCATCGTATGCCTGACCACCGGGCGAGCGGGCGGCAAAACAGCTGATCGGTGAGCGGTGCTCGCCCATCTTTTCGATATCGGTCGAGAAAGGAACCTGAGTGTTCAGTAAACGGGGAGTGTCTGCCTGCATCCGCTCAATGGTGCTCTTATGGAGATGCTTTTGTCGCTGAACCATGGAGAAGAAGGGGTAGACCATCTTGGTCGACAGCTCATGCTTATTGAAGAACTCCTGCAGCTGCTCGAAGGTTCTTTCTGACAGCGTGGTGGGAATCACTGGCACCACGATCATGTTGGCCGCATGGAACACCGCCTCGCTCAGATAGCTCAGTGTTGGCGGGCAGTCCAGAATGATCAGGTCGTACTCTTTTTTCAGCCCTTTCAGCACCCGCTTAAGGCGCAGCTCCCGCTTGCCTTTGTCGCTGAGCATGGCGTCAAAGTGACGGAAGCTTTCATGGGCCGGAATGATATCCAGATTGTCGAAGTCCGAGGCTTTAATCTGTTTCAGAAGCTGTTCATAGGTTTTGAAGAAACGTTTGCCCCAGTTTTTCTTGCTGGGACGAACCCGGAAATAAAACGAGGACGCGCCCTGGGAATCCAGATCGATCAGCAGGGTGCGGTAACCTGCCTGAGCCGCCAGATAAGCAAGGTTCACCGATGAGGCCGTTTTACCGACACCACCTTTAATGCTGTAACAGGCTAATGTTTTCATTCGGATAACCTCCCTGTACGGATATGGGGTTTGCGGGGTGTCGGCATCAGCGACTCGACACTCTGACGAACCTCTTCACTCAGAAATACGCCAAGCTGCTGTCGCACCCGTGCCCGTTCGTTTAACTGACGGTTAAAGAGCACGCCATTCAGAGCATTAACGGCGGCTTCTGTATCCGGGCTGACTTTATGACGCTTAAGGTAGTCTTCCAGACGCTCACGCTGAACGGAAAGATCATTAAATTCACCCAGATTGTCCTGCAGTTTTTTCAGCGCTTTCAGCAGGGGGCGTATCTGCTTTTTCGGGAACAGGTCCGTAAAGAACTCCAGCAGGTAGCGCAGCTTCTTGCAATCGAGTCTGATCTCATGCACCTGTTCATCAGGAGAATGATCGGTGATCTCCAGGGCGTCCATCGAGATAGCGTTGTAACGGCTGATAATCTGTCGGGCGGCCAGTTTCAGAACCGGTTTATGACCCTTGCGGGTGGGGGACTGAGGACATAGGGCCAGACGGGATTCGATCAGTCCTATGTGGCTGAGATATTCCGGTGAACTCAGATCCTGAGCCAGCTTTTTCTGTTCCTGCTGACGCTCCCGGGAGAGGTCCCGGAACAGCTTGCGTAAACCCTCACGGAATGACTCTGGTATCAGTTCCAGATAAGTGTCTTCAGATTTGAGATAAACATCCAGATCCCGTAACCGATTGGTCGGGGCGGCCAGCTCTGCCAGTTGCTTTTTAAACCACTGACTCTCTTCACGGCCGATACTTTGTTTCATCTGGGCGAACAGGGCTCTCATGCGGCGCAGAGCAACGCGGTACTGATGCAGGAACTGAGTGTCCCAGTCACGAATGATGCCTTCTTCGTTAACCCGCACGTTATGCCAGAGTTTTTGGGCGATCAGTGCGACGGCATCGCAGCTGTCCAGTTCCGGTGCCAGTTTAAAGCGCGGACGGGCGGTGTAATCACTGGGTTCAATGCCCAGCAGTCTGAGACTGTTCAGGAAAATATGATTTTCCAGCTCATTGGGTTCACCGTTCAGTACCATATTCAGGCATTGACGGTACTCCTTGTCGTAGCCACGGAGACCTTTCAGCTCCACCATGGTGCCGTAGCCGGTGAGAATGACATTCAGGTCACAGACTTTCTTCAGGTCATCGTTACGGACCGCATAGTGACAGAACTCCACTTCAAGTTCTGCCATGGGGAACAACCGACGCCCTTTGGTCAGTTTCAGGATCGTTTCTCTAAGATCCCGGTGCTTAAAGTCACGGGCAAAGACCGGTGTTTTTTCCCGGTCAAAAAACGTCAGGGCATCATTATCAATACGCAGTACTAAGCCCTGATTATTGCTGGCCAGTAGCTGCTTTTTACGCCACAGATGCCATTCAAAATCATCGTAAAAGCTCAGGGTTTCATGGCGAATCTGCATCGGCTCAAGTGTGAATTTCTGCCGGTACTGATCCAGTAAGAGTTCGGTGGAATCGCTGTCTTTGATCAGCCAGCGAGAGTGAGCAGTCATTTTGGCTACTTCCCTTTGGTCAATGTAATGCGTCCGTCAAGGTAGGCTTGTATCAGTTTCTCGATCAGCTTCTGGACACTGGTGTCTTCTTCAATAGCCCTTATTTTCAGGGCTTTCAGGGTGGGCTGATCGAGACGAAGAGAGGTGTTCTTCTTTTTTCCAGTGTCTGCCGAAAGTTCCGTTTCGTGGGTTGTCATAAAGCGATCCTTTGCTGTGTCAGAAAGTGATGGTATGACGTCACTCAGTATCACTGATTAACTGTGTGAATATCAAATGACAATATTGTGACACTGTTTTTTACAAAACGTTTTGTCGGGCTCAGGCACAGCGCTTTCTGTTGCAGGTGTGTTTCGTTACGGAGAGGGCACAGGTACTATTACAGGCAGCTACTGACTAGAGGTAGGGGCTAATACAGGCTACAGGCAGGTGCTGTTACAGGTGCAGACCAGTAGTATAAAGAATGATTAATCATTCTGCTTTTTAGCAGATTTTTCACGTTGGGTCGTAGGTACGGCCTTAACCACTATAAGGATAGAAATATGGTTGATTTGATGCGGGCCGGAATGCGCCGAATGGCTCTGATGCTGGCACTGGTTGTCTTTTCGGGGGTGAGTTATGCCGCCAGTATTGCCGATGAGGTGCGGGATGTTGTCGAGGAGAATATCGCCGCCACCCAGAGCGAAGATATGGCGCGTATGATGAAAACGATCCATAGCTCATCGCCAAGTTATCAGGCGACGTTACAGCAGGTGCCACCTCTGTTTCAGCAATATGATCTGGAGTATGAACTGAAAGGGTATGACTTTGTTGGTGTAACCGGTGAATTTGCCGTTGTTAAAGTACGACAGGCGACCCGTAAAGTGGCCGGAGCTGCAGCTTTTAACGACAACGAGCTGGAATTATTGCAGGCTTTTAAGAAAGAAAACGGTGCGTGGAAGTTCTGGTCACAGACCATTCTGACGATGCAGTTTGCCAAATAGTCAGCAAGTCCGCAGGTTGTTTTACCACCATCGGCAGTATGGCATTGTTTATATCAGTTAGTGGTATTGCTAGTCACCCCGGGAAGCTGAGTCATTCGGCTTCCCTGTAGGATTTCCCGCTTTACAGCGCTTGTTCGTCGCTGTTTTGTTCCTCTGCAGCCATCTTTTCCCGTTCCGCTTTGGAAATATAACGTGGCTTGTTTACGCCGCCGCTTTCAAATGCTTTTTTACTCTTGGCGCGTTTCGCTTTTTTACTCAGGATCTGGTTGATCTTTTTCTTACGGTTCATGGATCGTGTCCGGAATTAAGGTTTTATGGCAGACAAAATAAAACCCCGGTACGGCTGCACCGGGGTTTTGGAGAAATAGCTTCAGAAAGGCAGGCGATGCCTGCCAATCAGAATTACTTCTTAGCGTTACGCTCTTTAACTTCAGCAATAACCTTCTCAGCAACGTTAGCTGGGCAAGGCATATAGTGGCTGAACTCCATAGAGAACTGACCACGACCTGAAGTGATAGTACGCAGGTGACCAATGTAGCCGAACATTTCGGACAGAGGTACGTCTGCTTTAATACGTACGCCAGTAGTGCCTGGCTCCTGATCTTTGATCATGCCACGACGACGGTTCAGGTCACCAATTACGTCACCTACGTTGTCGTCCGGAGTGAACACGTCAACTTTCATGATAGGCTCGATCAGCTGAGGACCGGCTTTAGGCATGGACTGACGGTATGCACCTTTCGCTGCAATTTCAAACGCTACTGCAGAGGAGTCAACTGCGTGGAAACCACCGTCGTACAGCTCAACGTGAACGTCCAGCATAGGGAAGCCAGCCAGAGGACCTTCTTCCATCATGCCTGCAAAACCCTTCTCAATCGCTGGGAAGAATTCTTTAGGAACGTTACCACCTACAACAGTAGATTCGAAGGTGAAACCTTCACCTGGCTCGTTAGGCTTGATGCGGTAGTCGATCTTACCGAACTGACCGGAACCACCAGACTGCTTCTTGTGCGTGTAGCTGTCTTCCAGAGCCTGAGTAATAGTCTCACGGTAAGCAACCTGAGGCTGACCCACTTCCAGTTCGATACCGAAAGTACGCTTCAGAATGTCTACTTTAATATCCAGGTGCAGTTCGCCCATACCTTTCAGGATGGTTTCGCCTGAATCTTCGTCAGTCTCAACCTGGAAGGATGGATCTTCTGCGATCATTTTACCCAGTGCAACACCCAGTTTCTCAGAAGAACCTTTGTCCTTAGGAGCAACTGCGATAGAGATTACCGGCTCAGGGAAGATCATCGCTTCAAGAGTACATTCGTGCTTAACATCACACAGAGTGTGACCAGTCTGAACGTTCTTCATACCTACAACCGCGATGATGTCACCAGCTTGTGCTTCGCTCAGCTCGTTACGCTCATCAGCCTGCATCTCAACCATACGACCGATACGCTCAGTCTTGCCGGTTGCAGAGTTCAGGATGGTGTCGCCTTTCTTCAGACGGCCAGAGTAGATACGTACGAAGGTCAGGGCACCGAAACGGTCATCCATGATCTTGAACGCCAGAGCACGGAATGGCTCGTCAACAGATACAGTTGCTACTTCGCCAGTCGGCTCACCAGTTTCCGGATCAGTCAGAGGCTGTGGGTCAACTTCGGTTGGAGACGGCAGGTAATCAACAACGCCATCCAGTACCAACTGCATACCTTTGTTCTTGAATGCAGAACCACAGAAAGTAGGGAAGAATGCCAGGTCACGAGTACCTTTACGGATACAACGCTTCAGGTCTTCGATAGAAGGCATTTCACCTTCCATGTAAGCTTCCATCAGGTCGTCGTCCATTTCAACAGCGGACTCAACCAGTGCTTCGTGGTATTCCTCAACCTTGTCAACCATGTCAGCAGGAACGTCCTGGATTTCGAAGTTTTCTGGCTGGCCAGAATCATCCCAAACGTATGCTTTTTTGGTCAGTACATCAACAACACCAACGAAGTCGTCTTCAATACCGATTGGCAGAGTCATAACCAGTGGGTTAGCTGCCAGTACGTTTTTCACCTGATCTACAACGCGGTAGAAGTCTGCACCCATACGGTCCAGCTTGTTTACGAAGATCAGACGAGCAACTTCAGATTCGTTTGCATAGCGCCAGTTAGTTTCAGACTGAGGCTCAACACCACCGGAACCACAGAATACGCCGATGCCGCCGTCCAGTACTTTCAGAGAACGATATACTTCAACAGTGAAGTCAACGTGCCCAGGAGTATCAATAACGTTGAAACGGTGGTCTTTCCAGAAGCAACTTACAGCTGCAGACTGAATGGTAATACCACGCTCAGCTTCCTGCTCCATGAAGTCAGTAGTGGATTCACCATCGTGAACCTCACCCAGCTTATGGATTTTACCGGTCAGTTTCAGAATACGTTCAGTTGTTGTGGTTTTACCCGCATCAACGTGAGCAAAAATACCAATGTTACGATAGTGATCTAAGTTTGACATGTTTCTACGCTATACAGTCTGGGTTAATTTGCGCGTCAGCACACCAAAAAAGGCGCTGAGGCCTATCAAGAATGAGATACTGCGCTTTCAATCAGTTTTGATTTGCGCGCAAGTATACCAAAAGTACTTCAAGAAAATAGACCACGCCTCTATAAAATCCCCCTTTTTATTGTAATTTTTCCCTTGAGCCGCTTTTGAAATCCCCCGCAAAACAATTAGCTAACATCTTGATGCAAAAAGATTTGCTTATAAAACAGCATCTTCTTACCTGCATTTTCTGATTTAGCAGGATAGAATCCTGCTCTCTTTTTGGCCGCTATTTGTCTTGCTGTTGCTGGCGGCAGCTTAATTTCAACAGAGGTTTATGTGCAGAATCCTACGCAGGCGTTAAATGATCACCGCTCCGGGCTGGTTCTGGGGGCGGGGCTGATTCTCATATCCGAGCTTTTTCTGGTGCTTTCAGGGATGGTGGTTAAGTTAATTGCCGACGATGTGCCGGTGCAGATGATCGTCTTTTTCCGTAATGCGCTGGGGCTGGTGATTCTGATGCCCTGGCTGATGCGAAATGGCCTGCAGGCGATTAAGACGGACCGGATACGGCTGCACCTGATGCGTGCAGGAGTCGGCGTGACGGCGATGACCTGTCTGTTCTATTCCTGGGGGTATCTGCCGCTGGCTCAGGCGGCGTTGCTGAAACAAACAGCACCCTTTTTCATTCCTGTGATCGCTTTCATCTGGCTGGGTGAGCGTATCCCTCTCATCGTGAAGGTGGCGATTCTGATCGGTTTTTCCGGAACCTTTCTGGTACTGAGTCCTGATGAGGGGCGTCTTAATATCGCGGTTCTGATTGCCGTGGGCGGCGCGGCATTGGGGGCTTTGGCTAAGGTGACGATCCGCAAAATGAGAACCACAGAGCCCGCTCAGCGCATCGTGTTTTACTTTGCTTTTTTCAGCGCGATCTTCTCTTTTATACCAGCCTTGTTGGTCTGGCAGCCTTTGGCGTGGCAAAGCCTGATCTGGCTGTTTGTCGTTGCCGGTACCTCAACGCTGGCTCAGCTGTTTCTGAGTAAGGCTTACGGGCTGGCTCCGGCGGGGCAGCTGGGGCCCTTCACCTATGGTTCTGTCGCGTTTGCAGCTCTGATGGGCTGGTGGCTGTGGGGTGAGGTGTTATCCCTGAATACCTGGTTGGGAATAGGCCTGATTACCGGTGGTGGTATTCTGGCAATGCTGGGTAAGGAATTAGTTAAATCGACTAAAACAGCTACTCCGTAATGTGAAATCCACTAACATATTGCCTGAGGCTGGTTATCTCGGTGCTTTTTGTTGCTATTTGTAGATCTGCTGGTATAAAAGGCCGCCTTTCAATTAGAACGGCGGCCTTTTTTATGCCTGAGCCGCAATGATTAGTGCAAAAGTGACAGAGGTTTGTTTTGGAAAAGCAATTAAAACCATTTGATATTCTCGGTTTAGGTTTTATGACATTCGCTTTCTTTCTTGGAGCGGGGAATATTATCTTTCCAACCATGGCGGGCATGCTGGCCGGTGAAGCTGTGGTGCCGACCATGTTCGGTTTTCTTCTTACGGCGGTAGGTCTGCCACTACTGGGGCTTTTTGCGGTGGCTAAAGCCGGTGGCGGTATCTCTCAGATGACCCGTATGCTGCACCCGGGCATCGGGATTTTTATCTCTGTTGCCATCTTTATTATTATCGGCCCTCTGATCGCTGCTCCCCGTACGGGGCTGGTGGCTTTTGAACTGGGTATCAAACCCTTCGGTGAAGAGCCTCTGGTCAGCCAGTTTGGTTACTCACTGATCTTCTTTACTTTGGCTTCTCTGCTGGCACTGTTCCCGGGCAAACTGATGGACTCTATCGGTAAGGTGCTGACCCCTTTACTGATTGTTCTGCTGGTGGCGCTTTCTGTGGCGGTGTTAACCGCTTCCGGTGGCGAAGTGCTGCCGACCCATGAGGCCTACCTTGAGGCTCCTTTTGCTAAAGGTATTCTGGATGGCTACAGCACCATGGATGCACTGGCTTCCATCATGTTCGGTATGCTGATCGTGGATCTGCTGAATAAGAAAGGGGTAACGGATTCCGGCCGTCAGTACCGTTATCTGGTTATCGCGGCACTGATCGCTGCTGCCGGTCTGGCCTTTGTTTATGTGTCGCTGTTCTTCCTTGGTGCAGGCTTTGGTGTTGCTGAAGCCAGTTCCGGTGGTGTGATTCTGACAACCTTCGTCGATAGCCAGTTCGGTACCGCAGGTCTGGTGGTGCTTTCCGGCGTGATTACCATTGCCTGCCTGACAACCGCGGTGGGTTTGCTGAGTGCCTGCTCGGATTACTTCTCCCAGCTGACCCGTATCCCTTATGCTGCTTATGTGATCATCAATGCGGTGTTCTGCGTGATGATGGCCAACCTTGAGCTGGGTGTTCTGATTGAGCTGAGTATTCCGGTTCTGGTATCGGTTTATCCTATCGCCGTTGCCCTGATGCTGTTCAGTGTGTTTTCTGGTTTTATCGCCCATAAGAAGCCTGCACTGGCGCTGACGCTTGCGGTATCTGTTTTCTTTGGTGCTCTGGAGGGGCTGAAAGCAGCGGGTGTTCAGCTGCCGGATCTGAGCTTTATGCCGCTGTATGATCTGGGGCTGGCCTGGGTGTTGCCTACGGTCCTGGTTTTGCTCTTCTTTATACTGTTCGCCCGGATTCAGCCGCAAACGGCTCAATCCTGATAAGAAGCCCGCCACCATGGCGGTTTTTTTTGTGTTCTCTTTTTGAGATTGAGGGCATCAGTTTAATTCATTTCTCATGATGTCTGACCTCGCTTATGGTGAAGGCTCTAATAATAAAGGAGTTCCGCATGAGTCAGGTTCAGCGTTTTCAGGTGCTGCTGGCGGGTATTTTTAGTCAGATTATCTGTATTGGCATCGCCCGTTTTTCATATACGCCGCTACTTCCTGTGATGCAGCAGCAAAGCTGGATCGGTGATATAGAAGGGGGCTGGCTGGCTGCCGTTAACTATGCCGGTTATATGGCAGGTGCTCTGCTTGCGGCATCTCTGAGTGATCTGAAGCTGAAAGATACCCTTTATCGCATCGGACTGATTCTTGCCGTAGTGACGACGGTAATGATGGCGCTGACCGAGAACTTCTGGCTGTGGGCTATTCTCCGTTTTCTGTCTGGGCTGAGTAGTGCCGGTTCCATGCTGATCGCCTCTGGTTTGATTCTGAACTGGCTGATCCGACACGGTCATCGCAGTGAACTGGGGATTCATTTTGCCGGTGTTGGTATCGGTATTATGGTGGCGGCCTTGTTTGTCGAACTCATGCTGCAGGTTGGCCAGAACTGGCAGCAGCAGTGGCTTTGGTTTGGAGCGCTCGCGACGCTTCTTGCGATACCCGCCTGGCGCTGGTTGCCAAGACCTGCGGCTGCGGCGGTGCAGGGCAGTGCTCAGCAGATGCAGGATATTCCACCTACGCGGAAATTTATGTGGTTGATGCTGACCGCTTATTTTTGTGCCGGTTATGGTTATGTGATCAGCGCGACCTTTATCGTGACCATTGTAGAGCGCATTCCTCAGCTGACGGGTATGGGGGCACTGACCTTTGCCGTGGTTGGTCTGGCGGCGGCTCCTGCGGTGATGAACTGGGATCTGATCGCCCGTCGTGTGGGTTATCTCAATGCTCTGATCATGGCGTACAGCCTGCAGATTGCCGGGATCATTCTGCCCACCTTTTTCCACTCCCTTGAGGTGGCATTGTTCAGTGCGCTGCTCTTTGGCGGTACCTTTATCGGTTGTGTCAGTCTGGTGCTGACGATGGCGGGCAGGCTTTATCCGTCGAAACCGGCAAAACTGATGGGGAAGATGACGCTCTCTTATGGTGCGGCTCAGATGATAGCGCCGGCATTAACCGGTTTTCTGGCAGAACGAACCGGGCAGTATGATCTGGGGTTGTGGCTGGCGGGAGGCTTTGTGGCGGTTGGGACGCTACTGATTATCTGGCTGAAACTGACCGACAGTACCGCGCAAACACTGGATGAAACCGGACGACTGCAAACGGCCTGATTTTTCAGGCCGCGTTTTGTATATATTCAGACGGATTAGGGTTTGCTTATCGGGCTGGGGGCGCTGATCAGGCTGTAACTTTACTTATTCGGGTTGCACGCTTGCTTATTCAGGCTGATAGCTTGTTCATCAGCAACGTTACCTTGGGAGCGACATTGGCCGGAGCGTTGCCGCCGATCTCATGGGCCAGCTCTTTTTGCTCGCCGGGAGCCAGGTTTTGTCTGCTTTGTTGCAGCCAATGCTGGCCAAGGGGGGAATCGTCCATGCAGAAATAGGCGGCAGCCAGATAGGGAAGCGCTGCCGGGTTTCTGCTGATTAGCCAAAGATCCATGGCGCTCTCCTTGAGAAACCAGAATTTGCCTTCCCTCAGCAGCTGGTTCAGATAGCTTGCAATGGTCATGATGATCTCATTAATCTAAAGTTGGTTTTTATATTCTGGTAAAGCTCAGGGAGCTTGTCACGCACCGGAAACTGACGGATTCTGACCTGAATTTTGATCCCGTAGTGCGGACCAGCTAAAACTGCTAGCATTCCACTTCTTTATATTCTGCAGGACACCACTTTGCTTTCGTTGCCATTGTTTCGATCGTTGTCATTGTTTCGATGCTTGCTGACCCGTCTGTGTATCGCTTCTCTGCTTGTTGTCTCTGTTCTCTTCTGCCTGATGTTGGTGGCGCAGCCTGTTATGGCCGACACATCGGGAACAGTGCAGAGCAGTCCTGAGCGTCTGGATGTTGAATTCAGCTGGCTGGATGATCCCGGCGAACCTCTCTCTCTGCAGCAGGCGATCAATCGCTACCGGCATAACGCATTCCAGCCGATGGGGCACTCCATTGGGCGGGGCTATACGTTATCTAATTCCTGGTTGAGTCTTACGGTGTCTGATGCGCAGCTGAATAGCTTTGATTACCTGTGGATGGAGCCGTCGCATCTGAATATCGTCGATGTCTATTATCAGACCGGCGCAGACCGTCATGATGCGGGAAGCTATCAGAAGCTTTCTCTGGGGGATCATGCGGATAGCTCAGAAAAGACCTACCGGCATTTTCGTATGCTGTTTCCGCTGAAGAAGATTCGGGCTTATCAGGCCTACCCGGATTTCAAAGCGTTGGGTGATTATCAGATCTTTGTCCGGGTCCGGACAAACAGTACCCATGCAATCAGTATTTCGATGCTGTCCGATACCGCGATGGTGGGTGACAGCAATATTTATCTGTTTTTCTATGCCGGTTTTACGGCGATCGCCTTTATTCTGGCGGCCTTTGCGATGTTTGTGGCTTACCGCCTGAGAGACCGGGTTTACTTCTGGTACGCCCTTTATCTTCTGACCATTATGGCCGCCTACATGCCGATTACCGGCATCTTCTTTGTTGTGTTTAAAGATGCGCCGCCTTATCTGTCCGATCTGTTCAGTGGTGGGGGGACAGGTTTTGGGTTCTTCTGTTTCAGTCTGCTCAGTATTCATCTGTTGTCTGCCGACCGAACCATCAATCCCTGGCTGAAAGGCTATCTGCAACTGACCGGGGTTGCGGGTCTGCTGCAGGCGATATTGTCTCCCTTTGATGCTTATTCCTATGTGGCTGGTGTGATCGGTCTGAATGCGATCCTCTTTTCTCTGGTTCTGCTTATCAGCTTTGGTGCCCGGGTGAAAAATGGCTCTATGGGAGATCGCTTTGTTTTCTCAGCGCTCTTTATCACCATGGTGGGCATTCTGATTAACTTCAGCCGTTTGCTGGGTTGGGTGCCGGAAAATATCTTTACCATTCATGCGTTCCAGATGTCCTCGTTGTTGCACATGCTGCTGCTGAATCAGGCTTTTGCTGAACGTGTGATGTCGGCAGAGCGAACGGCCCTTAAGGCTGCGCAGCTGGCAGAACACAATGCGAAAGAGATGGCAAAAGGCATGAATCAGGAATTGATAAAGGTGCTGGAGCAGGAGAAAGCGCTTCGTATTGAGCAGGAGCGTTTCATCGATATGATCTCCCATGAATACCGCACCCCATTGTCGATTCTGAAAACTAATCTGGAAATTCTGGAGCTGAAAGAGAAGCCCGAGTGGACCGGACGTCACAACCTGCATGTGATGCAGCAGGCGTCAGCCCGTTTGCAGGAGGTGTTTGATAAAACCATCAAGGGAGCCAGCTGGAAGCAGGCCCTTGCTCAGCGACATGAAAAGAGAGAGATGGTCTCTTTGCTGGATCACTTTATGGATGAAGCGCACCTGATGTGGAGTGGTGTCCGGCTGCAGTATGATGTGCGGGTTCATCATGCGTGGTACAAGAGTCTCGATTCCTCGCTGATGAAAACCGTGGTGCTTAACCTGATCGACAATGCCCGTAAGTACAGCTCTGACCCTTTTGCCATTAAGGTCTCGCTGGAAGAATCTCCGAACAGGGACGGGCTGATATTCACGGTGATGAATCCGGTGGATTGTCGGGTGAATCGGGGCGGTGAGGAGCTGACCCGGAAATATACCCGGGGGGCGAACAGTGCCGGAACCAGTGGACTTGGTTTAGGGCTGAATCTGGTGGAGCAGATTGTTGAGCAGCAGGGCGACCAGCTGGAGTTAATCGACTCAGATCAGCAGTTTGAGGCCCGTATCTACCTGTCGGGTGAGCCTGCGCCGGATGAAGCTCTGTCGTCCTTCGAGAATGGCAGAAAGCCGGGGCCTGATTTCGGGTAGACGGTCTGCATGGCTTGTTTTTTGATTTTGAATATCTGAATTTCCGGTGTCAGCCGTGAGCTGAACCGTGTCGCTATCGGTTAGGAGTGGGGCAGAATGAACGTAATAAAGGGACTTTCCCAGCCGGTTTCTGTTGTGCTGGTGGAAGATGATCAGTTCCTGCGTGACAGTCTGGTGGAATATCTGGGGCTGAAAGGTCTGGAAGTTAAAGGAACAGGAACCGCTGCCGGCTTTTACAGCCTGCTGGAGGAACGTGACTTTCAGGTTGCTGTGATCGATCTTGGTTTACCGGATGCATCCGGTGAAGAGCTGGTGGATTTTGCCCGTCAGAACAGTGATATGTCCCTGATTGTGATTACCGCTAATGATGGCCTTAACTCCCGGGTGAGCTGCTATCGCTCCGGTGCGGATCTGTTTATGGGTAAGCCGGTTGAAGGGCAGGAGCTGGCGGCAGCCATTATGAGTCTCGCTGAACGCCAGGTCAGTCGGGTAGCCGCTGATCCCGTTGAGTCTGAAGAGGTTGCAGGCTGGCAGCTGAACAGTAAGAGCTGGTCGTTGCTGACACCTAAAAAAGATGAAATCGATTGTACGGTGAAAGAGTATCGCCTGTTGGCGTTGCTGGCTGAAACGCCTTCTGAGCCGGTTAAGCGCCCCAAGCTTCTGCTGGCTTTGTACGGCCGTGATGATGAGAGTGCCCAGCGCGCGCTGGATACGTTGGTTCGTCGGTTGCGTCAGAAGATTCAGCAGTATTGGGATGACGATGGTTCTCCGATCCGCACGGTATACAGCGTGGGTTATCTGTTTGCTGATGCGATAACGCTGAAAACGTCCTAGTTTGCTTTCTGTATTGAGTTCGCATTCTGCAGTCCCCGTCGATCTGACCACAACGATCTGATCACGAACAAGTAATGCCTGTCGGTTTTATCCGGCAGGCAAGGGGGCTGTTGCATCCGTTGGTGTGCGGTCTGCAAAGGCCTGTTTTCGGGCAAGGTCGAGCACGATGCTCTTGATGCCATCGAGTTTGGCGGATTGGTAATCCTTTCGCCAGATCAGCAGCGTTTTAACCTGTGCGAAGCGCTCCGGCAGTTCAAAGCGTTGCACACTTGAACCAATTAACAGCACGTCGAGCACCGATTCCGGAATTACAGCAATGCCGGTTCCGGCAGAAACACAGGCCGCAAGTGCATGATAGGAACTCATCTCCATGCCGTTCCGTGCCGTTGCTCCTTCGCTGGAGAGCCAGTTTTCAAATATGCGTCGGTACGCGCAGCCACTTCTGAATGTGATCAGGTTTTCGTGCAGAGCGTCAGTGGCAGAGCGGAATCCTTTTCCTCTGGCGGCGATAAGCACCAGTTTTTCCTGATGGGCTTCCAGACTTTCAAACTCCGATGAGATCACAGGCTCGCCGACAAAGGCGGCATCCAGTTCATAGTGCTGCACCCGTTCAACCAGATTGCCAGTGGTGTCGGTCACAAGGTCCAGCTGAACCTTAGGATGCATCCCGTGGTAGATCGAAAGCAGTTCCGGCAGACGGGCAGCTGCGGTGCTTTCCATGGAGCCCAGTTTCAGCTGGCCCTGCGTGATGCCGCCCCGAAAGGCCGCCTCAGTATCTTCCGCCAGTTGCAGCAGGCGATCGGCATAACCGAGAAGCTGTGTGCCCTCAGCGGTCAGTTCCAGCCGTCGGTTGATGCGATGAAAAAGCGTAACCTCAAGACGTTCCTCAAGCTGCATCAGGCGGGTGCTGATATTCGACTGAACACGGTTCAGCTTTCGGGCCGCACGAGTGACGCCCCCTTCCGTTGCAACGGTGCGAAAGATCTCTAATGCATCCAGATCCAGATTGTTCAGTGCCATCTTATTTCCTGATGAAGTGTTCTCTATAAATCATTATTAATGATGCGAGTCCTAGCATATCCTCCCCCGTATCAGATCAGCAACTTTGATCACTTTTGGTCATAGATTTATGGCTTTCGATCTCAGATTTCTGGTTGTTAATTTTGGCTATAGCCTTCAAATATCAGGGAGAACGTATGCCCGCACAATCATCGGGTCTTTCCAAATCTCAGACAGATTCTAAAGCGGGGCGCTGGTTACAGCAGGCGCTGGAATACCCGGTATTTCAGTCGCCGATGGCGGGTTCCCAGGGCAGTGCTTTGGCAGTAGCTGTGAGTGATGCCGGGGGGCTGGGTGCGATTCCCTGCGCGATGCTGTCAACACAGCAGGTTGCTGAGGCTCTGCAAACGGTACGTGAGAAAGCGGGGCGGATCATTAACGTGAACTTTTTCTGTCATCAGCCGCCGGAACCCTCTGCTGCCGCCCAAAGTCGATGGCTGGAGGCTTTATCACCTTATTTTGATGAGTTAAATGTTGATCCCTCCGGTGTGGCCGCAGGCGCTGGCCGTCAGCCTTTCAGTCAGGAATATCTGTCGGCCATCACCCCCTTTGAGCCTGAGGTGGTCAGTTTTCACTTCGGGTTGCCTGATCCGGTGATGATCGCCGCGATTAAAGGCTGGGGAGGGTTGGTGGCGGCTTCAGCTACCACGTTGGAAGAGGGTATCTGGCTGGAGCAAAACGGTGCGGATCTGGTGATTGCCCAAGGCCTTGAAGCGGGTGGCCACCGTGGACATTTTTTGCGGAATGATCTTGAAGATCAGTTGCCGACAGAGTCACTGGTATCGGCCCTTGTGCAGGCGATTCATGTGCCTGTGATTGCCGCCGGAGGTATATCCACGCCGGAGCAGGTGGCACAGATGCTGCATTGTGGTGCGTCGGCGGTTCAGGTAGGAACGGCATTTTTGCTCACGCCGGAGGCGACGACTTCAGAGGTTCATCGGGCGGCACTCAGAAGCGATCTGGTCGGCGAAACAGCCATTACTAACCTGTTTTCCGGGCGTCCCGCCAGAGGGATGGTGAATCGCCTGATGATTGAGCAGGGGCCAATGTCTGACAAGCCGCCTGCATTTCCTTTGGCGACGAATGCAGTTGCTCCCCTTCGGGCTGCCGCTGAATCTAAGGCGAGCTGGGACTTTTCACCACTCTGGGCGGGCACCGGGGCGGCAGCCTGTCAGGAGAAAGCCGCATCTGATCTGGTCAGATGGCTGTGTTCCGCTGTCTAAATCCCGCTGGTTGAGTTTCGATGGCTGAGTTTTGAATGCGCTGCAGACTGACCATTCAACGGATAAAACGGATTCAACGAATACAACGGTCACAAGGCTCTTTTTGCAGCCGTGGCCGTATCCGGGCAAAACCACTGTAGAGGTGGTCAAACAGCGGCCTGAGGACAGGCCAGCCTGTGGGCTTCATCAGCCAGCCTAAACCGATCTGCTGGTAAATCTTTCGGGTGGCTTCCATGGCCACCGACCATTCGCCCCGAGGGTCTCTCAGGTGCAGCTCTTTCATCAGTTCGCTCAGTGTTTTGCCGGTCGGTCGGGCATCGAAATCAGCGGCACTGATATCAACAAAACCCAGTGCATAACCACGCTTCTGGCAGCGTTTTTTCAGCCAGTTAACCTCTTTTCGGCAGAGCGGGCAGGCGCCATCATAAAACAAGGTGTAGAGATCCTGCTGGTTATTGCTGCTGGTAGACTTCATTCCTGACACTCCCGGTAAGTTCTCTCGTCTATACGTTGATACCGCTAAAGTAGTTTCTGAGCTCTCAGGATTGGCTGGTGTCTTTCTCTGTATCAGACAAGTTGGGTTTTGGTGTTCTGGCGATTAAAACCTTTCATAAGACTCGGGTTGGCATCTTTTTATTGTTAATGGTCATTTTGTGCTTTTTATCACTAATTTGCACTCTGGGGGCGTGTGCTTTAGGCACATTAGCCAAGCCGGTTTGGTGACAATAATGCGGACAATAAAAACACCATTAACCGAGATCCTCTTATGTCTACTGATGCTCTTATCGCTTCCCGGAAAACGTCCGGGGACAGTTCCGTACTGGACGTAAAATCACTGAACATGCCTGGTGCTCAGAAACTGTTTGGCCTTGCCGCCGCACTGATGATGGTTTTTGTGTGGTCGGGTTACTTTCTTTCCCTCAGAGCCGGCGCTGTGACACCGGTTACGACCTATGAGATTGGTCTTCTGCGCTTTGGTTTGCCGGGTCTGCTGCTGTTGCCGGTATTTATCCGCTCATTCTCTCTGATTCGTCAGGTGCCTAAGCTTTATCTGGCAGGCATGCTGATAGGTGGTGGCCTGCCGTTTTTCTGGCTGGGAGCGATGGGGATGCAGCTGGGGCAGGTTGCTGAAGGCAGTACGCTGATTCCGGGTGTTGCCCCTTTGTTTGTCAGTGGTATGGCCGTGCTGATTTTCAATCAGCCGCTTTCACGCTGGCGTCTGGCGGGACTGGTGCTCATCTTTACCGGAGTGGTTGTCTTTGCGGCTAACTCCGTGGCGGGGAATACCAATGTCAGCGCGGTTGCCCTCTTTTTGGTAGCGAGCTTCTTATGGGCTTTGTTTGCCCTGTCGATCCGGCAGTGCGGTTTGTCGCCATTGGTCGCAGCTTCTGTGGTGACGGTTCCGACGGGAGCGGCTCTGCTCATAGCGGGGCTGATACTGCAGCCTGAGCTGGGGTGGTTTGGCTTAACGCTGGAGCAGCAATTGGGACAGATTGTGGCTCAGGGGCTGGGAGCCGGATTGGCATCGGGGCTTTTATTTGCCTTTGCGATCAGTCGTCTGGGGGCGGAAGTCACTTCGGCGATCGGTTCGCTGACGCCAGTTGCCGCTTCGGTTATCGCTTATCTGATGTTTGGTGAGCAGGTCACCCTGATGATTATCGGCGGGATCGCTCTGATCAGCCTGGGGGTTATTCTGGCCAGTGGTCTGATTCGCGGACGCTTGTCGGAGTAAATACGGGGATCGTCAGCACTGCTTCTGCCCTGATGCAGTGCTGTTTAGCTGTTTAATAGCAGAGTTGTTTCTGTTTCTGCGCTGCTGTTCCTGTGATGCTGTAGCTGTGGTGCTGCTCTTGGTGTTGGAGCAACGGCGGCGCTTAATCGCTTCGCATCAGCTGAGATGGTTAAGCGGCAGCTCGGTTCGGGTTTTAACCTGACGGAGTACAAAGCTGGTGCGGATACTGGTGACGCCTTCGATCCGGTTGAGTTCGTTCAGCAGGAAATGCTCGTAGTACGCCATATCCGGCATCACGACTTTCAGCATAAAGTCCGCATCACTGCCGGTAATCAGGGCACACTCCAGAACTTCATCGTAGTTAAGAATTTTGCGCTCAAAGGTTTCCAGCCGTTCAGGTATCTGACACTCAAGGCAGACCTGAATGTAGATGGTCAGATCCAGCCCCAGGGCGCTTTGATTCAGAAGGGTAACCTGCCGGCTGATAATCCCGGCATCCTCTAATAACTTCACCCGTCTGGCGCAGGGTGAGGGTGACAAGCCCACCTGCTCGGCAAGCTCTAGATTGCTGATGTTGGCGTCCTTTTGCAGAACGTCGAGAATCCTGCGGTCGATCCGGTCAAACTGTTTCGTTTTTTGCATAACTAACCATTTATTATTTTTGGTAAATCAGACTTCAGAATAGCGGTATGACAGTGCTGATAGTTTTTTTTGTTGTCTTTTGTCGATTCTAAAGGCTTTTTGCTTGGCTTTCCTGTTTTCTTGCTGCTAATGCGCTAAAAGATCTGAGATAACCCTATAACCAATGGGGGAGGGCTAGTTAAAGGTTTGAGCTGTATCATCAGTAGCCAGATCCAATCCTGTTTAAATGGACGCTCCTATTTCGATCGACTCTTATTTCGACCCGAACGACACGACTATTTCAACGGACACCAGAGAGCAAGTGAATGCCCTTTATCCGAAACCTTATCCGCTTTATCAGAACTCTCAGAGGCTATGTCCTGATCTCTATCATGGCGGTCTCTATGGTGGTGTTCCTGAGTGCCACCCTGATTGCCACGCTGCTCTATGAAGATGTGATCCATCGTCAGGCGACCCAGACTTCGGAGAGTATCGCCCAGAGCACCTTCAACAGTATGTTTCAGGTGATGCGACAGGGTTGGACCCGTCAGGATCTGGAAAAGTTTCTGGCGGAAACCAAGGCCTCGTTTGACGATACTCCCTTCGATATTGAGATTTACCGCGGCGCTAAAGTTGAGGCTTTGTTTGGTCAGATCCGGCAGCCGGAACTGGATGCGGATATTCGTCAGACCTTCCTTGATGGCGAGCATCATCTGAGCCGTGAAGATCACATCATTCGTCGTTTGTACCCTCTGAAAGCCCGTAGTGAGTGCCAACAGTGTCATACCAATGCTGAGCTGGGGGATGTTCTGGGGGTTATTGAGATTGAGCAGGATCTGACGCCGTTAAGTAATGAGATCCGACAGAATTATATGGCGCTGTTTATTATCGCGGCCATGCTGATTATGTTTGCTGCTCTGGCGATCTCGGCCTCGATCTCGGTGCGTATTAAGCAATCGATGGAGCGCTTTAAGACTCAGTTAGCGGATGTGAACTCGGTTAAAGATTTCCGGGAGCTGGATACCAAAAAGGTCGATTTCTATTTTGATGAGTTTAATCAGGCGTTTCACCACATCAGTGGACTGATGGAAAAGCTGAAAGATGTGGCGGTCGATAAGGATATTCTTGAGTTTGAAATTCGCCTGTTGAGTAAGTTTATTATCACCTCCGATGTGGTGCGGGACTGGCGGGATTTTATTAAAGACCTGCTGGTGGATATCAATACGATCATTCAGGCCCATACGCTGGTGACCATTTTTCAGGTCGATGATGAAGGCTATGAGCTGGAAGTGTTCTGGTATCAGGATGCACCGGAAGAGACCCGTGCAGCCTTTGAAGATTTCCTGCGGGCAAATATTGAAGGGGATGCCCATTTCCATAAAGGGGCGGTGATTCTCAGTATTACCCATCATGTGGCGCACCCGGAACCCCATACCCTCGACGCTGCTCCGATTACCCCAGAAGATATTGAATTGCAGACCAAGTCCCTGCTGTTGGAAACGCCAAAAATCGGTGGTGTTGTTGGCATCGGTGTGCAGTCGGATCTGGCGAAAGACCCGATCCGGCATATTGTGATTGATGGCATTCTGACCACGCTGCTCAATCTGGTGGGTTCGGTGAAGGCGATCTACAAATACACTCAGGATCTTGAATTTTATGCCACCCGGGATCCGCTGACCAGTCTGCATAATCAGCGCATGTTCAAAGAGTTGCTGGGTTATGAGGTTGGCCGGGCAAGCCGCCATAAAGACAATTTTGCTTTGCTGATGCTGGATCTGGATAACTTTAAAACCGTGAATGACCGGTTTGGTCATGCCTACGGGGATCAGTTTCTGCAGGCGTTTGCCAAAGTGCTGGAAGACTCGGTCCGTCCTGGGGATTTCCTGTCCCGCTATGGCGGTGATGAGTTCACTATTATTCTGCCGGAGGCGTCTCAGGAGCAGGCGTTCTCTGTGGCTCAGCGAATCAAGCGCTCTGTGGATCAGATGAATCTGAAATCACCGGATGGAGAGCCTATGCGCGCCACCAGTTCGGTGGGTATCGCGGTTTATCCGGATCATGGTAAAACGCCGAGGGATCTGTTCCTGCTGGCGGATAACATGATGTACAAGGCAAAACGTCTGGGACGTAACAGTATTGCGGTGCCGGACGATGATGAGGTCGCCGAGGTATACAAAGAAGCGGGCGCGAAAAATATTATGGTGCTCAGGGCGTTGGAGGAGGAGTGTATTGTTCCTTACTTCCAGCCGATTGTGGATGCCCGAACCGGTGAAGTGGCGATCCATGAGCTTCTGATGCGTATTCAGATGGATGGTCGTATTGTGCCGGCCGGTGAGTTTATCGATATCGCGGAAGGGATTGGTGTGGTCCATAAGATGGACTACATGCTGATCGAAAAGGCATTCGACCAGATGGTTGAGCAGGGCTACACCGGTAAGTTGTTTGTGAATCTTTCACCGAAGTCCCTGATTGTCAGTGAGTTTATCGGTCGTATTCATCAGCTGGCGCTGGATAAAAAGATTGCTCCGGAGCGGATCGTTTTTGAGCTGACCGAGCGTGAGACGGTGAGTAACCTGAATCTGCTGGAGAAATTTGTACTGGATCTGAAACTTGAAGGTTTCAACTTCGCCATTGACGATTTTGGTTCCGGTTTCTCCTCCTTTCACTACATCAAACACTTCCCGATTGATGTGATTAAGATCGAAGGTGAATTTATCCGCAATATGCTCAATGATGAAAAATACATGGCCTTTGTGAAGAGTATTGTCACCTTAGCGCAAAGCCTGGGCATTAAAACCATTGCTGAGTTTATTGAAGATGAAGAGGTGATGGAAAAAGTCCGTGAGCTGGGTATCGACTATGGGCAGGGCTATTATCTTGGGCGTCCGGGGGAGTTGCTTCAGGTTCATCAGGGTAATGAAATATCGGTCTGAACCTGATGTTGCCGGATTGATAAAACTGAAGGATCTCTGTTCTCAGGTATCTGTTTTTTAGGTGTTTTTGAGCGTACAATATTACGAATTGTTACATGATACAGGCTCCGGTTTTTCCGGAGCAACCTAAAGGTGCTGCTGGCAGCAGGGAGAGTTAAATGGACGCTGATAGCCCTTCGGCAGGTGTGCAGATTGCAGATTACAGCGACTTGAGCAGGGATGAGCTTGAGCATCAGCTTAAAGTACATGTAAAAGAAGCGGAGAAAATCCGCTCGCACCTTCAAAGCGAGATTCGTCGCCACAAAGATACATCTGCTCAGCTGAATCTGATTAGCCGTGTGGTGGAAAAAGCCCACTTTGCGGTCATGATTACCGATGCTGATCAGCACATCGTTTACGTTAACGAAGCCTATTCCCGCTTAACCGGTCTGCAGGCGACTGAAGTGATTGGCCGGACTCCTAAGGTCAACCAGTCGGGTCGTCATAACCGGGAGTTTTATCAGAAACTCTGGCGTGACATTAACCGCGTTGGTGTCTGGCGCGGAGAGGTCTGGGATCGTCGCCCGGACGGCAGCTTCTTTATGAAATATCTTTCAATCGAAGCGGTGCGCAACCCAACCGGTGAAGTCTCCCATTACTTTGCTATTTTCAGTGATCTCTCTGAGCAAAAGCGCACAGAGGAAGAGCTGGAGCGCCTGACTCATTACGACCCGCTGACTGAGCTGCCCAACCGGATACTGTTCCGTAACCGACTGGGTCATGAATTTAATATTTCCAACCGCCACCAGTCCCGAACCGGCCTTCTTGTGCTCAACCTTGATCGTTTCCGCATGATCAATGATGCCTTTGGCTTTGCTGTCGGTGACAACCTGTTGGTACAGGTTGCGGAGCGGCTTAAGGGTCAGGTGCGTTCAACGGATCTTCTGGCGCGTCAGGAAGACCGGCTTGAGCGTGACTCAGACCTGATCTCCCGCATCGGCGGTGATGATTTCAGCTTTATCCTCAGCGAGCTTCGCGCTCCGGAAGATGCCAATGTTGTCGCCCGCAGGCTTCTTGGTGTTTTTGAAGCGCCTTTTGATGTTGAGGGAGAAGAGGTCTTTCTGTCCGGCAGTATCGGTATTGCTGTTTATCCCGACAACGCCAGAAGTGAAGATGGCCTGATGCAGTGTGCTGAAGCCGCGCTGGATATGGTCAAGGATGAAGGCAAGGGTGGCTATCGTTTCTTCTCTGATGAGCTGAACCGCAGTAGTGCTGAGCGGGTAAGACTTGAGGCACGCCTTCATCGGGCAGTGGCAAACCAGGAGTTTGCCCTGCATTACCAGCCTAAGCTGGATTTCAAAACCGGAAAGATCATGGGTACGGAAGCTCTGCTGCGCTGGCCTCAGGCTGATGGCAGTATGGTACCTCCCGCCAGTTTTATCCCGTTAACAGAAGATACCGGCCTGATTAACCCTATTGGTCGCTGGATTATCCTTCAGGCGATGCAGGATACCTTTCGTCTGAACGAGCAAACCGGGCTGAATCTGCAGGTGGCGATCAACCTGTCGGTCCGCCAGTTCCTGAACCCCGGTGTGGTTGGTGTGGTAAAAGATGCGCTGGAAGTAACCGGAATCGATCCTGCTCTGGTGGAGTTTGAAATCACAGAGAGCATGCTGATCGACAAGGTTGAAGATGCCCGCCAGTCTATGGATAACCTGCGTGAACTGGGCGTCCAGCTGGCCATTGATGATTTTGGTACGGGTTATTCTTCCATGTCTTACCTGAAAGAGTTTCCGGTCAATACCATGAAAATAGACCGTTCCTTTATCGCCTCGCTTGATCAGGGGGACGAAGGGTTGGCTATTGTCACGGCTCTTGTCGCTCTGGGTAAAGCGATGGGGCTTGGTGTGGTGGCTGAAGGTATTGAGAATGCTGAACAGCTGGCGCTGCTTGAAAAATCGGGCTGTGACTTTGGCCAGGGTTTTTACATCGACCGTCCTATGTCACTGGAAAGCCTGATTGAGAAGATCAGCCGTACGGAGTGATATATGGGGGATGTCAGGCCTGAGCGGAAGATGGCTCAGGTCTGAATACGACTGATTTTCTCAGACAGCTGCTTGTTTCTCGCCAGTAGCTCCAGATTAACACTTTGAAGTTCTCCAATGAGCTCCCCCAAACGTGTCAGGCGAACCTTGCTGATGTTCCGTGCTGACATGGTGTATTCCTTCTGCTCTGAATAATCGGTTGTTTTTCGTTATGTGACTCTATACGCAGGCGTCCGGCGGGCAGATCACTTTATTCTGATCACTAAGACAACTGTTGCAGTCTTCTGTTATGACGCTTGTGATCCAGCGGTTGATACGCTAATGTCTCGCCTCCTCAGATTTGAGAAAAATAATAGGTTTTTCAGTCTGTTGGCTAAAATTCGATATTTCAGGTGCTGTTCATTCAGTTAAACGGGAAGCAGGTATAGCTTACTAAGGCTCAAGCCTGCACTGCCCCCGCAACGGTAGATGATCCTAATGTGCTGCCATTCAAAGCCACTGTAGCGATTGCTATGGGAAGGCGCAGTTACACAGCCGCAATCTTTTGCGGCTGGATCATAAGTCCGGAGACCGGCCTGAAATAAACCACGATTAATGTACAGGCTCATCTCGGGTGGAGATGAATGTGGAACTCTGCATCCGGCTGTTACGGCAGCGGGCTACCCGTGTGTGCCAAAGGAAGGTGTCCTTTGGTTTTTAACCTCAAATATTCAGCGGCGTTATCCCGACTGCTGATTCTGCTCCTGGCATCGTTGTTTTCCTCCTATGCCTTAAGTGCTCAGCTTTTTACGTTGGTCTCCGACAGGGCCGCCAGTGAATGGGCTGCAGCGGCTGGCGATTTCCATTCTGAATATCCTGATCATCGCCTGGTCGCAAGAACGCCCAGTCAGTTTCTGGCTGCGGATGCGGCGCAGCGTGCCCAATGGCTGGACTCTGATGTTGTGTTTGCTGCGGGGCAGTTTGGTGAGGTTGTTGATCTGCTGCTGAACCATCGCTGGAAAGCGGATGCACAGCTCATTGTCGTCCATAGCGACCGTCGTTTATTGCAGCAGCAACAGATCGGGCGAAGCCGCCTGTTTGCCCCTTTACCATCCCAACTGATTGAGCAATGGCGGCGTCCGCCGGATGGCGATGCCTTCAAGAGTTGGATGGAGGCCGAGTTCCGGCAGCACCCTCAATATCGTTATTGGCTGAAGGCTAAGCTTTTCTGGCAGCAAGGCGGTATGGCCAATCTGAAAGGACTGATTGCTCATCTGTTGATGCCGTTTGATCAGAGTTTGCCGGTTGCTGATGTGCAGGGGCAGGACAATATCCTGTTCTCACTGGGCGGCGCTTCGGCTTTTTCAGAAGGATATCCCCTCAGCGAACTGAAGCGGCTTCCGATAGAGGAGAAGCCTACATTGATTTTGCTGGACCATATCAAAGCTGATCGTGCTGGTGACCGGGAGCTTAGCACGCAAATCTGCACCCGAAGTGATATGCAGTGTATTCGCATGCTGTCTGCCTGGGGTGAACCGACCGCAAAAGCAATTGCAGCGTTACAGTCATTGCTGGGTGATAAGACACCGAAGGTGGTGATCAATCTGAATGATTTTGTGTTGGGCGGAGGAGCGCATCGCGAATCGGTTGATCAGTTGTTGAATCAATGGCAGTTACCGGTGCTGAAAGGCATCAGGCTCTGGGAGCAGACGGAAGCCCAATGGCGTGCTTCTCAGGTCGGTTTACCGGTGCAAACGGTTCATTACCGAATCGCCATGCCGGAGCTGCAGGGGCAAAGTCAGCCTCTGGTGTTAGCCGCATTGACACCGGCAGCGATTGATTCTGTGACGGGCATTGAACTTCGGCTGAGTCAGCCTATTGATAGTCAGGTCGACTATCTTCTGCAAAAGGCGAAGCGCTGGATCTCACTTCAGCAAAAAGCGAATGCTGAAAAGCGTGTCGCCATTGTCTACTACAACCACCCGCCGGGCCGTCACAATATTGGCGCTGACAATCTGAACGTACCGGAAACGCTTTTTCATCTGCTGCATCAGTTGAAGGCTGCAGGATATAACACCGGGGTGCTGCCGGAGACCCTGGATGACTTACTGGATCTGATTCAGGCATCGGCAGTCAATTTGCCGGAGGATGCCGCTGTTTTGGCTGAGATGGCTCCCCGGGTCCCCCGAATGAGCAAAGAGACTTATCAGGCGCATCTCAGTCAATGGCCGCAAGCGCTTCAGCAGGAGCTGATCCATGGGCCTCTGGCGTTTCTGATCAGCAGTACGCAGCAGGCAATCAGGGTAGCAGAACAAAATGGTGGTCTGACTCATGATGATCGTGATCTGCTACAGCGTAATCTTTCTGAGACGTTTGACAGTGTCCACCATCTGCTTGAAGGGGCAGATCATCCTGCACGTTTGCGGGCACTGAACCTGCTGGACCAGCTCCGGTCAGCCTTTTCGCAGTGTCTTGATGAGCCGGGTGTCACGGCGGAAGCCTCCTGTTGGCAGGAGAGCTACCGCTTTATGATCGCGCTGAAGAAAACAGGTATTGAAGGTTTAAGAGGATGGGGTGAAGCGCCTGGACGGGTTATGGTTTGGCAGGATGAGATCCTGCTGCCTGGGCTTCAGCTTGGCAATATCTTTATCGGTCCTCAGCCGCCAAGGGGTTGGGAGCTGAATGAGGAGTTGCTGCATGCAAATACCCGTTTTCCACCGCCTCATCAGTATGTGGCCTTTTATCACTACCTGAAATCCCAGTTCAAAGCCGATGCACTGGTTCATCTGGGCCGGCACTCAACGTATGAATTTCTGCCCAGAAAACGAACCGGTCTGTCTGCGGATGACTATGCCACAGGCCTGATTGCGGACCTGCCCAGTATCTACCCTTATATCGTTGATGGTGTTGGCGAAGGGATTCAGGCGAAGCGCAGAGGAAGTGCGGTGATGATCGATCACCTGACGCCGCCCTTGGTTGCGACCCCGCTATATGATGATCTGCTGGCACTCAGACAGTTAATTGAGAGTTTTGAAGCGGCGGAAATCCGGGAAGATGAAACCGGACAAAATCAGGCCGTAATCCAGATTCGGGATACCCTGAGCCGCCTGAATCTTAATGAAGAACTGGAAGCCTCTATGGCCGCTGAGCTTGATGTCCGGGGTGTCAGCTTTGATCAGGTGGATGATCACCTGCTTGTACATGAGGTTGGACATTATCTGACCGAGTTGCAGGAAGAGTTTATGCCTCTGGGGCTGCATGTCTTCGGTCGTGACTGGCAAATAGAAGCGGTGGAAACCCTGCTCAGTTCTCTCTCTGAAGACACAGCGGTACAGGATAAATGGCGACAACCCCTGACCGATTCACCGGCTAAAGAACTCAGTGCGTTATTAGCGGCGCTTGATGGAGATTTCATTGCTCCGGGGAAGGGCAATGATCCGATCCGTACTCCGGAGGCCTTACCGACGGGGCGGAACTTTTATGCACTGGACAGTAGTCTGATTCCTTCCCGACTGGCTTATGAACAGGGCAGAACCCTTGCCCGTGAGGCCCGTTTGCAAAGTGATCCTTCCCCCGGTGAGCGTGAGGCTATGGTGTTGTGGGCTTCCGACACGGTTCGGGATGAAGGCGCTATGATCGCCTTTGCCCTGGATATGTTGGGTATGAAGCCCCGCTGGAGTCGTCGGGGAATCCTGAAGGGCATTGAACGGCTGGATATTGAATCGCTGCGCACGGAAGAACCCGGACGGGTGCGACGGGATTTTGTCTTCACAACCTCAGGTTTGTTCCGGGATCTTTACGGTGATCAGCTGGAGTGGCTGGACAGAGCGGTGCTGATGGCCCTGGATGCTTCTTCGGAGCGGATTAGGCAGGAGTACCCCTCTTTATCACTGGCGATTAATGAAGCCCTGCTCCCACTGGGTGAATTACAGCAACCGGGTCGCGAACCCCTGACGTTAAACCGGGTCGCCATGAATTGGTTAACCGATGCACAGCAGCTGATGGCCCGTGGTATTTCGCCAGCGCAGGCCGGTGCCAATGCCAGCCTTCGCCTCTTCGGGACTCTGCCCGGTGGCTATGGTGCGGGTGTGAATCGTGTGGTGGAACGCTCCGGTAGCTGGCAGCATCGTAGTCAGGTTGCCGAGGTCTATCTGAATCGCATGGGCTATGCCTACGGTATTGATCGTAATGGCGAGGCTGCACACAGCAGTTTTAACCGTAATCTGGCGAATGTCAGCAGTACTTATCTGGGGCGGGCCAGTAATCTTTACGGCCTGATCGATAACAACGATGCCTTTGATTTTCTGGGTGGCCTCAATATGGCGGTTGAGCATCAGCGGGAAGGCAATGTCCCTGACAGCTGGGTGATTGATCATGCCGACCGGAATAATACCTCCATCAAACCGCTTTCCCGCGCCATGATGCAGGAGTTTCGTGGGCGCTATATCAACCCAGAGTGGATTAAACCTCTGATGGCGGAAGGGTATGCCGGTGCCCGCACCATGGGCAGCGAGTTTCTGGAATATCTTTGGGGGTGGCAGGTCACCAGCCCGGAAATTGTTCAGGGTTGGCTCTGGGATGATGTTAAAGCTGTCTATGTCGATGACAGTCTGCAGCTGGGATTGGACGAATTTCTTAAGCAGTCACATAACATTCATGTCTACAACAATATGCTGGCGGTGATGTTGGTTGCGGCAGAGAAAGGTTTCTGGCAGCCGGATGCGGCAACTCTGCAGCAGCTGGCAGAGCAGTTTACAAAGCAGGTGCTTGAGGCCGGACTCCCCGGGAGCGGTCATACCAATCCCGATAACAGTCTTTATCCATGGCTGGAGCAGCATCTCTCTGAATCGGATTATGGCCAGTTGCAGGCGCTGTTGGCCTCCGCCCGATTGCCGGCGGCTATGAAAGAGACCGCACCGGCTTCGATCACTGAGATCGCGTTAGAGCAGAAACCGGAGCAGGCTGGCAGTAACGAGTCGCAGCAGGATGCCGGTTCCTCTGACGATATGGCTACGGAAGAGGGTGCTGGTGATCTTCATTGGTTTGCCTATCTGCTGCTTGCGGGGTTGCTGTTGGTATTGCTGACCGGGTTTATTAAAGGCAGGAGAGGTTGAGATGGGATTGATGGAAGGTTTAACCCATGGTGTGGCGCAGGGTGTTTTGCATCAGCTGGTGGCGCTGTTGCTGGACCCGGTCATTATTCTTCTGCTTCTGGTGACACTGGTCGCCGTGGCTGATATCGGTCTCTTGCTGGGGGAGCGCTTTGGCGGTCTTCGTGCAGCAGCAGGAAGGCACCCGCTGCCAAAACTGGAGTATCAGCTGAAGAAGCGTGTCGAGCGCTCTGATTTTGTCACCCGTCTTGGCCCCATGCTGGGGCTGATGGGGACGCTGATCCCTTTAGGTCCCGGTTTGGCTGCTTTAGGCCAGGGTAACTTTATGCAGCTTACTCAGGCGATTACGGTCGCTTTTGATACGACGGTTTTGGGATTGCTGGTTGGGGTTGTGGGATTTATCAGTGGCCGTTTGCGGCGGCGTTGGTATGACCATCTGCTTTCAGAGCTTGAGGCGGAGCAATCAGTATGAGGAGTAAGCGGTACTGGAGTCATTCGCGTTTCGATCAGGGCGATGATGAGCCTCTCGGGCCATTAGCGAATCTTGTCGATCTGATGCTGGTCTTTGTCTGTGGTCTGGTGGCGGCTCTGGTTGCCATCAGCCCAGACCTCAGTCACACCCTCCGGAAGGAACAGGCTCCAACGATTCAGCAGGGTCAGGAGCTACCTGAAATACCTGAAGGAATCGGGCAGGGCGGGGCTGGGTATCAGTCCATCGGTAAGGTCTATAAAGACCCGGAAACCGGTAAGCTGATTTTGATCAGTGACCCGGGAGGCTGAGGATTGTCTGCCAATAACATATACCTGATTGAAATCTTCTCTGTTGTTTGAAACGCGAATAAAATCCTTTCTGAATAAAGGGTTATTTCAAATGCGTTATTGAGGATTGTGATTTATGAAGGAATATATTGGCTTAGGCATTGTTGTTTTTTCTCTGATCTTTGCGATAAGTGCTGCTTATATGGCGTGGCGACTGAAGCAACGGCTGGATGCAGCAAACTCCAAAGTCGCTTTAGAAAAGACCCGAAGAGAAGAGCGCCGCAAGACTTACCAGGAAGTGATCTCTCAGCTGGAGCAGGCCATTGCTTCAATTTCTCATGGCGATCCTGAACTGGCTAACCTTTTTGATGACCTGTCCCCCAAGCTTCATCTGCACGCATCTGAAGAGGTGAATTCAAACTTTGTTGAAGTTTGTTTGTTGCTGGAGAACTGGACCGCCATGAAAGAGGATGCGGAGAAGACGGCGCTTGATCTGAAACAGAAGCCGGATCAGGAGATGATCCTGGAACAGCGCCTCTCAGAGCAAAAGAAAGAAGCATTGGATGCTTACCAGTTGTTTAAACATAAATTTAACAAGCTGGGCGCTATGATGCGCAAGGAGATGAGTGAGGCGCTCTGACGGCTTTGTCGTCTGTCATGATGGATGCGGCTTGAGCTTTATCCCACATCACCGTATATTCCGCTTCCATTATTGTTATCGCTTATAAGGATGCCAAATGGCCCTGAAATCAACCGTTTATAAAGCAACGGTGAATCTTGCTGATATGGATCGGGGTGTCTACCTTGATCAGTCGCTGACACTTGCCCAGCACCCCTCTGAAACCGATGAGCGTATGATGCTGCGCATTCTGGCCTGGAGTCTGAATGCGACAGAGGGGCTGGAGTTTACCAAAGGTCTCTGCGTTGATGATGAGCCGGAAATCTGGAAGAAGAACTACTCCGATGAGATTGAACTCTGGGTTGAGTTAGGCTGCCCGGATGAGAAATGGCTGCGCAAGGCATCATCCCGTGCTCAGGAAGTGATTCTGTACACCTATGGTGATAATGCCGCGCCTATCTGGTGGCAACAGAATAAGAGCAAACTGGCTCGATTTGAAAATCTGCAGGTCTGGAATATCAACGATGCGGTGATCGAACAGCTGGCTCAGATGACGGCACGTACCATGCAGATTCAGGTGACCATTCAGGATGGCACTACATGGTTTAATTGCGGCGAGCAGACGGTAGAAGTCCGGCCTGAACGCTGGAACTGATCGCTTCTGTTTGCTGGCTGAGTCAGCTCCTGGCTTTTTCAGCAAACGACAGAAAACAAAAAAGGCCTTGTTGATGATCAACAAGGCCTTTTTAGTGCCTGATTTACCTTAAGGTAAATCAGGTCGCCGCGCAGGATTAAGCCAGCTCTTTAGCCAAGCGTTCCATTGCAGCTTCAAGGTTTGCATTGCTGGTTGCAAAAGAGATTCGCATGCAGCCTGCGGTGCCGAATGCTGAACCTGGAACCAGTGCAACACCGGCTTTTTCCAGCATCGCTTCAGCAAACTCAACGTCGCTGACAGAACCGTATGCGGTGATCGCTTCAGAGAAGTCAGCAAAAGCGTAGAAAGTACCGTCACCCGCCAGGCAGTTAACCCCCGGAATCGCATTCAGCTTCTCAACGACAAAGTCATGACGCTGTTTGAAGGATACCAGCATCTCGGAGATACACTCCTGAGGACCGTTCAGTGCAGCTTCAGCAGCATACTGAGAAATCGATGCCGGGTTTGAGGTTGACTGAGACTGGATCTTCTTCATCGCGCCGATCACTTTAGCAGGGCCTGCTGCGTAACCGATACGCCAGCCTGTCATGCTGTAAGCTTTGGACACGCCATTCAGAACGAAGGTGCGCTCATACAGCTCAGGGGTCGCGTTCAGAATGTTGCAGAAGTTCTGATCCCAAAGGATATGTTCGTACATATCATCAGTGGCAACCATAACGTGCGGGTGCTTCTTCAGCACTTCGCCCAGCGCTTTCAGCTCATCCAGAGAGTAGGCCATGCCGCTTGGGTTGGACGGGCTGTTGATAACAAACAGCTTGGTGCGGGGAGTAATCGCCGCTTCCAGTTGTTCTGCCGTAATTTTGAAGTGATCCGCTGCGGATGTTTCAAGAACAACCGGCTTACCTTCTGCCACAATCACCATATCCGGGTAGGAAACCCAGTAAGGGGCTGGGATGATCACTTCGTCACCCGGGTTCAGCAGTGCCAGAGCCAGATTAAAGAAGCTCTGTTTGCCACCGGATGAAACCAGAATCTGATTTGGCTCGTACTTGAGACCATTATCACGCTCGAATTTCGCTATAATGGCCTTCTTTAAGCTTGGTGTACCGTCAACAGCGGTATATTTTGTCAGGCCGTTATTAATAGCCTCAATCGCTGCGTCTTTGATGTGTTGCGGGGTGTCGAAATCCGGCTCACCAGCGCCCAGGCCAATAATGTCTTTGCCTGCTGCGCGAAGCTCTGCCGCACGATTAGTGACCGCTAAAGTCGGTGAAGGTTTGATTGACTGTACGCGATCTGACAGTTGTACGTCCAAGCTGATATCCTCAATTTATTTTCAGTCAGAAAATAGGCGTTATGCAGACGAATCATACAGGAGATAGCAACCCTTCGTGAAGGTGAAAACTTTAAAAAAAACACCAAAAAGTCCGGTCGTTATCTATGTTTGGGTTGATTGATCTGATGGCTTCGGTTTGCGTATTCGTTTTGTTCTGACGCTGGTTGATAGTGTCTTCAAATTTCAGGAATGGCATGTTCAGCATTGTTTGCTGTGTAGTGTTATTCTGGTGAAAAAATAGTCTGGTAAAGCATGGAATCACAGAAAAAGTTTAAACTTAATTCCCGTTTCAAACCTGCTGGCGATCAGCCTGCAGCTATCGATGCGCTCTGCAAGGGTCTTGATAGTGGCCTGATGCATCAGACCCTTTTGGGGGTAACCGGCTCAGGTAAGACCTTTACCATGGCAAACATTATTGAGCGCACGCAGCGGCCAACGATTATTCTGGCGCACAATAAGACTCTGGCCGCTCAGTTATATGGCGAATTTAAGGACTTTTTCCCTGAAAATGCGGTTGAGTATTTTGTCTCTTACTATGACTACTATCAGCCGGAAGCCTACGTGCCCGCTTCTGACACCTTTATTGATAAAGACGCATCGATTAACGAGCATATTGAGCAGATGCGTTTGTCTGCCACCAAGGCGCTGTTAGAGCGTCGGGATTCTCTGATTGTTGCGACGGTTTCTGCGATTTATGGTCTGGGTGATCCTAAGTCCTATCACAAAATGGTTCTGCACATTAACCGGGGAGAACGCATCGATCAGCGTCAGATGTTACGTCGTCTGGCCGAACTGCAATATACCCGCAATGATCTGGATTTCCGTCGGGCGACCTATCGGGTGCGAGGCGATGTGATTGATATTTTTCCGGCAGAATCGGAACAGGAAGCGATCCGGGTTGAGTTGTTTGACGATGAGATCGATAACATCTCTGTGTTTGATCCTTTAACGGGCGAGCAGCTGCGGAAACTGCCCCGCATAACCATTTACCCGAAAAGTCACTATGTCACCCCCCGCGAGACCGTCATTGAAGCCACGGAACATATCAAAGATGAGCTGCGGGAGCGGATTGAGTGGTTCCGTGAGCATGACAAGCTGGTAGAAGCGCAACGTATTGAGCAGCGAACTCTTTATGACATCGAGATGATGGTGGAGCTGGGTTACTGCAACGGTATTGAAAACTATTCCCGCTACCTGTCGGGGCGTGATCCGGGCAATGCACCACCGACCTTTTTTGATTACCTGCCGGATGATGCCCTGTTATTTATCGACGAATCTCACGTTACCGTGCCTCAGCTGGGTGCTATGTATCGGGGTGACCGATCCCGTAAAGAGACGTTGGTTCAGTATGGCTTCCGCTTGCCTTCAGCGTTAGATAACCGGCCAATGAAGTTTGAGGAGTGGGAGCAGATCTCGCCTCAGATGGTGTTTGTTTCTGCGACTCCGGGTAACTATGAGGCGGAGCATCAGGGGCAGGTGGTCGAGCAGGTGGTTCGTCCTACCGGTCTTCTGGATCCTGAGATTGAAGTACGTCCGGCAACCTCTCAGGTGGATGACCTGATGTCGGAGATCAGTCTGCGGGTGGCTGATGGGGATCGGGTGCTGGTAACGACGCTGACCAAGCGTATGTCAGAGGATCTGACCGATTACCTGTCCGAGCATGGCGTGAAGGTGCGCTACCTGCACTCGGATATTGATACGGTGGAGCGTGTTGAGATTATCCGTGATCTCCGGTTGGGAGAGTTTGATGTGCTGGTGGGGATCAACCTGCTGCGCGAGGGTTTGGATATGCCGGAGGTATCTCTGGTGGCTATTCTGGATGCGGATAAAGAGGGTTTCCTGCGTTCCGAACGCTCGCTGATTCAGACCATAGGTCGTGCCGCCCGTAATGCCAAGGGTAAAGCGATTCTGTATGGCGACCGCATTACCGGCTCTATGCAGAAAGCGATTGATGAGACTAAGCGTCGTCGTGAGAAGCAGATGGAGGCCAACGAGGCAGCAGGTATTACGCCGCAGACAGTGATGAAAAATGTTGCAGATATCATGGAAGGTGCCCGCATTCCCGGCAAGAAAATCAGCAATAAGGCCAGTAAGAAGGTTTCTGAAGCCGTGGGCGAATATGCCGTGGATCCGGCGCTGATGTCACCGGAACAACTACTGAAGTCGATCAGCAAGCTGGAAGACAGTATGTACGAGGCATCCAAGAATCTGGAGTTTGAAAAAGCCGCCCAAATTCGGGATGAGATTCAGCGTCTGAACAGTCATTTGCTGAAGTAAGACCGGTTTCAATTCTTTTAAGGCGCTTTTCAGCTTTAAACTCGGGATATTGGTTGTTATCCGGAATCAGGCCAGAGTTTTTTAACGGTGCTGCCGTTCTGGCAGCACTTTGCTAAGGATGCTTTACCGGATAGAAAACCCCGTATATGCTAAATAAGTAATGAGTCTGCATCTATATCAGGGATTGGTAAGTGTTCAGGCTTGGCCACGCAAAGGATCGCTCCAGAATAAAAACATAGTGAGCTTATATGATTAACTTTGCTGAGATGTCTCTTGTCCTTGAGGCGCTCCCAGATCCCGCTTTTATTCTCTCCCGTTCCGGAAAGTACGTTGCCGTTTTTGGTGGCCGCGACACCCGCTATTACCATGATGGTGGCGGCTTGGTCGGTGCTTATATCACCGATCTGATTAAGCCTGCTAAAGCGGACTGGTTTCTGAAAAAGATAGGCGAGGCACTGGAGACCGGTCGTCTGATCATTGAAGAGTATGAGCTGAGTAACCGTGATGTTGCAGGCCTGCCGGATGAAGGGCCTGATGAACCTATCTGGTTTGAAGGCAGGGTGCAGTCGCTGGACTTTATCGTTGATAACGAAGAGGTCGTGCTTTGGGTTGCCAGTAATATTACGGAACGCCATCGCCTTGAATTACAACTCAGAGAGCTGAGTGATACCGATCAGCTAACCGGCCTCTATAATCGCCGCAAGCTGGATGATCAGTTACTGAGCCATTTCGAGAACTTCAGTCGTTATCAGTTACCGCTGTCTGTGGTCAGCTTTGATCTTGATGATCTGAAACCGTTGAACGACTCATTGGGCCATGCCGCTGGCGATGGCGCCTTGAGAAAGGTTGCTGATATTTGCCGTGAACAGCTCAGGATGAACGATATTGCCTGTCGAATGGGTGGGGATGAGTTCGTTATTCTGTTGCCGAATACCAATAAGTATCAGGCTGAAATTTTTGCTCAGCGTTTTAGCGACAGCTGCAAACTGGCGTTGTGTCAGCTGAATGAACAGAGTTTTTCCCTCTCCGTAAGTGTGGGCGTTGCCAGTTGCCTGTCGTCGGATACCGATCCCTATGAAGTGATCCGTCGGGCTGATGCAGCACTGTACGATGCCAAAAAATCCGGCAAAAACTGCATCGTAACTGCCTGAACGTAAAAAGCCTCCCGGGTTATTGCGTTACCCGGAAGGCTTTTATTAACGGCTTGCTTCATCAGCCGGCGATGCACCCGTAAGGGATATCACTCTTCAAAGAAGAATTTTTCTTCGCCGAATGCCGGTTTCAGGTGATGCAGCCAGGTGGCTTTGTCATCATATTTTGCAAAGAAAGGACGCTGAACCCAATCCGGGTTGCGGCCCTGAATAAAGCGCAGAACAAATACTTTCTCACCGTTAATTTCAGTCACACCCTGAATTTCCACCTTGCCCGGCGTAGCACTCATGGATGGCCCGCGAGCTGTTCGGGCAATACCACTGACCTGTTTCATGGCATCACGATAGGTGTTCCAGGCTTCGGCCAGCGGCACTTCAAAGTAGTGCTGAGCACCGGTATCCCGCTCAACAAACATGTAGTAAGGCATGATGCCCATCTCTACCTGTGTCTGCCACATTTTGGCCCAGTCATCGGCTTCGGTGTTGATGTGATTCAGCAGTGGCCCCTGACTACGGATCTGAGCGCCGGTAGCGCGGATACGTTTAACGGCTTCCCGGTGAATATCCGTTTCCATCTCGCGCCAGTGATTATAGTGCGCCATAAAGGCCAGATTCTTACCGGAGGCAATAATGTCTTCAAACAGTGCCATAAGGTCGTTGGCATCCGGGTCTGTCACAAAGCGGTAAGGCCAGAAGGTCAGGGCTTTTGAACCGATACGGATGGTGCGGATGTGGTCAAACTCGGGCTGCAGCAGAGGCTCCAGATAGGCACGAAGGTTTTTGGTCTTCATGACCATAGGATCGCCACCAGTGATCAGAACGTCTGTCACTTCCGGGTGCTCACGCAGATAGTCCTGCAGTTGACCGGACTCTTTAGCGGCGATCTTCAGTGAGCTGTCGCCAACAAACTGTGCCCAACGGAAACAGAATGTGCAGTAGCTGTGGCACACCTGACCCGAGCTCGGGAAGAACAGAACCGTCTCTTTGTACTTATGCTGGATCCCCTGAACCGGTTCGCCATTTACTTTCGGAATGTTCTTTTCGAGTTGGCCTGCAGGGTGCGGGTTCAGGGCTTCACGAACTTCGGCAACAGCCTGTTTCAGTGTTTCTTTATCCCCACTGGCTTTAGCGGCTTTAACCTTTTCGAAATGCTCGGGCTTAAGCATCCCTTTTTGAGGAAACGTCAGTTGGAAAAGGGGATCCTGAATCGGTTTTTCCCAGTCAATCAATTCATCAATGACATATTGGTTAACCCTGAAGGGCAGCACTTCAGCGACAATTTCCATCTCTTCACGAACCGAATCAGGTAGTGATTTTAACGGTTCGATCTTGTCGAGTTGGCGGGCGGTATACACTTTAAACTTTGGTGCATCTTCGCTGATGGTTGTTTGAGTGACATTGATGATTTCTTGACTTGTCATAGGCGCTCGTATGTTGAAGTGTGGGTAATCGTTAGTGCCCTGTATTATACATAAAATGAACGCAGGATATTTGTTTGGCTTATTTTAGAGTGTAAAGCGTTTTTAACGCCTAAGTTTATGAAATTTAAAGTTTTTTGTCGCTTGTGAGGTTTTTGTTGGATTAAAGTGTCGAGCAGGACGTATCTGGAATTGCTTTTAGGACTAATGATTTTCTATGCTTTTTCTTCTGTGGGTAGGGTCATGGCAGAGACAGAGACAGAGACAGAGACAGAGACAGAGGCGTTCGAGTAAAGCGGTGAGGGCGGCACATGCCGCCCGGTTAGCAGAAAGCAGGTCTAGTCGCTGTTATGTTGTCTTCCCTGCTTTATATGTCGGTCGCGATTGATCGCCTTCTGCCGCTCACTTTTCTTAAGTAATACGTACACAGCAGAGCTGCCACCATGACTTTTGTGTGCGCTGTTAACGGCAATAACCTGCGGGAATTCAGGCAGCCATCTGGCAAGATAGCTCTTTACTACGCAGGGTAATGATTCGGCGGTAGTGCCTTTACCGAAGCTGATCAGGGCGACTCTGATATCATGTTTGTAGCAATCTTCGATAAAGTTGAAGACTTCTCTGCGACAGACATCCACAGGGCGTTTATGCAGATTCAGCGCGGCATCAATAGGATAACGGCCCTGTTTCAGGCGCTTATAAACCCCCTGCTGGATGCCATCTTTCTTGTATTCGACCGGGTCGAAGGGGCCTAAAGGTTCAACGAATTCATCGGAGAGAAAGTTGGAATCCTTTGTTTTGCTTTCCAGTGCTGCATCCCGTCGTGCAGCAAGTGTTTGGGTGTCAGCTGTATTCGTTTTTAACTCCGCTTTCTGCTCATGCTTAATCGGCACAACGCCGCGCATCTCACGGAGAAAGTAATCAAGGTCATCATCTTGAAAAGCCATTGCTGCCTCCCAAAGTAAAAATGCTGTTTCCCCGCACCTGATTTAATTCAGGTTTCTGAATGCCTGATAAGCTCAGGGGAAACCCTAAGTTCTATAGATAAGGCTTTAATAAGACAAATTAAAGGCGATAATATAAGTCAGTACGTTTTTTTGGCAGGGTGGTTCTCAGGTTTTTTCACGGGTTATCGGGATAATCTGTTAGGTGCTTTGCGTAAGGATAAGTCTCAGTAGTGGGTGCCTGCTTGATGTGGTTCAAGGATAATAAAACACAATGGATCTCTGTGGCGGTAGCCGGTCTGATTCTGTTTACCTGCTTTGTTGGTTTTTATCAGCTTCAACAGCAGCGTAACGATAACCGTGTACAGCTGTTGGAGGAAAAGCTACGGGTGAGTGATCAGCTGTTCACCCGCTGGTTCCAGAAGCAGAAACAAACATTAAACACCTGGTCCCGTTATGGCCTGGTTCTCGATAGTGCAGAGGCGCTTGCGAAACTGCCCGCAACCAAAACGGAGTTGTTAACGAACCCTGCTCAACCTGCCTTAAGGCTATTTTTCTCGCCACTTCTTAAAACCTCCCAGATCGACAGTTATATGCTGATCGACAACCGTGGTCTGGTTCGGGCCGCTTCTGACAACCGTCTGGTGGGTGAACCGTCACCTATCGCTGAATATCCCGCCCTGTTTGCACCACTATGGCAAGGGAGTAATCAGTGGCTTTTGCCCTATATTAGTCTGTTGCCTGTTCAGGATGAAAACGGGGTCTTCCGTCAGGAGCAGCCCATGTTGCTGATCGCAGCCCCGGTTTCTAACGGACTGGATATCAAATCTGCACTGATTTTCACGGTCAATATCCGTCGAGAGATGCACCAGTTGTTTAAGGATGTGCTGGTAACACCGGATCTGTTTATCACCTTGTCATCGAAAAACCGATGGTTGGTTGAAGCGGGTCAGAGGTTATCTCCGGATAAACGTGATCAGTTTGAAGAGTTTGTTCTGAACCGTAAGCACGAACAGCTTCCGGTGGAGTTTCAGGTAGGAACCTTCTATTCATCGGAGCGCTCTTTCAGCGGTCAGCAATTACTCCTGCTGAGTATTGGCAGTCTGTCGATGATTGCTCTGGTCAGTCTGATGGTGCAGCTCTTAAGAGCGCAGCCTGAAAAGTCGTCAGTGGATCCTCTTTCGGCTCATTTTTTCGAACGAAGCCGGGAAGGGCTGATCCAGCTGTCTGCTAATGGCGAAGTTCTCAGTTTTAACCGTCAGGCAGGCTATCTTATGGCGGGAAGTCAGGAAGCAACCCCGCAGTCGATATCGATTCTGCTCACGGAGTGTGCGCTGGGATTAAGTGATGAATCCGGCCAGCCGTTGGGAGATCTCAGATCGCTGATATCGAAGCATCAGGACCAGACCTATTACGCCTGGTGGACAGCGACAGGGGTTCGTCGCTTGCTGGCCTTTTCCCGGGAACGTATCTCTACAGACACCGAGGTCATCCTGAGCATTAAAGATGTGACCCGGACGCGACAGGAGTTTTTGCGTCTGAAGCGGCAAAGTGAAGCATTAAACGCTGCGACCGAGCTGGTGCTATGGGTTGGTCGGGAAGGTGATATCACGGGGGCAAATGACACCGCTGTTGCGCAGTTGGGCTATACCGCTAAAGAGTTTCAGGGCTTATCCATCGGGGATATCGATTCCAGTATCAATGATGAAAGCTGGAAGCTGATCTGGACAAGGGTACGTCGCGGAGAGGTGATCGAGCAGGAAGGCCATGCCCTGCGGCGTAATGGCATCTCTTTTTCAGCTGAAGTCCTGATCCGGTATTACGCCGATGGCTTCGACGAATATGCCTGTTTCTTTCTTCGGGATATTTCCAAACGGAAACGGCTGGAAGCGGATCTTTATCGCAACCGGATGCGGCTGACGGAGAAACTGTCGGTCACTTCGCAGGAACTGGAGGTACGCGAGGCGGAGAATGAAGCCTTGATCGAGGCGCTGCCTGATCTTCTGGTGGTGTTTAACTCTCGCTTTGAAGTGCTGAGTTATCAGCAGCCTAAAGGTGAATCCCTGTTTCTTGAGCTAAGCCCCGGCGATGATCTGTTTAAGGTTTTGCCTCAGTTACCCGGTGATGTTTTAAAGCAAAAGCTGACCGATCCGGTTTATTCCGGCCTGGCCCGGTATTTCACCGAAATTACTAAGGAGAATCAGGGGCAGGCTCAGATTCTGGAATTGCGTTTTGCCCGTACAGGCACCAGCAAGATTTTGCTGTTGGTTCGGGATATTACTGAGCGGAAACGTGAGGAGTATTTCCGTCAGTTTAATAACCGACTGCTGATGAGTATCTCTCAGATGCAAACCCGGTTTATCTGTAGTCAGGATAAACTGCCGGATATCGGCGATCAGCTGCAGGCTCTGGTTGAGTTGGCACAGTCCAAAGCGGGTTTTTACTGGTTATCAGAGCCTTTGCAGCAAAAACTTGGTTGTCCGCCCTTCGATGATTGCTATAGTGATGCCCATGATGATGGCCTAACCCTGAGCGCTGAAGACACTGATCTGATTCAGGAAAAAATTCTGCAGATTGTTGCTCACTGGCGCGCGTCTATCGAAGCGCCAACACCTATGCTGATTCCTCTGAAAGATATTTTGCCGGATCCGAACGATACGCTGTTGAATCAGGGGATGCTGGTGCTGCCTGTTGTGTCCGCAGACCGGCCGGTTATATGTTTCACACTGATTCTGCAGGATTATCGTCATTGGGTGGCTGAATCCCGTTTATTTGATCCATGGCTATCGACCTCTGCGGCTCTTTTATCGGCTTATGAGTCTGAAACGGAGCGTCTTTGGGCGGAAGAGAACGTTAAGCTGGAAAAAGAGCGGGCGGAAAATGCCAGTCAGGCCAAAACGCAGTTTTTGTCTCGTATGAGTCATGAGTTCCGTACCCCGCTTAATGCGATTCTCGGCTTTGGTCATCTGATGGTGATGGACGAAGAGGCTACCGAGGAGCAGCTGGAATATCTGACCCAGATTGTAGAATCCGGTGAGGCGATGCTGGCGCTGGTGGACGATGTGCTGGATCTGGCTCAGCTGGAGCGCCAGACGTTCAGTGTTGAGATGAAACGCATCAGCCTGACAAAAGTGGTGACCGAGTGCGTCTCAGATGTTGTTGATGATATTGAACAGGCGGACCTCAGATTCGAGGCGGATCTGCCCAATGAAGATTACTATGTGCAGGCCGATGAGCGCCGGCTGCAGCAGGTGATTCATTCCCTGTTGAATAATGCGATCGCCTATACGCCGTCGGGTGGTTTGATCTCCGTCAGACATGCCTGTTTTGGCCAGCATTGTGAACTGACCGTTCAGGATACCGGTAAAGGGATTTCAGAAGATTTTATGGAAAAAATCTTTATGCCCTTTGAAGTGGCCGAGGGTTATATCAATGCTCAGGGTATGGGGAATGGTCTGGCGGTTGCCCGCTATGCGGTTGAAGCCATGGGGGGCAGTATTCATGTCGAATCAGAAGAGGGCGTCGGCAGCAGCTTTACGATCAGAATTCCCTGCGATTTTTCGGGTGATGATGCCTCCTGTTGTCCTCAACCTGATGCAGCCGGACACGTTTCGCTGCCACAGAACACCCAGGATGAAACGGAACTGTCATCAGACACGAATGAAGATGCCGCCTCGCAACCCCTTCTCCCCGCTGTAGAGAGCTCTCAGCACAGTAATCTTTCAGAAGAACCTGCAGCCCCAGATAAGTCCGGGGTATCAGAAAAATCAGAAGTTTCAACGGATCAAAAAGCTGTCTTCCGAGTGCTGTATGTGGAAGATGATGTCACCAACCGCAAGGTGCTGGAACGTCTGATTCGCCATCTGGATCAGGATATTGAGTTTTGTGCAGCGGAAAGCGCGGTAGACGGCATTGCTGAATTTTTGGAGCAGACCCCGGATCTGATGTTTGTTGATATGAACCTGGGCAGTGTTTCCGGAAGCGAAGTCCTGATGATGGTTCGGGATCAGGCAGAGGGGCAGGAGCTTCCGGTTATCGCGGTCAGCGGTGATGTGGCAGCAGATGCTATTGATAAGGCACTTGATCAGGGCTTTGATGACTACATCTGCAAACCGGTCTCACTTGAAACCTTGACCTCTGTCATTACGCGTTACAGAAGCTAAACGGCGCTGCATTCCTGATTTGATACACTGAGCCTGCTTTTTATAGTCATCTGAAAAATAAGACTTTTTAGTCTTTAGTTTAAGGCAGGCTTTGTGGTCAATCTCTCTCTACGTACCCGTTATATCCTCCTGTTGGCTTTTTCATCCATCGTCATCATGGTTTTTTTTGCGGTCATCGCTTTTTCTGAACTGCAGCGCCTGCATGAGAACATGTCTGATGTCGGTCAGACAAAAGTCAATCAGGCACTGACAGAAGACCTGCTTGATCGCAGCGAGCGTTTACTGGATGCTTTTTCAAGCCCTTTAGCCCGGGCTGTTAGCGGCCAGAATCACCCTGAGCTGGTTCGTCAGCTGGATCTGTTGAACAAGTTGCCGTTGGTTGAAAAGATCCTGATCTATGATGAGCACCTGGCATTGCTGCTGGACAGCCGCACCATGTCAGGCTCACCTACCCAAAATGTACACGACTTCTTACCTTTTCCTCTTTCCCTTGATGCTGCAGGACATCGTAGCCGGGATGATCAGCTGGTGGTTAATCGGCCGCTGGAGCTGAACGGAGAGAGAGTGGGCGGCGTTGCCGTTATTCTCGCATTGGCACCCATCAAATTGTCTGTGCAGGAAACACAGAAAGCGATAGATGCCACTCTGACCGAAACCCGGCGTCATTTTCTGCGCTCGCTGCTTTTTCTTCTGCTGACTTTTGGCGGGTTGATTCTGCTGCTGAGTGCGCTTTTTTCCTACAGTATCAGTCAGCCCATCAACACCCTTATGGCGTATTCGGAGAAGCTGGCTCTGGGCTTGTGGGAGCTCCCTGCGCGTCTGCGCAAAGAGGATGAGTTTGGACGCTTGGGCCATGCTTTCCGGCAGATGGCGATGCAGATTCAGGCCAATGTACGCAGTACTGAAAATCTGGCGTTTTATGATCAGTTAACCGGTATCGGTAACAGGACCTTTTTTCAGCAGCAGCTGACGGACCTGCTTGAAGACAGCTACGAACCGGATTTTGTCGTTATTCAGGTCGGCCTGGATAACTTTAAATGGTTTAACGAAACCCGGGGCTACCATGCCGGTGATGAGCTGTTACGGCAGGTGGTATCGTCCTCTCTGTTAGCGATAAATGACTGGTGTGATCAGTGGGCGTTTAGTCGTGAGCGGGTGGGCATTTACCGTCTGGGCGGCGATGAATTTGGTGTGATTGCTGAAGGTGATATTTCAAGACATAGCCTGAAGGCGCTGGCTGGCGCACTTTTGGATGTGTTTGATCAGGATGCCCTTAAACCCCGCCGTCTGAATGGTATGCAGGCCAGCCTGGGCGTGGTTCGTCGTAGCGATGGCGCTCAGTCTCTGGCTGAGATACAAACCCAGGCTGCCATCGCTCTGAATGAGGCCAAAAAGCAGGGTAAAAACCAGATTGTTTACTTTGTATCTGAGATGGATGCCAGCCTGAAACGCCGGTATCAGGTTGAGGAAGCGCTGCAGACCGCCCGATCTGAGCAGCAGCTTTATATGGTCTATCAGCCGCAAATCTCGCTGGATAGTGGCCGCATCGTGGGTTACGAGGCGCTTATGCGCTGGCAGCATCCTGAACTCGGTTTTATCAGTCCCGGTGAGTTTTTCCCGATAGCGGAGCAGCTGGCGGTGATCCGGGATCTGGGGGAGTTTGTCATTCAGCAGGTGATGGCGGATATCCCACGTCTGACGACGATTCACGACTCCTCGTTAAAGGTCTCTCTGAATGTCTCTGCCGCACAGTTTTACTATCATGACGTGGCAGGCATGATCATTCAGGGCATGCGGGAGCATCAAATTACCCCGGAGCAGATCGGGGTTGAGTTAACGGAGACCTCTCTGTTAGAGAAAGATCAGGTGGTGATTGAGCAGCTGCAGAGAATGCGGGATGCCGGTCTGAATATTCTGCTGGATGATTTTGGTACCGGATATGCGTCACTGAATTATCTGAAAGAGTTCCCGATTACAGGGCTGAAGCTGGACCGTAGTTACACGGCCCGACTTTGTTCCGGCGATCATGCGGACTTTGCCCTCTTTGAAAGCCTGCTCTTCCTGGCCAAAAATCTTGGTCTGAGTACCGTGGTGGAGGGTATTGAAAACGACCATGAAGAGCTTCAGGCTAAGCTGGCGGGTGCGAGAGTGGCACAGGGCTTTAAATATGCAGCGGGTAAGTCGCTGGAGTATATCCTTGAACAGCATCATCGTGAGCACGGTGAAAGTGCAGAGGCGGTTAACGACCCGATTCTTATCTAATGCTTATTCTCATCGTCGAACTCGGCTAGCAGTCGGGTTTGGCGATAGGTCTTCATTTCAGCTTCCAGCTTTTTAACTTTTTCTCTTAATGTCATAAATCCCGCCTGAACCCGGGCGACATCCTCGAGCAGGTTAGGCATCTGATCCGCCAGCCATTCAGCATCTTCCGGCTGGCGTTCCTCTTTCCAGCGCTGAAGTATCTCTTTAAGTTCCGGGGATGTTTTTGACTGGTATCGACTCATGGCAGACCTGATTCCGTTGGCGTTATGCAGCCCTGAATCATACCGGTTATCGCCATTAACCGCGAATGCACCTCTGATACCTGTGAGACATGGGATGAATTGACATTCCCCGGTGCAGACGTTTTTATGAGAGATAAAGCCGGAGAGCTGCAGGATGTGGCCACGGTTTAGCCCCCGTTGATCTGAATCAGTACGGTTAGCGAAGGTGGGCGTAGAATACGCGGCCTGATCACGGGACGTGTTACATCACTGTACAAAAAAGATAATAAAAATACATGGAGGTGTGGTTTGAAGCAGAATTTGCCGGTAACCGGTCATGAAACCAAGCTGACCGAAGGCGTGCCACTGGTCTCGACAACAGACCTGAAAGGTCAGATCACCTACGTTAACGATGCTTTTGTTGAGGTGTCCGGATTCAGTAAACAAGAGCTGATGGGACAACCCCACAATATTGTTCGTCACCCCGATGTTCCCCCCGCTGTTTTTGATGAGATGTGGCGCACTGTACGTCAGGGTAAGCCGTGGATGGGGGTTGTTAAAAACCGCTGTAAGAATGGCGACCACTACTATGTCAATGCCTTTGTTTCGGCGATTGAACGTAATGGCGAGATCACGGGGTATCAGTCGGTCCGGCTACGGCCCAAATCAACGCAGATCGAACGGGCGGAACGCATCTACAAGCGTGTGAATGCCGGTAAGCGTAGGATCAACTTTATTGATATCCCACTGATGCTGGCGATGCCGGTCTTGGTTGTAGTGGCATGCCTGTTGCCGTTTTTGCTTCAGCAGTTTGCCGGACTGACCGGTGGCAAGCTGATGTTGGCCTCAGCCATTGGCAGTCTGATGCTGGCTTTCCTGGGTAAGAAAATTCTGGAGCCGATGAAGCTGGCTTGCCGACGTCTTGTGGGTGGGAACTACAGCCCGCTTCTGGCAGAGATCTATGCTGACAGTACCTCTGAGGCTGGTTTCCTGCGCCTGATGGCTAAGTTGCGTATCTCAAATGAGCAGGCGATCCGCACCCGAATTCATTATTCCGCCGGCAGACTGGCTGAGCTGGGTCAGGATACCCAGACGATCTCGGATATGGCTGCCCATGCGGTGCAACAGCAGAATGATCAGGTAGAGCATATTGCTGAGGTGGTCGGTGAAATGTCCGAGGCGATTGCCACGGTTGCCCAGCGCTCTGCTGAAACCTCTGAGGCGACCAACAGTGCTCTGCAGCAGGCCCGTGAGGGGCAGGGTGTTGTTCAGGAAACACAGACATCGATTAACCGGCTGGCGGATCAGGTGAAAATGGCGGCGACACAGGTGGATAACCTGCATAGCGCCAGTGAAGATATTTCCCACGCGGTTTCCCTGATCAATGATATTGCGGCGCAAACCAATCTTCTGGCGCTGAATGCGGCTATTGAAGCCGCAAGGGCGGGAGAGCACGGCAGAGGTTTCGCTGTTGTTGCTGATGAGGTGCGTCAGTTAGCGTCCCGGACACAGGAATCCACCCACGACATTCAGCAAAACCTGACGCGCTTAAAGGAAGAAACTGGGCAGGTCTTTCAGGTGATGAATCAGAGCCGTCAGCAGGCTAAAGCCAGTGTTGATCAGGCCGAGGCAGCCGGAGCCACGCTGGATCAGATTGCCACAACGATGCACCAGATCAGTGAGCGGGGACAAAGTATTGCAGCGGCTTCACGCCAACAAAGTGCTGCAGCAGCTGAAATTACCCGCAGCTTGCATCAGGTTACCGCTGGTGCTCAGGAAACCCGGGATGCCGCAGAGCAAACCCGAATGGCTTCGGGCAAACTGACACGGCATGTTGCCGTAATTATGGAAAGTATTGCGGGCGGTAAATCTGAGCGCTAGTGTCTGAATGTGTGACGGGCAGGTTCCGCATCTTACTAGAGCACCTCGTCTATAAGTCGATAGGGGCGTCGCAACTCCTTGTTTATCTGTTAGTATTTTGTTTCTTGTAAAACGCTAACAATAATAAAAAGCGAGGAGAGGTTTATGTGGCTTGTTATTCTGGTGACGCTGATCATCGGGGCGTTGGGTGAAGCATGTCTGGGTAAGGCATCCCGTGCTCATTGGGCAGAGGGGCTTAGCGACCAGAATAAGCGCCTGCTGAAGGTCTCAACCTGGTTGACGTTGGCCAGCGTTGTCGGCTTGCTGGGGGTTCAGCTGTACCATCAGGGAATCCTGATGATGGCTATCAGTTTTATGCAGCTGGTTGCTGGTGCGTTTCTTATGCAACGGGTATTGGCTAAGCCATCGATCGCGGTGGCGTTCCGTCTGAATCTGGCCCTGTTTGCCGGGCCGGTCGGCATCACACTGTTGATGCTGGTGGTTAAGATCTATCAGTAAAAACCGTTGTTATGCAAAAAAGGCGCAGTTCTAGCTGCGCCTTTTTTGTGTCTGAAAGCGGATTTCAGATAGGGTCTCGTTATCCGCGAATACCCGGGTAATCCCGAAGGGCGGTCACCAGAGCCTGCATCTCGTCACGGGTGCCGATGGTGATACGCAGGTGGTTCTCAATACCCGGTTTGGTGAAGTGGCGAACCAGAATGTTTTTGCTGCGCAGATAGCTCATCAGATCTGAACCGGAAACACGGTTATGACGGGCAAAAACAAAATTGGTACTGGATGGCAGTACATCAAAGTCGAGTTCTTCCAGCTGCTCCGTCGTCCAGTCACGGTCGTTCATGATCTGCTGAACGGTCTGAACAAAGTACGCAGTGTCTTCAATGGCTGCCGTCGCCGATGCCAGAGCCAGCATATCCAGAGGGTAAGAATTAAATGAGTTCTTAACCCGCTCAAGACCTGCGATCAGATCCGGCTGCCCCAGAGCAAAACCAACCCTCATACCTGCAAGGCTGCGTGACTTGGACAGCGTCTGAACCACCAGCAGATTCGGATACTGGCTAACCAGAGTGGCCGCGCTCTCGGCGCCAAAGTCAACGTAGGCTTCATCAACCAGAACCAGAGTTTCGGTATTGCGTTCCAGCAGGCTTACGATCTCATCCAGACCCACTGCAATGCCGGTCGGCGCATTAGGGTTGGCGAAGATAATGCCGCCATTTTCCTGATGATACTGTGTCAGGTCGATGCGGAAATCGTCTGTCAGAGGTACATGCTCCGGGGTGATGTTGTACAGGTTGCAGTACACATCGTAGAAGCTGTAGGTCATGCTCGGCATCAGCAGTGGCTTAGGCTGGCGGAAGAATGCCATGAAAGCGTGTGCCAGTACTTCGTCAGAGCCGTTGCCGACAAAAACATGATCCTGAGGCAATTCGAAATGTTCACTCAGAGCTTGCTTGAGAACAGAGCCATCCGGATCAGGATAAAGGCGCAATTTCTCTTTCGGAAAATGCTCCAGTGCTTCCAAAACCTTAGGGGATGGTGGATAAGGGTTTTCATTGGTGTTCAGCTTGATGATGTTGGTTGTTTTTGGCTGTTCACCAGGGACATAGGGTTGAAGGGTATTTAGCGCTTCGCTCCAGAATTTGCTCATCTGTAAACTCTTCTGTTCTCGATAGGGTGGTCGCCCACATTGTATCTTCCGGTCACGGTTGTAACGCTTTCTCTCCGGTCGCGCAATGTTTTGGCAGCAAAGGCGCAAGCGTAGCATTCGCGGTGAAAATTCTCACCTTAAAGCGATCTGGTTTTCCGTATAAAAATGATCTTTATCGCGTTATTCATTAAGGGGCATTAAAGGGAGTGTGTAAATAATTCATTACAGTACGGGTGAGGGCTTTACAGCTTATATTGCTGAAAAATACCTTTTTATCCCCCGACTGGTATAATTCTCCTCTTAGCAAACATATCTAATGTCCACGTCAAAACCCATTTCTCTCCAATAACAACAAATGTCAGGGTGACGATGGCTTCTGCGTTGGTTATCCGTCAGCAAGCATGGCCTCTGTCCGGATTTCGTTCGTGTTGCGTCTTGTTTTGGAGAATTAAATGAAAGTTCACGCTACTCAGTGGTTGGCTATTGTTGAGGCCTGCCTGCTGGTTGCACTTGGTGTGCAGCTGATTAATGCCTCAGATCTTTTAGTTGGCGGTACAGCCGGTCTTGCGCTTATTGTGTTGCAGTTCCTGCCGGAGGCGACGTTTGGTGAAATCTTCTTTCTGATCAATCTGCCGTTTTATCTGATCGCGCTGCGTTATTTAGGTCTCGGTTTTACCTTACGCACCTTTGGTGCTGTTTCCCTGATGTCGGTATTTTCCGACCTGATTGCTCAGCATGTGAGCCTGCAGCTGGCACACCCTTTAATTGCATCGGTTCTGGGCGGTCTGCTGATCGGTCTGGGGCTGACGTTTCTGATTCGCGCTCAGGCTTCCTTGGGTGGTATTACCATTCTGGCTGTTTTTCTGGAGCGCCGTCTTGGAATCAATGCTGCCCGGACGACTCTCACTACAGATATGAGCATTCTGATGTTTGGCTTTATCTTCTTTGATGCGATGACGGTTACGTATTCGATTGCCGCATTTGTTGCCGTAGGTTCCGTGATGGGGCGTTATCGTAAACCGGCAGTGACGTCTCCGGAGCCGGTCGCCTCTGGCGTTAACATCACGCTCAAGCAAGAGGTCGCTAAAGCCTGAGTTTCTTTTTCCTTCTATGCTTTTCTTTCCTGATATCAGGTAACGGCGGATTCATCCGCCGTTTTTTTTGCCTGTCATCTGCACCGGTTTTTATCTCTTTATCCGGTTATCCGGTTTATCGCGGATCAATAAAGCGGGCTTTAAACGCTTTATGCAGATAATAATGTTTCCCATTCCGATCCTTCGCCTTTACTATCCTTTTCTATCTGTTTTCACGCTGCATTTTTCCATTCGGCCATCAGGTGTTATCCGTTTAAGGGGAATAGGTTGAAGAGTCATCGCGAGAGTCACGTTATTTGTCAGGATGAAGGTTCATCAGAGAGTGTTGTAAAGCCAACTTCAGGTATCAGCCGAAGGAGCTTTCTGCATCTGGGGGCGGCACTGGGTTTTGCTGCAGTCACCGTACCCCGATGGAGTCTGGCTCAGATCGATTCCGGTTTAGCCTATCATTATCGTCTGACAGCGGAACCGGCTCAGGCTGAGCTGGTGCCGGGCTTTAAAACCGATGTGCTGGCATTTAATGGCGATATTCCTGCACCTGTCATTCGCGCCAAACAAGGGCAGCCGGTACGTATCGAATTTACAAATAATCTGGATGAGCCGACCACCATTCACTGGCATGGACTACGTATTCCTATCGAAATGGATGGCGTGCCCTTTCTGAGTCAGAAGCCGGTGATGCCCGGAGAAAGCTTTATTTATGAGTTTACCCCGCCGGATGCCGGCACCTTCTGGTATCACCCGCACATGAATAGTGTGGTTCAGCTCGGCAAAGGGCTGGTGGGGGCATTTATCGTGGAAGAAGCGGTCAGACCGGACTTTGATATTGACGAAGTGCTGATTCTGAAACACTGGCATCTGGATAAAAAAGGCGGCTGGAAGGCCCTGACCCGTCCTCGATATGCTGCCCGTATGGGCACGCCGGGGGAGTGGGGAACCGCCAATGGCATCAATAACCCTCAGCGGGTTTACCGGCCGGGTAGCCGGGTGCGGTTACGGCTGGCCAATGTCGATAACACTATGACCTATAATCTGGGGCTGAAAGGAGTGAATGCACAGGTCATCGCGATTGATGGTAATCCGGTACTGGAGCCGTTTACTTTTGAGGGTCATAAGATAGGGCCGGGTATGCGACTGGATCTGGCGTTTGTGATGCCGGATACCGCTTCCGGCAAAGGCAAGGTATCGCTGGAGTATTCGCTGGGTAAGTTCGGGTTTCCGCTGGCCAGTTTTGTTCCCTCATCAGAACCCGCTTTACAAGCGAAACCCATGCCCCGGCTTGCGATGAACCCGGTGCCGGTGCCTGATCTGGAACAGGCTGAAACGCTTCCCTTTGTTTTTGAATGGGAGGGGGCGATCAGTCCGGTAGATGAACAGGGTAAAACCCATGACACCTTCTGGCTGATTAACCGGCGGCCGTGGCAGGGCATGGGGCCGGGTAATATTCCGGAGCCGGTGGCCGATCTTACCTTGGGTAAGAGCTATATTTTTGATCTGAAAAATAACACTCAATACCACCATCCGATCCATATCCACGGCCATACGTTTCTGGTGTTGGAACTTGATGGAAAGCCGGTGAAACCTTTTTATACCGATACCGTGCTATTAGGTAAAAATGGACGTGCCAAAGCGGCCTTTGTCGCTGATAATCCGGGTCGGTGGATGTACCACTGTCATGTGATTGAACACATGAAAACCGGACTTATGGGATACGTGAAGGTAAGCTAACCCCTTGCCTTCTATCTGGGGCGACTCAGTCGCCGGAGAGCAAGGCATGGCGCAAGAAAAGCTGCTGCAACAGGTAAGAAAACTTTCAGATCGCATGGTAGAGCTGCAGGCTCCGATCCGTGTGCTGGATGCGGTGAACTGGGACAAAGAGGTGCGTCAGCGCTTCTTTGCCAACAAGGCTCAGAAACTGCCGGAAGTAACACCGGAGATGTATCAGCAGCGGGACCTGGGGTTTGATCCTCAGGCATTGCGTCATGCTTTCAGCGATCTTGAGCAGGAGATCAGCCGCTCTATCGGGCAGCTGAACCCTATGGCCCGTCTGATGAAACGTATGTGCAATGAATACCGACAGGTGCTGCGCATGCTGGAATCCCGGGGCACGCCGGACTTCCATCGTTTTTCTGTTGAGCTTTACGGCCACCCTCATGATGTCTTCCATGCCGGTGATCCGACTCTGGCAGAGCTTGCAATCATGCTGGAAGAGCCTCTGGTACAGCTGATTGATCATGAGGTGCTGCCGGATGAGCCCAAGGATATCTCTGCTGAAGATGCTGTCACCTACCTGGATAAAGTGCTGAGCCAGAGTATGCCGGGGCTGAATGCCCGTGTGATTCTGTCCGATGGTATTGTCAGTGATGCAGCGGCCGGTAGTGATTACATCAAACTGAATAAGGATGTGAAGTTCTCTCACCGGGAACTGGATCTTCTGGAAGCTCATGAAGGCTGGATCCACGTCGGCACAACCCAGAACGGTCTGGCGCAACCTTATCTGACCTGTCTGGCCAAGGGGACGCCAAGCTCAACGGTGACTCAGGAAGGGCTTGCGGTACTGACCGAGATTATCACCCTGCGTTCAACGCCTAAGCGTCTTTCCAAGCTGGTGAACCGCATTCGTGCAGTAACACTGGCCTCAGACGGAGCTGACTTTATCGAGGTTTATCGTTATCTGCTGGATAAAGGCATCAGTGAGGATGACAGCTACACCATCGCCAGCCGTACCTTCCGGGGCAGTCTGCCGGATGGTATGCCGTTTACCAAGGATCTGGCCTATATCAAAGGCTTTGTGCTGACCTATAACTTCTTCCGTGTTGCGGTTCAGAAAGGCAGGATTGATCTATTGCAGCTGCTGTTAGTGGGGAAAATCCAGCTGGAAGATTTTCGCCTGATTTCAGAATTGCACGAGCAGGGCATCGTCGCCGGGCCAAAGTTTTTACCGCCGCATTTTCAGGATATGCGCGGGCTGGTTACCTGGCTCAGCTTTGGGCGCTTTATCGGCTCGCTGAAGTTTGATCAGTTGGAAAAAGACTACAGTCCGCTATTCTGAACACGAAGGCTAAGGTCTTGATTTAGCAATCAGAATGTTGCCGTGGATCCGTAGCCCCAGAAGGGCAGTTTTTGCTTCTAGTGTTATCAGAATCTGGTGTTAAGATAAGCAGCCACTGGCTTTGTGAGACTCCGTAAAAAGAGTTGAATCAGTGCCGGTGGCTTTTTATCGTCAGGGTTAGTGCAAGAGGGTTGGTATGGATCGGGTAGCGTTGGGTCGTGTTTTTATGAATGGTGGTGGCCTGTTGCTGGTTTCCACAGCGGCGGTTAACTGGGCCGAGATTATCGGTATTGATAATGGCTACCTTGCCATAGGCGGTACCATCGCCATGGTCATCGGCTATGGTCTGGGGCGAAACGAGCTTTAAACCCAAACGTGAAAAGTGGGGGCAGGCCGCTATGACAAGGGATTTCTGACGCAGGAGCGCAGTGTCAGAACATAAAGTCTTCGATAGTTTTCTCTATTTCCGGGTCAGGGTAAGAGTCTCTCACCGCCTCAATCTTATCGATCAGGCTAAGAAAGGCGCTGCTGATGTCCGGATCAAAGTGTTTACCCGACTCTTCACGGATATATTGTGTTGCTCCATCCCGACTCCAGGGCGTTTTGTAGGGGCGGGCTGAGCGCAGTGCATCATAGACATCACAAAGCGCCACGATACGGCTTTCCAGTGGGATCTCTTCCCCTTTCAGACCCTTAGGATAGCCGGTTCCGTCCCAGCGCTCATGGTGAGAGTGGGCAACCTCAGCGGCCAGTTTCATCAGCGGCGTTTTCGCATCGGAAAGGATCTCATAACCGATACGGGCATGGGACTGCATGATTCTGAACTCCTGAGGGCTCAGCTTGCCGGGTTTCATCAGCACACCATCGGGTATGCCGATTTTACCCACATCATGCATTTGAGCGGCTTTCCTCAACTGACTGGCAAAGGCTTCATCCTGGGTGATCGCCATGGCCAGCAGGTAGACACTTTCCGACATACGGGTGACGTGACTGCCTGTCTCGTTATCCCGGAACTCTGTTGCCCGACCGAGGCGATAGATAATCTCATCGCGGGTCTGCTCAAGCTCACAGGTTTGTCGCTGAACTTCGGCGTCCAGATGATCTCTTTCATGTCGCAGTTGCTGGTTAAGACGTACCAGCCTCAGGCCATTACGTACCCTTAACAGCAGCTCGTTAATATGCAGGGGCTTGGTGAGATAATCCAGCGCGCCCAGTTCCAGTGCAGCCAGCTTGTCCTCCGAGGAGGTCATCGCAGTGAGAACGATAATCTGCGGGGGTGAATCCATTTCGGCATTCAGCAGCTTCATCAGATCCAGTCCATGCAACTTGGGCATGCTCAGGTCGAGCAGGATCAGATCCACTGGGTGTGTTTGACAGAAATCGAGCACTTTTTCCGGTTGGGTCATACAACTCAGGTTGTGACACCCGACCTTGGTGAGCGCAGATCGGACTAAGCGAAGATTCGGTTCCTCATCGTCAACAATCAGGATAGGTCCGTCTAAAAGCTCTTTATCAAACATCATTTCAGCGACTCCGGCTCGTCCCACACAAGTGAAGACTCTATTTTTCTAAGATGTATTTTATTTGTAACTAAAATTTTGAGCAATCAAATTTTTACATCCTGTAACATCTGGAGTTTAACGCCATTCGAGCCAGTAGTGGTAGGCCACCTGATTACTGCTCTCTAACGTGTTGGTAAACCGTTCGCTGGGCTTATTCAGGCACTCAGTCGGCAGCAGTTCAGGCTCTGTCCAGCCGGTTTCTTCATTCAGGTAATCTCGCTGATAACCCCAGGTTCCACATGACAGCAGACTGTCGTAGGCGGTATCCCGTTCACAAACGACACAGGTCTCGAACTCGGTGCGAATATGCTGGCCGTCAATGCCATAGCTGTCTGAAACATACGGCGTGTCATAGATGGCGACCGTTGAGGCTCTCACCGGTCTGCCCGACCAGGGTTTGTCCAGATCATCAACCGGTGTTCTGTGAGTGCCATAGCCATGCTCCATCGGTGGGTTGTCATAGAAGGGGGTAGAGGATTCTGCCGGAATATCGATCTGAACCGGTTTCTCGCCTTCAAACAGCCGGGCCGTTGTTTTCCGGATCTGAAGCAACCGATAACGGTCGCATTTCGGTTGATTGAATTGCTGAGGGTGACCATTACGGTTGGCGAAGAAGTGAATTTCCAGACCGATGCCGGTGGCATTATCGCCGGCAATATAGCGGGCATTGCTTCTGCTGCTGTGAAACCAGGGGCGGGAAAAGACCAGCAGACCGACGGGGCGGGCATCATCCTGTTCTGCAAAGGTGACCGGACAGGCTTTTCCCACGGTGAGCGTTTCCGCGTTGAGCGGCCCGGAAACAATCATCAGGAGTAATGACAGAATGAGCACGACAGGATATTGGCGGGTGTCGGATAAATCACGGCTGGGAAACTGTGGCGTGAACCCTACCGGCATCCGCACTGGGAGCCGTACCGGGAGCCAGTGACGTGCCGTGGAAGCGGGCGAGTGCAGTTGTTGGCGCGTTGTCATAGAATTACCCCATATGACCCAATATGATTCAGTGTAGTCAATGGAGATTAAACTGGCTGATGAGCTGATTTTTAGATTTTGTGGTTCTTATCGTTTTGTAGTGTGATCCCGTGTGCGTTTTGATAGTTAGGATTTGGAGCAGATCGTGTTGTTAAATGGACTGATGGTGCGGCTTAAATGGCTGGGTGTTTTTTCAGGGCTTTTCCTTATTGCAGGCTGTGGCTCTTTGGCGCCAAAGTCGCTTCCGGATACAGATGAAGTATCTCAGGTTGAGTCTGCTGAGGATCAGAAGGTTGAGGCCGCCAAGCCGATTCCTGAAGGTGAGATTCGGGGCTCTGTTTCCTACCGGGAGCGCATTGCGCTCTTACCGGGCACCTTTGTTCGTGTGGTTCTGATTCAGCAGGGTTTGAAAGCGGAGCCACCACAGGAGATCGCAGAGCAGATTTTCCATCCGGCAGGACAGGTTCCTTTCCGCTATCGCCTGAAATTCAGTCCGGAGGATATTCGTGGTGGATTCCGGTATGTGGTGAAAGGTCAGATTTTTTCTGAAGATGAACGCCTTCTGTTTGCCAGCAAAACGGCTGTGGAGCTGGAGCCGTTAGGGCCGGATCGTGAGATCGATCTGCCTCTGTCACGGGTTCCCATTACTCATCAGTCTCATATGAAGCCTGTGACCGCCGCGATCACTCGTGTGTTTCAGTGCGGTGATTTTGCCTTTGGCTCCCGAACCGGTATAGGCGAAATTGCGCTCTATCTGCCGGATGAGGTGCTGGTGTTATCGCAAATTCGTTCGGCGTCCGGTGTCCGTTATCAGGAAGGGGATACCCTTTTCTGGATGAAGGGTGATCAGGCGATGTTGTCCTATCAGGGCACCTTCTATCGGCAGTGTCTGCGTAACACATCCCGTGAAGCCCGCGACCCGGTTGAACGCCGCCCGGTCGATTTTCGGGCATTAGGAGATCAGCCTCCCTGGTTGCTGGAAGTGGTCTCCGGACACAATATCAACCTGATCACTCAATACGGTCAGAAGCGGGTTCAGTTACCTGAGCCGGAAATGATTCGGGAAGGTGATCGAGTGATTTTCAGGGCAAAGGATTTGGAGAACCGTATATCGGCGACGCTGCGTAAGCAGGCCTGTTATAGAGCGGGAGATCCTGCAGCGGTGGCGGGTTCCAAGAACGAGTCTTCCGGCAGTGTCAGTGTCTGGTGGAATGGTCAGCACTATGAGGGTTGCGGGGCGTTTCTGACAAAATAGAAGGCACGCTGGAGGTTAAAACCTGCGTCTGATGTAATCAAAAACGGGATGAGCGACTGAAGCCGCTCATCCCGTTTTTTGTTGGCCGGTCAGCCCTCAGGCAACCCGGTTAAAACCGAGATCTGAGGCCAGTGTCTCAAGAGAGAAGCCTTCGATCTCTTCCGGCTCTACCGTGCGGGTGATTTTGACTTTGCTGAGTTTGTTGCCCGCCAGATCAAGATCTCTGGGTTTTGGCAGAGGCTGACCCAGATGATTAAACAGACAGCGCACTTTTGGCCGCGATCGTGTCGCCTGAGTGACATCGGTCACCATGCCGATCTGCTGCTTGTTGAGCTCAACTAACGTGCCGACAGGATAGACGCCTACGGAACGGATAAAGCGTTCAACCAGTTTGCCGTCAAAATTATGATTACGCAGGGCATAGATCTTACGCAGCGCCTGAGTTGGCGTGGCTTTGTTACTGAAATGACGGTTACGGGTCATCGCTTCAAAGGCGGTTGTGATCGCCAGAATGCGCGCTTCCATCGGAATCTTCCGGCCGGACAGACCTGAAGGGTATCCGGTGCCGTCAAAACGCTCATGGTGGTAGGCCACAATGCTGTTCAGCGGTCGAAGGGCCGCTGATTGATGCAGGATATCGCAACCATGGTTAACGTGTTTCTGAATAACAATTCTTTGGCCTATGCTAAGTACCGCCTTCTGATTCAGCAGTTCCTCAGGAATTTTGATCATTCCGATATCATGCAGAAGAGCGCTCAGACAAAGCTTGTGCAGCTGGGCTTTGGATAGCCCAAGGCTACGGCCGAAGTTCAGGCTGAGAATTGCGACATCAAGCGACTTGCGTTCAAGGGTGCTGTCGCGCTCTTCAAGCTGGCTGAGCAGCGCCAGAGTTCCGGGACGCGCCAGGGTCGAAATTAACAGCTTTTTCGAGGTGGCCTGTAAACTGAGGCTGTCCAGCGGCTGGCCGCTGCGGGCGCGATCGAAATTGCGGTTCAGCACATCCATACACTCGTGAAAGCTGTCGATCACAAATTGCTTGGAGATCCGTGCGGATAGCGCTTTTTCTGCTGACGTTTCAGCTTTTTTCTGTGGCTGCTCTGCACTTTGCTCTGCCGGAGCATTAGATGGCGTGGGTTCGGGCTTTTGGGGGGCGGCTAACACGGATGGTTTCCGTGCGACAGGGGCGTACCCAGTGCTGAGCGGTGCAGAAGGTGTTGCGCTTACGTCATCGGAGGCACTGTTACTATCGGTCTCTTTTTCGACGGCAACAATTTTACAGTACTGCAGTAGAAGGGCGAGATCTTCGCCTGAATCAAGAACAAAAGGAGAGGTCCATTTAGGACTTTTATCCCAGCCAATATCCAGCGCGACAATTTTCATGCCCGGCATTAGCTGTTGTACAGGAATATTCTGACGCATTTTATAACCCTGAAGACACCGAGATTTGGCTGATCAATTCCGTGTTTCAGGCCGTTGCTCAATTAAGTAAGGCTGCCGTGAATAATGGAGCAGCTCTAAATTATCGTTCTATTTGATTTTATTTATATATCTTAAAAGCGAGTCTAGAAGATCTGACCCGTTGGGCAAAGTGATAAAAAACAAATGTTTGAATTTGTAAGATTGTGATTCACAGGCGGGGGATTCTAACAGATTAAGAGTTAGCAGGTTGGCAAGTAAGGGGGGAAACAGTCGGTTTCCTTCCTGAAAAGTGACAACGGATCTTTACGACAACCTGTTCTCAGGGTGTCGCAAAGATCCGTTTGTCCGGTGCTAACCCAGAATCGTTTTGATCTGGCCGGTTACCTCTTCCTGAGATGCGTTGTTAGCTAATGACAGGGAGCGATAGGTGTCGCCACCGAAATTACGATCCAGCTCAAACAGGATATGAGTTTGATCCGGCGTCGTCACGAAGGTGACTTCAACCTCGTTCAGGCCAAATAAGGCAAACTTGTTCGGACGGAATTCCAGCTCCTGATAGCATCCCAGTGAGGACTGAAAATGCTGGGCCCGAACAGCCCCTTCTTCCACATCGGCTTTCATCAGGGTGTAGCCGCAGGCATCCATGGCTTGCAGAACCTTATTCTGGGTCGATGTTGCGATAACCGAGATCGGATCTTTGTCTCGGGCGTCCAGCGCCATATCAATGTTCAGACCGGTCGATAGCCAAACCCGGGTTTGGTTGCTGCGGGCACCGTTGTTGGTGATGGGGGTTTCAAGGGGGAGCTGACCCTCAAAAGGGATCTCACGGACTTCACCGGGATTGATGACAAAGCGGTCGGCGATGTGCCAGTAAGCCAGCTTCTTGTTGATCACCATTTCGGTGTCATCCCGTTCCACTTTCACCCGGGTTAACAACGCCAGATCAAGGCCGGAAATCTCCTGCTCGGTATCGCCGCCTTTAACAACGATAGTGGCGCTGAATTTTTCGCCCGGGCACAGAATTTCTGTATGCAGCAGGGTATCCACTTTTGCGCCACCAATACCGACGCTGGCGAGAATTTTTTTAAACATAAAGTGTCCTTTTGTCAGGCATATCAAATAATTGGTTGTCAGATGTTCTGTACCCTCTTCTATCAAGTGGGTATTTTACCGGTTATTACAACTCAAAATGCTTCTGCCGGAAACAGTACCGTGATGCCGTTAGCATAACCTTTCCCGTTTAAGGGTTAACTGGATCAAACACTGTGCCTGCATTATGATGGTGCAACATTTCTGGCTATTTCGCAGGATTTAATTTGTCTATTCAAACCGCTTCACAGATGCAGACTGGCTCAGATCGTTTTCGAGGTTCAATCTATTCCGCTGACCGACTCACTGAAACGATGGGGCGTTCATTTTTGGGTTTGTTTCCGCTGTTCCTGCTGTTTCTAACGCTGGTTTTTGCCCAGAATTCATTCGCGGTGAATAAACTGCGGGTTGTGACCTCTGAATTTCCGCCTTACAGCTACAGTGCCGGTGTTGCTGCCGAGGGGCTGGCTGTCGATCAGGTTCGTTTGCTGTTAGAGGATGCCGGACTTGATTCCCAGATTGAAGCCTACCCCTGGGCCCGCGCCTACGAAGTTGCACTGCGTGAACCTAACGTCCTGATTTTTCTTATAGCAAGGACACCGGAACGTGAAGCTGAGTTCCATTGGATCGGTTCGCTGATCGATTTTGATGTCAAACTGTTCCGCCTTAAAGATCGCGATGATATTCAGCTGACAGATCTTCGCCAGCTGGCTGACTACAAAACCGGCAGCCTGATCCGTGATGTAAAAGGCGAGTATCTGCATAAGCAGGGCGTGCGCACCATCAGTTATGCCACCGAAGAAAGCGGCGTTCATATGCTGAAACGGGGTTATATCGATGTGATGCCTGCTGAGATCAACTCGTTCGAATATCGTGTTCAGCGTTTGGGGTATTCGCGGGATGACTTCTCCGTTGCTTGGGAGCTGGAGGCTATCTCCAAGCCGCTGTACCTTGCCTTAAGTAAAGACTCATCTCCTGATGTGGTGGAACAGGTTCAGCGCGCTTTTGCCCGAATGCAGGAAGCATCAAAGCAACAGTAGAGCAGGATCTGTTTTATCCCCTTAGCCCAATCTGGCCCCTAATGCTGCCGTTTTAGTCGTAGAAGTCTGCTAGTGGTAGAAATCCGATAGCGCTAGAACTCTGCGTTTTCCCTGAAAATATTTCACTTGTCTCATTTACGTTATTGCCGATATCTCCTTGATGGAATGCTGATTTTAGCGGGTGTTCCAGTGCTGACAGGTGTCTGTGCCTGATCAGCTGCTGTCTTTAACTAATATCTTCCGGCTGTTTCCGGATCTGAGGTGGGCTATGAAAATACAACAGGGACAGTTCAGTCTGCGTTCCACCCATGAGACTTTTCAGCAGATGGTGAAAGAAGAGTCTTTGGTGGTCACCAAACGCACCGATGGCAAGGATGAAACTCTGAACTATCAGAGCAGAACCGGAGCAACCCGGGTAACGCTGAGCAGCTATGGCTCAGGTGTGGCGAATCCCCAGCAGGGTGACGATACCTATAATCGTTTGCCCGGTCGCAATGGCATCGGCAACGCCAATGGGTTTGATCATGCGGCACCTCCGGGGCAGGAGAAGTTTGATCGTAACGCTCTTGGAGCGGGTCAGGTCGATCTGGAGGCCGTTGATGATGAATTGTCGATGGATCCCGAGACATTGGCTGATCTGCGAATGCTGACCTTTGTTCAGCTGATGGAGCAGATGTTTGGTCTTAAGATCTCCGTTGAGGATATCCGGCAGTCAGATGATGACCTGAAAGATATGCAGAAACTCAGAGATCTGGGCGAGCAGATGGAGGCCACCAAGCCTGCCAGTGATCGCGCCGCCGCTGGTGATCAGCCGCCGCCCCGTAACGGCCATCAGATAACTTACAGCGCCAGAACCCTCTATCACGAGGAAGAACACACCCGTATGGCCGCTGAAGGCAAGGTGATTACGGAAGATGGTCGTGAGCTGGAGTTGTCCCTTGATATCGGCATGAGCCGGACTTTCCAGTCGGAAAGCTTTATGAGCTTCTCTGAAGGTAATCTGAAAGATCCTCTGGTGATTAACTTTGACCGTCCCAGTGTCGGGCTAAGTGATAAGCTGCATTTTCAGTTTGATCTGGATGCCGATGGCAACGATGAGACGTTACCTGAGCTGCTGGCCGGTTCCGGTTATCTGGCGCTGGATCTGAACAAAGATGGCGTTATCAATTCCGGTAACGAGCTCTTTGGTGCCAAAACCGGTGATGGTTTTGAAGAGCTGGCGCAATATGATGATGACGGCAACGGTTTTATCGATGAGAACGACGCCGTATTCAGCCAGTTGAAGGTTTGGGTGCCAAAAGGCGAGGGTGAAAGTGAACTGTTTGCCCTGCTGGACAAAGATGTGGGGGCGATCTACCTGAAGTCGGAGCAAACGCCATTTTCCCTGAAAACAGAGCTTACCAATGAAACTCAGGGCTACGTGCGGGAATCCGGTGTCTTCCTGAAAGAATCCGGTGGTATCGCATCGGTACAACAGATCGATCTGAAAGTCTGAGGTTTATTTTTTAACCATAAAAAACGGCCAGGGTGGTTAACACTCTGGCCGTTTTTGTATGCTTTGCTGATGACTGAGACTTAGTCGATCAGACCATACTGGTCGCGCAGAATCTCAATAATCTCAGCTTTAGGATTATCAGACAGTACCAGCTTCTCGCCAGTCACTTTCTCGGCAATATCGATATAGGTACGGGATACATCCATCAGAGCGTCCAGTGGCAGCTCATTGTCACGGGCCAGTGCTTCACGCTCCGGCATGCGGTCTTTGTTCAGCAGAATATCCGGATCCGGGAAGTGGTTCAGCAGCATCTGGCGGAAACCTTCTTTAGACTTCTCAATCACCTTGCCTTCACGATATGCTGGGCCATCCCAGATACGGGAAGAGTCCGGTGTACCCACCTCATCCATATAGATCAGCTTGTCGTTGCCTTCGGCATCTGTGACATAGCCAAACTCAAACTTGGTATCCACAAAGACCTGATCCAGTGCTTCCAGTGCGTCGCTGATAACACCGAAACCTTCCTTCAGCAGCTTCTCATACTGAGCGATATCATCCTGACTACGGAAGTTAAAGGCGGCAAAGTTATCGACGATATTGTCACGGGTGATGTTTACATCATCCGCTTCCGGAACGCCCGGAATCCCTTTCAGGATGCCTTTGGTGGATGGGGTGATCAGTAGTTCAGGGAGCTTCTGATCTTTCTGCAGACCTTCCGGCAGTTCAATACCACAGAAGTTACGTTCGCCCTTGCTGTAAGCGCGCCACATAGAACCTGTGATGTACTGGCGGCAGATCGCTTCGATCATGACCGGTTTGGCTTTCTGCACGATCCAGACGAACGGATGGGGGATATCCAGAATGTGGCTGTCTGCCAGACCGTTCTCGCGGAAGAGTTTGAACCAGTGGTTCGAGATCGCATTCAGTGCGGCGCCTTTACCCGGAACACCCTGCATACCACCTTCACCACGCCAGATGCAGTCAAAGGCAGAGATACGGTCACTGATCACCATAATCGCCAGTGGCGCATCAGACTGTACGTTGTAACCTTTTTCCTGAATCAGGCGGCGGCTGTCTTCTTCCGTCAGCCAATAGACGGAGCGAACCTTACCGCTGTGAACCGGCTGATGGGTACGAATCGGCAGATCGTTATTTACCGCCAGCACTTTATTGGCAACGGATGCGTTTGCAGAACTCATGGCATAAATTCCTGTGAGAAACGGTCAAAATCAAGAAGCCTCTCAGACTGTTTACACCTTGATGATGGTGTCTGAACAAGCTGAAAGGCTTTAAATCAGGTCAGTATCAATGTTCAGGCTTCGGGTCAGAGGTCGCCTGATATTCCGGTTGTTGGAAACAGCCCGGCTTACAGATTATTAAATTCATCCGGATCATTGGTGATATCCACGTCAACATTCGGCGAAGGGATCACGTAGTCGTAAACACGCTCCCAGCCATCTTCTGCTGATCCCGGAAGGCGTTCCCAGACCGTACCTGCGTTGTATTGCACCAGATCGGTAATGGTCGGGTCGGCTTTGCACATGGCTTCCAGAGGAGCGGTCATCATATTGTTCAGCTCGTCTTCCAGATATTCCTCGGACTCGTAACCGCTGTACATACGCCAGCCGGTATCATTCAGGTGATCCGGAACGGTCTTGTACATAAAGCGAATCGGCATACGCTCTTCGATAACCATGCGGGAAACCAGACATAAAAAACCGTTCTTGCTCTGATTGGTTTCCAGTTCAGGCGTTTTAGGGTCGTCGATATTAGGCGTACGCATAGGGTGCTCGCTTTATTCCGGTGAAAATGGTGGTGTAGTGAACCATGTTTGAATAAGGGCGGTATTCTAATACAGAAGGGGGCAGAACGGAATTTTAGGCAGGGGAAATAAAAACACCGCCGAAGCAGGGCTCCGGCGGTGTCGCTAATCAGGGCGTTGGTCTAACACTTTGATTATAAAGATCTGTTGATGATGGGTTAGCGCATCAGCACGTCATTAATCATCAGCTGACCGTTTTGCATCTGTGCGTGGATCAGCATGTCCTCTTCATCTTCCTTGTAAGCACCCAGCTGATTCAGCTGCATCGCCATCATGGCAAATACCGGCATGGAGTTGAACAGGGACTTGTTAACAGACGCATTGCTTTCCATCTTCACATATTGCGCCAGAATTGGCGGGAAACTCAGGGCCTTAATCAGCTCTTCCTGAGAAGTTTCCAGACTCAGATTCATATCACCGTTGATGCGGCCTTCTGTTGTTACCACATTAACATCGTGCAGGCTGAACTCAGCGGCATTCACCACATCAGCGAACACCGGCAGAATTTTCTGGGCATCTTCCTGTGTCATCTGCTCGGCATCAATATCCTGAGCCACCTGCATCAGCGCTTCGGTCTGTTCAACCGTTGGGCCGGTCAGGGTGTAGGAGAAGCCGCTTGGTTTGAAGTCAAACAGGGTCTGACCGTATTGGCCTATATGCAGCTTATCCAGTGACCAGTTGCCGGAATAGTGTATCGTTTCCGGTGCGGCGTCCTGAGTCTGAATATTCAGGTTGTCATTCAGCTTCACAGAAGATGAGGTGATCTCAATACGATCATTGCTCAGATCCATGTTGCTGATGGTGATGTCGTTGCTGTAAGACCAGATAAACTGCGTCTGCTGCTGACCACTGCCTTTAATGCTGGTTTCACCAACGCTCAGAATATTGCCCTCGGCATCCAGCTCAATACCGTTCCAGATGCCGTTCACATCGTAAGCGGTTTTATCTGCATCGTAGTTCAGGCGGATAATACCCGGCTTCATTTTGATCGTGCCGTTGTCAGGGGTCAGAGTGAAACCTTCAATATAGGTATTCAGCACCGATTTACCGGCAGAGATAAAGCCGTCAAAATGCAGGGGCACTTTGCCGTCAAAGTCTTTCAGGCTTTCTTTCATCTCGTCGGTTACGACAATTTCAGAGTTAAACTCAGCCTTGGAGAAGCCGTGGCTGATCTCATGCTCAATATCGACGAAAGGGGCGCTGCCATCCATTTTAACCAGAGCGGGATCATTAAATTGCAGGCGGGTGATCAGAGTGCTGTCATAAGCATTTTTCTGATAGTTCAGCAGTTGAATCTCAACACCGGATGAGCCTTGCTTTGCATTGGCAGACGCTACAGCGAGTTCAATCTGTTGTTGTACCGTGTCGCCAACTTTAACCGGTACATAGGCTGCAGCGGCTGCTCCAACGGCACCAACACCAATTAAAATCCCTGCTGTAAGTTTATTCATTCCAGATAGTCCTGTTTCTTTTTAGGTGGGGCTTGTTTTGCTGATAAAATGCTACCAGACTGCCGTTACAAATCTGTACCATCAGATTGTTTTCACGGCAGTTTTAACGATCGCTACCAACGTGCGCTTTGTCTATATTGTTTCAATAGTGTTTGTCATTTCAAAGTGTTTGCCTGTTTTTTTCAATAGAAATTTCCAAAGAGTTTTGTGAGCAAATGAAATCATTGATCTCCGCCCTGCGTGTCATGCTGCTGGCGACCCTTGTTTCCGTTGTACTTGTGTTTATCGCTCTGAGTCAGGGATGGCACACCCCTCTGGTCAATTATCTGGCCAAGCCCTACAAGATCAGTGTCGGTCATACGGAACTGAACTGGTTTCCTTTATCCCTTGAAATTGCTGATCTGACCGCCGGAGAGGGCGAGGCCGCTTTTACACTTCGGCGTGTCCATGTTCGCTCCGATATGGGCTTTATAACCGGTCAGCCCGTGGCGCTTTATGTTCAGCTGGAAGAGGGGCAGGTGGCCTATGCCCGGCAGAACGACTCAGAACAGGCGGACTGGCAGGTTGCAGGGCTCAGCCTGAACCAATGGCAGCAACTGTTTCAGCCGTCGAATGGTGATAAGCCGAATGAGGATAAGGTGAATGGAGATAGGGCGGATAGCGCTGACACAAATGCAGCGTCGTCTTCCTCCGTTGCGATCCACCTGCACTCATTACAGATCAGTGATTTTGAACTTATAAGCCAGCAGCAGGGATTGCCGAATCTGACTGTAAACCGCTTGTTAGTCGGCCCGTTCTTTTCCGATCAGCCGGAAAAGCAGACCTCATTGCAGCTGGATCTGGCAACGGCTGATGGCTCGGTGAAGCTGGCGGGTGCGGTGACGCCGCTGGCGAAATCACCTTCCGCTACCCTGGAATTGACTCTTGCTCAGTTCTCGCCCAATCATCAGTGGCTGTCGCAGGTGCCGGAAGCGTTACAGGTCGGCATCAGATCTCAGCTGACGCTTTCGGTTCAACAGATGAAAAAACAGGATGCGCCGGATGCCCTGTCAGCCAACCTGATGGGTAAGCTTCAGTTGCAGGATCTGGTCTGGGAAGAAGCATCACCGCAGCAACCCGATACAGCCACGGAACAGTCTGCGGGTACGAATGAATCTGCTGGCCCGATCCAACCTGATACCGAAAATACAACGCAGCCCGTTACACCGCGTTATGCCCTTGATAGCCTGCAACTTGAGCAGATCGACCTTAACCTGTCGATTGCCGATCTGTCACAGGTGGACCCTGTTGCTGAGTTCTCACTCGGACAGCTGCTGGTGCAGGGTGTGGCCGTAAGACAGTCCGGCCTGGATTATCAGCTGAAAGATTTTATTCTGAATCAGCTGCAGGTTAAGGCAGATGCCAGCGCCGCAACGATTGAAACCGGTGTTATCCGTCTTGCCCAGGGGGTGATGGATTATCAGCAGGCTCAACAGGCTGAGCCGGTGCCTGCCGGTGATACCTCTGAATCCTCTTCAGCTGCTGAATCTTCCCCTGATTCTGTTTCTGGCTCTGAGTCCGGAGACGCTATTGCGGATGCGGATGCGGATGCGGATGGAGAGCAGGAAACATCGCCTGAATCCGAAGCGCAGAAGCCACCTTATCAGGTGACGTTCAGTGGCGAGTCATTCCAGGTGACCGCTCAGCAGATTACCTATCGTGATCTAAACCTCCAGGATGCTCCCCTGACTCAGCTTGAAATCGCCAGTTTCCAGCTCAATCAGCCCCGTTATCCGGCGGCGGAGCCGTTTCCCTGGTCGGCAGAGGCCTGGCTGAACGGTCAGAGCCATTGGCTGATGCACGGTGACCTGCAAACGGCGCCGCTTAAAGTCGATATTAAAATTGCTCAGTCCGGTCTTAATCTGCCGGATATCAGCCCTTACAGCGAACATTACGCCGAGGTGGTCTTCGCCGAAGGCAACATGGATAACAAGATCGAATTTGAAATCACCCCCAACAGCCTGAAGGGCAGTCTGGGCTTTGATTTCAGCAATCTTGATATGACACTTAAAGGCAGTCAGGCCAACCTGAATCTGCCACTGCAAACCGCCTTCTCCCTTCTGGAGGATTCCGACAGCCGGATTGAACTGTCCATCGATCTGGATAAAAAAGGCGAAGACCTCAGGGTTGGCACCAGCGCCATCGTAAAAGAGCTGCTGCTTGCTGCCAGCCAGAAAGGAGCCGTAGCCTATCTTAAGTATGCCCTGCAGCCTTATGGTGCTTTGTTAACCCTGAAAGATGTCGGAGCTAACCTGCTGAAGAGCGGGGCGATACCTCTGGAGCCGGTTGCGCTTGAACCGCTGCAGGCGACATTAACAGCGGATCAGACAGGTTATGCCCAAAAGGTCAGCGGCATTCTGCAGGAGAAAGAAGCGTTCAAACTGAACTACTGCTATCTGGCTGCAGAGTCGGAAAAAGCACTTCTGGTAAAACAGCTTGGTGATGCCGCAAAAGCGGATGCGGCGTTTAAAGAACTGAACCAGAAGCGGCTGACGCAGTGGCGAAAACTGTTTGCCGGTGAAGGCCTTGCCTCCCGTATGAAGCAATGTACTCAGGATCAATTAAATAAACAGCGTAAGAAACTCACCGCCGATGAGGCAGATAAGAGCCGTTTTACCCTGTTTTTAAAACCCTAGGTCAGGTGCGTTGGAATAAAAGATAACCCCCTTTAAGACTTAAATATAAAAGGATATTTCTTTGCAGACAGGGGCAAAGATATCTCATTTAGGTAATAATAAGCCCTAAAGCTCTTTGATCCCTGAACCGGATCGGGCTGATCAAGAATTTTAAGGAGAAGACGATGAAACTGCAGGCCGGAAAACTATTACCATTGGCACTTACCGCTGCACTGCTGGCCGGTTGTGCCAGTGATGATATTCAGGAGATCGAAGCCGGTTACGATGAAGATGCCGGTGCAGGCCCAATGGCGATGGCACACGTAGGCCATGTGGCAACGTCCTGGTCGGATACTCCGGATCAGCAGGGCTTGCTGACAACCGCCCGTTCAGAGGCTGCGGTGATTCGTACCCATGCCGATCTGGCGGCACAGCGAGCGGATGACTCCGATTGGGTGAAGATGCATGCCATTCATGTGCGTCATGCTCTGATGCCGGAAGGTGTCGGCCCCGGTAAAGGCTATGGTCTGATCAAAGCGGTAGAAGGCGTTAAGAAGCATATCGAACTGGCTATTGAACAGGACGATGCATCAGACGCCATTGAGTTTCATGGTGAGCAGATTGCCATGACAGCTGATTCGGTACTGATGCGCAGCCAGCAGCTGTCAGAGCTGGTGAATAAGATTGCCGCTGCCCCACGTTACACCGACCTTTCTGCAGAGGCTGCTCAGCTGGTGATCCTGTCGGAGCAGATCCTGATGGGTGAAGATGTTAACGAAGATGGCGATATCGGCTGGGAAGAGAATGAGCCGGGTCTGAATCAGGCTCTGAAATACGTGAACTACCTGCGTCAGAAAGAAGCGGCTTACAAAGAGGATTAAGCTTTAGCTGAGCGGTAAGTCCAGCATAAATGTTGACTGAAAACCGGATGGCCAGTGGGTTATCCGGTTTTTTTTGGCCTGAATATGACTTTGCTCAAGATACTACTTTGTGCTTCTGTTTCTGCTTGGTAACAATGTGTAATAATATTGTCTGATATCTAAATTAGTCCGCTAATTAGAGAAGCCTCCCACATCCCTAAGTTGTTGAGTGCAACCACTATGTTTCTGAATTCTTTGCGTAATAAAGCGCTGTTCTTTTCTGCGATCTGTATCGCCTTTCTGCTGGTGCAGGTGGTGATGCTGCGCAGTGAAACCCTTCATGTGATTGAACAGGTTGAGTATCTGGAAAGAGAGCGTATTCCTCAGCTCAGCAAAGCCCATGAGATGCAGGTTGCTGTGATTCAGGTACAGCAGTGGTTGACGGATATCAGTGCGACCCGCGCACAGGATGGCCTGAATGATGGCTTTGAAATGGCGGAAGAAAATGCCCGGCTGTTTCGTACCCGCCTCAACGAGATGATGGCACTGGACAGTGGCAACAGTGACTCCTACCGCAAACTACTGCCGGTGTTTGATGCCTACTACGCTACCGGTAAAAAGATGGCTCAGGGCTATATTGACGGTGGTCCGGCTATTGGCAACGAGTTGATGGGGGAGTTTGATGGTACCGCCAGCGCGATCTATGAGCGTATTGGTGATCTGATGACGACTCAGGACAGCAAAACTCAGGCGGCGTTGAGTGCCGCCCTGCAGAAAGCCAAGCAGTCCCAGTGGACCAGTATGCTGTTCTCCGCACTGCTGGCAGGCCTGATTGTATTGCTGCTCAGTGGGTTGCGTATTTTTGTGTTAGCGCCTATCAGCAAAATGCACCATCTGGTGGATGATCTGGGCAAAGGCGAAGGCGATCTGTCTCAGCGACTACCGGAAAACCGTAAGGATGAGATCGGTGATCTGGCACGCGCTTTCAATCATTTTATCGCCAAAACCGATGACACCGTTGCTAACGTGATGAAGTCTGTTGTGCGCCTGATTCCAATGGCGGGTGAGCTGTCTCATACCAACGAGCATGTTCAGGACCGGACGATTAAGCAAAACGATCAGAGTCAGAAGGTTCATGCCGGTATGCTCTCAACCCAGGATGCGGCACGCTCGGTATCCTCAGCCGTTGAGCGTATCTCCGTGGCGTCTGATCAGGGGTATCAGCGTGTGGGACATGGTTTGGAAGTGGTGAAAGAATCCAGCATTAATATGCAGCGCCTGACCGAGCGTGTATCCAGTGCCGAAGGTACGATTAACCGCCTGAAAGAGAGCAGTGACCGAATCGAGGGCGTGATTGATGTGATCGGTACTATCGCCGAACAGACTAACCTGCTGGCGCTGAATGCGGCCATTGAAGCGGCCCGTGCCGGTGAAGCCGGTCGTGGTTTTGCTGTTGTGGCGGATGAAGTCCGGTCTCTGGCGGGCAAGACCCATGACTCCACACTGGAAGTACAAACCATGGTGGAAGCGATCCGTAATGAAACCGCCAGTGTGGTTAAAGTGATGCGGGAAAGCGTTGATGCGGCGAAAGACAGCCGTGAGCTGGTAGAGGCGAGCCGCACCAGTCTGGAAGAGATCAACGAAGCGATTGTGCATATCCGGGGATGCTCCGAGGAGATCCTTGAAGCGATCAGTATTCAGAATACCAACTTTGATGAGGTGAGTCTGAATATCGACCTGATGGATGAGTACTTCAAAGAGACCCTTTCTTCCGGTCAGCTGACCTTCAGCTTTGGTGATGACCTGAAGAAGATGAGCGGCAAACTGCAGGACATGATGGCCACCTTTAAAGTGACCGACAACTCCTGGAGTACCAAGCGACGGGAGCAGCCCCGCGTTAACGAGAATGCTGAACTCTTCTGATTTTGCTTTCTCCGAAGTGTAAAAAAGAGCCGCAGGTCGGCTCTTTTTTATGCCCATCCTTTATACGCTTATAGATGCGCTCTGCTTCTGAGCCGATTTAGCGGAGCCGTTACTTTGGGGCGGTCACTTTCGGTGATCACTCACTTTTGAAAGGCAGTCACTTTCGATGTTCAGTCGCTTTCGGGCAGCTGTCTTGCCAGTTCGCCCAGAGTGCGGATCGCATCTTCAACCTGCTCATCCCAGGGGATCGCACAGTTTACCCGCAGAAAGTTCTGGTAATGATCATGGGCGGAAAAGAGCTTGCCCGGCATAATGCCGATACCCTGTTCCAGCGCCTGATGGTGTAGCTGAAAGGTATCCACCTTACCCGGTAATCCGACCCAGAGAATATACCCGCCCATAGGGCGGGTCAGGGTTGTGCCCTCCGGGAACCAGCGACTGATCGCTTCGCCCATCAGCTGTACCTGTCGGGCGTATGCCGCCTGAATCCGGCGCAGATGGCGGTCGTACCCGCCGTTGGCCATAAACTCCGCCACCGCCATCTGGCTGAGGGTGGAGGTGCCGACACTGCTGAAGGACTTCAGAAACTCAATTTGCTGCTGATAACGACCACCGGAAACCCAGCCCACCCGTAAACCGGAGGCGATGGATTTTGAAACCGATGAGCAGTACAGCACCAAGCCGTCTTCATCGTAGGCTTTGATCGCAGGTGTCCGGTTGCCGGAGTAATCCAGATCGCCAAACAGATCATCCTCAATCACCGGAATACTTAACGGCTTTAACAGCTCCAGCAGATCACGGCGATGCTGATCCGGCATAGTAAAGCCCAGCGGGTTGTTGTGAGTGGGTACTAATGCCACCGCTTTCACCGGCCACTGCTGTAATGCCAGTTGTAACGCTTCCAGACTGATGCCCTTCTGGGGATGGGTCGGAATCTCCAGCGCCTTCATACCCAGTGATTCAATGGTTTGCAGCAGGCCAACAAAGGCAGGGCTTTCAATGGCGATCACATCGCCGGGTTGCGCCACAGCGCGCAGGCAGAGGGTCAGCGCCTCCTGACAACCGTTGGTGATGACGATCTCACTGGCTGCCACATGACAGCCTGATTCTGCCATACGCTTGGCGATCTGGTTGCGTAGCTCCTCAAGCCCCGGCGGGAAAACCGATACCACCACCTCATCCATACGCTTGCGCACCAGACTGCCCATAATACGCTGCAGCTGCTTAACCGGCAGAAAGTCGGGGCTGGGAATAGCTGTACCCAGATTGATCAGCTCCGGTTGCTGGCAGCGGCGCAACACCTCACTGGCAGATTGTTTGATGCTCACGGCGGTGGGCAGGCTCAGATCGGTCTGCTGATCCGGTGTCGGCAGATCGCAGGAGGGCGCTGCACCGGATTCAAAAGACGAGCTGAATGGGGAGACCATACGGCTGATGCCGGATTTCTCAGAAAGTGTACCGCCATAGGAGGGTGTCACCGGCTGGCGCACATAAAAACCGGACTGAGGCCGTGACTCAATCAGGTGTTGTAGTTCTAATTGCTCGTAGGCACTTTGCACCGTTGCGATACTGACTGAGCGTTGCTGGCTCAATTTCCGAATCGAAGGCAGCTTGTCGCCGGGCTGAAAGATTCCCTCGGTAATCTGGCGTGCCAGTTCATCGGCAATCTGCTGATAAAGGGTCTGATTCTGGGAAGCGGGCTGAGTCATAAAGGGGCGCAGTCTTCTTTTTTATTGTGTTCCCCCGTCATAAAGTCTCAGGGGCGGGTTTGGATCGGATCGGTCAGGTGTTCTTCGGTGTTTGCAGTACAGATGTCATAAAAGTGATACCTGTTTTTAACCGTATCCTAACGTATTTGTAGCATTATGAGCCATTTCACGTCCTGTGAACCATTACAGTTTACGTCAGATTAAGCAGTACAGTTGCTTTTTTTTGAAACTGTACTGCTTAAATCCGCAAAAACTAGCCCTGCAAGCTTCAACTGTTATTGACCACAATTGTCCTCATCAAAAATATAAAGGCAGACACACTGCATCAGTCACCGTGATTGTGGGATCGAACAGCCCCCACAGACTGAGATCTGCTCTTTGACCACTACCAGTCGGCACCGGCAAAACACAGGCGGTATCGGCTAAGAACAACGATAAGGCAAGGTCATGACTTACAAAATTCTGAACGGTAACGAACTGATCATTCAGGGTGGTTTGGAAGCGGGTTTCTCGCTCTACACCGGTTACCCTGGTTCACCACTGGCGGATTATTTTAACATTCTGCACGCCCGTAAGAATGAGCTGCATGACAAGGGCATCCGTGTTGCTCTGGGTAATACCGAAGCTAACGCAGCGGCCATGGCCGGTGGCGCTAAACAGGCAGGCCGTAACGTGATGGTCGGCATGAAGTCCATGGGGCTGCATGTGGCATCTGATGCTCTGTCCGTGGGTAACTTTGCGAACCCGGGGCAGCCTTATATCGATCCTGAAACCGGCGAATCCGTACACTCCGGCGTTGTTGTGGTTGTGGGTGATGATCCCTGGTCGATGTCTACCGCAACAGCGGCGGACTCCCGTTATCTGTTTAAACACCTGCACATGCCATTCCTTGAGCCATCCACGCCTCAGGAGCTGAAGGACTGGATCGCACACTCTCTGACACTGTCTCAGCGCTCATCCCTGTATGCCGGTGTTCTGGTAACGACCTTTATCGCCGAAGGCGGTGGTCGTGTTGAAATGGGCGAAATGTCAGAAGTACCGAACACCCTGACCGACTTTGACCCAAGCACCTTCGATCTGGCCGCCAGTGTTATGGTGCCACCTAACTCTCTGGGTGCAGACCAGCGTCTGATCCGTGAGCGTTTCCCGAAAGCGAAGAAAGTGCTGAAAGAGCTGGCGCTGGATCGTCAGTTTGGTAACGCGGACAGCAAAGTCGGCTTTATCTCCTCTGGTGTTGTTTTTGAAACCCTGCGTCAGATCATGCAGGAAGAGCACTATCTGGATGACTTCTCACTGTACAAAGTGGCCTGTTCTTACCCTCTGGTGGATGACCTGCTGGTGCCTTGGCTGCAGAAGCTGGATACGCTGGTTGTTGTTGAAGAGAAGCGTGGCTTCCTTGAGAACGAACTGATCCACCTGTGCCAGGAACACGGCGTTAAGGTTCACATCTACGGTAAAGAGTTTGCTGATCGAGTGACGGGAAGCGAGAAAGTGATTGAAGGCTTCCCGGCAGATGGCGGTATCTCTTATGAGATTCTGCGCAGCAAACTGGATGAGCTGATGGGCCTTATCGGTCTGCGCCCTTGTCAACAGAAACAGCCGGAACTGATCAAACTGGATCAGGCGCTACCGATGCGTCTGCCAACCTTCTGCCCGGGCTGTCCGCACCGTGAAACCCTGAGTCTGCTGAAAGAGCTGCGTAAGGTGTTTAAAGAGGAAGACGGTATCAACCTGATCTCCCACGGTGACGTAGGTTGTTACTCTCTGTCGTTCCTGGAACCGTTCAAAGAGATGCACGATATCTCTGCGATGGGGCAGGGTGGCGCGTTCGGTGCCGGTATGGATCTGTTCTCTACCAACCCGTCCGTGGTGCTGATGGGCGACTCCACCTTCTTCCACTCCGGTCTGAGCGCGATCTCTAACTCGGTACAGCTGGGTCACAACATCACCTATATCGTACTGGATAACGACTTTACCGCTATGACCGGCCACCAGATGTCGCCAAGTACCGGCCAGTCTGTTGAAGGCCGTAAGCGTCCTGAGCAGGATATGCTGAATCTGGTACGCGGCATGGGCGTTGATGAAGCGATCGAGGTGAACCCATCCGACCGTTACTTCTACCGCAACATGCTGAAGCATCTGGTGAAAAAACCGGGTACCAAGGTGATCGTTTCTGACAAAGAGTGTGGCCTGACCTTTGCCGCACGTAAGAAGCGTGAAGACCGTAAGATCTTTGGCGCGGGTGAAACCAAGCCGGTACAGACCTTCTTCCAGATCAACACCTCTGCCTGTGAAGACTGCCGTGCCTGTGTTGAGATGACCGGTTGCCCGGGTCTGTCTCAGACCGAAGATGCCTACGGTCCTAAAATGTTTATCGACCCTCAGATCTGTGTGTCTGATGGTTACTGTTCCAAAATTCTGGCGTGTCCGAGCTTCGAGCAGGTTGATGTGATCAACTATCACCCGACCCGCTATCAGGAAGCGGAAGACGCCGCGCAGCCACATGCCGCTAAAGGCGCACTGCCTGAGCCGGATCGCAGTAAAGCCTTCGAGGATATTCTGGAAGGTCAGGACTGGCGTGTTGTGATTACCGGTGTGGGTGGTTCCGGTGTGACCACTATCTCCCGTGTACTGGCTGAAGCCGCCGAAGAGATGAATGGCCTTAACGGTCTCGACTTTAAGTTTATGGACCAGAAAGGTCTGGCTCAGCGTAACGGTCGCGTAACCGGTCACCTGAGTATCTTTAATCGCGAGAAATCTGCCAGCGCCATCACCCCGATGGGTACTGCAGATCTGGTACTGTCTCCGGATCTGCTGGACGGTAGTGCGGCACTGAACTTCCTGGCTCCTTATGGTCTGGCACTGCTGGACGAAGAGTTCCAGATCCCGCTGTCAATCCTGTTGGATTACGGCGAAGAGCACGATGTACTGAAAGCAGAAAAACTGCGTGAAGTCATCGACGAGAAACTGAAAGATCGCGCCTTCTTCAGCCCGATGAAAGCGGTTGCTCACCGTCAGCTGGGTAAGAGCGTTTACGCTTCTGCCGTACTGCTGGGTGTGGCGTACCAGAAAGGCATGCTGCCGTTTACTGAAGAGAACATGCGCGACGCCTTCCGTCGTGGTGTACCAAAAGCAGAATTCGACAACAACTGGAAAGCCTTTGAACTGGGTCGTCGTGTTGTTGAGATGGGCGTTGAAGCCTTCCGTAACGAGTTTCTGCCGTTCAACGCAGACGCGACTGACGGACAGATGGTTTCTGCCTTCCGTAACAGTGTGGCCGACAGCGCCGGTCTGTTTGAGAACAAAGATCAGCTGATCAAACTGTACGATGATGGCCTGAGCCGTCTGCAGGGTATCTTCCCTGAGATCGAGCGTGATCATCTGGCGAACTACATCCACGACATCGTGGTGTATGACCGTGATGCATCACTGGATGCCTTTATCGCCGATGCTGAGAAAGTGGCAACGCTTTACTCCGATATCGCGCTGCAGCGTATCGCTCTGCGTGCACTGACCAAGACGTACTGGATCAAAGACGAAGTCTTTACCGCACACCTGATGGTGTCGCCGGTTAAGAAAGCCCGTGACGAAGCAGCCTACAAACATCTGGGTACCGGTTTTGAGATTAAACACCTCAACCGTCCTGAGTTTGACCTGTTTGATCGTCGCTTTGCCTTCGAGTTCTCACCGAAGAACTGGATGCTGAAAGCCTTCCGTCATCAGCGTTGGTTGCGTAAAGCACAGGCTAAAGTTCATGCCCGTGAGCATGAGATTGCACACCGTATCCGTCGTGAACTGTTAGAGGTTGTACCAACGATCACTGACGACCAGCGTAAAGCTCTGGTACGACTGGATAACATCAAAGGATATCGCCAGGTGCGGTATGAGAAGGCAGAGAAGGTGTTCTCAGATCTGTCTTCGTCCAGCAAAGGTCAGGGTGGTAAGAAAGCCCAGGCTGCTGATGGACAACAGATTCCAGCCGTGCAGATCCACCAGCCATAAGCTGGCGGATCATTCCGGTGGTTTTACTCCTCCTCCGCAGTAAAACCACCGGCGGAATCTGCTTTCCCTGACTAGCCGAAAGGGAAGGAATCGTTTGTTGTTAGGAACGGCAGTCCTGTTCTGCCGTGGTACGGGGTTTAGCACTCACCGTATCAATTCAGCTCTCTTGCTGAACTCTGCATTTTTACCCCGCCACATGGCGGGGTTTTTTTATGTCTGAGTTTTTATTTGTCTTAAAAAGTGGGTGTTTCAGATGTGTATTTAGACCGGGTCGGTTTCTGTGTCTATATACAGTATATTTGCGGTCTTTCCTAACATCGTGCTCGGTTTGTCCGACTTAATGCGCGGTTTACCGGTTTACCAGAATTGGATAAGCTGCAAAATCAATGAATTATGGAAAGCAGGCGTGGAATAACAGATGCCTGCTTATTTGTGATAACGCGCATGCGCGTTTAGCAGGGAAGCGGTCAGATCAGAAAATGGATTTTTCCTTTCTAGTCAGAGTCTTTCCTAATTTTCAGGCGGTATATTGAAAACGTCAAAACGCGCATGCCTATGGTTAAAATGTTAGGTTTTAAAAGAAATGGAAACACTGATATCAAGTCTGATCGTTGCAGCTCTCACAGGGTTGGCTTTCCTCGCTTATAAGCATCCGGATGCTTTTAAGCCAATTTACGGTCTTCTCAATGGGCTTGGGGCCGCCGTGATTGTTGGTTTAACAATCTGGAACACCGCACTTAGCCAAGGTTTCACAAAAATAATCCCGTACTTAATGAAAGATGAAGGCGCTTGGGAGTCAGCACATGCGGCTGTGAACTCTCTTGAAGTGCCCTTTGGAATAACTATATTGGTGTATATTTCTGTTGCTGTATTTCTTGGCTTCCTTTCGATTCTCCCAAAGCTATTAGAGAAAGAAACCAAGAAAACGGACGACGAGAAGGAAAATGAAACCTAACAATCACATCAAGATTGCTCACTATCGTTCGCTGGGACACTCGCTGCGCTCGTGCCCCTTATGCGGGCGTTATGTGTAAGCGAGTATGAGCATGGAGTGGTCTCAGATCGAAATATTCAAAGGCATTGATCTCAATGATTCCTTTGTACTGAATTGGAGTCACGAGAACGATCAATTATCTTTCGAATTAGACGCAAGCATTTGGCCCAACTCGGAGCATTACTCCACGCCAAAGAAGGATGAGTACACCTGCTATCGAAAAGCGACACTCAAATTCGTTGGGGTTAAGAAAGTAAGCGGCCTGAACCCAAAAGCAACTGTTCAGTCAAGCATAGGCCCAGACGGGTCGGTGGATTATGGAAATATTGATGAGCTCAACGTAGAGAGTGATTCATTTTTAATAGTTGGTGATTTTGGTTCGGTTACAATCCAAGGCGGAAAGCTTCGATTTGAAGTCCACACATAACAAGTCAATCAACTACGCGCCTTTGGCACCGGTTCAGCGTTTGCTTCTGAACCACCCAGCATCATGGAAGTAGAAACTGGCAAACCTTTTCCCGTTGTTCCAGCTTTTGAAGCAAATGGATCAAACCCATTCTCTAGCTATCAATTCTTAATACCAAATACAGGAAAGCTACAATCAATTTTCCCTCAATATACAGTGACAATAAATCGGCAAACTCGTAACGTTTCTTACTTAAGTGCAAAAACTGCTTTTATCTCAGGAAAAGAGTGTCTAAACAAATTAGCTACTGTTGAAGAACTAATTCTAAAAACATACCCTGAACTTAGCCGTGACGAGGAAGACCGTTCACTACGATCCCAGAATGGGAATGGGAATGGGAATGGGAATGGGAATGTTTATGCTTATGCTAACTGAGGTTTTTATGAAGGTTCTGCCTACATGGTGCTGAGTTTAGACATAAGAAATAAAAAAGAAGATCTTGCTATGCAGGAAGCATGGGATGCGTTTGAAAATCGCTAACAAGGAATGCAATAAGGGAGTGCTGTAGTGGCACGCATTTTGTGTAAAGTCTCAGAAAATGCCCGCCGCTAGGTATGTCTATATAATGTGAATTTAGGGATGAAAATGAATAAAATTCCTCAGTGCATAGTGGCTATGAAATTTTTATTGGCACTGGTGTCATGTCTATTCAGCGGGGTGGCTTTATCTGATTTACCATTCCCTGAGTCTTATATTGAAGAGTCAATTTCAGGGTATGAAGAAAAAATAATAGTCCCTGTTAACGACCTGAAACCAGGGGGGGTTAGAGAGGTTAAGTATGGTGGGTTTTTAGTTTATGTTTATAGACGGACAGATCGTGATTTGAGGTTTTTAAAAGAATTATCGCCCGAAAATATTCTTGTTAGAGACAGTGTTTTTTTAAAGAAAAATAAAAGAATACGGGTACAAGGCACGCTTTCAAATATCCCTAATCATGTTATCCGTCTATCACAAGTACAGTTTTCAGAATATCCGTTTCGCTCAATTCGGAATGATATCTTTGTGGTTATAGGGCAAGGGCCGAAACATGGGTTCTTTGTAAAATTTTTGCGGCCTGACCAAAGAGATAATCAGCTTGATATATTTATGAATGTAGCTCATGGTCAGAAATATGATTCAGCTGGCAGGCAAATATCAGCAGATGGTACTCTGCTGGATGGCGGAGAAAATCTTTTTATACCACCATATACATACAATACAGATGGAAATATTGTTTTAGGTGGTATCGTTGTTGATCGACAAGAAGCAATTGTACTGCCAGATTATAATGGGCTTTCAGCCCAGGAAAAACTATGGTTGGCTTGTAAAAATAATGATTACGCCACGGCTGCAGAAGCACTATCTCAAGGTGCCGATCCTAATTTAAAACAAGGAAGAGGTAATGCGCTAGACTATGCTATCACAGGCAGTAGTATGGAGGTTGTACGGCTATTGTTAAATAATGGTGCTCAGCCAACGAGCATCTCTAGAGATATGGCAGAAATTGTAGATAGAAGTGATATATTAATGTTGCTCAACAGTTTTGGGAGTGATTAGTTTATTAAGTAAGACGTTAGTTCGAGTGAAAACTGTGCTGCGACCGTTAGTGAGATAGGGTTTCATCGAAGCTCTTCGCTATCCAGCTCTTTGATAAAGCTATCCAGGTCATAATCTGCATCGCCGCTTTGTTCGCCCTGTTGCAGCAGTTGTCGCAGGGTTTCCATCTTGGCTTCCTGATTTTCCAGTAGACGTAGGGCAGACCGGATCACTTCACTTGCCGAGCCATACCGACCACTTTGAACCTGTTCAGAAATAAAACCCTCAAAGTGATCCCCCAAGGTGATACTGGTGTTCTTAGCCATGTTGTTTGCTCCGAAATACCTATATATACCTAATTATGGTATCGAATGAGTTGCAGGGCAATTCAGAATCAGGTGGTTATCTGTTAGATTGCTAAAAGATCATCTTTTAAAGACCGCAAAACCAAGCAAACTCTATGACTGATATAAAACTCTCCAAAGACGATACCGCCCGTATCGTCGCCAAAATCAAAGATTACTTTGCTGATGAACTGGATCAGGATATCGGCGGCTTTGAAGCCGAGTTCCTGATCGATTTCTTCGCTAAAGAGATCGGGCCGCACTTTTACAATCAGGGACTGGCGGATGCCCAGACCCTGTTTAATGAAAAAGCCGAAGAACTGACCTATCAGATACATGAGCTGGAAAAGCCGACAAGTTAATGTCGGCTTTTTTATTGGTCGCGATCCGCTCAAACTCATAAATCTGCAACCCTGCAAAGGATAACGCCATGCGCCATCTAGCCGTTTTAACCCTCGGGCTTTTAATCGCGAGTCTCAGCCACGCTAACCCGCCGATGCTTAAGAATGATCCTAAGCGTCCCGTTGATAAGATCAGCCATGATCTGGGTGTGAGTGAGCAGGAATTCGTGGAATGTTTTAATCACGTAAACCCAACACCCGGAGGTGGTCGCCCGGAATCCCGTGAGCGGGTTCATGCTAATAAGAAGGTGTTGTTGAGCTGTCTGCAAAAAGCGAATCCTGAGATCACCAATGATTCGCTGGATAGGGTGATGGACCGACACCGCCCCGGTGGCCGCAAAGCGCAGGAGCCGCTGCGGTAATCTCACCATGTGATGTTGTATAAAGCTAAAGGCTGCTAATGGGCGGCCTTTTTTCGTTTTGAGCTAACTGAAATCCCCATAAAGTCCCGCTTTTAAAATAACTGGATATATATACAGTATTTCTGTATGGTTCACTTTTGATGCAATTCTCAACACTCAAAGGTGACACATGATTAAAGGAAGTTGCTGTTGCGGGGCTGTTCAGTTTGAACTGACGGAAGCGCCAACCCTAATGGGAACGTGCCATTGCAGCCGATGCCGTAAAGTTGGGGCGAGTACGCTGGTATTCGTTAAGTCGGAGTCTTTTAAGCTGCTGCAGGGGCGGGAGAAGATCAGTACCTTTAAGGCGGTGCCGCCTTATCAGTATGACCGCAGTTTCTGCTCCCTTTGCGGTACGGCGCTGGGTGAGGTGTTGTCTGAGCAAGCATCTTTTCCGTTAGCGGCGAACTGTCTTGATTCTGAGGTCGAGCTGGAAAATGCTTTCCATGAGTTTGTGGCGGAGAAGCCGAAATGGTTGCATATCGGTGATGACGCCAAGCAGTTTTCTGAGCATCCTGTGTCCTAGGGAATGTCGGTAAGCCAATAAAAAATCCCAGCTCTGATTAACCTCGATATAGAGGTTCAGAGCGGGGATTTTTGCTTGAAGCCGTTATGGCTTAAAAGCACTCAGTGTTAACAGCTCTTAAACCGCAGCACTTCAACCGGCGCTTCTGCCCCTGATAACTGAGCTTCAATGCGTTGGGCGGTTGGGGTTTGAGAGAGGCCCCCTAAGGCGGTGCAGCAGAGTTCATGGGGGATCGCTTTACCCACCTTTGCCATGGCGATAATCACTTCATCTAAGGGCACTACCTGATCAAAACCGGCTAAGGCCATATTGGCGCAGGAGAGGGCGTTGCTTGCGGCCATGACGTTTTTGCCAAGACAAGGGGCTTCTACCCGATTGGCGATGGGATCGCAGGTCATACCGAAGGAGTTCTGCAACGCCATAGACGCAGCCGTTAAGCTCTGTTCGGTATCGCCTTTATGCAGAGCAACCAAGGCCGCTGCTGCCATACCGGAGCCTGAGCCACACTCGGCCATGCAACCGGCTTCTTCTGCCGCGAAGGTGGCATCTTTAGCGATCATCACGCCGATTAAACCTGCTACAAAGAGTGCCTCACAGATCTCATCATCACTGCTGCCAAGCACCTTTGCTGCGCCTAAAACGGCACCGGCCATCGCCCCGCAGGAACCTGCTGTAGGGGCCGCGACTATGGTGTGCATGGCGCTTTTGGCTTCCATAATGGCGCTCACCTGCATCACCACTTCATTCAAAAGGCTGCTGGGCAGAAGCTCATTGGCCTGATGTTTCTTCTGAAATGTCGGAGACAGGGCATGCAGGATGCGATCTTTAAACTGAGTACCGCCAAGGCCGGTATTGACGGCGTTGCGCATCACTTTTAGTAGGGAGGCCATCTTCTGCATCAGTTGTGGGTGGCTCTGGCCGCTGCGGGCGGCTTCGTATTCCAGTGCCAGTTGGCTCAGGGATTTTTCCGGTTGGGTTTTGCTATAGGCCAGCAGCGCTTCTGCATTACTGAAAGGCAGATTCATTGCCGGATTGTTCAGTACCGGCATCACAGGGTTCAGCACCCGATAATCCTGGGTGTGGAATTGACTGCAGACCTGTTGAATCAGGCTGTCGCTGAACGCCTGTACCGATTCGATCAGAATGATGGGCTTGGAGCCCTGACTGAGTTCGGCCTGAAGATATTTATCAGTCGTTTTGAGTTGGAGATTCAGTCCGCTGACAATCACTTCCAGCGCTTCACGGTCGGTAAATTGCGGATAAACCACCAGCACATAGCTGTCGCCCATCAGCTGAACCGGAGCCTGATCGATACTGATTACTTCGATCATGCCGCCACCGGTGGAAAGAGCCGTGAACTCGTGGCGAATCTTGTCATTGCTCAGGGTCAGCTTGTAGGTGTTGGGGTGCGTGGCTCCGATGCTGCGGTATTGGATCTCGGTACTGATGCCCGCTTTCTGCAGATGCTCTTCGTAGTTCACCAGCTGTTCTTCATCGGCATCCCAGCCCAGAAAACCGCCGAACAGACCCATATCAGATCCTTGGGACTTGTGGGTGGTGACCAGAGAGCCGTTAGGGTCGTATTCGATCAGGGCGTGTTGGATGTCGCCCTGCATTAGATCCCGTGCAAGTCGGCCGATGCGCAGGGCTCCGGCGCAGTGTGAACTGGAAGGGCCGCGCATGACGGGGCCAAGCACATCATTAAAAATACTGGGTGCATTCATCGCTGAGTTCCTGCAATTCTGGTTTATAGTTGTTTTGTATATTGGATACAATATCGTAATGTTTGTAGATTTCATAGACGGGAATGGAATGAAATGAAGAAGGTGGTGCTGGAACGAATGTCGGATCTGGAGACAAAAAAAATCCCCGACCACAGCGCTGTGATCGGGGATGGGTGAAACTCTAAAAGGATTCGTCCTGAATAGGATTAACCCTGCAGTTTCCAGTGTACCTGTTGGCCTGCGAAGAAAGGCACAATCGGCTTGCCGTTTGGCAGTTCGATCTCATCCGGAATCGTCCAGTCTTCACGCACCAGAGTAATGGTGCCTTCGTTACGTGGCAGTCCGTAGAAATCCGGGCCGTGGTGGCTGGCGAAACCTTCCAGTTTGTCCAGCGCGCCCAGATCTTCAAATACGTGGGCGTACAGCTCAATGGCGCTCCACGCGCTGTAGCAACCGGCGCAACCACAGGCGTTTTCTTTCGCTTCTTTGGCGTGTGGCGCAGAATCAGTACCCAGGAAGAATTTTGGCGAACCGGTTTTAACCACGGCGCGCAGGGCTTCCTGATGGGTGTTGCGCTTCAGAACCGGCAGACAGAAGTTATGCGGACGTACACCGCCCACCAGCAGGTCGTTACGGTTCAGCAGCAGGTGCTGAGGGGTAATGGTGGCGGCGATATTGTCACCGGCATCCTGAACAAACTGAGCCGCGTCACCTGTGGTGATGTGCTCAAATACCACTTTAAGATTCGGGAAGTTCTTAACGATGTGCACCATCTTCTGATCGATAAACTCTTTCTCACGATCAAAGATATCAATATGGTGATCAGTCACTTCGCCGTGAACCAGCAGCAGCATGCCCTGTTCCTGCATCACTTCAAAGATGGGATACATGGCTTCCAGCTGTTTTACCGCAGCCGCTGAGTTAGTGGTTGCTCCTGCCGGATACAGCTTAGCTGCAACAATACCGGCGGCTTTAGCTTCGATAATGTCCTGAGCCGAGGTGTTGTTGGTCAGAAACAGCGTTACCAGAGGTTCAAACTCATTGCCTGCAGGGCGGGCATCCAGAATACGCTGACGATAGGCCAGTGCCATCTCGGTATTGGTCACAGGTGGCACCAGATTCGGCATCACAATAGCGCGCTTAAAGCAGCGGGCTGTGGCGGGTACGGTTTCCGGCAGCATATCGCCATCACGCAGGTGCAGGTGCCAGTCGTCCGGGGTTTGAATCGTCAGAGTAGTCATAAGCGTCTATCAACTCGGTCTTGAGAGGATGAATAGGATGAAGGTGATAATATAACATTTGCCTGCTGATTGATATTTGCAAGCTGTTGAACGGCCATCGAATTTTAGGCTTGAGAGCTGAACCGGCTGCTCTTTCGGGGTGTTATTGCGGTCCGCCCTGATGGTGTTGCCAATAGTGTTTCGGTGACTGGCCAAACCAGCCTTTAAAACCCCGGCTAAAGGCTGAAAACTCTGAATAGCCAAGATTCAGCGCCAGTTGAGTCAGTGTCATACTGCTGTTTTGCATCATCAGGATCGCCAGCTCTTTACGGGTCTGCTCCAGAAGAATCCGAAAGGCGGTGTGTTCGCTTTTGAGCTGTCGTTCCAGCTTTTTGGGATGCACTTCCAGCAATCTGGCAACATTCTCTTTCGTACAGTCCCCTGTGGGCAGCAGCATACGAATACCGTGCTGAACCAGCTCTGTTGCTTCCGGTGATGTGCTGTCTGATGCCGTAAACTGACGGGCTGATGCCGGAAACTGGCGGGCGATAATCTCATGGGTCAGATTGGCGGGGCGCTGCGGCTTCTTTCTGAGTAGCGTTTTGGGGAAGATCAGGCTTTCCTGTCCGCTGGGTGTCAGCACCATTTTCAGGTGCCTGGTATCATCCGGCAGCATCTGAGCGATCAGATTATGCACCAGTGCGATGCTTAGTTGCGTCAGCTGATAAAAGCCTCCCTTATGATTCACTTTTAGCTGCAACCAGAGTCTCAGCTGCAACTCATCAATACTTTCAATTACCAGCGATACGCCCTGAGCGTGAATGCGGTTATACCGGCCTGCAATCTGAAGCGCGGATTCCAGAGTGGGTTGCTGCGCCATATAACTGCCAATGAGCCCCAGCGTGATCAACCCCTGTTTCAGCCCCAGTTGCAGGCCAAAGTCTTTTATCTTCAGGGCTGATGCCGTGTTTTCTAAAAGCTCCGCAAACTGCTGATAGGTAATCAGACTGTCGGGGTCGAGGGTGGCCAGATGGTCTAAACCTGCCTGAGCCAGCATGGGGGCCGGGTTTCCACCAAAGTGACGCACCAGTTTTTCAAAGCCATCAAGGGAACCTGCCCGAACAAAGTAGTCCTGCTGGTTTCGCCCGGTTCCCTTTAACACCGCTCTTTGCCGTTGATCCTGATTCATTTTATGTCGGTCATGTGTCGTAAATTGTCATGATTGCTATGGGGGAAGTTTGTATGGTGCTGATCAGAGAAACAAGACCCCAAAGTAAAACCTGATGGAATTTGAGTCATCAGGTTGTCAAGACAGTAGTTCACAGGAGAGCCCGTTATGAGCCAAATGAACGCGATTGTGATGAAAAATGGCAGCTTGTCGGTTAACCAGATTGATCGCCCTGAGCCGGGACCGGGTCAGGTGTTGGTCAGGAGTCTCGCCTGTGGCATCTGTGGTTCTGACATCCATATTACCCGTCACACCTCCGATGTGTTTGATGTGTATAGGACGCTGGGCATTATGGATGCGTCCGCTTCTGACGATCAGGAAGTGCTGCTGGGTCATGAATACGCGGCTGAGATTGTCAGCTACGGCCCGGAAACACAGGGCAGCCTGCCAGTGGGTTCCCGTGTTACCTCAGTGCCGATTCTGATGACTCAGGGCGGTGCCGGTGTTGGCGTAATGCCGGGTGTTTATGGCGCTTATTCCGAGTACTTTATTGTTGATGAAGCCCTGCTGCTGCCGATTCCTGATGGTGTGCCTTCTGAGGCGGCGGCGATTACTGAGCCTCTGGCCGTTGGTCTGCATGCGGTGAATCGTTCCGACATCGGTGTGGATGATGTCGCTCTGGTAGCAGGTTGTGGCCCTATTGGTCTGGCAGCGATTGCAGCCCTTAAACAGCGTGGCGTGAAGCGCATTGTGGCGTCTGATCCTCAGGATGCGAAGAAAGAGATCGCAATGGCTTTTGGTGCTACTGATTTTGTGAATCCGGTTAAAGAGGATGAAGTGGCGCTGGCGGCGGGTCTGGCCGGTGAGCACAAGGTTGTGATCATCGAGTGCGTGGGCATTCATAAGCTGATCAACGACTTTATTATGCGTGCCCCGGCCAAAGCCAAACTGGTCGTTACCGGTGTGCATACCACGCCAACGACGTTGAATCTGGCTTATGCGACAGTAAAAGAGATGGATGTGATCTTCTCTTACTACTATCAGCCGGAAGAATTTGCAGCCTGCCTGAATGAAATCGCAGAGGGTAATGTACCCTGGGAGCTGATGCGTACCGGTAAAGTGGGTATCGATGGTGTGCAGGATGCCTTTGAGATGCTGTACAAGCCCAATGACCATATCAAGATTATTATCGAGCCGTGGCGCAAGGGCGAACTGGAAACCTTCTGATCTAGGGTCTCCCAGGCCTTCTTTTTATAGAAAAGCTCAGTTTTAATCGCATTAAACCGGTATCTGTTTTTTAATAGATATCGGTTTTTTTGTGCCTGATTTTCAGGGGGATTTTCTGTCTTCTTTGCAGACTAGAGGTGACTTTTTTATGCAAACACCGTCCTTCAAGGTGGCCGTAGCGCAAGCAGAGAGTTAGCGATAGCGCTCCAGAATCTGTTGGATGACGCCTTCCTCTTTTAGCTGCTGCATGGTTTCTTCGATTGCCTGGCGATACTTAATCGCGCCGGATTCCAGCGACAGGGTGATAAATGACGGTTTGCCTGCAACCACAAGACTGGCTTTTTTCAGTTGGACACCCATCTGCTTAAGTAGCCAGTCACCCTGTTGCTCCGGCATGATAATCACGTCATTACGGCCTTTTTCGACTTTGGAAATGCCGAGTTCATAATTACTGACAGCGTCTTTGATCAGGTTTTCATCATGGTCAAAACGTGGGAAATAGACGTGACCAATCTGTACGGCGATGCGAAGGCCGCTCAGGTCTTCATAGCGTTTAATATCCGTTGCCTCTGGCGCGATATAGAAGGCCTTATCTTCTCTGGGAAAGGTGGCATCGGTATAGATCATAAAGGCTTCGCGGGTTGGGGTGCGGTTGGGCCCCAGCATGATGTCGGCATGTTCGCCCTGCTTCATCATCAGAAGTGCCCGGGCAAAAGGTGCTTCAACAAAATGCAGCCGAACACCGATACGTTTGGCGATTTCCCGCATGGTATCCACGTAGATACCACTGAACTTCAGACCCTCAACAATCCGGTAGGGTGGGGCGTGATTGCCGACGACAATCAGATCTTCACGTGCCCAGACAGCTGCTGGTAGTAGCAGGATGCAGGTGGTGATCACCCGTAGCCAATATCTCAGAAAATCCATTCGCGATTCCTGTCGTGCTGATAGTGCTGAAAGGTTCGTGCATCCTGCCCGTATGTTGGAGCTTATTTAAGACTAGATAACTTTAGTTAAAAATTCGATCACCCTGCTGATCAATCATCTGCTTGGCTTTACGAATCATCTCCTTTGCGCACTCGTCGGCAGAGGGCAGAGTATCCGCACGGATAAAGATGTGTACCTGCTCACCCTTGGTGATGGTGCCGTTGATACGGTAACCGTGCTCCTCTTTAACGGAGGCCGGTGTGATCAGGTAATCGCCGTAGGTTTCCGAAGCCTGTTCCTGAGGTGCTTCAGGGGCTTTTTCTCCGGCGGAAAACAGGGACTTCAAAGAGGAAAACAGACTCATAAGTGACCTTTTCGGGTTAAGTAAATCAAGTTGAATTACCTCAGAGTGTATCCCAGTCATCACTCACAAGTGAAATAACATACTGATGCAGAAGCCTTTTGCTTAACAAAGCGCCTTCTGACTGACAAAATAACGGGATTGAAACCGACTTGAGAGCTGCCATGAAACGTATCCGATCTGTGCTTGCAGTCATATTACTGGCCGGAGCTTTACCTCTGCTTTCTGCCTGTCAAAGTACTTATTACTCTGCCATGGAGCAGGTGGGCGTGCATAAGCGGGATATTCTGGTAGATCGGGTGGATAACGCGAAAGAGTCTCAGCAGGATGCTCAGGAGCAATTTGCTTCGGCACTGGAACAGTATCGGGCCGTGATCAGCTTTAACGGTGGCGAGCTGGAAGAGCTTTATGATCGTTTAAACGCCGAATATGAGGACAGTGAAGCGGCAGCAGAAGAGGTGAGTGACCGTATCGAGAAGGTTGAAGATGTGGCAGAAGCCTTGTTCGCTGAGTGGGAAGAGGAGCTGAATCTCTACACCAGTACCAGCCTGCGTCGTCAGAGTGAGCGTCAGCTGAACGAGACCCGCAGCCGTTACAAGAGCCTGATTCGTGCAATGAGACGTGCCGAAGCCCGCATGCAACCGGTGCTGTCTGCCCTGCAGGATAATGTGCTGTTTCTGAAACACAATCTGAACGCCCGGGCGATTGGTGCGTTGAAGGGGGAATTGGATGGTATCCGTCAGGATGTGGATCTGATGATCAAAGAGATGACCACCGCGATTCAGGAGTCAGATCGCTTTATTGCTGATATGAAGCAGGGCTGATTGGCTTAAGAGTGGTGAACCAAAAAAGGCAGCCGGTTAAGGCTGCCTTTTTGGTTCTAGCTATGGATTGCCTGGACTACTTTCTGAATTTAGCCCACGGATCAACCGGCTGTCTGTCTGAATTCCGGCCTTCACCATCGCGGCTGCGGCGTTGTGGTGCCTGACCCCGCTTGGCATTGCCGCCGGGCTTTGGCTTTCGTGAGTCTGGTTTACGGTAGCTGCCGGTTTGGGCGGGCTTGCCATCTTCCGGTGCTTTGCGTTTAAAACGCGGGCGATCAGCTTCATCGCTACCGGCCACCACCTTGCCGCTTTTCGGTACAAAGTTAAGCTTGGTGATCGGTACTTCTTTACGGGGTTCAAAACCTTCCACTACCCGGCGTTCCAGCAGCTGGTTGATGCGGCTCTCGATGGCGATCAGGTTTTTGAAATCATCTTTCGAGACCAGAGAGATCGCCTCACCGGTGGCACCGGCACGACCGGTACGACCAATACGGTGCACATAATCCTGAGACTCCTGTGGCAGATCGTAGTTGACCACGCGGCTGAGCTGGTCGATATCGATACCACGGGCGGTAACATCTGTGGTGACCAGATATTTCAGTTCGCCAGATTTGAAGGCGTTCAGTACTCTTGTACGTTCATTCTGGCTGCGGCCACTGTGGATGGTGTCGGCAGGAATACCGCGCTTTTCCAGCTGGCCTGCCAGCTTCGCGGCACCATGTTTGGTACGGATAAAGATCAGCGCCTGATCCCAGTTATTTTCGGTGATCAGGTGGCTTATCAGCGCGGATTTGGTGTCTTTATCAACGGTGATAATCCACTGTTCGATTTTTGGCTGGGCATCAGCGCTATTTTCGATCCGGATCTCAACGGGATTGTGCAGTGCGGTTCGTGCCAGCTGGCGTACATCATCGGAGAGGGTCGCGGAGAATAACAGATTCTGGCGGCGCTCCGGTAGGCGTTCGATCACCTTGTTGATATCGCCGATAAAGCCCATATCCAGCATACGGTCCGCTTCGTCCAGCACAAAATAATCCAGCTCATCCAGCTGCAGGGCGCGTTGATAGAGCATATCGATCAGACGGCCGGGGGTGGCTACCAGAATATCGACACCCTCGATCAGCGCCTGTTTCTGATCGGCAATTTTGCTGCCACCGAACATCGCCATCGAACGAATATCCAGATGCTTTGCGTACTGCTGAACACTGGCTTCAACCTGAACCGCCAGTTCCCGTGTCGGCACCAGAATCAGCGCCTGAATACGTTTGGCTCGCACGGATTTGTCAGGATCGATCTGTTGCAGAATCGGCAGGACAAAGGCTGCGGTTTTACCGGTGCCGGTTTGCGCTGCCGCGATCAGATCCCGCCCTGCCAGAACCTCAGGAATCGCCTGCTGCTGAATCGGGGTTGGGGTGGTGTAACCCAGTTGGCTAATCGCTTTAACAAGTGATTCGTTTAATTCTAGTTTGGCAAACGGCATGGTGATCTCAGATAGATAAAGGGGGCGGCCCGGCAGGTTTTAAGGGCGTATTTTCAGGAGGCGGACTATAGCAAATTCTGCTTTAAAGCGATATTTTCTCAGGATACTTCCGTCTGTTTAAGGCAGTTCGTCGCTGATGCCACACCGGATTGATAATTGATGACTATTTTTTATCGGTTCGGTACTCTCTGAACAGAGATCCAAACAGCGATCACAAAAAGGAAATGCGATGAGAACGCTGCTCTTTCGGTTTATCCTGCCTTTGCTGTGTATTTTGCTTGTGCTGAACCCTGCCAGGGCAGCGCAGGTGCTGACCAGTAATCGCCCCATGGTTCTGACCAATGATGAGCAGCAGTGGTTGGCGGCGCATCCGGAAGTGACCATCGCCTACGATGGCTATTTCCCGCCCTACAGTTTTATCAATGATGATGGTGAGCTTGAGGGGTTTTCAATCGACCTCATGCGTCTGATCAGCCAGAAAACCGGTATTCGCTTTAACATTCACCCTCAGCATGGCTGGAAAGAGCTTTATCAGGCGGCTCAGGACAAAGATGTCGACATGATCGCCACTTTGGTTGAGCGTGAAGAGCGCAGGCAGTGGTTCGATTTCTCCAACCCCTATATCTTTAAGTCCCTTGTGGTGATTACCCGTTCCGATGATACCCGCATCAACCGCCGTGCAGATATCAGGGGTAAAACGGTCGCCATGGTGAAGGGCTATCAGTATGCCACTCAGGCACTTAACGATTACCCCTCAATCAAACCGCTTTATGTCGATACCATTCTGGATGCTCTCAATGCGGTCTCAACGGGTAAAGCCGATGCCACCATTACCTTTCTCAGTGCCGGGCACTACTACCGCAACAAATATCTACTGACCAACCTTAAGTACGCCACGGTTTACGATAAAAACAGCTCTTTTGAAAGTTTCGGCGTCCGTAAGGACTGGCCGGAGCTGGCCGCCATACTAGATAAAGCACTGGAGACCATTCCTGAGTCGCGGCTTCAGAAGCTGAGGGAAAAATGGCTGCCGGTGAATCATATTGATGAACTGGTTGAGATCAATCTGACCGATGTGGAGCGGGCCTGGATAGAACAACATCCCGAAATCCGCCTGGGGATCGACCCCGAGTTTGCCCCTTTTGAGTTTATGGACAAAGGCGAGTATCAGGGGATCGCCTCAGATTATATCCGGCTGCTGAATCAGCGTTTAGGACTGAATATGGCACTGGTTCCCGACCTGACGTGGAGCGAAGTAATCGAGAAAGCGAAAAAACGTGAAATTGATGTTTTGCCCGCGGTGGGGGTGACGGTTGAGCGTCAGCGCTATCTCAGTTACACCGACGAGTATCTGAGCTTTCATCGTGTGATTGTGATGCGCAATAAAGCCTCTTTTATTGCCGGTTTGTCAGATCTTGAGGACTATTCGATCGGGGTGCAGCAGAACAGTTCACACCACGGTTATCTGCTGGAAAATACCGTGGTTCAACCGGTGCTGTATCCGAGCCTGAAAAAGTCGCTTATGGCGGTTTCCGGTGGAGAGGTTGATGCCATGGTGGGCAATGTCGCCGCCATAACCTATTGGATTCGTAAGCTGAATCTGACCAATCTGAAAATTGCCGCACCCATTTCTACGGAAGTGAACAGCCTGCATTTTGCCGTGCGCAAAGACTGGCCGGAGCTGACCTCTATTCTGCAGAAAGGTCTGGACTCTATCGGCCCGCGCCAACGTAAGAAAATTTCCGAGAAGTGGCTGACACTAAAGTACGAGCCGCAGATGGATTACACCCTTCTGGCTCTGATTGTGGGGTTGTTCTCCGTGGTCGTGATGATTGTACTGACCTGGAATATCACCCTGAAACGCAAAGTACGACAGCGCACCACCGAACTGAATTACACCTCGAACTATGATCTTCTCACCGGTTTGCCGAACCGCTTTCTGGTGCTGGACCGGTTGAAGCAGCAACTGAATCTTGCCCGCAATGGCTCAGATAAGGTTGCCATTATCTCCATCGATATTGATGACTTTAAACGGATCAATGAGGTTTATGGCTACCAGACCGGCGATGAAGTGCTTAAAACATACGCCGGACGGCTGCAGTCAGCGCTTGATACGAACCATACGCTGGGGCGTATTGGAGGAAATCAGTTTCTGGTGGTCTACAGCCAGTTTACCGATGATTCCGATATCGCATTTCTGGCGGAACAGCTGGTAAGCCTGAGTGAAGAGCCACTGGCCATTAAGAATCTGAATATCACCTTATCCATCAGTATGGGCATCGCGCTGTATCCCGATGACAGCGACAGTGCCGACTCGTTGCTTAAATACGCTGACTCAGCATCCCGCTATATCAAAAAAGATCAGCAGAGCCGTTATGCCTTTTTTGCCGGTAAGATCGATCAGGAGATCTCCCGCAAGCTGGAGCTGGAGCGCTATATCCATTCTGCGCTGGAGAATAATGAGCTTGAGGTGTTCTATCAGCCGAAACTGGATGCCAGAAACCGCAAAATCGTCAGTTTTGAAGCGCTGCTCCGTTGGAACAACCCCGTACTGGGGGCAGTTTCTCCCGCAGAGTTTATTCCGCTGGTCGAAAAGAATGGCCTGATACTGCCTATTGGCCGTTTTGTGCTGGAACAGTCGTTAACGGCGCTGGCTCGGTGGCATCAGCGTTACGGTGTCGATTTTATTATGGCGGTGAACCTGTCGCCGGTGCAGTTCCTGAATGATGAACTTATCCCTCTGATTAAGCATCTGATTGCCGAGAAATCCCTGCCGCCTCATCTGATCGAGTTTGAGATAACCGAAGGGGTCTTACTCTCGGATACCGAATCGGTTAAAGAGAAACTGCGGCAGATTGAGGAAATGGGATCGCTTCTGGCAATGGATGACTTTGGCACCGGTTACTCCTCCATGAGTTACCTGCGCACCTATAAATTCGACACGATTAAAATTGATCGTGAATTTATCACGGATCTGCCAATCGAAGCCTCAGACCGCAAGCTGGTGGCCGCGACGATCGCCATGGCCCATGAGCTGGGCATGATAGTGGTTGCCGAAGGGGTTGAAACCGCTGAGCAGGAGCAGATTCTGATGGATTGCCAGTGTGATCTGCTGCAGGGCTGGTTGTACAGCAAGGCGGAAAGCTTTTCCGATATTGGTGCCATGCTGGATCGTGATTATCTGGTGCAGGATAAAACCTCAGGTTAGACTGGCCTCTTTTTGATTGTCGCGCCGGTTTTTCCTGATTTTGGCTCTGAACCGCGCTCTGATCGTTACCTTTTTAATCGTCACCATATTTTATTGAGCAACCCGTGCAGATTACCTTTTTAGGCACCTCATCCGGTGCACCTTCCCGTCATCGAAATGTCAGTGCCACGGCGATTCAGCCGGAAAAAAGTAAGCAGTGGGCACTGGTGGATTGTGGCGAAGCCACCCAGCATCAGCTGCTGTACACGCCCTTATCACCCCAAAAACTTGCAGTCGTGCTGATCACCCATAAGCATGGCGATCATTGCTATGGTCTGCCGGGGCTGCTGGCCTCCTGTCAGCTGAATGGCCGTACTGAGCCGCTGACGCTGGTCGCACCTGAGCAGGTGTGGCGTTATCTGCAGGCGGTGATTGAACTGACGGATCTGCACATTACCTATCCTCTGGAATTTATCCCTGTGGATGCCGCCCTCGATCTTACGGTGGCAGGCTTCAGGATCACCGCCCATGCCCTGAGTCATCGTGTTCCCAGCTGGGCCTATCGCTTTGATGAAGCCTCTGTGCCGAAAAAACTCAATCTTGAGCGTTTGCAGGCTGAGGGAATCCCATCCGGTGATCATTATGGCCGTTTGCAGGCAGAGGAGGATGTGACTCTGCCGGATGGTACCGAACTGAAAAGTGGCGACTATACCTTCGATTCCTGGCCGGCACGTTCAGCGGTTATCGCCGGAGATAACGACACGCCGGATCTTTTGATGCAAGCCTGCTACGATGCCGATCTTCTGGTGCATGAATCCACCTACACACAGGAAGTACTGGATCGTGTGGGGCCGGAACCCCAGCACTCGTCGGCTGAAATTGTGTCACGTTTTGCCGCCAAAGTGGCTTTGAAAAATCTGGTGCTGACCCATTTCAGCCCCCGCTATCTGAAAGAAGCACGGAAAAAGCGGGATCGCAGCATTGAAGAGATCCGCCATGAGGCCCGACTGCACTTCACCGGACGTTTGTTTCTGGCGGATGACTTTGAAACCTATACCCTGGACCGGAAAGGGCTGCTGCATTACCAGCAGAATCTGAAACGGGATCATCATAAGCGCCATGGTAAACGTCGTGATCATCAGAAAAGAGATGCTGAATAATGGAAGTCGCATTTCTTTTTCTGTCCGCCTTTATGGCGGCGACCATCTTTCCGTTTTACTCAGAGGCCTGGCTGTTTATTTTGCTGCAACAGGGGCACGATCCTGTCCTGCTGGTGGCTGTTGCTTCTCTGGGGAATACGCTGGGCGCGGTTGTGAACTGGTATCTGGGGAAATATCTGCTCAGGTATCAGCATAAGCGCTGGTTCTATTTCAAAGCGGAGCAGATTGAACGAATGCAGGTGAAATTCCAGCGTTACGGTATCTGGAGTTTGCTGATGGCGTGGTTGCCCATCGTAGGGGATGTTCTGACGTTAATTGCGGGAATAATGAAAGTGCGCTTGCTGCCCTTTTTAGCCTTGGTCGCTACGGGTAAAACCCTGCGCTATCTGGCAGTGGTTTACTTTGCGGGCTGGTTTGCTCAGTAGATATGGATCTGCCGTGCAAACGACGCACTTCTTCCCAAAGGTCTGCCGGACAGGGTTGTCGGGCTGACATCTCATCTTCTGCCCCCGTTAGGGGAAAAGCTTATGAGTTATGGTCGTACTTTCTGTCGGCATTGGCTGAGTACCTATGCCAGCGTAAGCTGAGGTCTGTCACAGACAAAAGCCAAGTCTTACGCAGATTGTTCAGCGGTCGGTGCTTAGTGAGCGTGACGGCCGAAGTGCAGGCTGATTTTAGGCAGCTTGAAGCTCAGTTTAGAAGCGATAGTTGCTTTCAGACTGGTGAAAAATTCTGAGATATACTCGTCGCGTTCTTCTTTTGCTTTAGCTACGTAAAACTCGATATCGATGTTGCCGTATGCGTCTTTTTTGATGTCGTTATTCATGATGATAATCCTGTAAGTCCGATATAATAAGGCCTTTAGCAATACCGGAGAGTGTTGGGTTTCAGGTGTTTGGCCTGATCACTTTCGGTGTTTAACTAAAGTGGGTGTATCTTAAGACTTTGGTATAAACTCCACAAACGACCTTTTTTAACCTGATTGATGAGAAAAACTAATCAATCGTCATTGTTTTCCTCCCGCTGAAAAAAGGGGTGAATTATCAGACGCTTACCGCCAATGAATGCCCTGAGGGTGTTTGAAGCTGCTGCCCGGAATGAGAGTTTTGCTCAGGCGGCAGAAGAACTGTTTATTACCGCGTCAGCGGTCAGTCATCAGATCAAAAGTCTGGAGAGTTATCTGGGGCTTAGCCTGTTCCGCCGTAACAAGCGAAAGGTAGAGCTGACGGCGTCCGGCGTGCAATATCTGCAGTCGGTACGAGGGGCGCTGGATGAGATTGAAGCGGCGACCTACCGGCTGACCTCTAACCCTGAGCGGGATGTGGTGACCATTAGTGTGGCACCTAACTTTCTGATCCGCTGGCTGATGCCCCGGATGAATCGCTTTCAGGCGCTGTTTCCGGATGTGGAATTGCAGATCAGCGCATCATCCGGTTTGATCGATTTTAATAAGCAAAACACGGATATGGCGGTCTACTACGGTCACGGTGACTGGCATGATATTGAAGTGCATTTTCTGCGGAATGTACTTCTTGTGCCGGTATGTAGTCCCTCACTGCTGGAGGGGCGGCATGCGCTAAATGAGCCCAAAGATCTGCGCCACCATACTCTGATTCATGTCAGCAAGCGGGTTCACGAATGGCCCGAATGGTTACAGTTGGCGGGCGTGGAATATCAGGGTTTCAGCCGTGGTCTGCAGCTGTCCAGCAGCCAGCTGGCAACGGGAGCGGCTCAGGAAGGTCTTGGGGTGGCACTGGCAGACAGTACACTCACCTCCCGCGAGATCAGAGAGGGTAAGCTGATCATGCCCTTTGATATCAAGCTGGACACTCATAAGTCGTTTTATCTGGTGTATCAGAAGCAGCGTCCGCTCTCCTACGGTATGAAGGTGTTCAAAGACTGGATGATTGAAGAGATGCAGGATGGCTGATTTATAGCGGAAGTGATTACTTATTAACTTTGCTGTCGGTAATCGCGTTTGGATTGGCGGTTTGGGAATGAAAACGGCCTCTTTGTCAGAGGTATTTTATCTATGACAAAATAAGTATCTCTGACAAAGAGGCCGTTGTTGTTCAGCGTTACGGAACTTGTCGACAGAAACCAGAACCTGCCTACAGAAACAGGTCAGAATCTCTTAGCAGCTAAACACATAATATTCTGCATCGGGGCTGAGTACATCGTCACCCAGAATGTCTTCCAGCGGTGTGGAATTGCTGTTTTGCTTGTACAGGTCGTAAGTGATTGACTGAACCGCCAGGTCACCGTTGTCATCAACGATTAAAACACTCTCATCTTTGATCGCTTTCTGAATCTTTTTCTTCTGGCTGTTAGAAACAGCAATTTCCTGAATGCTCATAGCACTCCTGATTTTATCGTGTGGTTAATGGGCTGGCCGATGCCGTATCGTTTGCAATGATGGCATATCGTTGGCACTGCCAGCTGGCAGGGCACTCTAACGTAAATTATCAGGATAGCAAAGAGAGAACGGCTTTGGGGACTAAAGTTGGTGGCTAAACAGCCGGGGGGAAACGAAAAAAAACTGTGCGGGGAGACAAAGAGACAGCTTGCGGCATCTCTCTGACTTCCTGCACAGAAAACCCCTAAACGGGTCAAGCACGGTTCATCCCATCTGGCGATGGGGCGTTTCACTGTGTAGCGGCCTTTCAGCTGAAAGGCCGCTACCTCAGAGATCGTTCAGCGCGTCGTATTAAAGCTTCACGTTATTCAGTCGCCTATATATGACGCGCTATTTTTTAATTACGGGAGACTACTGGCTCAGAAGCCCAGAATGCCCGGTGCAACCAGCATGGTAAACGCTGTAATCAGTGCGATTGCAACCACGTTCAGGAACAGACCTGCACGTATCATATCGCCCATGCGCAGCATGCCGGAGCCAAAGACAATGGCGTTTGGTGGTGTTGCGACCGGCATCATAAAGGCACAGCTTGCTGCCATAGCCGCCGGAATTACCCAAACCAGCGGAGTACCTGTGATGGATTCCGCCACAGGGCCCAGCAGAGGCAGGAAGCCCGCAGCCGTCGCTGTATTACTGGTGATCTCCGTCAGGAAGGTGATCAGAGCGGTTACCAGCAATACACCGGCGATCAGAGGAATCGCGCTTGCGCCTTCAATCTGCAGAGCGATAAATTCTGCAAGACCACTGTTTTTGATCATGGCTGCCAGTGTCAGACCACCACCGAACAGCAGCAGGATGCCCCAAGGCACTTTCTGCGCACTTTCCCAGTTCAGAATACGCTCATCTGAACCTGACTTGGCCGGAATAACAAACAGCAGAATCGCGGCCAGAATAGCGATACCGGTATCGGAGATTTTAATACCGGTCAGCTGACCGATGTAGGGACGGAAGATCCAGCTGATGGCTGCAAAGGCAAATACCGCGAGCACTTTCTTTTCAGCGGATGAAATTGTACCCAGACCTTTCAGCTGCTCTTTAAATACCGACTTGGCACTGACTTCACCAGCGGCATCCACTTTATAGCTAACCTTGGTCAGCCATACCCAGCAAACAGCCAGCATAATGACCGACAGCGGCAGAGCCAGTGTCATCCACTCAGAGAAACCGATTTCAATACCGTAGCTGTCAGACAGGTAGGCAGCCATCAGTGCATTTGGCGGGGTACCGATCAGGGTAGCGATACCACCGATACTGGCGGCATAGGCGATGGAAAGCAGCATCGCTTTACCGAAAGCTTCGTTGCCCGGCTCTTTATCCTTAACGATCTGAATAACGGATAAGGCGATTGGCAGCATCATAACGGCGGTTGCGGTGTTGGACATCCACATAGACAGGAAGGCCGTTACCAGCATCATACCCAGAATCTGAATGCTGGGCTTACTACCGGCCATCAGCATGGTTTTAAGCGCGATACGCTTGTGCAGATTCCAGCGCTCCATGGCGATGGAGATCAGGAAACCACCCAAAAACAGGAAAATCAGCGGGTGTGCGTAGGGTGCCGCTACAGTTTTGATGCCTGCAATGCCAACCACGGGCGCGATTGCCAGAGGCAGCAAAGATGCTGCAGGAATGGTAACCGCTTCTGAGATCCACCAGCTGGCCATCCAGAAGGCAAGACCGGCTGTACGCCAGGCTTCCACGGACAAACCTTCAGCAGGCGGGTCGATTAACAGGGTCATCAGCATGACGGCGGGGCCGAGCAACAGCATCAGCCAGGGTGTTTTCTTATTGTTTTGACTCATGAAAAAGCATCCTCAGATCGTTTGGTTCAGTGCCTTTCCTTATGCTGGCCGGGTGCACGCAGGAGCACCGGTTGGCCTTTCTGAACATTGCGCAAATTAAAGCGACAGGGTTGATTAGGGTTATCCCTGACGCTTTCTTCCTGAGGTATGCTGCAAGCCCGTTGCCAGACTTAGTTTTTTATGAAAAGTGCTTTAAAAACAGGTGGTTATATTTTTGTTGGTTTTGGAGAGGCTAAAAAAGTAGGGATTTCCCTACAGGGCATGAGGGAGGTTTGTCACAAAATCCGCACAAATTAGCGGGGCGTATTCAGGGCTGAAAATAGCGGATGGAAACCTAGAAAGATGGGCTTGGAAATTGAAGTGGAGATAGAAATTGAAGTGGAGATGGAAACGGGGTGAAGTAAAAGGCAGATGAATTAAAAGTGAGATGAAGTAAAAGGGAGGCATTAATCCTCCCGTGTGAAGTGCCTGCGCTCCAGACCGTATTTGGCCATTTTGTCGTAAAAGGTTTTGCGCGGCAGTTTGAGCAGCTCCAGAGTGTCTTTGACCGAGCCGGAAGTTTGTCGCAGGGCGTCCTCAATCACTGCCTGTTCATAAAAGGCGACTTTTTCGGCCAGCCCCAGATCATGGCTGAAATCAGGGTGTGCAACGCCACCTTTCAGTTCAATAGGCTTGCCTAGCAGAACATGGCGCTCTGCCACATTACGCAACTCCCTGACATTACCCGGCCAGTCGTAATGCAGTAACGCCTGCAGACTGTTACTGTCCAGCGGACAGAGGGTTTTGTGGAAGCGGTTGGCGGCAATCGAGCTGAAGTGCTTAAACAGCAACGGAATATCTGCTTTTCGGCTGCGTAGTGGTGGGATATCCACTTTTACCAGATTGAGTCGATAGTAGAGATCAGCGCGAAATTCGCCTTTTTCGGACAGCTCCAGCAGATCAACCTTGGTCGCCGCAACAATGCGCAGATCCAGTGGAATCTTCTCGTTGCTGCCCACCGGGGTGACTGCACGCTCTTCCAGCACCCTGAGCAGTTTTACCTGCAGGGCCATTGGCGTGGCTTCAATCTCATCAAGAAAGACGGTACCGCCATTGGCAAACTCAAACTTACCGGTTCGGCGTTCACCGGCTCCGGTATAGGCGCCTTTTTCCGCACCGAACAGTTCACTTTCGATCAGGTTTTCCGGAATGGCGGCGCAGTTAAGGTCGACAAAATTAGCTGCTGAGCGATCACTGTGATCATGCAGAAAGCGCGCGACCAGTTCTTTGCCGGTGCCGGTTTCACCATCGATCAGTACATCGGCGGGTGTGTTGGCGACACTGTTTAACAGCTCCAGCATCTCCAGCATAGCGGGGGTTTCCCCCAGAATCCGAACGCCGGGTTCTTTATTGTGTTTGACCTGTTCTTTCAGTACCCGGTTTTCCATCACCAGCTGACGTTTTTCCAGGGCATGGGCAACCGAATCCAGCAGGGATTCTTTTATCGGCTTCTCGAAGAAGTCATAAGCCCCTTTGTGCATCGCGTCTACCGCAAGGGACACATCCGCATAACCGGTGAGCAGTATGATGGGCAGCTCACTGTCAAAGGCCTTAACCTGCTCCAGCAGCTCAATGCCGTTCATCTCCGGCATGTTGATGTCACTGATCACGATGCCATTAAAATCACGGTGCAGACGATCCAGAGCGGTCAGTGCGCTGGTAAAGGTGGTCACCCGATAACCTTCACCTTCCAGCAGCTGTTTCAGGGAACGACGAATGATCTCTTCATCATCGATAACGATAATATCCAGTGTCTGTGGTGCCATTAAGTCGCGTCTCTCTGCGGTGAAGCCTGTTTTAACAAGAGTGTAAACACAGCGCCGCCTTCGGGGCTGTTAGCGGCGCTCAGTGATCCGCCAAACGAGTCGATAATGTTTCGGGCGATAGAAAGCCCTAAACCTGAACCATGGTTTGATTTCGTTGTGAAAAAAGGTTCAAAAATCGTGTCGATTTTCTGCAGATCAAGACCTGGGCCGCTGTCGGTCAGCTCAATTAAGGTCTGATCCGATTGCGTTTCAATATGGATATTCAGCTGACGAACCGGGCTTTCGGCCATGGCATCGACCGCGTTTGAGATCAGGTTAACCAGTACCTGTTCAAGCTTCAGAGGCTCCGCCAGTACCAGACTTTCAGTATTGTCATAACTGAGGGTCACTGCCTGCTTTTTCAGCTCTGGTTCGACAATCAGCAGGGTGTTACTCAGGCTTTGCTGCAGGGAGACGGGTTTCAGCGCTTCGGATTCCTGACGGCTGAACTGCTTGAGCTGAGACACGATCCGGTGCGTGCGATGAATCAGGGATTCAATGGTTTCCAGATTATCCGCCAGCGCATCCGTGTTGCCTTTGATCAGCATACGTTTGGAGCTGACCAGATAAGCGCTGATCGCGCTCAGGGGCTGGTTTATTTCATGGTTGATACTGGCAGACAGCTGACCGATGGTGGCCAGTTTGGCGCTTTGGATCAGTGCCTGATGCGCCTGATCCAGCTCTTCTGTTCGCTGCTGAACTTCCCGTTCAAGGCTGCTGCGGGTGAAAAGTAACTGGCGATAACCCGCCAGACGGCGGTAGAGGAAAAACAGAGCGGGCAGGGCGGTCAGGTAAATGAACGCACTCCAAAGCAGAGTGCTGTAGATGCCGGTCCCGGACATTTTATACGGGAGCAGAATCGCCAGTGACATCTTTAAAACCGGGATCTCTGCCAGTGCGGCACTGTATCGGCCGGTTGTTTGCTTTGCTGCCGGTTGTTGGCTTGTCAGCTGCCAAAGCGGCTGGCCGAAAAAGGTATGTACCTGCTGCCGGTGCAGTGAACTCTGTGCCAGATCCAGATAGCGTTGGGAGTCGAGCACCTGCTGCCATGAGATCTGCGCTGACGGGCTGAGTTGTTTCAGCCGCCACTGGGGCTGATTGGAGATAAATACAACATTATCCGCCCCGTAGGCGACTAGGTGTGCATCTGTATCACCGGTGAGTAGTGCCGCGTTCTGTTCAAACTGAGCCACTGAGATTTTAAGCGCCACCACGCCAGCTATTTTGCCGTCGATGATCACAGGGGCTGAGAAAAAAGCGCCCCGTTCACCGGATCTGAGACCCAGTGCATAGTAGCTGGTGTTCTCACCGGCAGCCGCAAGGCTGAAGTAGGGCCGGAAAGCAAAGTTGCCGCCGACAAAGCTGCGTGGGGTGCGGAAATTACTGGCGGCGATGACGACGCCCTCATTGTTCAGCACATAGAGGTCATCGGTGCCGGAGCTTTCGCTGATCTCCAGCAAGAGCTGGTTGAGCTCGCTGTCTTCTTTGCTTTGCCTGCTGGGAAGGCTGGAAAGACTCTTTCTGATCAGATAGTTACTGGACAGGAGTTGAGGAATGTTACGGTATCGGGCCAGTTCGCTATTGATATATTCCGCGACATTGTCCGCTTCATACTGCGCCTTGCGGTTCGCTTCCTGATACGCAAGATCGCTGGCGATGGTGAAGGTCAGGCCAAGGGTCAGCAGTAAACCGGCCAGATAGAGCAGAATCAGTAAAGGCAGACGTTTCATAGTTTCAGGATCAGCTTCGGGGGCGACTATCTTAACGAATTGGCCGGAAGAAACGAGTGAAACTGACTCTTGAATGCCTCCGGGGTGCTAAAAAATGTAAAAAGGCCGGTTGTTGGCAAGAACAACCGGCCTTTGCGACTTGTTTTCAGGATCAATCCTGAAGCGAGTTATTTATCTATCAACTTATCCAGCGTTAGCTCAGTTTAAAACGGCCTGCCAGCTGGCTGAGGTGGTCACTTTCCTGACTCAGGGAATCACAGGCGGTCTGGGTTTCCATCGCACCATCGGCGATACGGTCCGATGCCAGATGGATAGCACTGACGCTTTCGCTCAGATCACGGGCAACGGCGGTTTGCTCCTCGGTTGCTGTGGCGATCTGGGTGCTCATTCCAGCGATCTGCTCTGAGGCACTCAGGATATGGCCGAAGGATTCACCGGCATCACGAATACGCTCAAGGCCGGTCTGCATCTGCTGCTCACTGTTACCCATCATCTCTGCGGCCTGTCCGGCATGTTTCTGCAGTGAGGCGATAATATCGCTGATCTCACCCAGAGAGGTCTGGGTTTTCTGAGCCAGCTGGCGCACCTCATCGGCCACCACGGCAAAACCACGACCGGCTTCACCGGCACGGGCAGCCTCAATGGCGGCATTCAGTGCCAGCAGGTTGGTTTGCTCAGTAATATTGCCGATCACTTCAGAGATGACACTGATGCTGTGGCTGTCTTCCTGCAGGCGCAGAACAACTTCGGCGGTTTGGCTCAGGGCGGCTGCCAGTGCTTCGCTCTGATCCACCGATTGCTGAATATTACTCTGGCTTTCCTGCGCCTCGGTTTTTGCCTGATTACTCTGTTCAGAGGCATCCAGTGTACGTTGTACCACTTCACTGAAACCTGCCTGCATCTGTTCCGTCGCGGCTGCGATCTGAGAGATCTCGCTGCGCTGGGTGTCCAGACTGCCGGTGGTTTCGCCAACCTTGTTACGCAGGGTCGTACTGGTGGCTTCCAGTGTTTTTACGCTTTCATTAATCTCTTTGGCCAGGGTGCTCAGGCCGGTTTGCATCTTGTCAAAGTAGCGGGCTGCACTGCCCAGCTCATCTTTGGCGAACTGCTTCATATCCAGACGGTTGCTCAGATCGCCACGCTCAACGGCCTGCATCTGGCCGACCAGAAGATCCAGTGGGCGGGTGACCTTGCGGGAGATTTTCAGGCTCATAAAGATCATGAAGCCGGTGATAATGGCCACCACCACGGCGGTCAGCTGAATCAGGCTGGAGATGCGCTCAGCTTCGGCCAGTTTGATCTCAATCGCTTCCTCTTCCAGATCCTGTTGCAGACGGCTCAGCAGATCAACAATCTGATTGAAGGGAGCCAGCATAGGGCCCAGCATCTCTTTACGGGCCATCATGATACGGCCGCTGTCGATCAGGCGGATGTAGTTTTCCTGCATCTGACGATAGGCATCAATGCGTTGCTGATACTCCTGAACATCATTTTTGATTTTAGGAGTGTCAGCCAAACGCACCATTTTCTCCATCGCTTTGGCGACCTGCTCGTCGTTGAAGAGAATGGTTTCTTTAATTTTCCGGTGTTCGCCTGAGTCGTTGGTCAGGCCGTAATCCAGCGCAAAACGACGGTAGGTTACGGTGTAGTAGCGCAGGTCAGAAACCGTGGAAAGCAGGCTGACATTGCGGTCGACCACGGTGACAAACTGATTCTGAATGCCGTTGATCGATAATAAAAGATGAAAACTCAGGGCGATAATCGCGGTAATGGCCGCACCAAATACAAACTGGAGCGCTCGGGGTATTGAGGTGTTATTAAACATAGTCTGCTTCCAATTTTGTCCGCATCGGGCGAAACGCCCTGCGATAAATGTGAGGTAGATCTGCACGAGAGCTGGTTATACGAAAGTCGTGCCATAATGGATGTAAATTTTGAGCTATATCAAAAATTTATAACAGTGGATAAAACCTATCTTTACGATAGGCAGAAGTAATTAATTATGCGGAGGTGGTGTTTCTGACTAATTAGTCGGTGGGATAGCCGCTTTTCGTAGGGATATAGTCGTTTTGCGTAGGAATATAACCGCTTTGTGCAGGAATATGGATTGTAAAACAGGTGCCGGGATTGTCTCCGGTGGTGCTGGTGACCAGAATGTTCCCCTGATGGGCCTCGACAACCGCTTTAACCAGACTCAGTCCTAAACCCAGCCCCTGACTGCTGCGGCTTTTATCGCCCCGGAAAAGCCGGTCATAGATGTAGGGCAGATCTTCAGCGGGAATCCCTGCGCCCTGATCTGTCACGGTGATCTCAATCTCATCGCCCTGACGGGTTGCGCTTAAGCAAACAGAACTGTTATCCGGTGAGTATTTCAGCGCATTATCCAGCAGGTTCAGCAAGACCTGACGGAGCCGCATCTCATCGGCCTCGATCCGGCAATGACCACTGATGTTCAGTTCGAGGGCGCAGTTTTTATCTTCTGCAACAAAGCTGTAGACCTCAACGGCTTGCTGCATCAGGGTGTTGAGATCAAGCGGTTCTTTTTTCAGGGGCAGGGTACCGGATTCTGCCTGACTGATATCCATCAGCGTGGTCAGCATCTTTTCGATCCGCTCACTCTCTTCACTGATCTGTGCGAGGGTGTCAAAGGTGTCGTTATCCTGCTGAATTTGCGGCTTCATCAGCAGCTGGTCCACCCGCAGTCTCTGACGGGCGAGTGGGGTGCGCAGATCATGGGCGACGTTGTCCAGGGATGCCTGCATGCCGGTAAACAGGCGTTCATTGGTATCAAGAAAACGATTGGTCTGCAGAGCCAGCTGTCCCAGTTCGGTGTCAGGTTCGCTGACACTAAAGCGTTGCCTCAGGTCGGCGTTCTGCTGCATCTGTTGTGTGGTTTTCAGAAAGCCTCTGAGGGGATAGAGCGCATGGTTATGGATGCGATACATCAGAAACAGGCTGATCAGAATCAGAGGCAGCAGGGTGAACAGCATCGCCCAGCGATAAGTCACCTGCTGTTGCTGACGTTCAAGGCTGCTTAAGCCGATCAGGATAGTGTTTTGCCCCTGATCGGTATCCGGGACAAGCCAGCGTTTCTTTTCGGTATTTAAAACCGGCCAAAAAGGGTCGCTAAGGCGCAGGGTAGTGTCATCCGTCGCCGTCTGATTGCTGAATATCAGTGCGTTGTTGCCGGTGATTTCGATCAGCCACCGGTTCTCATCCGGCTTCTCCTGATTGATCACCTCAATCAGTTTGTCGAGGCCTGCATGATTCAGAATACGCTGGTAATTATTCTGTCGCGCATCGATCAGCCCAAGGTCTTTGCTGATCAGTGACTGATAGAGAAAGAAATCTGCAATCGAGGCAAATAACAAACAGAGCATGCATAAGGTCAGGCCGACTCTTTTGGTGAGGCGGTAACTGGTCAGGGGGGATGCTGCGGTTGTTATTTCGCTGGCTGGGCGGTTGCTCATCTTAGTCCTGAACCTTGAGTACATAGCCGATGCCCCGCAGGGTGTGCAGGAGTTTGGGGCTGTAATCCTTATCAATTTTGCTGCGCAACCGGCATACCAGTACATCAACCACATTGGTTTGCGGGTCAAACTGATAATCCCAGATCTGTTCCAGAATCATGGTTTTGGACAGCACTTTTTCAGGGTTTTCCAGCAGATACTCCAGTAGTGCTAACTCTCTGGGTTGCAGGGTGATCTCAATCTCGTCCCGGTGCACCTGCTTGCTGATGCGGTTTAGTGTCAGGTTCGCCAGTTTCAGCTCGGTCTGTACCGGCATATCCTGCCGTCTGCGCAACAGTGCCTGCACGCGCGCCTGTAGCTCGATAAATGAGAAAGGCTTGGTGAGGTAGTCGTCGCTGCCTGTTTCCAGACCGAGTACCCGGTCATTCACGGTATGGCGGGCACTGAGAATCAAAATAGGGAGTTGGTTACCGGATGCTCTCAGCTCCCGGATCAGGCTCAGGCCATCCAGCCCCGGCAGCATCAGGTCGATCACGGCGGCATCATGTGGCTGCTCTTTGGCCAGAATGAGGGCTTCATGTCCGTCTGAAACCGCATTCACGGTATGGCCCTGTTCACGAAACCCCTGAGCGATAAAGTCCAGCAGAGTCGGGTCGTCTTCGACAAGCAGTAGTTTCATGCAGGCTGACCTTTCATTTAGGGTTGGTTTCTGAACGCTGCAGGACAGGGTTTGCGTGCGCGTAGGGAATCTCTTTATCAGTGTACCAGTGATGTCAGCACCGTTCGCATTACAGATTTGTAATGCTCCGGAAAGGTTGCGGCAAGTTAGCCCTGTTAGATTGATTGGCATACGACAACAACGAACAAAACAGGTGATAAAGATGCAAACCAAACTGACTCTGAAAGCTGCTCTGGCAGGATTGACTCTGATCGCTGGCGGTGCAATGGCGGCTCCCGCTCAGGCGGCGTCATTAACCACGCAAACGACATTATTGACCACTGATGCCGCAGTTCAGCTGGCGACCGACGCCCTGCAATCCTGCCGGAACGATGGATACGCCGTAAGTGTTTCGGTTGTCGACCGCAGTGGCAACCTGATTGCGATGGCTCGTGACGAAATGGCGGGGCCTCATACCATTTCCAGCAGTTATCAGAAGGCATTCACGGCCGCAAGCATGGGGCAGGATACCGGCAAGCTGGCAAAACTGATTGCTGAAAAGCCGTTTCTTGAGGGGCTGCGCGATATGAACGACAACCTGCTGATGCTGCCGGGCGGACTGCCGGTGAGTGTGGATGGTGTGCGTGTCGCCGGTGTTGGTGTTGGCGGTGCACCGGGTGGCCATCTGGATGCTAAGTGTGCACAGGATGCGATTGCAAAACTGAAGTAATTCAGCCGCGCTTACTAAGCGAAAAAATCCCCGCAAAACCGGATAACCATACCGTATGGACTATCCGGTTTTGCGGGGATTTCTGTGTTTAAGCCGGTCTTTTGTCGTTTAAGGCAAAAGCGTAACCGGTCATAGGCTGGTCGAGGTCTGGTTGTTTTTTGAGATCAGGACATTACGGCCTTTTTCTTTGCCGGTTTTAACCCGTTCTTCAACCACATGCAGCAGCTGCTTGCTGTTCAGCTCGGTGGGTGAAAATTCCCGTGTATCGATCACGCCGATAGTGACGGTGGCAAAGAAGTTATGGCTGCCGGTATCAAACCTGTGATGGGCGATATGATTACGGATGCGGTCACAGGCCGACTGGGTTTCCTCGTTATCGGTATTGGGCAGCAGTATCGCAAAGCTCTTACCTGCATAGCGGGCTACCAGATCCATCGGCCGAACCTGCTGCTGAATAATATCGGACAGGGTTTCGATAACGTAGTCACCGGTATGTTCGCCGTATTCCGTGTTGATCACTTCCATACGGTCGATATCGATCAGCGCGACCGAGAAGTTACCTTCGCCAAACTTCACCCGCTGCATAAAGGCTCCCAGACGGCTCATAAAGTAGCGTCGGTTCAGCACGCCGGTCATGGCATCGGTGATGGTGAGCTGTTCTACCTGGCGGCGGGCTTTGAAGATCTCAGTAATATCCTGCAGAACACCGTGGCTGATGTTAACGCTGCCATCATCCATGGTGGCAAGAACTTCACCCCGGCAGCGAATCCAGCGGGTCTGGCTTTCGTTGTCCTGCATCTCCTGTTCAAGATCAAAGCGACCGGTCTGACGACGGATCTCGTCACTGAAACAGGAGAAAAAGTGACGCACAGAGAGCAGGGACTCATCGGCCTGAATCTCCTGCAGAGTAAAGAGCTTGGCTTCATGCTCCCCCCCCAGAAAAGCAGCGGCCTGCTCATCCAGATAGAGGGCATTTTTACTTCTGTCCCAGCGCCAGTAGCCCAGATCGCCACCCCAGAGGGTAATCGCTTCTTTCTTTTCCATCTCCCGCATTTCATCCGCCAGAACGGCATTGTGACGCACCTGATCCTGCAGCCGACGGTTAAAGGCAAACAGCATCAAAGCCATTAAGAGAGCGAAGAGTACGGCGGTAGCAATAATCTGGAGGCGGGCGCTTTCAAAATAGGGCTGTTCGGCATCCGGTGACCAGAGGAAACCTTCCAGACTGTAATCCGGCTGCAGCAGACCCAGTGAAACGAAGGTATTCGCCATGTGTTGCCAGCGGCTTTTGTTCATATGCCCCAGTTCTACCAGATCCGGCAGCACCAGTTGTTTCATCTCCTTGTGTTCGTACTCGAGATGATTACGGCTGTGGGCAAAGGGGAAATCGCTGTATTTCTGCAGAATAATATCAATGACCTCTCCGGGACGGTCAAAGGCATATCGCCAGCCGCGCAGTGTGGCTTCATAGAAAGCCCTGGCGAGTTCCGGCTGGTCTTCCAGCAGGGACTCCCGGGTGAATAGGGTGTCGCCGTAAAAGTCGATGCCGTAGGAGCGCGGCAGAATCATCCGATAGGGGATATTCTGCTGTTCAAGATAGAAAGGCTGATTGGTGACAAAAACAGAGGTGGCACCCACTTCTCCATTAATCAGTTTCTGCATGGAGAAACTGGTGGGGATCTGCTCAAACTGTCGATTGGTGATCCCTTCTGCCTGCAGCATGGCATGGGTTTCGGCATCGGTGGACAGATCACCCATTTCAAGGCGGCGGCCGATGAAATCCTGAGGGGTATAAATACCGGAATCCGCCAGGGTTACCATGCCGGAGGCGGAGTGCTGGAAAATAACGCCCATCGCCACAACCGGCTGTCCGCTGGTTCTTGCCAGCAGCAGTTCAGATCCGGAAACCCCAAAGTGGGCGTTACCGCTTAATACTTCCGATAGTGCTGACTGTCCGGGGCCTCCGGGGCGGATCTCAACATCCAGCCCCAGATGAGAGTAAAAGCCTTTCTCTTTAGCGGCATAAAAACCGGCAAACTCGAACTGATGGGTCCAGGGCAGCTGAAGTACGATCTTCTCAGTCGCCTGTGCCTGAGAGCCGAGCGAAGGCAGAAGTAGCAGGGAAATAGAGAGGGTCAGGGCGAGACTGATTGATCCTAAGGCGCGGAACATGCGTTTATATCCTTAAACTGTCCAGATGATCGGTTTCAGGTCGTTGCAGCAAAAAAGTAACATGTTCTGCAATATAGCAGATCCGAAACATCAAATATAACCGGGGGCTTAAGGATAGCCCCCATATTGCCTTTGAGCTGAGCCGTGTCAGCTTTTTAGTCAGTGTGAGCCGCTGTTATTGTTCATCGCGACTCGCTGTGATTGTTCACCGCGAACCTGTTTCTATAGGTGAACTTCCGGTAACCGGGGCAGGCTGATCCTTGAGTGGATGCGGTATTGTCCGGTTGCCGACCAGAGCTTCGGGATCCAGATCCTGCATCTCTGAGGATTCCTGGGCCAGATGAATGGTCGAGGTTGGGAATGCACACTCGGCTCCTTTCGCCAGTACAATATCCATCACTTTCAGCAGCACATCTTCTTTGATCTGGTGATAGGTCACCCAGTCAGTTGTTTTGGTAAAACAGTAGACAAAGAAATCCAGTGATGAGCTGGAAAACTGATTGAAATTGACGATCAGGGTTTGATTGGTATCGATCTCCGGGTGAGAGCGCAACATATAGCGCACCTCTTCGGTAATCTCCCGCATCTTATCGCCGTCCTGATACCGGATGCCCAGGGTTTCAAAGATACGGCGGTTACGCATGCGTGAAGGATTCTCCACGGCGATCGAAGAGAAGCTGGCATTGGGTACATAAAGCGGACGTTGATCAAAGGTACGGATGACGGTCTGTCGCCAGCCGATCCGTTCGACAACACCTTCAATATTACGGTCCGGCGAGCGAATCCAGTCCCCTTCGGTGAAGGGCCGATCCAGATAGATGGTCAGGCCACCAAAGAAGTTAGCCAGCATATCTTTAGCGGCAAAACCCACTGCCATGCCACCAATACCACCAAAGGCCAGTACACCGGAGACACTGAAGCCCAGTGTTTGCAGCCCCACCAGTCCTGATGTGATAAATACCGTCAGCCGCAGAAGCTTGGTGACCGCTTCCAGTGTTGTTTTATCAAAAGCCTTGCCCTGCTCCTGTTTGGCCTGAACCAGATTACGTTCAGCCCGTTTGATCAGGCGGGTCAGTGCCATGGCGATCAGTGCGATGACCAGAACATCCCGAATCGCCGGGACGGCTTCAAACAGGGTTGTACCGGTTTCTTCGCCGATAATCCGGCAGCTGAAACTGATACCAAGTACCCAGAGAATCAGGGTTAAGGGGCGTTGAATCGCATAGACCAGGGCTTCATCCCAGGGCGTTTTGGTATGACTGGCGACATCATGCAGTTTTCTGAGCACCCGAATCTGAAAGATATTAAAGATGCCTGTGGCCAGAAGCACCACAAAGATCTGAATAACCCAGGTTTCAGCATTCAGTATCTGACTGGCCTGATTGATCAATTCGGTTTCAAGAAAATCCTGCTTTGGAACTGCATCCTGACTCATGTTTTGCCCTGAAAATAGATCGTGACTGGCCATTGGCCGGTAAACGTTATCAATAGAATATGGCCTGAGAACTCGGGCGGCATCCTGTTTAAGCGTTTAGGGATGCCGTACTGATCTCTTCGGGGGCTAATGAGAACACAGGCCGGTTAGCGGGGTAAAGTCAGAGATGAGGTTATGTTCAGGGGCTTATGAACAGACCTGACGGAATAGGGGACGGTAGTGGAAACCCTGAACATAATCTACGCCAAGATACTGAGCAAACATCAGGTCATTTTCATTTTCTACGCCTTCCAGAATCAGCTTTTTATCGCTGGCACGGGCAAAGTGACACAGGGCATGTAGAAGTTGTTCATAGTGCGGTTTTTTCTGGTTTTTAATCCAGGAACGGTCCAGTTTCAGATAATCAACACTTAACAGGATATCGAAGGAGAGCATGCTGTCGGGAGCGCCGATATCGTCCAGCGCGATCTTTAAGCCATGGTTCTTGTAGGCTTGCCCCATGCCACTGCTGTAAACCGCATCACTGGCATCGGTATTTTCGATGATTTCTACCACCAGATGATTTTTACCCTTCAGCAGCTCAAGCAGGGGGTTACGCTCATCGCTGCCAAACAGCGCAAAGGCGTGGGGGTCGATATTAAGGAACAGATTATCACCGGCAGGCGCAGAGGTGAGCTGCAACCATTTCATCTGATACTCAACATTAAACAGGCTCAGCTCATCGGCGTGCAGGGCTTCAAAGATCAGATCCGGCCGGATCTGATCGCCATCCTGATTCATAAAGCGGGCTAACCCTTCCCAGGCCATAACTTCGCCGGTTTTCAGGTCGACGATGGGCTGGTACTCAACGCCGAAGCGCCGGTTCTGAATAATGTCGTAAAGGGTGAAGTTATCGATGCCGGAAAAAACTTCTTTGAACATTAGATGGTTACCTTGATTATGATAATTGTTCTCATTATCTTGATTGTTAATCAGGGTGTCAATTATTGAGAATGATTCTCATGGCTATTAATGTAAACTTTTTATAACGCTATTGGTTGACCTGTGTTGATTGGGTAGAATGCCCGCCCTGACTTACGTTGGTCTGATATATCACTCATATAAAAGGATAAAGCTGTGCGTTATCTCGTTTTTGTAACCTTGCTCTGGGCTGTTTCTTTCAGCCTGATTGGTGTCTATCTGGCGGGCCAGGTTGACAGCTACTTTGCCGTTCTTACCCGTATTGTGCTGGCGGGGCTTATTTTTCTGCCGTTTACACGCTGGAAGGGGCTGCCGGGTTCTCTGAAAGGCGGCATTGTGCTGGTCGGTAGTCTGCAGTTTGGTATCACCTATGTCTGCCTGTATCAGTCCTTCCTCTACCTGACGGTTCCTGAGGTACTGCTGTTCACCATCTTTACACCGCTTTATGTGACGCTGATTGATGATGCCCTGAACCGACGCTTTACGCTGGCACCTTTGGTGGCGACCGCTATTGCTGTGGTTGGTGCAGGTGTTATCCGTTATCAGGATCTGAGTGATGACTTTATTACCGGCTTTTTGCTGCTTCAGGTGGCGAATATCGCCTTTGCCGCAGGGCAGGTGGGCTATGCCAATCTGATCAAACGTCATCCGGTTGATCTGCCGGCATGGCGCTTCTTCGGCTATTTCTTCCTGGGTGCGTTACTGGTGGTGCTGCCATCCTTCCTGCTGCTGGGTAATCCGGAAAAACTGCCGTCAACCACGTTGCAGTGGGGGGTTCTGACATGGCTGGGTCTGGTTGCTTCCGGTCTTGGTTTCTATCTGTGGAACAAGGGTGCTTGTCTGGTAGATGCCGGAACACTGGGCATTATGAATAATGCGCTGGTGCCTGCGGGTCTGGTGGTGAATATTCTGATCTGGAACCGTGATGTGGATCTGACCCGTCTGGCGATCGGCGGATCAATTATCGTGCTGTCACTGTGGGTCAATGCCCGTTGGAACAAGTGGTTCCACTTTGATGATAAGACCGTGAAAGCCTGATCCGGCAACGCTATGCGACATGTTCTGTGTGATCGTCACGGTTTTTAAAGATGGCTCCTTCGGGAGCCATTTTTTTGGGTGTTGATCAGGGGGAACAATATTTTTTTCTTATAAATTTTTTTATAAATTAGGGAGTTAACTGCGTCTTTTTGCCACGTAGTTAACGCCTCAAATGCGACATTTGACCACGTATGCCCGGCAGAACTCTCTGATAAATTTCCTGCATCCTTTAATTTGATGTGGAAGATCAGATGAATACCCTCTCAAGAATTCCGGAAACGGATAACAACGCCGGAATCGCGAAAACCAAATCCTCCTATAACCGTCTTTGGCGCTGGCACCTGCTGGCGGGTTTGTACGTGATCCCTTTCATGCTGATGCTGAGTCTTACGGGGATCATTATGATGCTCTACAAGCCTGTCATTGAGCCTGTTTTTTATTCAGATCTGGTGTCTGTCTCTCCGGCCGAGAATCAGCCCCGAATCAGTTGGCAGCAGCAGGTCGAGCTGGTTCAGCAGGCGTATCCTGATGCTATGGTCAGACAGCTTCTGTTGCCCGCGGATTCCGATGACGCTGTTCGGATTCTGGTTAAGTCCGCAGGTGAAAACCTGCAGGTGTTTGTTGATCCGTATCGGGGTGACATTCTCGGTGCGGTGAACAAGGATGCAACCCTTTACGCCCTTGCTGATGAGATTCACGGAACGCTTTTGTTGGGCGCTTTTGGTGATGGCATGATTGAGCTTTCAGCGGCGCTGACACTGATTCTGTTAGCGACAGGTCTCATGATGTGGTGGGCGCGGCGAAAGCGTCAGCCGGGCTATCTGCTCAAGCCTGATGGCAAGCTGAAAGGGCGTATGTCTCTGCGGGAATGGCATACCTTGTCCGGGTTTTATCTGACCATGGTGCTGGTGCTGTTTGTGCTGTCCGGCCTTTCGTGGACCGGTATCTGGGGTGCCAAAATGGTTCAGGCGTGGAATAGCTTTCCTGATGGTGTTTTCTCCGGCATTCCTCTGTCTGATCAGAACCATGCCTCATTAAATCCCGGTGTTGAAGAGCAGGTGCCCTGGAACCTTGAGCAAACCTTGTTACCGGCTTCAGGTTCTATGGCGGGGAAACCGGGTATTCCGGAAGACACTCCGGTGAATGCAGATAGTGTGATCCGTTTCGCTCAGGATAACGGGATGACTCGTTTTCGCCTGAATTTGCCAACCTCACCGGAAGGCGTTTATACGGCTATTGCGGCAACCATGAGTGGTGATATTACCGACCCCTATGCTGATCGTGCTCTGCATATTGATCAGTACACCGGTAAGGTTCTGGGTGATGTGGGCTACGACGATTACAGCCTGTTGTCCAAGGCGATGGCGATCGGTATCCCGCTGCACATGGGGCTGTGGGGTAAGAGTAATCTGGTGATCAATATTCTGTTATGCCTCGGGATTATTTTTGTCAGCGTGGCCGGTGTCGTGATCTGGTGGCAGCGAAAACCTGCTAATCGCACGTTTCACCTGGGAGCGCCGACATCGACGAAGAAACGCGGAGCTTTGGTGCTGATCCCCATTATTTGCGGACTTTTTGTACCACTTCTGGGTGTGAGTTTGCTGGCGTTCTGGTTGCTGTCGAAAGCGACCCGAAAACCTGTGAGTAACCGCATGATGAGTTAGCCCTCAGAGCCTAAATAACCGTTGGTACCTAAAAGCCCTTATCCTTTACGTTTATCGAAAAGATCAGGGCTTTTGTTGTTCTGGAGTTTCAACAGAAATAAATCACACCAACAGATTGTGTTATCAACTGCTTAATGCGGATAATGCTTTTTTCATTTGTCGTGGAGTTTGTTGTGAAGGAAGATCAGGCAAGTATTACCGCATATACCGTTCTGCAGGGTGTACTGTTTACCGCTACCAAACCCGGCTTTGAGGCCTTGGTAGAGGAGGGCACCCGTAAAGCCTGTCGCAAAGTGCTATCGGCTTCTGCAGAAGGGCAAAAGCGTCTGCGCCAACTGGATAGTACGCTGTTCCGTACGCTGGCTCCTATGATGGAGAAGGCGATATTGCCGGGGATTACACTGCATTATGTGCTGCGAAAACGCTATATACGGGACGCAGCAGAAAAAGCTATTGCTGAAGGTTTCACTCAGATTGTCAACCTTGGAGCCGGGTTTGATACTTTGACGTGGGAGCTACATAGTCAATATCCCGATGTGAACTTTATTGAACTTGACCATCCAGCCACCAGCGCTCAAAAACAAAAGATTCTGACTGATGGTGCCAGTGATAATCTGCACCTACTGGAAGTGGATTTCAGTAAAACCGATGCCAAAGCCGCTTTAAATGACTTTACCGGTTTTGATGCCCGCCGTAATACTTTCTATATCTGTGAAGGGGTACTCATGTATCTGGATATCACAGATGTTGAGCGCCTGTTCAAAGGATTAAAAGAACTGACGAATACCCGTACCCGTTTTGTTTTCAGTTGCGTTGCCCCTATGTCCAGCAAAGAGACCAACTGTGGCTGGCTGTTGAAACTGTACCTGATGATTAAGTCTGAACCTTTGAACTGGGAGATCGAGCAGCAGGCGGTTGAAGCCTTTGTGGATGCACAGGGTTATCAGCTAACGGATCTTGCCGGAACCGATCAGCTGAAAGCGCGCTATCTGAAGGGGGTGAATCACGGAACACTGCATCGGGGCGAGTATCTTGTGCAAACAGATGTTATTCGTGACGCTGCCGGGGAGTCTCAGGATGCCCATTAAGATCTCGTTAGCCGATGAACCTCAGGAAATTGATGCAGTTTTAAAACTGCGTCATACGGTATTCAGTGAAGAAGAAGAGTTATTTTCGGCAACATCAGATCTTCGGGTGATGGATCGGTTTGATACCTTTTCGACCAGTAAGAACCTGATCGCCGTCAGCGATGGTGCTGTGATTGGCAGCATGCGCCTGACGCTGGATTCCGAGGCCGGTATCCCGGCTGACGAATACTATGATTTTCGCCGTCTTTTGCCGGAGGACGCCCGTATTCTTAACTGTGGCATGTATTGTGTCACCAAGCCTTTTCGGGGCGCAAAGATCGCGATTGGACTTAATCTGATGGCATCTTATTTCGGTGTTTCCAACGATGTGACTCATGTGGTTGCCCCTATCAACCCGACCATTGCAAAGCTGGTGGGACGTATCGGGTTTAAACCGGTGGATGAGATTCAGTATGATCCGGCTCATGGTGTTGAGTTTTTGCCCATGGTGTTGGATATCCGTGAACTGACCGATTACTTCCTGACCTTTGCAGAAAACAACCGGTTGTATAACTTTATCAGCTCTTATGAATGTCTCTTTTACGCACAGGGCGAACATGTTGTGCGCTCCGGAGAAATGGGGGATGCAGCCTTTGTAATTATTGAAGGACATGCTGATGTGGTGACCCCTGATAACGATCAGCACATTGCACGAATAGGACCGGGTGAGGTGTTTGGTGAGCTGGCACTGTTAACTGACGATGTTAGGTCGGCTGATATTGTGGCCGCATCAGATATACGGGTGATGCGTTTACCTAAAGAAGCCTTCCTCGAGCACCTGAGAAACCATCCGGATCATGCGATGAATATGCTGAAAAGCATCGGTAGCAGGATGAAAAATATGCTGAAAGTAGGCTCCTGAGCGTACTGACATAATGCCCGAGTGCTTGTGATCGCCAGATATGCCTAGTTGAGATAGTGCCCCAGTAACCGGTCAAGTTCTCCGGCTTCCTCGAGTGCCGAGATGCGGGTATTCAGCATCTGGTGCAGCTCAACACTGTCATCAATGGCTCGGCTGACCAGCATTCTGAAGTCATCGGCTTCAATGCCGGGTACCGGACTATGCTGCCATTTGTCTGTCATCAGGGGCTGCCCTGTCAGAGAAAAACCTACCAGCACTTCATATCGGCCCAGCAGAAGATCGCAGCGGCCAGCGGCGGTCTTGTTAAACAACTGGCTGAAGGTGCGGCTGGTGGTTTCTACTTTTTCCGGCGGTAGTCCAAAGCTGTGATAGCTGTATCCCCTCAAACCGCAGACTTTAAACAGGTTGGTGACTTCATCCGGTGGTGTCTGAATGCCATCCGGAAAGCGGGATTTAAGATGGATATAGCTGGGGGTGACATAGTAGTAGGGCTGAGTCATGCGATAGATTATCGCCCGTTCCTGGGTTCCTGATGCACTTAAAGCAACATCGACCTGACCTTGTTTGACCATCTCAAGGCAGCGACGCCAGGGCAGCATGAGCACTTTGTAATCCAGATCACTGGATTTAAAAACCTCTGCCAACAGATCCAGATCGTAGCCTTTCAGCGTGTTGCCATCTTCATAGGTGTAGGGAGGCCAACCTGCTTTATCGCCGCAGAAGAGCACTTCTTTGCGGCTTTTTTCCGGAAGAACGGGGCTGGATTTTTCCGGCGTCGCCAGTGAGACTGTCGGGAGAGAGAGAAGGAGCGCGATGATCAGTGAGCACAGATATCTTGTCATGGAGGTTATTCCTCTCGCGCTATAGCGATTTGCTAATGCTGATTTAAGTTATAAGTGAGAACCCGGTTTTCGGCAAGATGACTTTTCCTTTCAGGAGCGACGTTAAGAACACTCCTGAAAGGGTTCAGAGCATGATCAGTCGTAGATAGTTGGTATCGGCTGACGTTTGTGCTGAGTTGCACGGTAGATAGCGATCAGGCGCTCGCTGACTTCCGCAGCAACAGGTTTGCCCTCAAGGAAATCATCAATCTGGTCGTAGCTGAGTGCCAGTGCATCTTCGTCGGCTTTTTGCGGTGCCAGCTCTTCAAGGTCAGCGGTCGGTACTTTTTTCACCAGCAGTTCCGGCGCGCCCAGGGTGGCGGCAACCTGACGAACCTGTCGCTTATTCAGACCAAACAGTGGCGCAAGATCACAGGCACCATCACCGTATTTGGTGTAGAAACCGGTAATGTTCTCTGCCGAGTGGTCTGTCCCCAGTACCAGTCCGCCGGTCAGTCCTGCAATCTCATACTGAGCCACCATGCGGGCACGGGCTTTAACATTGCCTTTCACGAAATCCAGCTTGGCAGGATCTTCAGGAACGAGGCCGGTGCCATCCAGTGCTTCCAGTGTGCTGGCATGGATGCCCTCGACACCACTTTTGATATTAACGCTGACCGAGTGGCTTGGCTGAATAAAGGACAGGGCTAACTGGGCTTCGTCTTCATCTTTCTGACTGCCAAAGGGCAGGCGAACGGCGATAAACTGGTATCCGGCATCCGGATTTTCTTCATTCAGTTCATTGACCGCCAACTGTGCCAGACGGCCACAGGTTGTGGAGTCGACTCCGCCACTGATGCCCAGTACCACGGTTTTACAGCGCGCATTCAGCAGGCTGTTTTTAATAAAGTCTGTACGACGACGAATCTCAAAATCCGGATCAATCTCGGGCAGAACCCGCATCTCGTTACGGATAATCTCTTCCATTATTGGCACCACATTAGTTAAGCGAGGTTGTTGCTCTGTCTGTTAATGCACCGCTTTTGGGCGGCGTCATGCTGAATGCTTTTTCTTGGTGCGCCAAAAGCCGGTTTTTGGCGCTAATTATCTGATTGTACAGTGTTTATTTTAGAATATATTGTCCGGCACGGGCAGGGGGCATGCCCCGTCAGATCAGGCTAACGCTTTTTGGATCAGCGCCAGATGTTCCTGCTGATAGCTGAGCTTCAGTGCTGCCTCATGTCCCTTATCGGACATTTTGCCCCAGGTTTTCTGAATGATACTGATCAGTTTCGGTTCGCTGTGTTTTTCAGCAAAAGGTGCGAGGTAGTGATCCAGAAATACCAAGCAGATAACGTCTTCCAGTGTCTGCACTTCGGCATCCTGCTTCAGACGTTTTTTCTGCAGCATCTCTTTAACCCGCTCCGCATCCTCATTACTGTAACCGGCCTGAAGCATCAGCTCTGCGGTTTTTTCACCATGAAACTTACCCAGCTCGGTGCGCCAGTGTTTATAGCCTACGCGGCCTTCCGGGTAATCCGAGCGGGGAATACTCCAGCGCTGAATGTGTTGGCCACGGGCGGCGATCTGCAGCAGCTCTGATGCATCAGGAGCAAAGGTGTTCAGACATTCGCTCATCCGCTGGCCGTACAGCCACTCTTTGGCAACCTGCTGTCCTCGGTATTCTTCACGGTTTGGATCTTCATTATTAGCCTGATCGATCAGTTGCAGAACAGCTTCAAGCTTGGCACTCATATCTCTTTCCTTATCTTGCCGCTCAACGGTGATTGAGGTCGTTGAGGCAGTCATCACCAGATTTGTTAAAGTGTACCATTCCTGCCTCGGTTTATAGACGTTCGGGCAAGGGATAAATCATAAAACAGGACTTCCGGACGGGTTTTCCGGCAAGGTATTACTGCTACTTTTGAGTCCGAATCAAATCACTGTGTGAAGGGATATTCAATGATCAGGCCAATTCTGCTGACCCTGCTCTCCTTGATGGCTTTGGCGGCCAACTCTGTGCTTTGCCGGTTGGCCCTGACCCCTTCGGGATCACCCGGAGCAGAGGGCGAAATGGTGTCTGTGTCGATCGATCCGGTCAGCTTTACCCTGCTGCGGCTGGCGTCGGGTATCGGTATGCTCTGGCTGGTAATGCTGTTACTTAAGCTGCGTAATAAAGATGCGGTTTCGCATTCCGGTGGTAGCTATCAGGCGGGCTTAATGCTGTTTGCCTATGCCATCGCTTTTTCTGTGGCGTATCTGGATCTTGAAACCGGTGCCGGGGCGTTAATTCTGTTTGGTGCCGTGCAACTGACAATGATCCTTGTCGGCTGGATTCAGGGGCAGCGATTGCATCTGATTGAGTGGGCCGGGGTATTGCTGGCCTTTGCCGGTTTTATCTATCTGGTGTTGCCGGGCTTCAGTACACCGAGCTTTACCGGTTTTATCCTGATGTCACTGGCAGGCATCGCCTGGGGCTTTTATACCCTGATGGGCCGGGGTTCAAAAACACCCGCGCTGGATACTGCCCGTAACTTTCTTTACACCTGGCCGTGGCTGTTACTGCTGATCATCTGGCTGGTCATCGAAGGAGGAGACTGGTCTCAGAAAGGGATTCTGCTGGCGCTGACCTCCGGTGCGATCACCTCAGGGTTAGGCTATGTGATCTGGTACGCCACCCTGCCGTTTTATACCGCAACGCAGGCCGCTGTGCTGCAGCTTTCGGTACCTGTCATTGCCGCTGTTGGCGGTGTAGTCTTTGTGGCTGAGCCGGTGACGCTGACACTGATTATTGCATCACTGATGATACTGGGCGGGATCTTTCTGGTGATTGCCGGTCGCTGGTATCTGCAAAAAAAACGTGCCCGCTAACCATAAGTAAGCGGGCATCGTCATCTGTTAAATGGGTTCCTGGCCACAGGCGCTGCGGAACATATTACATTCGAACTGCATCCCCTTAACAAAGATCTCAATCGCTTTTTGATGATCCATCTGATCCGCGTGGGCATTAATGAAATCAGCCATATCCTTAGGGGCTTCAGCTACCTGATTCGCTTCAATCCATGAAGCATAAAGATTACTGACTGTGGCATAAGGTGCCAGCGTCATCCCGATATAGGTCCAGAGCGAGATACAGGGTGTCATCGCAACGATGAAATAGAGCGGATCCATCGTCTCTGCAATCGTATGTTCAAAATCGGAATATTCCTGAGCCAGTTTTGTGAGCTGAACTGCTTTTGGATCCCCGATATGCCAGCCTTCAAAGACCTCAGCGTTATAGTCGAGATAATCCTTCTGTCGAGCTTCACAAAATGCTTTAACTTCCGGATCTGTCGCCTTTGGAATCACAATGCTGTAATCATCGGCAGAGTAGCTGCAATAAGCCGCATCCAGCACGGTAAATTGACCGTACTGATCGGGGTTGAGGCCAGAGTGAGCGATGCCCTGCACAAACTCGGATGCTAATGCCCCTTGCTGATACTGTGTGGTTGCTGCCCACATCTGATCGTAGAGCGTGTCGCCTTGTGAATGGGGTGCCTTAGATTTTTTGGTGAAGACTGAAGCGGGGACGCGACTTCTCGGCGAACGTGCCAGAATGTTCTGTGTCATGATATCTTCCTTGTATGCGATTGACGCTGTTTGTTGCCAGATGACTGTAAAACGGAGTTCTTGCCGAGGGCAAGTCTGGTGTCAGCGTTACTAAGAAAGATATCTGGTTTAGCGCGAACTTTATTTAGCCACTGCTGTATAATAGGTTCCGAACCCAACACCTGACGCTTCCGGCGTCAGGTGTTTTTTATTGGCTTAAATAAAGTAAGTCACTGGGATATCCCTAATGTTAAGGATTATGACAATGCAAAATACGCAGCCTGACATCATTATCTCTGAATCTGATGCAGAGAAGCTGGATGAGCTGTTGGCAAAGGTTTCTCAAAAGGAGTTTCCGGGCAAGGTAAATCTGGAGCAGGAGCTGGATCGTGCGTCGATCGTTCCGTCTGCACAGATCCCGGATAATCTCGTCACGATGAATTCCAAGGTGCGCTTTAAAGATGTGAGCTCTGATAAGAGCTTCACCATGACGCTGGTGTACCCGAAAAATGCCGGTCAGGAGAATACGGTTTCAGTGCTGGCTCCGATCGGCTCGGCGCTACTGGGATTGTCTGTCGGGCAGCAGATCAGCTGGCCAAAACCGGGCGGTGGTGAGATGCAGGTAGAGATCGAAGCGATTATTTACCAGCCGGAGCGTGATGGTGCGCTAGTCTGATCATCAGACGGTCTGCAGATTGAAGGCAGGACAAATTAAAAAGGCGGCATCTGGTAACAGATGCCGCCTTTTTTTCGGTGCTTTTGCATCCGGTACGGGCTACCGGATGCAGTGGTATTGATGATCAGTAGAACTGAGCACCGACCAACAGAACACCAAAGGCCAGAGTGGTGACCAGAGCCAGCTGGCCACCCGGAGTAACATAAGCCATTTCACCTTGCTGGCGACTGCGCCATACCATAGCCACCGGAATAAAGATCGCCAGTACGGTAAGTGCCAGACCGGCATAGCTGAGTGCTTTCAGGAACTCACCCGGAGCGCTGGACGCCATAATCAGCGCCGGAACCAGTGTCAGGACGATGGCAGGAATTTTACCGTCGACCACAGGCTTCTTATCACACATCTCACGGATAAAGCCGAACAGAGACAGTGCCACACCCAGGAAAGAGGTTAACAGAGCCATCGCCGCAAACAGTTTCAGCACAGAACCAAGACCTGCGCCACTTTCACCCAGTGCCGTAACGAGCTGTTCTACACCATTCAGGCCGGACAGTTGCTCAGGAGCAACGGCATTCATGCAGGCCCAGAACCAGGCGATGTAGCAGACCAGAGGAATCAGACTGCCGACAATAACCACCTTGCTGAAGTGCTTGCCTTCACCGTCTTCGGTGTAACTAACCAGTGGCGGAATCACCACCATAAAGCCAAAGGAGGTGAACAATACCGGCAGCGCAGACATGATCTGTGCCTGAGTATCGCCAGCCTGTGCTGTCGTCAGGCTGGTCTGGTGCGCAGTATCGGGAGCCATAGAGGAGAGTGAGTAAAGTGCCACGACCATCGCAACCAACATAATTGCGAAGAACAGGCGATTCAGGCGGTCAACAGCACCGGTACCCAGCACAATGGTGATACCCGCTAACAGGGTAAACAGGGTGCGGCTGAAGCCCAGACTGACATCCAGTCCCATATATTTCAGCGCCACCTGCAGCAGTTCGCTGGCACCAAGAATATAAGCCATCAGCAGGAACACCAGCAGGAAAATCATACTGGAGTTAGTGATCAGCTGGCCGAAGCGCCCCAGCCATTTACCGGACATGGAGTGCATGTTCTCACCGGGATGGTGATTAACATTCACTTCCAGCAGTAGCAGGGCAGCCAGCGTTGTAAACGCCCATACAAAAAACAGAAGTCCCAGACCCAGGCCAAAGCCCAGTGGAGCCAGAACCATAGGAATTGCGAGCATGCCCGCACCAAGTGCAGTCCCTGCCACCAGCAGTGTGCTTCCCAAGAAACGAGTGGATACCACGTTGTTCTCCCAATGTTGTCTTTATTATGAAATTGTGAAGAGTTGGCGATACTACCCAAAAGGGTTTTTTCAGACCAGTATTTTGTTGTAGATCAATTTTACAGGTGATTATTCTGCAATATTGATTCTGGTAGGTTTTTAAGCGGCGTTTCGTCGGCAGGAAGCCATGAATCAGTAACGTATGAATAAGTCTGAAGCCCCCGTCAGTAAAGGGGTTATCCCTGATCGATTGGTAGGTCAAAATGGAGCTTGATTGGAAGGGGTGAAGCGATACTTGGCAGCCGTTACGGCTGCCAATTTTGTATCGTAAAGAAAATTTTACGAGGTGGCTTTTTTTAAATATTTAGCCAGCAGTGAACCTTAAAGCTCGACAATCAGTTTGCCCTGATTACCACCGGTAAACAGCAGATTCAGGCCACCAACGGCTGAGGTTAAGCCTTTCAGGGTATGACTGCGGTACCGGATTTTGCCTTGCTGAACGTAAGGCACCAGCAGCTCCAGCAGTTGCGGTACTTCATGGAAGTGATCCGGCATGGTGAAGCCCTGAATGTTCAGGCGTTTACGGACAATATTCATCCAGTTAGGGCCGGGCGCCGGTGTTGCCGCTGTGTAGTCGGCGATCATACCGCAGACGATGATGCGGCCATGGTCGTTCATACGCTGGTAGATATGGTGCTGAATCGGGCCGCCGGTGTTCTCAAAGAAAAGGTCGATGCCGTCTGGTGTCAGTTCTGCCAGCTGCTCCGCCAGATTGTCGGTTTTATAGTTAATGGCACCATCAAAACCCAGGGTGTTCACAATCCAGTCGGCTTTATCTTCGCTGCCAACCACGCCGATAACCCGCAGACCTTCAGCTTTGGCCAGCTGACCGACGATAGAGCCCACAGAACCCGCGGCACCGGTAACCACCAGTGTCTGACCGGACTTAGGCTGACCAATTCGCAGCAGTCCCTGTGTGGCTGTAAGGCCGGGCAGTGCCAGAACCGAGAGCACCATATCGGCAGGCAGCTCAGGATCCACCTTGTTAACGCCCTGACCATTGCTGACGGCATACTCCTGCCAGCCAAACATACCGGTGACCTTATCACCTGCAGCAAAATCCGGGTGCTGAGATTCAATCACTTCAGCATAACCGCTTGAGCGCATCACTTCGCCCAGTTCAACCGGTGGAATATAGCTTTCGCGGTCATCGGACATCCAGCCCAGCATCGCAGGATCCAGAGACATGTGGCTCTGTCTGATCAGAATCTGGCCTTCAGTAACCTGAGGGATGTCGTTGTGTTCAATCTGAAAAAGTTCAGCCGTTGGTGCGCCCTGAGGACGTGCAATCAGTTTGATCTGAGTGTTCTGTGTCATGTGTCATCTCACTTTTTTTGAGTCCGGCAGACCCTCTGCCGTTTGATCGATGAGGTGATTATATCGGCTGAATATTTATGATATAGACGCTAAAATAGGAATGATCTTTGTTTAAAAAGCAATAATTAAGGGCGGGGAGAGGTTGGATGGATCAACTTAAGGCGATGCGGTACTTCGTAAAAGTGGCTGAGACCGGCAGCTTTACCCGGGCCGCTCAGCATTTTGATGTGCCGGCGTCATCCCTGTCCCGCCGTGTCGCAGATCTGGAAAATCATCTGGGAGCGGTCTTGCTGAAGCGTTCGACCCGGGTGGTACGCCTGACCGAGATTGGCAGACTGTATCTGCAACAGGTAAGGGATATCCTCTCCCGGCTGGAGGCAACCGATGAGCTGGTGGGCAGTTATCAGAGCAAGCCGATGGGGCATCTTAAAATCAGTGCAACGGTTGGTTTTGGCGAAACCCTGCTGCTGCCTGTTATGGAAGCGTTTAACGCCCGCTATCCTGACATTGTGCTGGATATTGAGCTAAGTGATGCCCTGTCCACTTTAGGCCGGGATGATGTCGATATCGCCATTCGCGGCGGCTATGTACCGGATGAGCGTGTTGTGGCGGTTAAGTTACGCGATAACCGTTTTATTCTGGCTGCATCCCCGATCTATCTTGAACGGGAGGGGATGCCGGGAGATGCGCAAGAGCTGAAAGAGCATGCCGGGCTGTTTTATCGGACACCGGCGGGTATGCTGCCCTGGATCAGTCAGATCGGGGGCGAGTGGCAGGATGTATCACCCCGTAAAGTCGCCGTCAGTAATGCCGGGCGCTGGCTGATCGATAAAGCGATTCGTGGTGAAGGTTTGCTGATGCTACCCCGCTGGTCACTGCAAGGTGCTCTGGACAGAGGCGACTTACTGGAGATTCATCTGTCTCCGGAGGTGGGGGTGACCCGAAGTGAGAAGCTTGGCATCTATCTGCTCTATGCTCAGAATCGCTATCAGGTGCCCAAGATTAAAGCCGCGGTGGACTTTCTGGTGGCGCGTCTGTCAGCCTGATTTGAAGATAAAAAAACGGCTCCATCTTCCGAAAAGTGAAGAGGGAGCCGTTGATCGGTTTACCGGGTTTGCAAGGCGTTACAGCGTAAACTCTTCCATCGCGTAATCCGGCAGCTGATCTTTTTCCGGAACAGCGGTTGGATGACCGTCTTCGTCCAGAGCGACAAACTTAAAAATCGCCTCGGTGACTTTCTCCCGCAGGCCGATCTGGCCACGGCGTACCCAGGCCTCAACGTGAATTTTCATCGACGTTTTGCCAACTTCGGCAACATCGGTATAAACCCCCAGAATATCGCCCACTTTAACTGGACGGATAAAACTCATCCCCTCTACCGCAACGGTAACAACACGCTGCTGAGCACGCTGACTGGCGCAAATACCGGCTGCAATATCCATCTGAGCCAGAACCCAACCGCCAAAAATATCACCGGAAGGGTTGGTGTCCGCTGGCATCGCCATGGTGCGGGTCGTTAAGCGACCTTTAGTTTCTTGTGTCATAGAAGGTTCCCTAACCTAATATCCATGCGCCAACCCTGATAACTATGGGAAGACGCATCTTGCTTGTAATAGGTTGATTGTAACTCAGGAAAATATGAAAAACCGGATAAAGACAGGTGAGTCTTCAGAAAAATCAAAGTTTTCCAGTCAATTCCACCTCGTCTTAACTCATGGGGCAACAGGGTCAAGAGTTAACCCTGTAGCTGGCGATTAAAGCATTGCTACCCTATATAACTGCTGGACGTAATGGAGAGACTACATCTGCCTGAACAGATGGGCGTTATTACGACTGACAGGGAGTATCCGGTCACTATCCTGAAGTGTTACGGAGTAATGGCCCTGATCATCTCGCTCCGCCATCGCGATTTTTGCGACCTGAACGATGACGGCCCGGTGAATCCGCCAAAAGAGGGCACTGTCCAGCTCCTGAGTTAGCTGCTTGATGGTTTTCCGTATCAGATACTCACCCTGAGCGGTGATAACGGTGGTGTATTTGTCTTCGGCAATAAAGCAGTGGATATCATCCAGCTGAACAATATGGATTTGATTGCCGCGGGTGGCGTTGATCCAGCGTAGCGGAGCTGTTTCAGAGCTTTCAGGGGAAATTAGTTGTTGCAGTTGATCGGCATTAAGTTCGTAACGAATCTCTTGCTGGCCTCGTTTGATGATGCGTTTAATGCACTGAAAAAGGCGTTCTTCCTCAATCGGTTTCAGAATATAGTCGACAGCTTCATGCTCAAATGCGGTTACGGCATGTTCATCATAGGCTGTGACGAATACGATATGGCCCACATAGCCGCTTTCTCTCAGTAGTTTCGCAGTTTCAAGGCCACTGATACCGGGCATTTTAATATCCAGGAAAACGGTGTGAACCGGCACTTCATGAATCATGTTGACGGCTTCGATACCGGAACCTAGGGGAATCACCTGATCCAGATCTTCCCATAACTCCTGTAGCATTTTTTGTAGGTGGAATCTCAACAGGGGTTCATCATCAACGACCATCACGTTCATGTCTTTATCTCCGGATGTGAGGCCACAGGCCACGATAGCGTTGCGGTACAGCCTATGATCTGACCATGACTGTCTGTCTGGTTGGCCAGTTCCAGTTGAGCTTGCTCCTGGTACAGCAGAGCCAGTCGTTGGTGGATATTTTTCACGGCAATGCCATGTCCTTTCGGGGGCAGGCTCTGGTAGTTATGCGCCAGCCCTGGCCCGGTGTCGCTTACGATAACCTGACACCGATCCTGAGTAACCGTCACTGTTATCATGACATCACCCCCTTCCAGTGCGGGTTCAATACCATGGATAACCGCATTTTCCACCAGCGGCTGAAGAGTGAAAGGTGGGCAACAGACCTGGCTTGTGTCTCCCAGAACCCTGATATCGAAGGTTAACCGTGAGCCCATGCGCACCTTCTGGATCGCGAGATAGGACTCGACCAGTTGTAGCTCTTCCCGCAGAGGAATGACCTGCCGCTCTGCCTTGGTCATCGAGACCCTCAGTAAACCGGTCAGGTTATCCAGTACTTTCTTGGCCTGCTGGGGTTCCACATCAATTAATACCCGGATGTTGGCCAGGGTATTAAAAAGAAAATGTGGCTCAATTTGGGACTGCAGTATCTGGTAGTTGGATTCCGCCAGCTCTTTTTCCTGTCTGAGGGATTGCTCCCTTTGAGCCTGCAGCTCCCGCTGTTTTCGGGTCACCCTGTGGGAGTTATAAAAAATATAGGTGACCAGCAGGCTGAAGAGAATTTTAAGAATCAGATCCGATGCCGGAGCATTACGCACCTGCTCGAAGGAGTCATACATCTGATACAGTAGGTGAAGGGTGCCAATGATAACGCCTATTGAGTAGCCAATAACGGTCGCAATCAGTATTGAGGTTTTATCCTGCAAATAGTGAATGCTGACCCGAATGGCACATAGGCAGGATACGCCAAAAACTAACGATACCTGCAGTGTCAGCCAGAAGCCGCCTGCATCGGTAAACCAGATCACCAGAGCGATGATATAGCAGATAACGATAGTCTGAACGCTGTCCCGCAAGAGTTCATGACGCCGCCAGAAACTCAGAAAGGCGTTACCCATCGCTAGTTGTCCTTATTCAGTAGCATAAAAAGTCCGGTAGAAAGGAACCAGAGTATACAGCCTAAACCGAAGGCTGCCCCCAGTTCAGTTAATGCCGGGATCGCAGTAGCAAGGCCGCAAAGGCCGATGGCTAAGGCTCCCAGGCGCGCAGAACCGGGTAAGCAATTGTTTTTAGCACTGGCAAAGAAAAGCAGAATCAGCCAGACACCACCGACAATCTCATTGCCTCCACCTAAACCATTGACCAGAATCTGCACGCTTACCCAGGCATGATGAGCGGCTTCAGGGTTTACTCTATGTAGCTCAATACTCATGGCATGGCCGACATTAGCAACCATTCCGGAAGCGATAACTAAACCGACCCAGATATAGGCAACGACAGCGGTGGCCTGAGATAACGGGGATTTAGGCAAAAGGCTGTTTAAACCGGTTTGCAACCCCAGTAACGCGAAGCCAAAAACAACGTAAATCACAAAGTACCAAAGATAAATCATAGCCTGATGCTGGCTCAGATAAATCAGTTGCTCCTCAATATTTGTACTGAGGTTGCCGTACTGAATATCCGTCATGAGGATAACGTAGTAGGCCATGCCAAACAGAAAAGTAAGAGCGGCGATAATGGCACTAATGCCACCGCTACGGACAAAAGGTTTCATTTTCAGTTTCCCTGGAGTGGATGGTTCAGTTATTTCTGTTGCTGATTCGCAGGCTTTCTAAAATTGGTAGAAGAGAGCGACAGAACCCATCCAGTAGTTGTCACGCTCAACAATACTGCTGTCACTGATGCCTTTGCCTAAGCCGTAGAGCTCCGCGACTGTTGCGGTGTTCCATCCGCCGGATAAGTTATAGATATGAGTCAGGGAGAGATTCGAGGTCAGGCTGGCCTTGCCATCGTAAGCCTTAATCGTCTGGCTGGACTCGGACTGGCTTACGCCATAATAGTAATCCACTAATTTTTCCGACTGATATTGGATACCTGCCTCTGGAATAACGACGCCACCCAGCATTGGGATCTGACGGGAAATCCCAAGATCCAGTTCATACCCTCCGTGTTTATCCATCAGGTCGGTACTGACAGAGGCGCTCAATTCTGCCCAGGGTGTCATCTGTACCCAGCTGATCAACAGCTCGCCGGTATCATCCCGCTGGGTTAACCCTGCCAGCTCTTTGTTGTCGCTGGCATCAAAGCTGGTTTCACGCAGTGTTAAAAAAAAGCTAAGTGCACTGTCTGGCGTTAAGGTCGTTGTCACACCCAGGCCATCCTGATTCAGGATGAACATGCCGTATTGCAACTCGGCAAATGGGAATAGCTCATTGCGATTATCTTCGCCTTTCACATGGTTTTTAATGTGAGCGACCCCGATACCTGCGTTAGCGTTAAATTCAGCGGCTTGGCTGTGTCCGCTCCCCAGGATCAATAATGCAGTTGAGAGAATAAGTGCTGCAGTTGTGCGATTCATGATTGTGCCCCGTTGAAGGTTGTAAAGAGCAGACTGTGCTGCGATGGGGGGCACTTTCTCATGGCATCTGAGCATGAATTTCTTTAAACGATAATTGGTAGAAAAAACGAACGAATGGCAGGAATTGAAGATAAAAGGGAGCGACTCTTCTCATTCGGTGTTTCATAAAGATAGGAAAAGAACGATTAGCGCTATGTGGCTGAGATAAAGGGGTTAAGTTTGTCTTAAGCTATAAGAAAGATACTACGCAGATTATTTTTGCGGAGCATCACCATGCCTTTCTATTGCATAACTTTAGCCAACCTCATGCAGACCTTATTTCGGGTTATTAAACGAGATCTTCCAGGAGTGCAAAAAGGTATGCTCAGGGTGCCGCTTAGTTTTGCCTTTCTGGTTGTACTCTTCGCTATTTGGCCGGAACTGGATCTTATGGTTAGTGGTCGTTTTTTTGATTCTGCCACTCAGAGCTTTCCCGCTAATCAGGAGGGTTGGGTTCGTTTTGTCTATGTGCTTTTCAAAGATATGCCACTTTTCCTTGTGCCTGTTCTTATGCTGGCAACCTTGATCTCATGGCTTCGATCTGCCCCTGCAAGGTTACGTACCAAGCGCCACAAGTTACTATTCTTGCTGCTTTTTCTTCTGATAGGCCCGGGATTACTGGTTCATGCAGGCTTTAAAAACAACTGGGATAGAGCAAGACCCAGAGATGTAGTGGAATTTGGCGGTGAGCAGCATTTCACGCCAGCGTGGGCTATCAGTGATCAGTGTGAGAAGAACTGTTCCTTTACCAGTGGGCACGCAGCAATGGGTTTTGCTTTTATCGCCTTAGCTTGGGTTTGGGAATGGCAGCTGGGTTTGTTGGTTGGCGTAATTCTGGGTTTGTTTGTTGGTGAGGTTCGGGTAATACAGGGAGGGCATTTTTTGAGTGATATTATCTTCTCAGGCTATATCTGTTATTTCACTGCCTGGTTGCTGGCAAAACTGATCTTGCCTAAAGGGCAGAATCATCAGCTGCTGTATCAAAGTCACTGACGTTGACCAGTGACTTCTCTTTGTCAGATCCGGATTTAAAGCATCAGGCTGATAACAGCGGTCAGTTTTTCCAGCCAGTGCTGATCGATGTCATCAAAACTGTCCAGCTCGTCGCTGTCGATATCCAGTACCCATGCAACGCCGCCACGATGAAAGATCGGTAGAACAATTTCTGATTTGGATTCACTGGCACAGGCGATATGGCCGGGAAACTCATCAACATTAGGTACGATCAGGGTTTTTCGTTGCTCAAAGACCGCACCGCAAACCCCTTTACCCTTGGGGATGCGGGTGCAGGCTACCGGCCCCTGAAAGGGGCCAAGAACCAGCATATCCGGCGTTTCTGCCCGGTAGAACCCAACCCAGAAAAATCCCATCGCCTGTTTAAGGGCGGCACTGATGTTGGCAAGATTGGCAATCACGTCATCTTCGGTGCTGACCAGTGCTTCAATTTGCGGCAGCAGGCTTTGGTATTTCTGGGCTTTGTTGCCCTCAATTACAGTGATCTGTTCTGACATGTGCGACTGAATCCTTAATTAAGTCGTTTATCTCATGACCGGTATGGTGGCCCCTGATCAAGCTCTTCAGGTGGTTAATCTAAGGTCTTAAGATTAAAGTCGTAGATAAAAATGAATACAGAATAGTGTTTGCTGCGTATATCGACAAGTAGGTTTCTGCGAATCACAGGTTGAATGAGGCACTTCTATGCGACTGATAAGTCATTATTTTATAAGCAAAGTATTCGGTTCTACCGCCTGGATTCGCAGAATGTCGGCGGCTTTTATCAGCTTTTTAATAGCGTTTCTGATGCCGCAAAGTGCTTTGGCTGATATGACATTACGTTTTACCCCGGATCAGATCATCCGTTGGGAAGCCAAGGAGTTTGAAGGTTTTACCGATTATCGGCTGATTCGGGATGCCCGGCAGCCAGCCATTAAAGCGAATAGCAGGGGCACGGCATCCGGCCTCTTTTATGAAACCGAGATTGACCTCAATAAAACACCCTATCTTAGCTGGCGCTGGAAAGTAACCGGACTACCGGAGCTGCAGGATGAGCGCATCAAAAAAGGCGATGACTTTGCCGCCCGGGTTTATATCGTAGTGAATGATGGCTGGACCTTTCTCAGTACCAAAGCGATCAGTTACGTGTGGTCGTCACAATCGCCTGCCGGTGAAGAGTGGCCAAATCCCTTTGCCGGCAGCAGCGCGATGATGGTCTCTGTTCGGCAGCAGGCAGCCGGTGATGTCTGGTATACCGAAAAGCGAAATCTGAAGGCAGATCTTAAGCGGTTATTCGGTAAAGAGATCGAAACGGTTAAGGCGGTCGCTATTATGACGGATACCGATAATTCCGGCAGTACAGCGGAGGCCTTTTACGGTGATCTGGTGTTTTCTGCCGAGTGATGCTTTGTTAGCCCGGAGGATCGGCAGCGTTGGGAGCAGTAGATCACCTGCTCCCAGTCCTTCGCCCATTTTTTGCGCCATTTAAAGGGCCGTGTACAGACCGGGCAGATCTTTTCCGGCAGAAACATCTTTTTGTGGCCTTTCATCAGACATCCTCGCCCTTGTCCAGCTTGCTTAAAAAACTGTCAGCCTGCATCCGGATCGCTTCTACCTGACTTTCGCTCATCCTTTCCAGATTTTTATAGACCAGTCCCATGCGGGGATTGTCTCTCAACGTCTCTTTATTGCGGTCGAGAAAATCCCAGTAGAGATAATTAAAAGGGCAGGCGTGGTGGCCGGTTTTCTCTTTCACCTTGTAGCTGCAGTGCTTGCAGTAATCCGACATGCGGTTGATATAGGCACCACCTGCGGCATAGGGTTTGCTGGCCAGATACCCGCCATCGGCAAACAGGATCATGCCGGAAACATTCGGCAGTTCGACCCATTCAACCGCATCGGCGTAAACCAGCAGATACCAGTCGTTGACCTCTTTAGGTGAGAGTCCGGTCAGCAGGGCAAAATTCCCCAGCACCATCAGGCGCTGAATATGATGGGCATAGGCGTGTTCTTTGGTTTGCTGAACGCACTGGCTGATGCAGTTCATGCGGGTTTTGCCACTCCAGTAAAACGCCGGCAGGGCACGATCCGCCTGCAGAAAGTTTTCCTGCTTGTAGTGCGGCATCTTCAGCCAGTAAAGACCGCGCACATATTCCCGCCAGCCGAGAATCTGACGGATAAATCCCTCAACCGCATTCAGGGGCGCTTTACCTTCCTGCCAGGCTTTCTCTGCTGCGCGGATCGCTTCCATCGGGCTTAGCAGTCCAATATTCAGATAAAGCCCGATATGGCTGTGAAATAACCAGGGCTGATCCTGCTTCATCGCATCCTGATAATCACCGAACAGGGGCAGGCGTTGTTCAATAAAGTGGTTTAACACCTGTAGTGCCTGTGGCCGCGTTACCGCGTAATGGAAGTCAGCCAGATTGCCAAAATGATCCGGGAAACGGTCACCCACCAGTTTGATCACCTGTCGCGTGATGGCATCGGGCTTAAAGCCCAGCGGTGCAGGCGGGCTAAGGTTTGCGGGCAGGGATTTCCGGTTCTCCTGATCGTAATTCCACTGGCCGCCAACCGGTTCGCCATCCTGAATCAGAATGCCGAGATTTTTACGCATCTGACGATAGAAAAGCTCCATCCGCAGCTGTTTGCGGTCTTTTGCCCAGTCGGCAAACTGTTTTTTACCTGAGAGAAAACGCCGGTCGGGGCGGATCTCAAGGGGGATGTTGAGTTCCTCTTTCAGCTGCTTCAGTTGCTGCAACACCCGATATTCGCCGGGATGGGTGACGACAATCTTTTCAAATGCCGGGCGTTCCGTTTCGGGCGTGCTCAGCACTTTAAGGATCCCGTCAGAAAAGCGTGTCAGTCCTTCATCCAGATTAAAATAAGTGACCTCAACCCCCTGTTTAAGCAGTTGCTGGGCGAAATGACGCATCGCGGACAGAAAAAACACCAGCTTCTTTTTATGGTGGGGTACGTAGGTGGTTTCTTCCGCCAGCTCGCACATCAGCACACGGTCTGTGGCAGGGTTCAGATCCTGCAGGCTGGTGATGTTCTCACTAAGCTGGTCACCCAATATCAGTCGAAGTGTTGCCACGGTATGCTCCTTGGCGGTTGAAGGTGTCACTTCTACGCACTTGATACCCGTGTGGTTCTTTGCCCACGGCTTCAGGCATAATAGCGGCAATTTTAAGCGTTTGATTTACAACGGGGATTACCTTGGAACTACTCAATATTGATTGTTTAGGGCAGCCGCTGCGGCTGGAGGCGTCTATGGCGGGCTGGCAGGTGCTTTACTGGGGCGGGCAACCGGTAGCCGGTAAGAATGCTGATGGTGATGCAGAAGGGGAGTTCAGCCTGAGCTTTGAGCTGACCGACAGCCGCAACGGTGAGGTGATTCCCTGTGAGCTGAGTTTTAAGCTGGGCTGGCAACCGTTCCAGTTTGATTATCAGCTGAAAATTGCTGGTGAATCTCTGGCGGATGGTGAACGTACCGTTAAGGATATTGAGCGTCAGCAGCCTGTGGTTGAGCCTAAGGTGCCGCGCCAATTCAGTATGATCGGCCTGTTGTCACTGGGCATGAAGCTGATCAAGAGTGCCAAGGTGATCAAGGTGGTACTGGCGGGTGCGAGTCTGGCGGCCTATTCCTGGCTGTTTTCGCTGGAGTTTGCCCTCAGTCTGATCGCCTGTCTTGTGGTGCATGAATACGGTCATATCCGTGCCATGCAGCACTTCGGTATGAAAACCAAGGGCATCTACCTGATTCCCTTTATGGGCGGTCTTGCGCTGGGTGATGCCAAGATCAACACCCGATGGCAGGATGTGGTGATCTCCCTGATGGGGCCGTTTTTTGGTCTGGGCATGTCCCTGCTGGCGCTGATTGCGTATTGGATCACCGGCAATATTTTCTTCGCCGGTATCGCGGCGTTCAACAGCTTGCTGAACCTGTTTAATCTGCTGCCGATTCTGCCTCTGGATGGCGGCCATGTGCTGAAAAGTATCAGTTTTTCCATGAACTCCATCGCAGGGCTTTTGTTGTGTGGCGCCGGAGCGGGGCTTGGTGTGCTAATCAGCTACAGTTTCGGTCTGGCGCTGCTGGGTTTCCTGCTGCTGATCGGCACTGCTGAGATCTTTTTTGAGTGGAAGCAGCGTCACCAAAGCCACCTGCTGCCACTGGATCGCTACGGTCAGATCTTCTCCGCCATCTGGTATGTGGCCACCGTTGCCGGGTTCTGCGCGGTGATTATCTATCTGGCCGGAACCGGTGATGATCTGCTGGCACTACCGCTGAAGATTTTGAATTCGTGATTTGAAGGGGCTGCGGGGAAGGTATAGCCTGACCCCGCAGGCTACCCCGCAAGTGCGGAGGCTGGGATTAGGAGTGAATTAATGCAACAACCCATCACCGACTACCATACCGATGGCGAAGGTCACTGGGTTGCCCAGCTGGCCTGCGGCCATAACCAGCATGTGCGGCATAATCCTCCGTGGCAGGAACGGCCTTGGGTAACAACGCCGGAAGGGCGCAAAGGTATGTTAGGCTCGCTGCTTGCGTGTAAAAAATGCGATCAGGGTGCGCCTAAGGATGAGCGCCCCTGATCTTTCCTATTCCCTTGGGAATAACACCCTACCGATAACAGGGAGTGTTTATGTCTGAACATCCTCAAACTGCATCCATTCAGGATCTGAACACCAAACTCCAGCAAACCTTTGGTTTCCCCGCTTTTCGTGGTGGTCAGCAGCAAACCGTTGAACAGCTGCTAGCCGGGCATTCGTCGCTGGCGATCTTTCCTACCGGTTCCGGTAAATCCCTCTGTTATCAGTTTACAGCGCTGCAGCTGCCCCATCTGACTTTGGTGGTGTCGCCGCTGCTGGCGCTGATGAAGGATCAGCTGGAGTTTCTGCACAGCAAGGGCATCGCTGCGGCCAGTATCGACTCGACACTGACCAATGAAGAACACCAACAGGTGGTGCAGGATGCCCGTTCCGGTCGGCTGAAAATTCTGATGGTATCGGTGGAACGCTTTAAGAATGAACGCTTCCGTCAGTTTATCGAATCTGTGCCCATCTCCATGCTGGTGGTGGATGAAGCGCACTGTATCTCTGAGTGGGGGCACAATTTCCGGCCAGATTATCTGAAACTGCCGGAGTACCGCAATCAGCTGAATATTCCGCTGGTGTTGTTGCTGACCGCCACCGCCACCCGACGGGTTAAAAAGGATATGGCGCTCAAGTTCGGTATCGCACCGGAGCATGTGGTGCAGACCGGTTTTTACCGCCCGAATCTGGACCTCAGCGTGCTGCCGCTGCAATCCGGTCAGCAACCGAAAGCGGCCTTAAAGCAGGTAATCGACCAACAGCAGGGCGATGGCATTGTTTACGTGACGTTGCAGCATACGGCTGAGGATGTGGCCACGTACCTGAGCCAGCAGGGCATCAACGCCACCGCCTATCATGCCGGACTGCCCAATGAGCAGCGGGAGCATATTCAGGCGGATTTTATGGCGGGTAAAATCCGCGTTGTCGTCGCCACGATCGCCTTCGGCATGGGCATCGATAAGTCCGATATCCGCTTTGTGGTGCACTATGATCTGCCGAAATCCATTGAGAATTACAGTCAGGAGATCGGCCGCGCAGGGCGGGACGGTCAGCCTTCAAACTGCATCACGCTGGCGAGTCTTGATGGGGTGCCGGTGCTGGAAAACTTCGTCTATGGCGATACACCGCTGCGCTCGGATATTCAGCGGCTGATTCAGGCGATTGAAGAGGAGAGCTTTGTCGCCGGAAGTTCGGCTTCTCATTGGGAAGTGCAGCTTTATACTCTGTCTAACCAGACCAATATCCGCCAGCTGCCGCTGAAAACCCTGCTGGTACAGCTGGAGTTGATGGGCATTCTGAAACCGTTACGCAGCTACTTTGCCGAGTACAAATACAAGTTTGTTGCCGATAAAGAGACCATTCTGGCGAAGTTCTCCGGCGAACGTGTGCCTTTCCTGCAGGCGGTGTTTGAACATACCGCCTTTAAAAAGACCTGGGGTGTACCGGATTTTGACAGCCTGTATCAGGCTTACGGTGCAGGTGCCGAACGGCATCGGGCGATTGCTGCTCTGGATTATCTGCATGAACAGGGGCTGATTGAGCTGTCTGCTTCCAAGATGACTGAAGTGTTTCGGGTAGATATGAATCGTCTGAAAAATGATGATCCCGTCGCCAAGCTTTACGCCTACGTGACCGAGAAAGAGCAGAAAGAGATTGAGCGGATCGGCGCTTTGATCCGTTTCTTCCAGCTGGATCGCTGCCTGACGCACAATCTGTCCCGCTATTTTGATGAAAACTCCAGCCCCAATGCCTGCGGCCACTGCTCTGTCTGTCGCGGGCAGGTAGCGCATCTGAGTTATGTGCAGGAACCGAACTGGCCGGATCAGGCGCAACTTAAAGCTAATGTTGCCGCCTTTTTGCAGAAGCTGGAGGCTGACAGTCCGCTTGATCTCGCCGATGAAGAAAAGCGCACCTTAAGTGTCCGATTCTTAGCCGGCTTAACCCAGCCGGTCTTTACCAAAATCAAAGCACGACAGCTGAATGGCTTTGGCAGCTGTGAGTTGCTCAGGTATCGGGATATAGAAGCGGAAGTGGCTCAGTTGTCTTAAGTCAGGCTGCAAAACCAAAAAAGCCGGACTCGAATTGAGTCCGGCTTTTTCGTTTAACGCGAAGCTACTATTTTTAATAGTAAGGTACAACGTGCTTAGCGGGCTTCGATCTCGTCATCATCAGCAAATGGATCTTCCATATCGCGCTGCTGCACCGTGCCGTTTGTTTCGGCATCGGCGGCATCTTCGTCGTCCAGCTCTGCTTCCGGCTCTTCTTCACGTTCTACAAACACGCGGTTGGCCGGTACGGCGATAATTTCCAGATAGAAACTCTGCCATTCCTGTGCTTCTGCCAGGCTGATCTTTTCGTTGATCTCGACGGCGCGAATCACTTCAGCGTTGTCGGCATCGGCACCGAATTTACACTCAAACGCCCAGAAATCAGCGCCTTTCGGCAGGGGTTTGTTGCGTTCACGTTTCTGATACTTTTTGGCTTCGTTTTTGGCGGCTTCAATCAGACGAGGATATTTGATCTTCGGGTGGGAAAGCTTAAATGTCTTTTTCATTGGAATCCTGAGGCTTGAAATGGGTGATCAGCTTTTTACACGCAGTATTTTGCTGATCCCCTGAATTGCGCGGGCATCATAACGGATTTATGTCTGTTCAGCTATGCAAACCCTTGCTTAACCTTTAATTTCAAAGCAGCCCCAGATCAATCGCTTTGAGTACTGCCCGGGTGCGATCCCGCACATCCAGCTTTCGGAGCACGAAGGAGACCTGATTGCGGATCGTGCCTTCTGACCGGCAGAGGGCATTGGCGATCTCGCCGTTGGAATAACCAGCCGCAATCAGACTAAGCACTTTAAGCTCGCTGCTGGTCAGGGTTTCCATCAGGGGACTCTGATCAGTATTTTGCTTAGGTGCCGCAGTCAGAATCCGGTCGGTAATACCAGGGGAGAGTGCCGTGCCGCCATCTGCCAGTGTTTCAATAGCGCTGGTCAGGCGTTCCAGATTGATATCCTTCAGGGCATAGCCCTTTGCCCCCTGTCGAATGCATTCCAGTGCCTGTTCCGTATCATCAAAGGTGGTCAGCACCAGCACCGGTTGTAGTAGCTGCGCTTCCCGCATAGCTTTTAAAACACCGATGCCATCCAGAACCGGCATACGGATATCCAGCAGCACAACATCGATCTCAAAAGAGCTATCCCTTAACACCTCAAGGGCTTCCTCACCGTTGGCCGCTTCAGCTACCACCTGAATATTCTCTTTCAGTGCGAGCAGGCTTTTCAGCCCTTCCCGTAACAGCGTCTGATCATCAACCAGTAATACCTTGATCATAAGGCGAGTCCTTATCTGAATATTGCCTTTGGCGACCTTAAAACAGGTCGCTTTCAGTCGCGGGCAGTGCAACCTTTATGAAGAAGCCCTCGGCGTTGTGTCCGGCCTCTAATTCACCGGAAAACGGCGCAAAGCGCTCGGCCATGCCCTTAAGTCCATTGCCGGTCTGGTGAGTATGGATCGGTTGTCTGGCCTTGAGATTACCGTTGTCCTGAATTCTGAGGCGAAGGCCCTGTGGCTCCTGCTGAAGTCGGATACTGATCCGGTCTGCGGCGCTGTGCTTCATACAGTTAGTCAGGGCTTCCTGAACCGTATGAAAGAGCGCCCCCGCAAGCTGGGCGTTGCAGAGGGTCAGATCCGGTTCGATATCAAGATTGACATCAAGTTTGGGCAGGTTGCTGCACAGGGTTCTGAGAGCGGTTACCAGATCGATCCGGCGTTGTTCCCGCAATGTACTGACGGAGCTGCGTACATCGCTCAACAGCAGCCGTGTGATCTGCTGAGCCTTGCCGATATGTTCCGGGGCTTGTTCGGGTTTGCAGTGGCTGGCCACTTCCAGCTGAATGCTCAGGCCGGTCAGGTGATGACCTAAGGTATCGTGCAGATCCCGTGCGATTCTCAGGCGTTCATCCCGGGCTGCGGTGTCATGGAGCAGAGTCTGAGTGGCTTTCAGTTCCCGCAGCAGGTTCGCCGACTGGGCGCGGGCTTCCCGTTCGGAACGCAAGCGAATGGCAAACAGATAGGCGAAAGCGTTGTATAGGGTGAAAGCCAGCCCGTTCACCAGAATATAGGGCGTGTTACGAAGGGCTGCATCGATCAGGGCAATGCCAAGGGGCAGCAGAATAACGGGGATAATCTGGGCGGGTTTCAGACCATAATCCACCAGCCTGACCAGATAGATAATCAGCAGAATGCCTACCAGCCCGATATGAAAGAGCAGCATCAGAGCGCACTGAATCAGCAGGATGACAATCAGTACCGGTTTTTGCAGTGCAGGCCAGCGCATGCGGTAAAACTCGGTATAGATCATATAGAGCAGGAACAGAAAGAAGGCAGCGCATAACAGGCTGATATTCAGAGCGGTAGGTTCGGGCAGGTAATCCGGGGTGACTTCTGGTGCCAGCCAGCTGTCGAAGGTGTAAAAGCCGACGAAGTCCCAGGTGAAAAGCGCCAGCAGAAACTCGTAATGGTTTTTCAGCTTAGCCTTCAGACGGTGAAAGAGGCTTTTGTGTTCTGCTGCAGTCTTATGGTTAGAGTCTGGCTGATGCTGCAGCAGAGGCTGAGTCTTATTGGGTTGATCCATCGGGGCTCTGATATCCGGACTGTTTCTATCTTAAGATCGGACAGAAACTGTAGCCTTTTTAGACGCTTAAAGCGATGTGATAAATGTCACGATGGCAGTGATGACATTTGCCACAAGCTGGCTTCCGGCTTCATCCCTAAACTCGCTTTCAAGATATTGTTGATCGATTAATCACAGGAAGCGACGTTATGATCTTGCCTCTCCGAATGCCAAAAGCCGCGCTTTTTGCGCAATCGAGTCGGGTTGCCGGATTTATTCTGGCGATCTGCAGCTCAGCCGCGAGTGCCCAGCCTACGATGGGGCCGCAAGCGCCATCGGATCAGGTGCGCTGGGAGTTTGGGGTGATGGCCAGTATTCTGGAAACACCCTGGAAGGGCTTGTCGGCTCAAACCACGGCGCTGCCTTTTGTGAATGCCGAAGTGGGCAACTGGCGGTTTGGCCCTAAGTACGGCATCGCGCAATATCAGATCAGTCGGGATCGGGTTCAATACGGACTTGGGGTTGGCTATCGGGATGAAAGCTACGAAAGTGACTGGATTCCGGGCTTTAAAACATCAGATGCACCGGAGCTGGATGGCTATAAATCCGGTGGTGGCGATCTGACTCTGTTGACCAGCGTGCGTTATCAACGCCTTGCCTTAAAGCTGGAACAGGATATTTCCGATAACTCCAACGGCCTCACCGCAGAGGCTAAAATCGAGCACTCTTTGTTTGGACGGGGGCTGGGTTGGAATCTGAAGGCTCATGGTGGCATCTACTGGCAAAATGAAGATTACGTGCAGCATCTGTACGGTATCTCTGGCAGTAATATTGATGCCGCAAAAGGGCGAACGGCTTATGCGCCGGAAAGTGCTTTGAATCCTTTTGTGGGTATCAACACCAGTTATATTTTTGATCGCCAGTGGGGCGTTCATGGTTTATACCGCTTTGAGCGACTGGACAGCACCATTACCGATAGCCCCATCGTTGATGAGGAAAATAAACAGTCATTGGGGATGATGTTGACCTATCGGATGTAACCCTTTATCCCAAGGGGATAGAATGATCTCATTGAGTTCCCCCAGATAGTCCGGCATGCAGGAGAGCAGAATGGAACGTTGCCGTCGAATTAATACATCACGACCCGCTTTAAAAGCGTTCAGGCTGATGCTGGTAACAGCCTTACTGATGTTGGCTGGGTTTCAGAGCGCATCGGCGGATACTTCCCAAAGTAATCCGCTGACCGCCAAACAGCTGCTGGATCATATCGATCAGCTCTGGCGGGGGAATACTTCCCACACGTTGATGCAGATGCAGGTGAAAACCCGTCGTTATCAAAGGACGATGGAGATGGAAGCCTGGTCCATGGGGGATGAGCACTCGTTAGTGGTGATTCAGCAGCCGGTGAAAGACAAAGGTATTGCCACCCTCAAGGTGGAAGAGAATATCTGGAACTATCTGCCGAAGATCAACCGGGTAACCAAGGTGCCTGCGAGCATGATGTCCGGTTCCTGGATGGGCAGCCATTTCACCAATGATGATCTGGTGAAAGAGAGCCAGTTTGCCGAGGATTACAACTCCGAGATCACCTTTAACGGCACGCGGGATGCTAGCGCCCTGTACGAGATTACCGCGATTCCTAAGCCGGATGCGGCGGTGGTCTGGGGTAAGGTGGTGATAGAGATTGATCAGCAGACGCTGGCTCCGATCCGTTCACTTTATTTCGATGAGCAGCAGTCTTTGATTCGTTCCATGTTGTTTGAACAGCTTCAGCAGATCGGGCGTTATCAGGTGCCCATGGTGATGCGGCTGATACCGGAAGATAAACCCGGTGAATCCACCGTGATCACCTATAAATCCATCGAGTTTGATCTGCCACTGAATGCCCGTTTCTTCTCCCTGCAAAACCTGAAGCGTGGCCGCTGATATGACCCGTGAGTCTCTTCCTAAAAAAACGGGCCCTGCCGTTTCATCTTCTGTTTTGAGTCATCCCCGTATGCTCATCTTTATGGGGTGGCGCAATATCTGGCGTAATCCGGTACGCAGTCTGCTGACGGTTTCTGCACTGGCGGGTGGTCTGATTATTGTGATCCTGTTCTCCGCCTTGCTGGAGGGGATGGCACGCCAGATGGTGCATTACGCCACCAATCTCAGCAGTGGCCATATTCAGCTGCACCGGCAGGCTTATATCGATGATCAGGATCTTTATGCCACCTTGCCCTGGGATTATCTGAGTGAGCTGGAACAGCGCTTCCCCCAGCTTGCATTTGCGCCCCGTTTACAGGCGGCAGCACTGGCAAGCAGCAAAGACAGTTCAACCGGTGTGATGATTCGGGCCGTTGATCCTGAGCGGGAAACCAAGGTAACGGTTCAACTGGATAAGATCGCAGAAGGGCGCTCTGATCTGAGTGGTTCTCAGGTGCTGGTGGGCAAGAGCCTGGCGAAAAAGCTGGCCCTAAAACCCGGCAGTGAACTGATTCTGGTGACTCAGGCCGCCGATGGCAGTATCGGTAATGCGATTTATCATGTTGCCGGTATCCTGAAGCCTCTGGAGCCCGGTTTTGATCGTGCCGGAATCCTGATGTCCATTGAAAATTTTCAGCAGCTGATGGTGTTGGATAACGGTTTTCATGAACTTGCGGTACATCTGCCAAAGCCTGCGCAGCTGCCTCAGATTCAGCAACAGCTGATTCAGGCCATGACTGACTTGCAGCAGCAGAAGCCGCTGGATGAGTGGGGTGGCGCTGCAGTTGTACGCAGCTGGAAACAGCTGACGCCCATGGTGGCGAATATGATGCAGATGAGCCAGTCCATGCTGTCGGTAATCGGCTTTATTATTGTCGGGCTGGCGTCTATGGGGCTGGTGAATACTCTCTTGATGGCACTGCATGAGCGACGTCATGAATTGGGTATTCTGCGGGCGATCGGAATGAAGGGACGGCATCTGATGTTGCTGGTGCTGATCGAATCCTTCTTTCTTGCTTTGTTAGCCGCTGTGCTGGGGGCGGGGTTAGGTTCACTGGCGGGACTTTGGCTGGAGGCGCACGGTATTGATTTCAGTAGCCGTATGCCCGATGGCTATGACTGGGGCGGCATGGTGTTTGAGCCGGTGATGAGTGCCTATCTTGATCTGTCTCAGGTGGCGGGTTTGAGCCTGCTGATGGTGGTGGTCGCCTTGGTGAGTTCTCTGATTCCCAGCTGGCAGCTGATCAGGCTGAAACCGGCGGAGGTGATGCGCTGATGTCTTATGATGTTCAAAGCAAGGCGGGAAAAGGCCGCTCGGCGGGCTTGCCGCTGCAGCTGTTACTACGGCTGGCGTGGCGCAATCTATGGCGGCATCGCAAGCGTACACTGATTACCCTGACCTCCATCGCCATTGGCTTTGCACTGGCGGTGATCTCCATCGGTATTGGCGATGGCAGTCACAACAGCATGATCCGCAATGCGATCACCCTGGGAAATGGCCATCTGGCGATTCAGCCGGAACGCTATCTTGAAGCTCCCTCCAACAATCTGATGATCCAGGATAGCCAAAAACTGATGGATCGACTTGATAAGCCGATGGCTGAGCTAAACCGGCAGGGTGTGCAGGTCAACGCGATTCCCCGAATCTCCCTGCAGTTGCTGGCCAGTACCGCCAATAACTCGGTGGGCGTTGGTTTGGAGGCGGTATCGGGGCAGATAGTTGACCCAAGATCTGAACAGCTGAAAAAGGGGTTGATTAAAGGGCAGTGGCTGGCGGATGAGCAAACCAATGGCATCGTCGTTGGGCAGGCACTGGCGAATAAACTGAAAGTTCGCCTTGGTAGCAAGGTGGTGCTGATGGCGGGGACTCAGGGCGGCGATACGACGGCGCAGCTGGGGCGTGTGCGGGGCATCTTTCAGACCGGAATGGATGAGCTGGACAGCTATCTGATTCTCGCCCCGCTGGAACTTGGCCGACTGTTTCTGCAGGCAGAGCTAACGGCAACAGGCACTGGAATTGAAACCGAAAACGCTCAGCCACTAACCCGAATCGCACTTTTTGTCGCCCCTGCCGATGGAGCCGATCTGGCGCAACAGCAGATCAATGAAGCTTTGAGTGCGGAATTAAACGCGCAGAATCTGGCGCTGCTGGACTGGCAAACCCTGATGCCGGATCTGGTGCAGTTTGTGGCGCTGGATGATGCCGGGAACTACGTTTTCCTCTTGCTGATTCTGATTATGGTGCTGTTTGGCATTATCAATACGGTACTGATGAGCGTATTGGAGCGCACCCGCGAGTTTGGCCTTTTGCGGGCGTTGGGGCTGGCGCGGATTCAGCTGATGTTGCTGGTCTGCTGTGAAGCCTTTCTGTTAAGCCTTTTGGCGCTGCTGTTTGGTTGGCTGTTGGGAGGCGGTTTGCATCTGGCATTGTCCGCCAATGGTCTGGATCTCTCCGGCATGATGGGGGACAGCACCGCCATTATGGGCACTTATATGGATCCTGTGATCCGGCCGGAACTGTCGACCGATCGGGTGTTGCAGCTTAGTGGCGGTATTTTCCTGGTGACCTTGTTGTCCGGCCTGTATCCGGCGATTAAAGCCAGTCGGGTCGCACCCGTTGATGCACTTAAGACCTGATGCGATTGATGACATCTGTGTCGCTCCAGTATCGAATCGAATTTATAAGGACATCCCATGGCACTGTTAAGCCTGAGCAATATCAGCAAAATTTATCAGCAGGGCGAGCTGACAGTTCCTGCGCTGCAGAATGTTGATTTGCAACTGGAGCAGGGGGAGTTTGCCGCTCTGGTCGGCCCCTCCGGCTCTGGTAAAACCACCCTGCTGAATATTATCGGCGGGCTGGATACCCCTTCTGAGGGCGATGTGATCCTTAATGGTCGGGATATGACGCAACTCAGCGAGAGCGAGCTGTCAGATTTCCGCCTGTTTGAACTGGGCTTTATCTTTCAGGCCTACAATCTGGTGCCCGTACTTTCCGCGCTGGAAAATGTTGAGCTGATTATGGTGCTGCAGGGCAGACCAGAGAAAGAGCGGCGTGAGCGGGCAGAGCACTTTTTGAATTTGGTCGGTCTGGCAGATCAGATGGATCGGCGTCCTTCCGGCTTGAGTGGTGGTCAGCAGCAAAGGGTCGCGGTAGCCCGTGCGTTAGCGGCAGGGCCGCGTCTGGTGCTGGCGGATGAGCCAACGGCGAATCTGGACTCTGAAAATGCCACTGCTCTGCTGGATATTATGTACACCCTGAGTCAGGACAAAGCGCTGCAAACGACTTTCTTGTTTTCTACTCATGATCCACGGGTAATGGAGCGCGCCAAGCGGATCATCACCCTGCGGGATGGCCGGATTGTCTCTGATGAAGCTTAAGAGAACGGCAGGAAGACTTATGGCACTTGTTCTGGCTGGCGGTTTAACCGCTGCTCAGACGGCACTTGCTGATAATAGGATGGCGGATCAGGCGGCGGTTTCCGATGAGGCTGGCTGGTCTTTTGAGAACAGCGCACGCCTGTCCGGCTACGGTGGTTTTTACGGTGCTGACAGCTCCGAACTGTTTGATAACCGCCAACAGCAGCTCAGTCTGCGCCTGATGAGTACGGGAAGTTCTTCGGATCAGCAGCACACCCTAAGCGGACATTTGAAACTCCGTCATCAGACCTTTTCCTCACCGGCGATCGCTCTCGGTGCATCTGAGCCAGCCATCGATTACTTTCGTGCCGCAGAGATGAGTGACAATCTGCTCTGGAACTCCTGCGATGAGGTCTCAAACGGAATCACCTGCTTTCAGGGCGGTTATGAGGTTGATCGGCTTTTCTATCGTTATCAACCGGATTCCGGTCAGTATCGGGTGAGCCTTGGGCGGCAGGCGATTGACTGGGGTACGGGACGCTTCTGGCAGCCGTTAAACCTGTTTGGCAGCTTCGCACCGACAGATCTGGATACCGATTATAAGGCCGGGCTTGATGGCCTTGTCGCTGAGTATTACCCCGGCTTCTTCTCAACACTGACTCTGGCTTATCTGCCCACTTCTCATGCAGTATCGGATAACCGGTCCGCTGAGGATTCCCTGGCACTGCATTACCGCATGCTGCTGGAATCCGGTGATGAACTGACTCTTCTGACCGGCAGAGTGCTTGAGCGCACTGCTCTGGGGGGCGCGTGGGAGAGCAGTTTTGATCTGGGGGAGACACTCACCGGAATCGGCTCCCGAATCGAAGCGGTGGTTTATGAGCCGGACGCGTCTTTATCCAACTCTCAAGGCAAAACAGAAGAGCGTAGCGTCCAGATGATCGCCGGTGTTGATTACCAGACTCAGACCGATAACCCGCTCACCGACGGCATTCTTATCACACTTGAGTATCTGCACAGCGGATCCGGTGCCGAAACGCCGTCTGAGCTTGAACCTGTCCGGCAGAGCGCGTTAGTGAAACAGGGCATTCAGCCACAGTTGTCGCAACAGGTGATGGGGCTGGGTTTGGGCAAAACCCTGTCGCCCCTCTGGCAGGGTAATTACACCGGTCTGTTCAGCCCCTTGTCCGGTGGTGCATCTCAACTGCATCAGATCAGCGGGGTTTATTCCCTCAGTGATGAAAGCGACCTGATGCTGTCCCTGCTCTCCGGTTTTGGTTCAGAGGTCTCAGAATTTGGCTCAGTACCCACTTCGTTGTCGGCGCGGCTTCGTCTCTATTTCTGACCGGTTTTAATACTTTTGTCACAAAAATCTGTTTTTGACCGAATAACCATTGATTCTGAAGGGATCTGATTGTTTAATGCGCCACCATAATTAGGTAAGGCGCTACTAATGCTACAGCTGATCCCCACGCCGGCTGTTGTCGTCTCTGTACCGGCCATGACACGTTGCATTGGTCGTCAGCATTCAGCGAGTCTGCCTGAGTTTATCGGTTCCGTGTTTTATCCTGCCTCTATGTTGTTTCCGACAGTGTCTAACTGTGTTCTGTCAGGCTGAATATCAGCACCTGTCGTAAGCGGTATGTGGTCATAAGTGAGGTTATTTTGAAGTCAAAGTCGATTCAGCCAACACAGGTTGAGCGAAAGATGCGTGCGGATGACTTTATCGTCTCCAAAACCGACGCCAAGGGAAGAATCACCTACTGTAATCCCATCTTCATTGAATTTTCCGGCTACACCGAGAGCGAACTGCTGGGTAAGCAGCACAATATTATCCGCCATCCGGATATGCCCAGAGCCACCTTCAAGCTGGCCTGGGATACGATCCAGTCCGGCCGTGAGTTTTTCGCCTATGTGAAAAATATGAGCAAGGATGGGAGCTACTACTGGGTACTGGCTCATATGACGCCGGATCTGGGGCCCAATGGTCAGCCTATGGGTTATACCTCGGTACGCCGTTGTCCCCGGCCTGATGCTATCGATGCCATTCAGGTGATCTACAAAGAGATGGTTGCTGCGGAGCGAGCCGCTAACGCCCGTGACGCTTTAGACGCCGGTCTGAATGTTCTTAACCGTTATTTAGCTAAGGAGGGTAAAAGTTATGAAGAACTGGTTCTCTCGATTTAATCAATTTCTGATTCCTACCCTGATTTTGCTGATTGGCGTTATCGCATCATTCTGGCTTGCATCGGCTCCTCTTATTGCCAGTTTGCTGGCCGTGGTTTGGTTTGTGGTTCAGATGATGAACCCTCAGCGCAACAGTGAAGCGGTTGAGATTCGTAAGCTGTTTGAAAAAGTGGCTGACGGCCGTCTTGAGCAGCGTTTACCTCAGACAATGCAGGATCCTGAACTGGAACTGCTGCGGGTGCAGATTAACTCGGCACTGGATCAGACCGAAACTGCATTTCGGGAGATTCTCGGTACGGTTAAGGCATCCAGTAATGGTCTGTATCACCGCAAACTTCAGGTTGTCGGTCTGAACGGCACATTCCGCAGTGTGCTGGAGCAGATTCAGCAGGTGCTGGATAAGGCGCAAAGCACTCAGGAAATTGTTGATCGCGAATCTCTGCTATCCCGCATCTTCCTGCGTTCTGAACGCGGCATGTCCTCTGCGATGACAACCGCTAATACCACACTGGATGATGTGAATGAGCAGGCTGAGCATATCTCGGGTTTCTCCAAGGACTTTTCCGAGACAGCTCACTCTATGGTTGAAGCGGCAACTCGTATGTCCGAAGCCCTGAAAGAAGCGGGTCAGTCTGCCGAATCCAGTTTTTCGGCACTGGAGGCGATGTCTGATGCCGCTACTGAGATTCAGGGTCGCAGCAGTCAGATTGATGAACTGGCCGGACAAACCAACCTGTTGGCACTGAATGCAGCGATTGAAGCGGCCCGTGCCGGTGAAGCGGGGCGTGGTTTTGCCGTGGTCGCGGATGAGGTGCGCAGCCTTGCGGATCAGTCACGGGGTACGGCTCAGGAGATCTCGACCTCGATCCACACCATGATGGAAACTCTGGCATCAATGACCAAGCAGTTTGAAGTGCTGCGGGAAGCGGTTGATGAAGCGCGGGAAACCTCCGGTGTGTTCGGTAAGACACTGAGGCAATCCGCGGAATCCGCTTATACCGTGAATACTCAGGCCGGTCAGATCACTCAGTTGGCCGATGTGATGGGTAACTCCATGAAGCTGCTCAGAAACGCCCAACGCGCCCGTGAGGATGTAAACTCAATCCTGAACGGAAAGCCGATTGAGATTCGTCATCTGACGGATATTGAACAGAAAGCGATCGATCTGGCAGAGCAGGGACGTTGGTCCAAAGACAGTAAAGACCGTGAAGCCCTTATCGGTATCTATGACCAGGTCTTTACGGATATTGAACGCCAGCTGGAAGGGCTGCGTTAGAAGTCAATTCACTACTGAGGTGGCTAGCTTGGCAGCGACCTCAGTACAGTTTTTTGACTTTAGTCAAAATTCTTTCAAAGTTGTTGCCCATGTATTTATTCTTTTGGTAGGATTTTTCTCGCAGAAAATCAACAGGTTAAGGGATAACCTGCTAGTGACTATGGATTGATATCTATTTATGTTCTGTCCTATCTCTTTGCATCGTTATTCCTTTAAACAGATAAACCATCAAAAGGAAATATGATGAAAAAGCTGCTCACTTCTATAGCTCTTCTTCTCTCTATCACTGGCTGTACTCAGATCCCTATTGCTGAAAAGGATAATGGAGATCTTCAAAAAGTGACGGCTTTTGAAGCATCAGAACAGTATGGTGTTCTGTATCTCTATAGAGACCGTAATTCTGATTACTCTGGTATTGAACTGGAGATTGAAATCGGAGATGAAGATGTTTCGACTTGGCCGTCTTGTTACAAGCGAGTTGAGCTTGAACCTGGCTTGTACCATCTGGAAGCGAACCATTACGATACATTTGGCTTTGAAGAGGAACGAGATTATAAGGCGGTTGCTGGACAGGTTGATTTTTTTGAGTATAAACCAATTCGTCGAATTGGGATTCCTGGCGAAACAAAGATCATCCCTAAAACTCGTGAAGAAGCTGTTGAGATAATCAAGAAACAGCAGCTGTGTCCAAATCCACCAGCATTCGTAAAACTATCAGACTAACCGTTAATCCAGAGCTATTGGTCTTGCCGATAGCTCTTTCAGATTCAAACCAACATTTCTCGAGTAATTTCATTAAACCGGTCACAGCTCTGAATCAGGCTGTTCGCAGTAAGTGCCGGTACGCCGTAAACCTCAGTTTCTGTACCAAAGCGTTGCTTTACCCTCTGAAGCAGCTGATCAAAATCCCCATCCCCGGAAAGCAGAATCACCTTGTCAGCGTCACTGGCCTGTTCATACAGATCCAGCGTGATGCCGACATCCCAGTCGCCTTTAGCTGAGCCGTCACTGCGCTGAATAAAGGGCTTCAGTTTGACCTCAAAGCCGATATGTTTCAGTGCCTGCTGGAATTTCTGCTGACCGGTATCCTGACTGCTGATGGCGTAGGCGGTTGCTTTGATAATGTCGCCTTCATGGCTGATCTGTTGCCAGAACCGGCGATAATCGAACGCCCGTCCGTAGGCTTGTCGGGTGGTGTAATAGATGTTCTGGATGTCAGCGAAAATTGCGATACGGGGCATGGGGTTCCTTAACGCCGGTCAATGTGGGCTTAACGGTACAGTATCGGGCGGGGCAGTCAATGGCTCACCCTAAGCAGGTAAAGAGATGCTAGAATGCCCGCGCCTTTTACCGTCCGGATGGCGGTCATCGTTAAGTCTTATTTATGCGGGTCATACCACTAAGGAGCGCCTGTGATTGTTCATAAACGAGCCGGATTTCTAACACTGCTATTTACGATGCGGGGATCGGTTATTCCCCGTGTTTTTCCTCAGATGCTTCTGCTGGCGCTGTTTTCTTCCGGAATTGTGCTGGTCTATCAGTATCACACCTTTGCGCTGCCAGCCTTTAGCCTGACCCCGTTTACTTTGCTGGGCATTGCACTGTCTTTGTTCCTGGGATTCCGCAATAACGCGGCTTATGACCGCTGGTGGGAAGGGCGAAAGCTGTGGGGGAGTCTCGTTTATGAAACCCGCGCAGTGGCACGTAGCACCCGCATGGTTTTTGCCCATGAAGATCAGGCTGAGGATCGGGCAGTCCTGCTGAAAATGGTAGCGGCTTTTTCCCATACTTTACGTCAGAGTCTGCGGCCGGATACTGATTGTCGTGCCGAGGTGGTGAACCTGATCGGCGAGAAAAAAGCGGATGAAGTGTTCAAACATCAGAACCCATCAGATGCCCTGTTGAGAGAGGTGGCGGAGATTATTGCTGAGCAATATCGCCGGAAAAAGATCGATACCGTTGCGGTCAATATGCTCAATCAGCACCTGACACATCTGGCGGGTGTTCAGGCGGGGCTGGAGCGCATTTCCAATACGCCGATGCCCTTTGCGTTCACACTTCTGGCCCATCGAACCGCTTATATCTACTGTTTTTTATTGCCGCTGGGTTTGGTCGAGAGTGCTCTTTGGCTGACGCCGTTTTTTACAACGCTGGTGGCATACTGCTTCTTCGGGCTCGATGCTCTGTCTGAAGAGCTGGAATACCCCTTCACCTTAGAAGGCGCAAATCATCTGCCTCTGGATGCGATGTGTCGGGTCAATGAGATCTCTGTCGCGGAAGCTCTGGGAGAAGAACCACCTAAGCCGCTTCAGCCAATAAAGCATATTCTGAGCTAAAACAGACGCTCGCCCTCAGGCATATAAAACCAGATTCAGCCCCAGCCCTGCGACGATCAGCACGACAAAAAGAATGGCCGCCAGCAGGATGGGTTTGAGGCCAGCCTGACGCAGGGTGCTCCAGCGGGTATTAAAGCCCATTGCCGCCATGGCGATCGTGAGGCTGAACTGGCTGACGAAACTGATCGCCTGATGTACGGTTTCAGGAAGCTGGACAAAGCTGTTGGCCAGCACGGCCAGAATAAAAAAGCCGATAAAGTGAGGGAAGGTTACCGGTAGTTTTCGGCTCTGGCCTGTAGCGTCTTCACAGGTCTGTTTGTCCCTGAATAGCAGCAGGCCCAATGCAATGACCACAGGTGCCAGACATAGCACCCGGATCAGCTTGGTCATAATAGCTGTTTGCAGAGCTTCCGGACTGATGGTCTGACCTGCGGCGACTGCCTGAGCAACCTCATGCACGGTGCTGCCGATAAAGATGCCGAACTGCTCCGGTGCGATATGCAGAACGTTAAATAGCACCGGATAAAGCAGCAGGGACAGGCTGCCAAACAGCACAACTGTTGCGACAGCAACAGAAACCTGCCGATGGCCGCCCTTAACGACAGGCTCGGTCGCCATAATAGCGGCGGCTCCGCACACGGCACTGCCAACACTGGTCAGTACCGCCAGCTCTCTGTTCATGCCCAGCAGGCGAATACCCACGGTAATGCCGATGGTTAAAACCAGGGTGATCACGATTACATCGATAACCAGAGCCTGCCAGCCCAGTTGGACCACCTGCTGAAACGTCAGTCCGAAACCCAGCAGAATAATGCCAAGGCGCAGTAGCTTCTGCTGGCAAAAAAGACTGCTTTTGGATGGGGTTGCACCGGCTCCGGCAAAGCCAAGCCCGCGGAAAAAAGCCCCTGAGATCATACCCAGCAATATCGCCAGTGGCAGGCTGCCAAGGCCAAGTTCAGCGAAGAGTGGCTGTTTGGCGATAACAATCGCCAGCAGAGTAATGATCAGCAGATGTAGCATGGGTAGCGCCTGAGTCACAGAAAATGTGTGGCTATTATGGCGCTGCAATAAAATCTGGAAAGTGAATTAAATCTATATTGTTAATCGGTTTTGTCGATAAGCAAGCTGATGAACAGTCTCTGGCTTATAACGTTGCCTGGGTGAAAGGCGCTTTTCAGGGTAAGTCAGGCATAAAAGCAAAAAGAGTCAGGTAATACATGTGAGGTTTGTCATGATCTGCTTGAAACTTTTTTGTCGTATAAATAGATATATTGTTCTAAAAGTCAGTTTTGTCCGCTTACACGATTAAGCGGCATTTGTTACTCTTTGTTATCTTTTTTGTCAGCCCCTGTTTGGGTTGATCTACTGCAGATTTATGGACGATAGAGGCATCCTGTGAAAATTAAACTCTCGCAAGTTGCTGCAGCGGTTGCTGTGGCAGGTTTTGTAGGTTGGGCACTGACTGCCCGGGTTGATACGGCTTTGGCAGAGGCTCCTCCGGCCGATGACTCCGCAGAAGCTGCAGTGGTGTTGCCACAGGTTGAGATTCAGCATTCTCAGGCCACGTCCTATGATCGCCAGACCGTTCTGCAGGGGCAGATTGAACCCTGGAGAAGTATTCAGCTCCGGAGTCAGGTTTCCGGAACCGTTGAATCCTTACTGGTCGAGCAGGGTGCCCGAATCTCTCAGGGGCAGCCTCTGATCCGTCTGTCACAGAGCGAATATCAGGCCCAGCTGCAAAGTGCCAAAGCGGGCGTTCGTCTGAAAGAAGCCGAATTAAAGGGTGCCCAAAAGCTATATAAAACCAATCTGCAAACCGAAACCGCCGTTCTCAGACTGCAAAGTGAGCTGGAAGGTGCCCGATCAAGTCTTGTGATGGCCCAGCAGCAGTTGGCTCATGCCGCGCCTAAAGCTCCGTTTGATGGTGTTGTTGACCAGCTGGATGCCGAGCTGGGTCAGTACATGACCGTTGGTGAAGTCTGGGGACGACTGGTGAATATCGACCGGTTGAAAGTCACCGCACAGGTGCCCCAGCAGGATGTCGTCAATGTTGCGGTTGGCCAGCCGGTAGAGATTGCACTTCTGGATGGTCGCTCTCTGGAAGGTTATGTCAGCTTTGTCGCCAGTGCGGCAGATCCGGCCACCCGCAGTTTCCCGATTGAAGTAGCTCTGGAAAACCCCGATCAGCTTCGAATTGCCGGTGCCAGTGCAACCTTAAATGTGCATCTGGGTGATGTCCCTGCCCATAAGCTATCGCCAGCGCTGCTGAGCCTGAATGACAAAGGCGAGCTGGGTGTTAAATGGGTTAATCCGCAAAATCAGGTGGTGTTTCAGCCGGTGGAACTGCTCAGTACCGGAACCGATGGTGCCTGGGTAAGTGGACTACCAGATAGTGTTCCTGTGATCAGTCTGGGGGGCGGCTTTGTTCAGCACGGCCAGAAAGTGGCGGTGATCAGTGCGCCGGGTGCAGACAATCCAGTAGCTGAGAAAACCTCTGACAACCCTGTGGCGACCGTAGCAAACGGAGCAAACTGATATGGAAACCATTATTCGGGCGGCGATGGACCGGAGCCGGGCCACGCTGTTTGTTCTGATTATGCTGGTCATTGGCGGTATCGCTTCCTATCAGACGATTCCTAAAGAAGCCAATCCGGACGTTACCATTCCGATTATCTACGTCTCCATGGGGCTGAGCGGTATCAGTCCCGCTGACTCCGAGCGTCTGTTGGCGCGACCTATGGAGCAGGAGCTGCGCTCTCTGGAAGGCATCAAAAAGATGACCTCCGTGGCCGGTGAAGGCCATGCGTCTGTCACGCTGGAGTTTGATGCGGGTTTTGATCCTAAGACGGCACTGCAGGATGTGCGTGAGAAGGTCGACAGCGCCCAGTCCAAACTGCCGGCAGAAGCCGATGAAGCGACGGTGCATGAGATCAATGTCGCCCTTTTCCCCGTGATGTCCGTTGGCCTTTCCGGCCCGGTGAATCAGAAACAGCTGGTGTATATCGCCCGCCGTTTACAGCAGGAACTGGAAGGTATTCCTGAGATCCTTGAAGTGGATATCGCCGGTGATCGGGAAGATCTGCTCGAGATCGTGGTCGATCCTCAGGCGATGGACAGCTACAACCTCGATTACACCGATCTGTACGGACTGGTCAGCAACAACAACAAGCTGGTTGCGGCAGGCAGTCTGGATACCGGTGCCGGTCGTATGACCCTGAAAATCCCCGGTGTGATCGAAAACCTTGATGATGTGATGAACATGCCGATCAAGGTGTCCGGTCAGACCGTGGTGACCTTTAAAGAGGTTGCCACCATCCGCCGCACGTTTACCGACCCTGAAGGCTTTGCCCGTATCAACGGTCAGCCGGGGGTTGTGCTGGAGATTAAAAAGCGGACCGGTGCCAATATTATCGCCACCAACGAGAAGGTTCGTGCCCTGTTCAAGGCTGCAGCCCCTCAGTTGCCGCCGGATCTGGAAGTCCGTTATCTGATGGATCAGTCATCCGAAGTAAAAAGCATGTTGTCGGATCTGCTGAACAATGTGATGACCGCCGTGATTCTGGTACTCATCATCATGCTGGCGGCCATGGGCGCGCGTGCGGCGTTTCTGGTAGGTCTGACGATTCCCGGAGCCTTTCTGACCGGTATTCTGGTGGTGTCCTCTTTGGGTTTCACCATGAATATTATCGTGCTCTTCTCGCTGATTCTGGTGGCGGGGATGCTGGTGGATGGTGCCATTGTGGTATCAGAGCTGGCGGATCGTCACCAGAAAGAGGGCTTCTCCCGTAAGGATGCCTGGGCACATGCCGCCAGCCGTATGGCCTGGCCGATTATCGCCTCAACCCTGACCACTATTATGGTGTTCCTGCCACTGCTGTTCTGGCCGGGGGTGATGGGTGAGTTTATGAAGTATCTGCCTGCGACCGTGATGATCTGTCTTTTTGCCTCCCTGGCGATGGCGCTGATCTTCCTGCCGGTGATGGGTAAGGTATTTGGTAAGCGGGAAAAACTGAGTGCAGATGAGCGACCTGCGGTCAGCGATATCGATATGAACCATGTCCAGAATCAGTCGGGCGGGGGTAAGGTGTACCGTAAGGTGCTGAACCTGTGCCTGCGTTTCCCGACCTCGACGCTGGTTCTGATGCTAACGCTGATGGGCGGTATCTATTTTGCCTACGGTAAGCTTAATCACGGTATGGAGTTCTTCCCTGATGTGGAGCCGGAATCTGCTCAGTTGCAGGTTCGTACTTTGGGGGACTTCTCCGTTTACGAAAAGGATACGCTGTTGCAACGCATCGAAAACCGCCTCTATGGTATGCCGGAAGTGGAAGCGATGTACGCCCGCTCCTTTGCTGCAGCCGGTGGTCAGCTGGCCGAAGATGTGATCGGGGTGATTCAGTTCCAGTTTACCGACTGGGATACCCGTCGTCCGGCGAATATGATTCTGGATGAGATGCGTGAGCGCACCAAGGATATCCCCGGTGTCATTATGGAGTTCCGCAAACAGGAAGGGGGGCCGCCATCCGGTAAACCGGTTGAGTTGCGCATCAGTAGTAATGATCCAGCCGAGATTTATGCGGCGGTGGAGCAAACCCGTCAGATCATGGATGAACTGGGAGGTTTTGCCGATGTAAATGATGATCGTGCCTTGCCGGGTATCGAATGGCGCTTTGAGGTGGATCGTGCCAAAGCGGCTCAATACGGCGCTACCGTCTCCAGTGTGGGTAACGCGGTACAGCTGGTCAGTAACGGCCTTAAACTGGCCAGTTACCGTCCGGAAGATGCCAGCGATGAGGTAGATATCCGTATCCGCCTGCCGGAGTATGCCCGTACTCTGGATCAGCTGAATCGTCAGAGTCTGAACACGCCATACGGTCAGGTACCGTTAAGCAACTTTGTCACTCTGACACCTGCACCTAAGACGGGGATTCTGCGCCGTCTGGATGGTCAGCGAACCATCACGATTTCCGGTGATGTGGAGGAAGGCCAACAGGTGAATGAACGCCTGACCGCCCTGAAAGGCCGGTTGGATGAACTACCGGACACCGTAACCGTCACCTTTGGGGGTGAGGATGCGGATCAGAAAGAGTCCATGGTTTTCCTGATGGGTGCTTTCCTGGTGGCGATTCTGCTGATGATGCTGATCCTGATTATCCAGTTCAACAGCATCTACCAGACGTTTCTGGTGTTGTCGGCGATTATCTTCTCTACCGCCGGTGTACTGCTTGGCCTGTTGGTGGCGGGGCAGTCCTTCGGTGTGGTGATGGTGGGCATGGGCATTATTGCTCTTGCCGGTATCGTGGTGAACAACAATATCGTTCTGATCGATACTTATAACCGCATCCGTGCTGAGGGTCTGAGTGCCTTTGAGGCTGCACTGGAAACCGGCTGCATGCGTCTGCGTCCGGTGCTGCTGACAGCACTGACCACAGTTTTGGGTCTGATGCCGATGGTGCTGGGGGTGAACGTGAATCTGGTGGAACACAGCCTGGGTTGGGGCGCGCCATCCACTCAATGGTGGACACAGTTGTCCAGTGCCATTGCGGGTGGTCTGGCATTCGCCACGGTACTGACACTGTTCCTGACACCTTGTATGTTGGTGTTAGGTGAAGGGTTTGCCAATAACCGTCTTTTCAGACTGATTCGCAGAATTTTTTCACGAAAAGCTACAAAAAGCATCACAGCTTCATCATAGATTCTTGCTAGTCTGATCTATTATGTTTCTACCTAAAGGCAGGCTAAAACCTGCCTTTATTTTTGCCCTGCTTAATATTGGGGGCAGGGTTTAAACGTCGTGATCAGGGGTTAAATGTTGGCAACAGGATTTAAGAGGACATCAGGGATGTGGTTCAAAGCAACAGGAATCTTTTTCGCCGGACTGTTTATACTCTTCGTTTTTGTATTGGGGTGTCAGTCGCAGTGGCAGCGCCGTACCCAGCAACTGGTTCAGGACTTCTACCTGCCGGATATCGGCGTTCAGGATGAGATCTCCGCTGCACCGGTTCGCTATCTGCCAGAGCAAGAACTGACCAACCTGCCGGAGCCGGTTCAGCGCTATTTTCAACAGGTTCTTACGCCTCATCAGGCGATGATTCAGGATCTGACCTTTCATCAGACCGGCGAGATCAATCTGACAACCGATAAAGCCGCATGGAAAAGCTTTACCGCGCAACAGGATGTGGTGATGCATTCCCCCCGGTTTATCTGGCAGGCAGAAGTGATGATGGCACCGGGCATCAAAGCTTTTGTTATCGACAGCTACAATCAGGGGCGTGGCTGGCTGCAGGCCAAAGTGTTGGGGATTGTGACAGTGGCTGAAGATGAGGGGCGTGGTGATATCGCCGAAGGTGAACTGATGCGCTATCTGGCAGAATCCCCCTGGTATCCGACACGTTTACTGCCATCTCAGGGCATTCACTGGCAGGGGATGAGTGAGCATGAAGCGATGGCAACGCTGAGAGAGGGCAGCAAATCTGTTTCCATGGTTTTTCACTTTGATGAACAGGGGCTGGTGAAGGCGGTCTCTACGCAGGAGCGTTATCGCCAGCATCTGAATGGCGAATCCGTCTATGCTCCCTGGCGTGGACACTTTGAGGACTATCAGACTGTAGAGGGTATGTTGCTGCCCCATCGTGCTGATGTCAGCTGGCAGATTAACGGTCAGTGGCAACCTTACTGGCAGGGAAATATTACCCAATGGGATATTCGCTTTTCTGCCACCGATGGCTGATTCCTGCTAGAATTGCGCCCTTTTCGCACCGCCCCTGCTGTTGGGGGCAATCCCGAAAGTTCGACAAGGGCATCTCATGTATCTCGATCCAAACTGGCGCATTCTCACCGTAGGGGATGGCGATCTCTCCTTTTCATTGTCACTGAATCAGATGCAGGCGCAGAGCGCCGGTTGTCAGGGTTCCGTGACGGCCAGTGTGCTGGATCAGGAGACGGAACTGCTTGGTAAATATCAGGATTGTGCCTTTCATGAGCTGAAACAGCAGGGTAGTGAGGTTGTAACCGGTCTGGATATCACCAACAGTGAGACATGGCCTGAAAGTTTGAAAGGCCGTTTTGATGCGCTGATTTTTCAGTTTCCCCTGATCCCTTCCTTTACCAGCAAAGAAGAATTTGAACAGGCCGGTGGCCTTTCGACCAATCTTCTCAACCGCCGTCTGTTACGTCTTTATCTGCAACACGCCTTCAGCTTCTTTCTTGACCCCCATGGTGCGCAACTGGCGCTGATCAGCTCCAAAGACCTGAAACCCTACAGTCAGTGGGATCTGGAGTGCGGTATTCATCTGGATCTGGAGCATGAAGGCCAGCCGGTTCATCTGCTGGGCATGCGTCCGTTTTTGCAAAGTGATTTTGATGGTTATCGTATTCGCAATGTGGACCGTGATAAACAGATCCGAGGCACCAAAGGAACCACTTACTATTGGGGCCTGAAGCCCGAATCTTCTTATCCGGATCAGCAGTTGATTGAACAGCTCACTCTGCCAACGCATCCCGTGGGCGCGCCGGTATCCGAACACTACTGCAACTGGTGCAAAACCGGGCCTTTTGCCTCAGCGGAAGACCGTCAGGGACACCTTGAATCCCGCCGCCATAGCAATATGCAGGCGCTAGATGATGACTGGCGGGCGTTTTTGGTGGGTAGTAACAGGGTGAAAAAATAGTCTTTCACTTAAATGGATCGTTGGAGTATTAACTTCCCGTAATCCCTTCTGCTATCAGTTTTACCCCTGTCACAAACAACAGGCCGTAACAGGCCAGATAGAACCAGAAATCGTTGATCCGTTTATGCAGGTACATGCCAAAGTAAACACCGACCGGGGCAAAGATCACCAAAGCCAATGAGGTCATCAGGTTGGTCGTGTTAAATAATCCCAGCCAGACGTAGGGGATCAGCTTGGTAAAATTTACCACTGCGAAAAAGATAATGGTGGTGCCGACAAAAAGGGTTTTGTCCAGCTTCTGGGGCAGCATGTAGATATTCATCGGCGGGCCTCCGGCGTGAACACTAAAGCTGGTAAAACCTGCCAAAGCCCCCCAGAAAGAGCCTTTTACCGCATCAGCCTGAGTGATCTTTTCCGGTTTACGGTGCAGCTTCTGCCAGGCATAGTTCAGGGTAAACAGGGTCGCGATCAGGCCGATCATCAGCTTAATGTGCTGTTCGGTCAGGTGGCTGAAACTGAGTGCCCCGAGCACGATCCCCAGCACTGCTGCAGGCAACAGAATCCTGAGGTTGGTCTTATCGTATTTTCCCCGAAAGCCCCAAAGGCCAATCAGATCCATCGCGCAAAGAATCGGCAGCATAATCGCCGCTGCCTGAAAGGGCGGTATCGCCAGTGACATAATCGGCACCGCCAGCATGCCAAGTCCACCCCCCATGCCGCCTTTCGAGATACCGACGATCAGCACCGCAGGAATAGCAACCAGATAAAACAGCGGATCATCGATCATAGTGGCTATTAACCTGTGTTCGTTGGGTTGAAAAATAAAGCGCAGTATAGAGTTATCAACCCTGCGGAAACAGATTTAGCCCCGGAAAAAAACTAATCAGATCAGTAGATATGCCAGCAGCAGGCTTAAAGCTGCGCCGGAGGAGAGCCAGAGACGTAACTGTATAAACTGATCGCCATAATCGTGGCTCAGCACCCGACGTTCATAAAGCCAGAGCAGGGCGAAGGATAAGCCAGCGGCTGCGGTCCAATCAATGGCGGGAAACAGAATCCAGCACCAGCTCCAGAGCATACCGCCCAGCGCCACTAATGCGATATGGCCGGTCTGCGGGCGTTTCAGGCTGACAAACCAGACGACTCCACAAAGAAAACTGAAGATCAGGGCGGCGTAGCTGATCAGCGCTGCTGGGGCAAAACTAAAACCAGCAATACTCAGAAGACTCAGGCCCACGAAGGGTATCAGGCCGGTATAACCGCCCCAGCGATGCCAGAAACTGAGGGTGAAAGACGCTGCTTCTGATGTGTCGTGAGTGCGGGAAGTTGAGGATGTATCCTGCATGGTGGGTGTCGCTCCGGTTGATCTTATTTCAGCTGCTTACGAAACAGATCTGAAATGGATCAACCGGGGACGATCAAAGCGCCCGGATACGAGGACGACTCTTAACTTCTACTCTTATTCTTACTTCTATGCTTACTCTTTGCCCTGATCCTGATCCTGATCTTTATCTTTATCTTTATCTGCCAGCTCCTCCGGCATTTCTTCATTCAGGTCATCATCAAGATTGTCGTCCAGAGCGCCACTGAGTACTTCAGTATCTGCAGCATCCTCGTCAGATTCAACCTCTGCCCGGGGCAGCTGTGCCTGATCCGCCGGTACATCCCAGCTGATCTCTGACCATTCCAGATGCTCTTCCGGTGTCAGGTAGCTCCAGGCCAGAATACGGCTTACCTTATTGCCGTGTGCCATCTCCAATACCTTGGATTGCGCTACACCGGCATCCGCCAGCATCTGCTGCAGCTCCGGCAGGTTCTCTTTGCGGGATACCAGACTGGTAAACCAGAGGCACTGACCGGCAAAGTCTTTACTCTCTTCGATCATGGTCTTCAGAAAGCCCACTTCACCGCCTTCGCACCACAACTCCGGTTGCTGGCCGCCAAAGTTCAGCGGGGCTTTACCGATTTCGTTCAGCTCGGCATCGTCCTTAGCCAGATTGTCGACCTTACGCTGGCTGGCGGCCTGAGCGTCATCGGCCGAGGCATGGAAAGGAGGATTACAGATCGTCAGATCAAACACCTCTTTTTTACCGATAATGCCGTGGAAGATATGAGCGTCGTCCTGCTGCTTACGGCAGCGCACACGGCCGGACAGACTGCGGTTCATCTTCACCAGCTGTTTCGAGGTGTTAAAGGCGATATCGCTGGAATCTGCTGCGACAAACGACCAGCCATAGGCCTGACTGCCGATAATCGGATAGATGCAGTTAGCACCGGTGCCAACATCCAGCACGCTGATCTTTTTACCTTTAGGCGGTTCGTTACGCTGACCGGAGGCCATCAGAAGATCCGCGACGTTATGAATATAATCCGCACGACCCGGAACGGCAGGGCAGAGGTAGCCCGGTGGAATATCCCAGAACTGAATGCCATAAAACTGATACAGGAGACCTGCGTTAAGCATCTTCACCGCTTCCGGATCGCTGAAATCGATGGAGGTATCGCCACGGGGGGTTGTGGTCAGCTTTTCTTTGAGGCCGGGCATCAGCTGACAAAGGCGGTCAAAGTCGTACTTGTCACTTTTACCTTCGGTGCCCCGGTGTGGATTACGCGGGTGCAGACCGGAGACCTTCTTCTGGTGCTTTTTAATCGCTTTTTCTTTGGCGGCTTTAGCCTGCTGCCAGGGATTCACTTTTTTAGACGGGGCGGAGCTTTTGGATGCAGGCATGACAGATTCCGTTGACGATAAAAGAAAATAAAACAGTGCTGATCAATACAGCATAAACGCTGGTGTAAAAAGGCTGCGCATTCTACCTTAAATTGCACGCCTGCCCCAGAAAAGCCTAAGACGTTTGCGCCCACACCCGCTCTCAAACTCAAAACCGTACTCAAACCTAAAACCTTACTCAAAGAAAAGCCCAGTGCGCGATACCGTTAGCCTGTTGATCCTTAAGATCAGCCTAAATGCCGTAGGGAAACAGCTGTGGTATCCACTACGCGTTTCATTACAAAGCTGGAATGGACACCGGTAACCCCCGGGATCTGGGTGATGGTGTTAAGCAGAAACTCCTGAAAATACTCCATATCCGGTACGACCACTTTAACGGTGTAATCCGCACTTTGTCCTGTCACCAGATAGCACTCAACAACTTCGGGACAGCGGCTGACCACCTTATCGAAGGCTTCAAAGCGATCCGGTGTGTGGCGATCCAGCGCGATCTGAATATAGGCGGTCAGTTTCAGATCCAGCTTAGAGCGGTTCAGGCGCGCTACATAACGATCAATAAAGCCGGCTTCTTCCAGCTGTTTCACCCGGCGGGAGCAGGGGGAAGGCGACAGGCCCACCTTCTCTGCCAGATCCTGATTGCTGATCCGGCTGTCCTCCTGTAGGGCTTCCAGAATACGTCGGTCAGTTCGGTCGAGCTTGATCATTCGGGTGTTCCTTTAATTTCGTAGCTAAAAGAAGATGCACACATTAAATAATGTGCTGCAAAATTGCAGAGTTATTGTAAATCTTGATGCTCAGTTTAGCCTGAAAGTTAGCCGGAAAAATAAAATTGCTCACTTTTAGCTTTATTTGGAATAATATTGCGAAATCTAAAGTTTTTGACGCGTTTTCGCAATCCTGATGCAGAACAATTTTTATATACTGGTTTCCGTTGGCAGCACTGGGCCTCGTTCTGTTATTGTTAAGCGATTATTGCTAGGCGTATCAGGAACTTACCTCAAAAGGGAACTCACCTTGTGCAATACAGCGCTTCACAAGAGCCAGCTGATTAAGGGCAGCGTATTGCACCTGCCAACGCTTTTTAACCCGAAAGCGTCAAAGTGATTACAAAACAACCCGTGATAACTGAATTAAGAACGGCTGGCATCCGCCCATACTGCAAGGCGCGATAACCAGACAAACATATGTAAGGAGCTCACCGTGAGCCGTTTTGACCATAAGAAATATCGTCCTTTTCCAACCATCAACTTGCCTGACCGCCAGTGGCCAAATCAGGTTCTCGACAAAGCACCGACCTGGTGTAGCGTTGACCTGCGTGATGGCAATCAGGCGCTCATCGACCCGATGACCGTTGAGCAGAAAAAGCGACTGTTTCAGCTACTGGTTAAACTGGGCTTCAAAGAGATTGAAGTGGGCTTCCCGGCTGCATCTCAGCCAGATTTTGATTTTGTACGTGCCCTGATTGAAGAGAACATGATTCCGGATGACGTTACGGTTCAGGTTCTGACTCAGGCCCGTGAAGCACTGATCGACCGTACTATTGAAGCGCTGAAAGGTGCTAAGAAAGCGATCGTGCACGTTTATAACTCCACCTCTACCGTACAGCGCGAGCAGGTGTTCTGCCTTGAGCGTGACCAGATCATCGATATCGCCGTTAACGGCGTGCGTATGGTGAAAGAGCGTGTTGAGAAGCACACGGATACCGAATGGCGTCTTGAATATTCCCCTGAGAGTTTTACCGGCACCGAACTGGATTTCGCCGTAGAGATCTGTGATGCCGTAGTTGAAGAGTGGGGCCCGAACCCGGAGCAGAAGATTATTCTGAACCTGCCGGCTACCGTTGAGATGTCGACGCCAAACGTATTCGCCGATCAGATCGAGTGGTTCTGCCGCAATATCAAACACCGTGAGTGTCTGGAAATTAGCATGCACACTCACAACGACCGTGGTTGTGCGGTAGCGGCCGCCGAGCTGGGTGTTATGGCCGGTGCAGACCGTGTTGAAGGTACTCTGATGGGCAATGGTGAGCGTACCGGTAATATGGACGTGATCACCATGGCGATGAACCTGTACAGTCAGGGCGTTGATCCTGAGCTGGATCTGGCGGATGTGACCGAGATTATTCAGGTTTATGAGTCCTGCACCAATCTCGAAGTACACCCGCGTCACCCCTACATCGGTGAGCTGGTTTATACCGCGTTCTCCGGTAGTCACCAGGATGCGATTAAGAAGTGTCTGAGCAAGTACGATGCCTCTCAGCCTTGGGAAGTGGCGTATCTGCCGATCGACCCGAAAGATTTGGGTCGCAGCTATGAAGCGGTTATCCGTATTAACAGTCAGTCCGGTAAAGGCGGTGTGGCTTATATTCTGGAAGCTGAACTGGGTCTGAAACTGCCACGTTGGTTGCAGATTGAGTTTGCCGGTAAGGTGCAGAAACACACCGAAGCGGAAGCACGTGAGCTGAAGCAGAGCGAGATTGTTGAGCTGTTCCAGCAGCATTACCTGAACACCGATAATCAGTTCGAGCTGGTGACCTACAAGCTGGAACGTAGCGATAACGACTTCCTGAATGCCGCGATCCGTTGTGGTGATCAGACCATCGAACTGTCTGGTGATGGTAACGGGGCGATCCATGCTCTGACCGAAGCGCTGTCTGCTTACATCGATCAGCCGGTTCAGATCGCAGAATACTCCGAGCACGCTTTGTCTGCCGGTAGCGATGCGAAAGCGGTGACCTACGTTCAGGTGAAGATTGGTGATTCGGTTAACGCAGGTGTTGCCATCAGTGAAGATACTGTAGCCGCTAACCTGAATGCGGTACTGGCCGCAGCCAGCGCATTGATTGCTGAAAAAGGTCTGGTAGCGGCTTAATCGCTCAGCTCATCAGATGTTAAAAAGCCCGCAGCAGATTTTCTGTTGCGGGCTTTTTTAATTGTGCACTGAATTAATTGTGCGGTTAGCACTGTGTATTAAGATAGCTCAGAGCTTAGCTTAACTGCTCAGTGTCAGAAGCGGCGTTTTTAGCCGAGGTGTGGTTCACCTTATGGTAACGACGCAGTACAGAGCTCATCACCACAAAACAAAGCAGAGAATAGCCGATCTGCTCCAGCGTGATCGTCACGGCCGCCAGCAGTAGTAGTGCAATATCAAACCACATCAGAGACTTTCCGGTATGAATCTGGAATTTGTCCTCCAGCCATAGGGCAAGAATATTAATACCCCCCAATGAACTACCTTCACGAAATACCACCAGCAAGCCCACGCCCACAAGTCCACCGGCTGCAAAGGCTGCAATCACCTTCGGCAGGGTTTCCAGCTGAATATGCAGAATCATCAGATCGGTCAGAACAGAAACCAGCACCATCGCCAACAGGGTTCTCATGGCAAACGCCAGAGGCTTTGTTTTCAGGGCCAGTGCAAAAAAGGGCAGATTGATAATAAAAAACAGCAAACCAAAGCTCAGTTCCGGTACCCAGCGCATCAGAATCAGAGATAAACCTGCGGTGCCACTGACCATGAGTCCGGCCGCTTTCAGAAACCAGATACCTAAGGCGACCAGAAAGCAGCCTTCAAAAAGACTGTAATAACGTTTTGCCACAGACAGGGTGTCTGTACGACGAATAGGGCGCATCAAAGCGGAAAACATTTCGACCTCACTTAGCGGGGATTGCCCACCTCGTAAAAAGCCCCACCACCGGGATCACCGGGGTGGGTAATAAGGAGCAACGATAGTCACGTTGTAAGCAGTTAAATGCAAGTCCTATGCCTGTTTTTTTAGAGGTTTTTACTGACTATTTGGTTTTATGTGGTCTATTTTGGTGTTTTGTTGAGTTTTTGTGCGTCTTTTTGGTGCATGGGTAGGTCGGATTGTAAGGGTACAAGTGCGCTGTGAAGTAATCGTGCGGATCGTGAGCCAATACTGAAAAGCACGGATCGCTTCTGCTAAGGTTAATAAATAATTGTCAATCATTTGGCCTGAAGGATCAGGTGTTTCAATGGGCAATAGCGAGTGGAGGAAACACTATGCAGTATTGGGTACGTGGGGCGGGCATCATCCTGATGCTTTGTTCAGCCGTCACGATGGCCGCATCAGAGATGACCGGAAGCAGTCGTGAGCAGAATTATCAGGTCGAGATGGTGCAGGATGGTTTTCGCCTGCCATGGGCTTTTGAGTTTGTTGATCAGGATACGATGATCTTTACCGAGCGTGATGGCCGCATCGGGGTTTATTCCCGCACAGAAGGTAAGACCCGTTACCTACCGGGATTACCGGATATCTACTTTGAGGGGCAAGGGGGGCTGCTGGATATTAAGCCGAGTCCCGAGTTTGAGAAGGAACCCTGGGTTTACGTAACCTACAGCGCTTACCCGAAAAAAACGTCACAGGATAATAAAGATAAACCGGTGACGGTGCTGGGGCGCTTTCTGCTGACCGGTGAGGATTTCGGTAACTATCGTATTGAGCAGTGGCAGGTGCTGGTAGAAACTGAGTCGGGTACTTCAACCAACTACCACTTTGGTAGTCGGATCGCCTTTGACCCGGGGCGTTATGTGTACTTTTCCATTGGCGACCGGGGTGAGCGTCCTAATGGCCAGAACCGTAAAACCCACGCCGGAAGCATCCTGCGGGTCACCTTTACCGGCAGGTCGTCGCGGAATAACCCGTTTCACGGTAAGGCTGGTGTGCAGCCGGAGATCTGGAGCTTTGGTCACCGTAACCCCCAGGGTTTGGCCTATGACAGCTATCGGGAAAGACTCTGGGCGATTGAACACGGCCCCAGAGGCGGTGATGAGCTGAACATTATTGAGCCGGGCAATAACTATGGCTGGCCGGTGGTCTCTCAGGGCAAAGAGTATTGGGGACCGATTTCTGTTGGGGTTGAGCATAAAGACGGTATGGTTGATCCGGTTCGTGTCTATATTCCCTCCATCGCACCCTCAAGCCTGATGGTTTACAGCGGTGAAGCCTTCCCTGAATGGCAGGGAGACCTGTTTGCCGGAGCGCTGGCTAAACAGCATCTGAATCATATCCACCTGAATACCGAAGGTGCGATTATCGGTGAGACCCGAATGCTGACCTCTCTCAATGAGCGCATTCGGGATGTGACGCAAAGCCCGGAAGGCTGGCTCTATTTTGTCACCGACAGCGGCAAGCTGTATCAGATCTCGCCGTTATCGGAGTAGCTATTTCCAGTAGCTGGTTCTGAGACGAAACGGATCAGATCACGGTAAGAATCTCATCGACAGGGCGACGGGCCTTCTGTGCCCAGTTGCCTTCGACGGGTTTGCCGATGGTGATCAGCATCACCGGCAGATCCTCTTCGTTCAGCGGGAAGTGGCGTTTCAGCTGCTCCCCGTCAAATCCTCCCATCGCACCGGTTGCCAGTCCCAGTTCTTCTGCTGCCAGCATTAGTGTCATTGCCGCTAATGAGGCGGAGCGTATCGCTTCATCCCGCTGCAGCTGGTGGTTGCCCTCATGGCTCTGGCTGGCTGCGCCAACCCAGCTATCCGCGATGGACTGAGGAATAATGCCCGCACTAACGGACTCACTCAGGCGCTGCTCCAATGCTTTATGGGCAGCCAGTTGTCCGCATACGATAAAGGTGGCCGATGCCGCTTCTACCTGAGGCTGGCCGTAGGCGGCTTCTCTTAACAGGCTTTTCGCCTCTGGTGTGGTGACGGCGATAAACCGCCAGTTCTGCAGGTTATAAGCCGATGGCGAATGCCCCGCCAGATTGACCAGCTGTGCCAGTGTCTCCTGACCGATCACATAGTCCGGCTGATATTTGCTGGTAGAGCGGCGCTGTAAAATCGCATTCTGTACGGAAGTCATTGTCGTTACCTCTTTTGCCTGAATTGCTGTTCGTTATTAGTGCTCGTTTACTGTGTTCTTGTTGCTGTGCTTATGTGATGAACTGAGTGCTTTAAAGAGCTCCGGCAGCCAGGGCGAGAGCTGCACCGCCAGAATACTGAGAACCACTAAAACCAGCCCTGCCAGTGCCCAGCCTTCAATCGCCTGATCAAGAAAGACCCAGCCCAACGCCACTGCCGTCAGCGGGCTTAACAGCCCCAGTGTGGAAACCATCACCGCAGGCAGCTTTTGGATGCCCTGAAACCAGAGCAGATAAGCGATCAGGGTGCCAAACAGTGACAAATAGCCGTAGCCCAGCAGATTCTCAGCAGTAAGCGTTGGCAGTGCGGGTTCCAGAAGCAGCGCCAGTGGTAGCAGCATCAGGCCACCTAAGGTCAGTTGCCATCCTGTTAGTGCGATCAGCGGCAGCTCTGTCCTTTGATAGGGTTTCTGATCTGACAGGTTCTGATCTGCCTGATTTGAACGCTGGCCATAGCGGGTGACATAAACCCCCAGTGCCATGCTTAAAGCTCCCAACGTTGCTGCGCCGATACCGATGAGATCCCAGCTGACTTGCTGGCTGATTCTTTCACCCTCTGCGGGGGAGAGAATCAGCAGTGCCATGCCGACAATGGCGGTGATACAGGCGATAAGCGCGATTTTTCCCGGTGGTTGTTTCTGCAATGCCCAGATCATCAGCAGCAAAATCAGGGGCTGAACCGCGCCGATCACGGCGGCTAATCCACCGGGCAGGCGGTAAGCGGCGACAAACAACATCGCCTGAAAGCACCCGATATTCAGCGCCGACAGTAATAGCAATCGTGGCCACTGAGCCTTGGTTGGGAATAAAACACTGGCTGGGAATAAAGCTTTTGGTGGAACGGCGGTTGCTAAGCTCTCATTTGAGGCCGCAGCCTTGCTAAGCAGATGGCTTAGAACAATCAGGATCAAACCTGCGGGTAAGCAGCGGATCACAGCCGCAGTGAAGGGCAGCCCCTCCGGCAGAAACTCCGATGTCACCAGATAGGTGCTGCCCCAGCTGGCGGGGCCGAGTGCAGTGAGTAACAGCAATGCAAATGGATTCATAATTCACCTCGGTTATCCCCGCTGCGATGTGCAATGTTTGCGGTTGCCAACAGAGGGACAGCAGCTATCGACACAGGGGGAAAAACAATTTATCTTGAAGTTAAGATATTATTAGGTTGGCGATAATTTATCTTGAGGTCAAGATAAATTTTAAAGGAAATCCATAGCTATGAGTAAGAAAATGTGCCCTGAAACAGATGCCGTCGATAAAATTATTGCCCAGTGGCAGCAGGAGAAGCCGGAATTTGATCTGACTGCGATGGAGGTTCTGGGGCGGCTCAAACGGGCTTCAGCGGTACTGTCACCCAGAATTGAACAGGTGTTTCTGGAGCATGGCCTGAACCAGCCGGAGTTTGATGTATTGGCGACCCTGAGGCGTTCCGGTGCGCCTTATTGTCTGGCACCGACAGCCTTGTTCTCCACCCTGATGGTCACGTCCGGCACCATGACCAATCGCATGACCCAGCTGGAAAAGAAAGGTCTGATCGAGCGTCTGCCCAATCCGGATGATGCCCGCAGTAAGTTGGTGAAGCTGAGTGATAAAGGGCTGGAGCTGATCGAGCAGGTTTTGCCCCATCATGTGCAGAATGGCCTCAACCTGATATCAGGTCTCGATGGGGATTCTCTTGCTAACCTGAACCAGAGCTTGCGGGATCTGCTTTCGGCGCTTGAAGCCGAAGAGGCTGAATGACTCCTACCTGTAATGGCAAGCAGCCGGAATAACAAACAGAGTGAAAGGAATAGTTATGAGTGAACAGAATATGGAACAGGCGTTGGCCAATCAGCACCACAAACTGAACTATGTGGAGTTTGCCGCTAAAGATCTGGCGGCTACCAAGGTGTTCTTTCAAAAGGCCTTTGGCTGGGCGTTTGTCGATTACGGACCTGAGTACACCGCTTTTTCCGGTCAGGGCTTAGACGGCGGTTTCTATAAGGCAGATATGGCTGCTGATTCAACCACAGGCTCCGCCTTGCTGGTGTTTTACAGTGTAGATCTGCCAGCCACGCTTGATGCGGTGACTGCTGCAGGTGGCGAGATCGTTAAACCTGTCTTTGATTTCCCCGGTGGCCGACGTTTTCACTTCAAAGAACCCTCCGGTAATGAGTTTGCAGTTTGGGCGTTGCCTGAAAAAAATCTGCAACCCTGAAGTCGTGTTCAGTAAAGCTTTAGCCTCTATATAAAGCTTTAGGCAAAAAAATCCGGTATAAATATCAGACTGTTATCTAAAACATTCTAATAATAAGTCACCGAAGAGGCGGTACGGATATGCCCTCAACGCCACTGGCAGAGCTCAACAATATCACTGCATTTCGCGGGGACCGTAAGGTTCTCGAAAACTTCAACCTCACCCTGCATGAAGGGGAGAGTGTCGCGATTCTGGGGCCAAACGGCTGCGGAAAATCCACCCTGTTAAAACTGCTCACCCGTGAGATCTACCACGTTGATAAGCCGGAAAGCAGCCTGCTCATTAAAGGTCAGGATCGTATCAACCTGATGCAGCTGCGGGAATGGCTGGGTGTGGTCTCTCAGGATCTGCAGGAGTTTTACACGCCCTATACCAAGGGGCGGGATGTGGTAGCTTCCGGCCTTTTGGGAGCGATTGGTGTGCATGATCATCTGCAACTGACGGAACATCAGCAGCAACGGGTGGATGAGGTGATCGGGCAGTTAGGACTGGTTTACCTGAATGACACCATGTTCCAGCGGCTTTCCACGGGGCAGCAGCGGCGGCTTCTGCTGGCGCGGGCACTGATCCATAACCCTTCTACAGTCATCTTTGACGAACCCACCAACAGTCTGGATCTGCAGGCATCCTTCGAGCTGATCGCCACCATGCGGGAGCTGGTGCAGTCGGGCACGAATCTTCTGATCGCCACCCACCATGTGCAGGAAGTGGTGCCGGAGATTGAACGTATCATCTTTATGAAGGAAGGACAGATTATCGCGGATGGTGATAAAGCGGCCTTACTGACGGCTGAAAACCTCAGCGATCTGTACGGTGTAAACCTGAAGCTAATGGTTCAGGATGGTTACTACCATGCTTATCCGGTTTGATGATGCGCCACTACTGAGAAATAGACCATGAAAGCCCTCGAACTGAAAATCCCACCACCGGTTGTTGCACTGCTTCTTGCCGCTGCTATCTATTACGCGGCACCGGTTTTTCCCGCTTTACCTTTGAATGACTCGTGGCGGTTGGTACTGGCTATCCTGTTCGGCGTCGTTGGTATCAGTTGTGATCTGGCGGGGCTTTATAGCTTCCGGAAAGCCCACACCACCATCAACCCGTTAGCGCCGAAAAACTCCTCGGTGTTGGTGACAACGGGGATTTACCGCTTTACCCGCAACCCTATGTATCTGGGGCTGACGTTTCTGCTGCTGGCCTGGAGCTGTTACTGGGCATCATCAGCGGTACTGATCGATCTGCCCCTGTTTATCGCCTATGTGACCCTGTTTCAGATCAAACCGGAAGAACGCATCCTGCGGGAGAAATTTCCGGATCAGTTTCCGGCCTATTGCCGGCAGGTACGCCGCTGGATCTGATACAGATCCCGAACAAAGGTTATGGCTCTGAATAAAAATGAAGGAAGAAGGATTCAGGAATGAAATGGCTGGAACTTAAAATCCCACCGGTTATTGTCACCTTACTGTTTGGTTTGCTGATGTGGGCAGTCACTTATCCGGTAAAGGGCACGCTGCTTATTTTGCCCATCTCGCCTAAGGCCGCGATGGCGCTGACCGGTATCTGTTTGCTGCTGGGGGCAGCTTTTGCGCTCTCAGGTGTGGTGAGTTTCCGTTTGGCGAAAACCACCTCAAATCCACTGGACCCGCAAAAGGCCTCATCACTGGTGCAAAGCGGTGTTTATCGCATCAGTCGAAATCCTATGTATGTGGGTTTTGCGTTTTTACTGTTGGCGTGGGCTTTCTTCCTGCAGTCGATCTTTGCCCTCATCTTAGTTCCCGCCTTTGTGGTTTATCTGACCGTTTTCCAGATCAAACCGGAAGAGCTCGCGCTTTATGCGCTCTTTCCTGAGAGCTTTCCGGCCTATTGCCGGAAAGTCCGTCGTTGGATTTGATCTGGTGCTACTGACCGAGGAGGTTCCTTGGACGTTCTTATGATTACCGCCCCGATCTTTCTGCTGATCGGGCTGGGTTTTATCGCGGTTAAAACCGGCTTTACGCCCCATGAAGCGATTCCGGGCATGGCATCCTTCGTGCTCTATTTTGCCGTGCCTGCGGTGATCTTCAGCAATGTCGCCAAGATGGACTTTGCCAGTCTGTTTGATCCGCGTTTTATCAGTGTTTATGCCTCCGCGACTCTGGGGAGTTTGTTGCTGGGTTTTGCCTTAGCGCGGTGGGGATTGAGACGCAAAAAACTGCACAGTGCGGTGCTTGCCGTTGGCGTTGCGACACCCAACAGCTTGTTTATCGGCCTGCCGATTCTGATTCAGGTCTTTGGTGAGATCCCTTCGGTCTTTGCTTTGGCCGTCATGGTTGAGAACCTGTTAGTCGTACCTGCGGGGCTGATCCTGATGGAACGGGCAGCGGGTGATGGTCAGTCCGGTGTTAACTGGCGTGCCGTGGGTGTGCGTGTCATCAAAAGCCCATTGATTCTGTCTATTCTGGCGGGTGTTACCGTTGCTGTCAGTGGTCTGACGATACCGGTTATTTTCGACAAGATGCTTACCATGCTGGCGCAGGCGGCGGGCGCTGCAGCCCTCTTTGTGATTGGTGGTTCTCTGGTGGGTAAAAGTGTGCAGGAGGCGGGGGCAGATACCTTGCTGGTAACCACCGGCAAGCTGATCCTGCAACCAACGCTGGCCTTTATCGCCCTGATGTTTGTACCCGGGCTGGATGATGTTTCCCGCATCACCATTTTGCTGCTTTGTGCCATGCCGATGTTCAGTATCTATCCGATTATTGGCGGCAATTATGGTTTCAGAGGGCAGTGTGCCGCGATTCTGGTCGTAACTACCCTGAGTTCGTTTATCACCATTACAGCGCTTCTGGGCTGGATTCACTGAGGGATAACGCCATGGCATACGATGAAGGTTTAGCAGAACGCATCCGCGAGCAACTGGCGGGCAATATCTATATCACCGAGAAGAAGATGTTCGGCGGGCTGTGTTTTCTACATGACGGCAATATGCTGTGTGGTGTCGTCAAAGATGAACTGATGCTGCGCACCGGCCCTGACCTCTACGAAGAGCTGTTGGGCAAGCCCAACGCCCGCGAGATGGATTTCACCGGTAAACCGATGAAAGGTATGCTGATCGTAGAAGCGCAGGGCTTTGCAGAAGATACCGATCTTAAATGGTGGCTGGAGCAGGTGTTGGGGTTTGTGAGCAGGTTGCCGCCAAAATTAGCTAGTTAAACTAAAGGGATTTTATGATTATCAAATCAGTTTTGTTGGATAAAAAAAGGTACGAATTAGTATGCAGTGATTACTGCGATGAATTGAATGCTTATACGATTATAGTTGGTAGCAATGGTACCGGTAAGAGTCGTATTCTTAAAAGAATTGTTAATGGTGTAAGAAATGTTGATCATTTTGCCGATAAAATTCCTAGGAATTATAGCCGGCATATAGTATTTAACTATGAAGGCCGTGAGGCTAGCTTGTATGCACCATCGTCAGAGTCTAAATCAATCGCAGGTGTAGATAAAGAAATATGCAACATATTGCCGTCTGCAAATGTTATTGCCGTCACGACTACTCCCTTTGATAAGTTTCCTGTTGATTATAAGGGTAGTGAATTATTCAGGTATCATGATGATCAACGTTATACTTATATAGGGTTGAAGGTTTCTAAGAATTCATTAAATCAGTCTAACTACATGAATTTATTATGTAGGGCTATGCTTACAAGTGAGAAAATATTTGATAATGAAAAACTTTTTTCACTTTTAGGGCTAAAAGTTGGAGGGTCAGTAAGTATTAAGCCTAAGGTTAGTTATTGGGCGTTTTGCAGAATGGATCCATCTGGTGATTTTTATTTGAATGCTAGTCTAGATAAATTTGCTAATCACCTCCTAGATTATCATTCAATGATCTATAGAAGTCTAGAAGAGAGACCAGATGTCCTAAAGCGTGTTTTTTCGGCTTTTAAAGAAACTGCCAGATTGTTTGATAAGCCCGTTGATCTAGATTTTGCGCAGTCTATGGCGAATGAAATAAAACTGCTTCTTGATGTTGGCTTGATCAATGTTTCTGATTTTTGTTTTATAAATTCGAATGGTGGTGATATAAAAATATCAGACCTCAGTTCCGGCCAAAAGTGCATGATATTGACTCTTTTAAATATTGCAGGATCAATATCAGATGGTTGTGTTGTATGTATCGATGAGCCTGAAATTAGTTTGCATCCTCGGTGGCAGAAGGAGTTTATGAAGACTCTTATTGACTTTTTTAGTGATTACAAACGATGTCACTTTATTGTTGCTACTCATTCCCCGCTAATAATATCTGAGTTGTCGGCTGATAATTGTTATGTTTTAAATATGGATTCAGGTAAGCCGGAGCCATCTAAAGACTTTAAAAGTATGTCCTCTGACTACCAGTTGGCTGAGGTTTTTGGTGTTGCAGGTAATAACAATGAATACCTTAATCGATTGGTGGTTGGGCTTTTGTCTAAGTTAAGCTTAAAAGGAAAACTTGAGGCCTCAGATCGTGAAAATTTGGAAATGCTAATTAAATTATCTAAGGATATGAGTAATGGAGACTCAGTTAGGGAGCTGATTGAAATTCTAGAGTCTGCTGTTAAAAAGGTTTCTGGAAGATGATCGATAGTATTTCATACAAAGATGAAGAATCTAAGTTGATATCAGAAAAGATGGAAAGTGATCAATTTAACTCTGAAAGTTGGGCTGATGATGACTTGTCCGGGGTAAAGAAATCGATTAAATCGCATTATCTAAAAGCTCAAAATAATACCTGCCCATACTGTCGTCAGAAGATTAAATCTAATAATGGCCGTTACTGGGATATTGAACATATAATCCCCCGTTCGGCTAATGATAGATTTATGTTTGAGCCAAAAAATTTGTGTATGGCTTGTATAGATTGCAATATTGCTAAGTCAGATAAGAAGGTCTCAAGTAGCACTGCTAAACATAAATATCCCAGTAAGAGCTCTCAGTTTTACATAGTCCATCCCCATATTGATGATTATAATGAAAATATATTGGTGATAAAGCCGGGTTTGTATTACGTGCCTAAAGGGAAGAAGGGAGAAAAAACAATAGAGGTTTGTCGTCTTAATCGTTTTTACGAGTTCGCTGACTATGGCGAAGATGTTCAAGATGATGACAGGATTTTTCTGCTGTCGGAAATGCTAACGAAAGCGAAAAGTGAAGACTCCAAGCGGAAAATTAGAAAAGAAATAGCGGAGTTAGCGATACGAGGTGCTATTTAAGTGTGTTTTTATAAACCTCACCTCTTTCTCGCTTTCCAACGGCAAGCACTGTGACGACCACTACGTCATCCTCAACCTTGTAGACTAACCGATACCCAGACTGGCGGAGTTTAATCTTATAAAGATTATCTCCGCCGGATAGTCTGGATGCCGGTACATGCGGGTTTTTGAGTCGCTCCGCCAGTTTCTTCTTAAACTGCTGCAGCGTAGCTCCCAGCTTCTTCCATTCCTTGAGAGCGCTCTTTTTGAATTCGAGCTTATAGGTCATCCAAATTTACCCTGACGCTTTCTTCCGTTTCGCGCTGCTTGGCGAGAGCCAGCAATTCTAAGTCATCAAGCCGATCCATCAGCTTTTCGTAGGCCGCTGCGGGTACGCAGTAAAAGGCCGGTTCGTTGCGGTTAAGCACCGCCACGGGTTCGCCGTGGGCACTGCTGGCAACTTTCATCGGATTGGCTTTCAGCTCTGTGATACTGGCAGCGACATCAGATAAGATTCTTGAGGTCATTTAAAAGCCCTTTTAATCAGTCTTTAGACTGGTCATTTTAGTTCATAAGCTGTGCCGAACAAGTAAAAATTAAGAGCAGGCGTAACTATCAGGCACAAAAAAAGCGAGCCATTTGGCTCGCTTTTGTTTTTAGCACTAGGCTAAATCAGGCTTAAAACCCACTCAGACGATTAGTCTTCGTAAGCTTCAATTCCCGGGCAGGAGCAGATGAAGTTACGGTCGCCGTAAACGTTATCTACACGGTTCACAGCCGGCCAGAACTTGCTGGCGCGGGTGTGCGCACTTGGGAATACCGCTTCTTCACGGCTGTAAGGACGATCCCACTCTTCAATCAGGTCAACCTGAGAGTGAGGAGCGTTCACCAGTGGGTTGTTCTCCAGTGGCCATTCGCCGCTCTGAACCTTAGCCACTTCCTCTTTGATCTTAACCATCGCTTCGATAAAGCGATCCAGCTCAACCTGAGACTCGGATTCAGTCGGCTCGATCATCAGCGTACCCGCTACCGGGAAAGACATGGTCGGCGCGTGGAAACCGTAGTCCATCAGACGTTTGGCGATATCTTCTTCAGAGATACCGGACTCTGCTTTCAGAGGACGGATATCAACGATGCACTCGTGCGCGACTTTGTTGTTGCGGCCACGGAACAGTACCGGATAGTGACCGGACAGCTTCTCGGCTACGTAGTTCGCGTTCAGAATCGCAACTTCAGTAGAGCGTTTCAGGCCGTCTTTACCCAGCATACGGTTGTACATCCAGGTGATCGGCAGAATCGCTGCAGAGCCGTAAGGAGCCGCAGAAACCGCACCAATACCTTCACCTTCGATGCCTTCAACACTGCTGACAATGTGGTTAGACAGGAAAGGCGCCAGGTGCGCTTTAACACCGATAGGACCCATGCCCGGACCACCGCCACCGTGAGGAATAGCGAAGGTTTTGTGCAGGTTCAGGTGAGATACGTCAGAACCGATATGACCCGGCTTGGCGATACCAACCTGTGCGTTCATGTTGGCACCGTCCATGTAAACCTGACCGCCGAACTTATGGATCAGGTCGCAGATCTCGACGATATCTTCTTCGTAAACACCGTGAGTAGACGGGTAGGTCACCATGAGCGCAGACAGACGATCAGCATGTTCTTCCGCTTTAGCGCGCAGATCAGCAATGTCGACGTTACCGTTCTCATCGCACTTGGTTACGATGATCTTCATGCCCATCATCGCTGCTGTTGCAGGGTTAGTACCGTGCGCAGAAGAAGGGATCAGACAGATATCACGATGGCCTTCGCCAATGGATTCCTGATACTTACGGATCGCCAGCAGACCTGCGTATTCACCGGATGCACCGGAGTTCGGCTGCATGGAGATCTTGTCGTAGCCTGTGATCTCTTCCAGCTGAGCTTCCAGCTGACGGATCATCTCGTAGTAACCCGGCACCTGATCTTTTGGTGCAAACGGGTGAATGTCAGCAAACTCTGGCCAGGTTACCGGAATCATCTCGGCGGTGGCGTTCAGTTTCATGGTGCAGGAACCCAGTGGGATCATGCCATGAACCAGAGAGTAGTCTTTGTTTTCCAGAGACTTCATGTAACGCAGCATCTCAGTTTCTGAGTGGTGCGTGTTGAATACCGGGTGAGACAGGATTGCATCGTCACGACGCATCTCAGCGGTGATACCGGTAGCGGCACCGTTCACGATCGCTGCATCCAGCTCAGCCACATCCAGACCGTGACCTTCACCCAGAATGATGTCGAACAGCTGTGCCACATCAGCAGGAGTGGTGGTTTCGTCCAGACTTACACCCAGCTTGCCGCCTTCTACATTGCGGAAGTTGCAGCCGTTATCCAGCGCGCGCTGGTAAACCGCAGCGTCTGCGTCGAACGTCAGGGTGTCAAAGTAAGTGCTGTTGGTTTCAACGCCTTTTGCATTCAGGCCGTTCGCCAGAATTGCCGTCAGACGGTGTGTGCGCTCAGCAATGCGCTTCAGGCCTTCAGGGCCATGATATACCGCGTAGAACGCCGCCATGTTGGCCAGCAGTGCCTGTGCAGTACAGATGTTAGAGGTCGCTTTCTCACGACGGATGTGCTGCTCACGGGTCTGCATCGCCATACGGAGGGCCTGATTGCCCTTAACGTCGACAGATACACCGATGATACGGCCCGGAACGGAGCGCTTCAGTTTCTCACTGGCTGCAAAATATGCAGCGTGAGGACCACCAAAGCCCATAGGGACACCGAAGCGCTGGGTAGAACCCAGAACAACATCAGCACCCAGCTCGCCAGGGGATTTCAGAACCACCAGAGACAGCAGGTCAGCAGCGACTGCAACCATCGCTTTCTGTGCTTTAGCGGCATCGATCACTGCTTTGATATCTGTGATGTCACCGTAGGTGCCCGGATACTGGATCAGAGCGCCAAATACGTCGTAGTTGCCCAATTTATCGGCATCATCCACTACCACGTCAAAGCCGAAGTATTCCGCGCGGGTGTTGATCACATCCAGAGTCTGCGGGTGTACATCGGAAGCGACAAAGAACTGATCGCTCTTCTTGCGGTTAGAACGCTTGCACAGGGTCATCGCTTCTGCAGCTGCAGTTGCTTCGTCCAGCAGGGATGCGTTCGCCAGATCCATGCCGGTCAGATCCATCACCATCTGCTGGTAGTTCAGCAGTGATTCCAGACGACCCTGAGAGATTTCAGGTTGATAAGGGGTGTAAGCAGTGTACCAGCCCGGATTCTGCAGCACGTTGCGCAGAATAACATTCGGTACGTGGGTACCGTGGTAACCCATACCGATGTAAGACTTGTTGACGGTGTTCTGGTCGGCCAGTGCTTTCAGCTCTGCCAGAGCAGCCACTTCACTGATGCCGGCGTCCATTGTCAGCGCGTCTTTCTGCAGGATAGTGCCCGGTACGGTATCCGTGATCAGGTTATCCAGGGAGGAGGAACCCAGCGCAGACAGCATAGCGTTTTGCTCAGCTGCGTCAGGACCTACGTGACGATGAGTGAACTCATTATGTTGTTGAAGTTCGCTCAATGTGCGCGTATCAACTGCCATTTTTATCAACCTATAGTCAAAATAGTTAATCGGCTCAGGTGGGAGGCGATCAAAAGGGGATCCGGTCGGGGAGACCAGAGGTGTTCAGAGCCAATAAAACCGGCAAAGGCCGGTTTTATTGATCAAACATCGGGATTAAGCGTCTTCTGCTACGCGCGCTTCGTAAGCTTCCGCGTCCAGCAGACCTTCCAGGTCAGAAGCGTCAGCCAGTTTGATTTTAGCGATCCAGCCATCTTCGAACGCGTGCTCGTTGATTGTTTCCGGTGCGCCTTCCAGCTCTTCGTTAACTTCTACGATTTCACCGCTTACAGGTGCGTAGATGTCAGACGCTGCTTTTACAGATTCAACCAGAGAAAACTCTTCACCAGCATCCACTTCACGGCCAACTTCAGGCAGCTCAACGAATACCACATCGCCCAGCTGGTCCTGTGCGTGATCGGTAATACCAACCGTTACAGTACCGTCACCGTTGTCCAGAACCCACTCGTGGGATGCGGTGTACTTCAGGTTGCCCGGAATATTGCTCATGTTCGCTTCCTCAATCTTTATCTGATTAGATCTAATGAAATGACTAAATGGCAGCAACCGGAACTGTTATCCGGTGCTGGCCGTGATTATCTTTAAATGCGTACGGGAAACAAAGCCCAAGAGCGATATTTCCCGCTTATTTTGTTCTATTTCAGGTTTTTTACGCCTAAAGAAGGGTTAGCAGTTGACCACATTAACTGCAAGGCCACCTCTTGAGGTTTCTTTATACTTGTCCTGCATATCCAGACCTGTCTGGCGCATAGTTTCTATTACGCTGTCCAGAGAGACCTGATGATGACCATCTCCGCGGATCGCCAAACGGGCGGCGTTGATCGCCTTGACCGCACCCATGGTGTTGCGTTCGATGCAGGGCACCTGAACCAGTCCACCGATCGGATCGCAGGTTAAACCTAAATTGTGTTCCATGCCGATCTCGGCGGCATTTTCGATCTGTTCGTTCGTGCCGCCCATGACCGCGCATAATGCGCCGGCAGCCATAGAGCAGGCGACGCCGATCTCGCCCTGACAACCCACCTCTGCCGCTGAAATAGAGGCGTTCTCTTTATAGAGCATGCCGATGGCGCTGGCGGTGGCTAAAAATTCAATAATGCCTGCTTCATTGGCATTGGGCAGAAAGCGTACGTAATAACTTAACACGGCCGGAATGACGCCCGCCGCACCATTGGTCGGGGCGGTCACCACACGGCCGCCAGCGGCGTTTTCTTCATTCACGGCCATGGCGAACAGGTTGACCCAGTCCATCACCGTCAGTTGATCTTTCAGAGCGTTTTCCGGTTTTTCCGTCAGCTCTTTATACAGTTCCGGTGCGCGACGCTTAATATTCAGTCCACCGGGTAACTCGCCGGTCTCTTTGCAGCCCTTACGGACGCAATCATCCATCACCTGCCAGATGTTTATCAGCTGCTGTCGGATCGCGGCTTCGCATTGGCTTTCATCGGCTGCAGCCGGTGCCTGCAGGGCGATCTCGTTATCCAGCATCATCTGAGCGATGGTTTTGCCGGAGGCGTTGCCTCTGGCCAGTAACTCTTTACCGCTTTTGAACGGGTAGGGGCGTGGTTCAGCGCTCTCCTGCTGCATCTCTTTAGGCAGCTGTGATGCGGCGCTCAGTTCCGGCTTAGCCCGGATCTCGTCTTCGCTGAGAACAAAGCCACCGCCTACGGAGTAGTAGACGCCCTGACAGCAAACCATGCCTGCCTGATCAAAAGCACTGAAGCGCATACCGTTCGGATGTTCCGGGAGTGAATCCTGAAAATGGAACACCAGATCCTGCGCTTCGTTAAATTCGATATTGTGTCCGCCACCCAGTAAAAGCTGATGGTTATGGCGAATGGTGCTGATCATCTGATCGACACCTGTGGTTTCAACCGTGTCCGGTTGCTCTCCCAGTAAACCCAGTAACACCGCAGTGTCGGTCGCATGACCTTTGCCGGTCAGGGCCAGAGAGCCAAAAAGCTCTGTTTTAACCCGGCTGATCTTATCCAGGCTGTTGTTATCTTCCGCCTGGCTTTTAAGCTGATCGATAAAGCGGTTTGCCGCGATCATGGGGCCGACGGTATGTGAGCTTGAAGGGCCTATGCCAATTTTAAACAGATCAAAAATACTCAGTGACATAGCGTTCTCCTTCTATCTGTCGGCTCGCCTGAAAGGAAATAGGTTATTCCGGCGGTGACAGCGTTTTTTGTTGTTATTGAGTTTAGGAGCCTTAAGCAGAAAACCCTTAATCTGATCGCCTCAATTCTGGCGGCAAAGGTTTTAACGGGTCTCTTTGAATGGCGAGCCGTTCAAAAGAACTATGTCCTGCACGCTTATGACTCGCTGTTGTCTGCCGCTGACCCGATAGTAGAAAGTCAGTGCGCAACAGAAGCCCGGATTTCACTCTTGTGGAGCATACAGATGGTGTTTAACTCCGATAAAAGAGCCGTTTCCGAAAACTGTACGTGCGTGCAGAACATAGTTGCCCGCTTTGGCGGCGTCAGATTATCAAATTGGCTTTACTCAGTGCAATAAAAAATTTCCAATCGGAAACAAGGGTTTCTGTTGCAGGGAAATGTCCTATGCTTGCTTTAAAAGCGATAAGCGCTTGTGTAACATGCCGAGCCAGTTAAAGGTTTGAATGCGCCCATTGTGCAGGCGCTTCTGCCATATCTCACATAGGGAATTACGATGCCTGAAGAGCCTCATTTTCTGATCGAAGAAAAGCAGCGTGAAGAAAAGATCCAGATCACCCGTGCCGAAGCCAATGCTGAGTCTTATGTGGAGCCTCTTGAGCTGGGTAAGCGTGTGCGGGAGATTCGCCTGAGTCAGAATCTGACCCTTGAAGAGGCCAGTAAGCTGTCGGGTCTGGCGCGCTCTACGCTGTCCAAGATTGAGAATGATCAGATCTCGCCAACCTTCTCTGTGGTGACCAAGCTGGCGAATGGTCTGGGGATCGATATGCCCCAGCTGTTTACCCGTCCGAAAGAAGCTGTGGCTGCAACCGGCCGTCGGGATATCACCCGCAAAGGCGAGGGTAAACCGCATCCCACGCCAACCTATGAGCATGAGTTGCTCAGCACCCAGCTGACCAATAAGAAGATGATTCCCTACCGTACAGTGGTACGGGCGCGATCCATTGATGAGTACCCTGAGTGGGTGCGTCATGAGGGTGAAGAGCTGCTCTATGTCCTGTCCGGTTCTGTTCTGCTCTACACGGAATTTTATGAGCCGATTGAGCTGATGGAGGGGGATTCTGCCTATTACGATTGCGCCATGGGGCATTCGCTGGTGTCTACCAGTGAAGAGGATGCGGTTGTGCTTTGGGTGACCGCCTGATTTGGCAAACTTTTCTTGCAACAGGTTTCCTATTTCGTTAGCTTTGTTTCCAATAAGAAACACTGGTTGAGTCGATTAGCATGATCGGCTCGCAACTTTCCTCTGATTTTTCCTGAAATGGTCTAACGTATTCAGAGGTTCTTGTCCTTATATGAGGTTTACGATGGCAGACGCGCAGGGTGCTCTGAAACAAACTCCTTTATTTGACCTTCACAATGAGCTGGGCGCTCGCATGGTACCGTTCGCGGGCTATGAGATGCCGGTTCAGTATCCGCTGGGTGTTAAAAAAGAGCACATCCATACCCGCGAGAAGGCTGGTCTGTTCGATGTGTCCCACATGGGACAGGTGAAGCTGCACGGCGCAAATGCCGCTAAGGCGCTGGAAGCTCTGGTGCCTGTCGATATTATCGATCTGCCCGCTGGCAAGCAGCGTTATGCGCTGTTCACCAATGAGCAGGGCGGTGTGATGGATGACCTGATGGTGACCAATCACGGTGATTACATCTACGTCGTCGTGAACGCGGCCTGTAAAGAGCAGGATATCGCTCACATGCGCGCAAATCTGGGTGACGATGTTGAGCTGGAAGTGATGGATGATGCTGCGCTGGTTGCGCTGCAGGGGCCTGAGGCTGCGGCTGTCATGGCGCGCTTTGCTCCGGATACTGCGGATATGGTCTTTATGGATGCCCGTGCCGTTAAAGTTGATGGCGTTGAGTGTCTGGTTTCCCGCTCCGGTTACACCGGTGAAGACGGTTTTGAAATCTCTATCCCGTCAGCAGAAGCTGAGCGTATCTGCCGCCTGCTGCTGAATGAGCCTGAAGTAGAAGCGATTGGCCTTGGAGCCCGTGATTCTCTGCGTCTGGAAGCAGGTCTGTGCCTGTACGGTCACGATATCGATACAACGACCACGCCGCTGGAAGCCAGCCTGATCTGGGCGATCTCTAAAGTGCGTCGTGCGGATGGTGAGCGTGCCGGTGGTTTCCCGGGTGCGGATATCATTCTGGGACAGATCGCGAACAAAGACTGGACCCGTAAGCGTGTGGGTCTGGTTGCAGAAGGTCGTGCACCGATCCGTGAAGGTGCTGAGCTGTTTGATGCCGATGGCAACAAGATTGGTGTTGTAACCAGTGGTACTTTCGGCCCGACAGCTGAGAAGCCTGTTGCTATGGGTTATGTGGCGACTGAATTCTCTGCGCTGGAAACTCAGGTTTTCGCCAGCGTACGTGGTAAGCAGCTGCCGATGACCGTGGCGAAAATGCCATTAGTCGAGCAGCGCTACTATCGTGGTTAAAAGCCCGCGGTTATAGAGTGCGGTTAAGAATCTCATGATTAAGGATTCATAGGTTAATAGTCTGCGCTGAAAAGAATCGCGTTAATACCAATGCCCGAGCACTGCCCTGTTCGGGTGTTGGTTGAAAGCGGTTAAAACCTGTGGCCATGCTTCGTGACTGATGTGTTGTCCTAGGTTGAGCAAAACCCCTGATAAAGAACTTTATCAGGGGTTTTGTTTTTCTGCCCTTAGGAGAGGCGTTGCTTGTTCATCTGCGGAGTTTTTCCGGTAATAGCGTTTTTTTAGGTCATTAGTCTTATTCAGCGGTTGAATTATCACGAGAAATTGAATCCAATAGTGCGCCTTAAGCGGAGGCGTTATCGGTAGAGCATGCACAACATAGAAACCAAGTGGCTGGAAGACTTTCTGGCGTTAGCAAAGACCCAGAGTTTTTCTCAGGCCGCGCGCCTTCGGCATGTAACTCAGCCAGCCTTCAGTCGACGCATTAAGACCCTTGAGCAATCCGTGGGTGTGCAGCTGTTTGAGCGTGATGTTCAGCCGGTGCGCCTCAGTGAGGCAGGGCAGCAGTTTTTACCGACCGCGCGCAAGGTGCTGGCTCAGCTGCAGGCAGCGGTTCGTCAGCTGTCTCCTTCCGGTGGATATCTTCCCCGAATCAATTTCTGTGCGGCTCATGCCCTGACGTTTACCCTGATGCCTGAGCTGGTTCGCTGGATCCGTCAGCAGGAAAGCGGCTTTATGGTGCGTACCGAGGCGGCCAATGTTGATGTGGGGCTGAATGCGCTGCGTAAAGGGGAGTGTGACTTCCTGCTGGCGTTTCATGATCCTCAGTCCTGGATTCGGCTGGATGAAGCCTTGTTCCCCCATTGTCAGCTGGGTTGGACGCGTCTGGTGCCGGTATGTAAGGCCACGCGCCACGGTCAGGCGATCTATCGGTTGGGTGTGGATCAGGATGTGCCCTATCTGGCCTATACCTCTGAGGCGATGCTGGGGCAGGCGGTGCGTGAGCGGCTGCGGTCTCAGCTGGGGGATCTGAGTCTCAAAAAGGTTTATGAGACGGCCATGGCTCAGGGTTTGAAAGAGATGGTGCTGGCAGGAGAGGGCGTTGCCTGGCTGCCGGAAGTGACCATTAAACAGGAGCTTGAATCCGGCGCGATTGTGCCCTGTGGTTCTGAGCAGTGGGTGATTCCGCTGGCGATCTGTCTTTATCGCTCTGTCAGTGATGAAAAGCCGATGGTTGATCGTTTGTGGCAGCTGATTGGTGAGCGCTACGGATCTGTCTGAATCTGTCGTTTTGCCTGCGAGCTGTTCTGTGTGTTTGGCTGTGAGACGTTCTGTGCCGGATTGGGTCGTCATCGGGCTATATTTTTGTTTTAACGCGGTTTTTCCTGCTCATATGCCGCAATTGCCTTTGCGGGCGGTGGAGTTGATGCGGGGTCGGGTATATAATACTCCGCCTTATATGCCCGTCTGAAATCTGTGCGGGGCGGAAAGAATTAAATTCGCGCTGGCTTCACTGATGTGTTGCGGGCGCATTCGGCGTTCAGCCGCTATTGAATCATGGTTGCTGACCCTGTGTGTTGTTCAGGGTGAGTGGCTATAAAAGAGTACAACAGGAAAACAGGACATAATTATGCGCAGCCATTATTGCGGCGAACTGAATGAATCCCATATCGGCGAAACAGTCACTCTGTGTGGCTGGGTTCACCGTCGTCGTGACCACGGTGGGGTAATTTTCTTAGATCTGCGTGATCGTGACGGTCTGACTCAGGTGGTGGTTGACCCTGACACAGTAGAAGCTTTCGCGGCTGCTGATAAAAGCCGTAGCGAGTATGTGCTGAAAATTGAAGGTCTGGTACGTGCGCGTCCTGAAGGCACTACGAACGCGAATATGCCGACCGGCATGATTGAAGTTCTGGGTAAAGACGTTGAAGTACTGAACGCTTCTGAAACGCCTCCATTCCCTCTGGATGAGCACGTTAAAGTGGGTGAGGACGTTCGTCTGAAGTACCGCTATGTTGACCTGCGTCGTCCTGAGATGCTGGAAAAACTGCGTTTCCGTTCCAAGATGACCCACACCATCCGCAACTATCTGGATGAGAAAGGCTTCCTGGATATCGAAACACCGATCCTGACCCGTGCGACGCCGGAAGGTGCCCGTGATTATCTGGTACCAAGCCGTACCCACGCAGGCAGCTTCTTTGCGCTGCCTCAGTCACCTCAGCTGTTCAAGCAGCTGCTGATGGTGTCTGGTATGGACCGTTACTACCAGATCGCTAAGTGCTTCCGTGATGAAGACCTGCGTGCCGATCGTCAGCCTGAGTTTACTCAGATCGATATCGAAGCATCTTTTGTGACTGACGAAGAGATCATGGGGCTTGCCGAAGGCATGACTCAGAAACTCTTCCAGGAAGTACTGGACGTTGATCTGGGTGAATTCCCACGTATGCCGTTTGCTGAAGCGATGCATCGCTTTGGTAGCGACAAGCCGGATCTGCGTATTCCACTGGAAATGGTGGATATGGGCGATCTGATGGCGCAGGTTGACTTTAAAGTCTTCTCTGGCCCGGCTACGGATCCTAAAGGTCGTGTTGCAGCGCTGCGTGTTCCGGGTGGTGCATCACTGTCCCGTAAGCAGATCGACGAATACACCAAGTTCGTGGGTATCTATGGTGCCCGTGGTCTGGCATGGATCAAAGTTAATGATCGTAAAGCGGGTCTGGAAGGTCTGCAGTCTCCGATCGTTAAGTTTATGGAAAATGTTATTGATGATGTGCTGGATCGTGTTGATGCACAGGATGGCGATATCATCTTCTTCGGTGCTGACACCGCTAAAGTGGTTAACGAAGCGATCGGCGCACTGCGTTGCAAGCTGGGTGAAGATCTGAATCTGTACACCTGCGAGTGGGCTCCGCTGTGGGTTGTAGACTTCCCGATGTTCGAAGAGAACAGCGATGGTTCCCTGTCTGCACTGCACCACCCGTTCACCTCTCCGGCGTGTTCTGCTGAAGAGCTGGCAGCGAATCCGGGTGAAGCCCTGTCCGTTGCTTACGATATGGTTCTGAACGGCACTGAGCTGGGTGGAGGTTCTATCCGTATCCATGATCAGAAGATGCAGCAGGCGGTGTTTGACGTTCTGGGCATCAGCCAGGAAGAGCAGCAGGAGAAGTTTGGCTTCCTGCTGGACGCACTGAAATTCGGTGCGCCACCACACGGTGGTCTGGCATTCGGTCTGGACCGTCTGGTGATGCTGATGACAGGTACTCAGTCGATCCGTGAAGTGATCGCCTTCCCTAAAACTCAGAGTGCAGGTTGTGTTATGACTGCAGCTCCGGGTGAGGTAAGTGCTGAGCAGCTGAAAGAGCTGAATATCCGTCTGCGTCAGAAGATTGCGCCTACGGAAGAATAAGCAGCTTTTATAGCTGTGCCTTGAGCGTTGGCTTGTCCGGCGCTTATGGTTTCGATGGGCATCAGATTCTCTCTGATGCCCATTTTAGTTTTAGCGTCTTTATTTAACGGCTTCAGATAGCTTGAATCTCTTGCTTGAGATGACAGGCGGTTAAATAAAGAGGTTGTGTGAATAACTCAGATACAAACGGGAGTTTGGAATGGCTGGCCACAGTAAATGGGCAAACATTAAACACCGGAAAGCTGCGCAGGATGCAAAGCGCGGCAAAATTTTTACCAAACTGATTCGCGAGCTGACCGTAGCCGCTCGTCAGGGTGGTCCTTTGCCGGAAGATAATCCGCGTTTACGTGCCGCGGTTGATAAAGCTCTGGGCGCGAATATGACCCGTGACACCATCGACCGAGCGATTGCCCGGGGTGCGGGAGACGCGGACAGCGATAACGTAGAAGAGATGACCTATGAGGGCTATGGCCCGGGTGGGGTTGCGGTTCTGGTTGAATGCATGTCCGACAACAAAAACCGTACCGTAGCGGAAGTGCGTCATGCTTTTTCAAAGCGTGGTGGCAATCTGGGAACCGACGGTTCTGTTGCCTATCTGTTTGAGAAAAAAGGTCAGATCTATTTCGAGCCGGGTGCTGATGAAGAGGCGCTTATGGATGTGGGCCTTGAAGCCGGAGCCGAAGACATCGTGACCCATGATGATGGCTCTATTGAAGTCACAACGGACTGGACAGAGTTTAACGCGGTTAAAGAAGCCTTGGCTGAGGCCGGACTTGAAGCCGCAGGTGGTGAAGTGACCATGGTGCCTTCTACCACAGCCCCAATGGACAAAGAGGGTGCGGAAAAAATTCTGGCGCTGATCGAGCATCTGGAAGATCTGGACGATGTTCAGAACGTGTACAGCAATGCGGATATCCCGGCTGATGTTATGGAACAGCTGGGCTGATGTTTTCCGGCCACCTTTTTGGGTGGCGTTTCCCGCCTGAGTGCTTTCAGGCGGGATTACTTTAAGGACAGTTATGGCCGTCATCCTGGGTATTGATCCCGGTAGCCGTAAGACCGGTTATGGTGTTATCCGCATGGAAGGGCACCGAATGAATTATATCGCTAGTGGTTTTATCAAAATCACCGGCGATACTCTGGCGGATAAGCTACAGCAGGTTTATGCCGGAGTTTCTGAGGTTATCGCTCAATATCAGCCAACTCAGTTCGCCATTGAGCAGGTGTTTATGGCGAAAAATGCTGACTCTGCCCTTAAGCTGGGCCAGGCGCGCGGGGTGGCTATTGTTGCTGCGGCTAATGTGGGTCTGCCGGTCAGTGAGTATGCGGCCCGTCTGGTCAAGCAGGCTGTAGCGGGAACCGGTGCCGCCACCAAAGAGCAGGTGCAGCATATGGTCGCTGCCATTCTGAAACTTTCCGATCTTCCTCAATCCGATGCCGCAGATGCTCTGGCTATCGCGATCTGTCACGCCAATTCAAACCTCGGTTTGGTTGCCGGTGCCGGAAAACGCGGTGGTCGTCGTAGCAGTAGCTGGCGTCAATTCCGCCCGGAGTAATGCAGCATGACGCTGTTTAATATCCCTTTTATCTATTATCTCGATATTTTTGGCACCATTGTTTTCGCCATTACCGGTGTGCTGGCGGCCAGTGAAAAGCGCCTTGATCTGTTCGGTGTTATCGTGGTCGGTATGGTCACAGCCATCGGCGGAGGTACGATCCGGGATCTGGTACTTGGTCGTACACCTGTGTTCTGGGTGATTGAAACTCTCTATATCTGGGTCATTGTTGCGACCACTGTGATGACCTTTATTGCCGCACGTTTTCATCCTTTTCCCTACAGAACCCTGCAGGTTTCCGATGCAATCGGGCTTGGTGTGTTTACGGTGATTGGTGCGCAGGTGGCGCTGAATCTGGGACATCCACCGGTTATTGCTGTGATGATGGGCGTGATGACCGGCGTATTCGGTGGTGTGGTGCGTGATGTACTGACCGGCGAAATTCCGATGATTTTCCAGAAAGAGATCTACGCTACGGCGGCGATGGCGGGTGCGGTGGTCTTTGTGAATCTGCGCTGGTTTTTATCGGAAGGAACAGAGGCTCTGAGCGCTATCGTGACCATGTCATTTGTGATCGGGCTGAGATTGGCGGCGATCTACTGGAACTTACAGTTACCGGTGTTTCTGCTCTCCTACAAAACAGCAGAAGAAAAGCGGCAACAGCGTGAGATGAAGAAGTCTCAGGCATCGGAATAATCGGCGAATCAATAAAAACAGGATTAAACACGATGATTGGACGACTAAAAGGCGTATTGGCGGAAAAAATGCCACCTCAGCTGCTGATAGATGTAAATGGCGTGGGTTACGAAGTTGAAGCGCCCATGAGTACCTTTTATCAGCTGCCCGCCCTGGGTGAGCCGGTGGAGCTGTTTACGCACTTCGTGGTGCGGGAAGACGCCCAGTTGCTGTATGGCTTTGGTGATCGTAATGAGCGCCGCCTGTTTCGTGACCTGATCAAAGTGAACGGTGTTGGCCCTAAGTTGGCCCTGACAATTTTATCCGGTATTGAAGCGTCTCAGTTTGTTCGTTGTGTTAACGATGGCGATACCAATGCGTTGGTTAAGCTGCCGGGTGTGGGTAAGAAAACCGCTGAGCGTCTGCTGGTAGAAATGAAAGATCGCCTTAAAGATTGGGCGACAGATCCTGAGGTGTTTGAGTTAACGGCTCCTGAGTCCGGCGAAACCGCTGCTTCAATAGGGGTGACGGATGGTCGTGAAGAGGCAGAGCAGGCGCTTATTGCGCTGGGCTATAAGCCTGCACAGGCCAGTAAGGCGGTGAATGCTGTTTACAGTAGTGGGATGAGCACAGAAGAGCTGATCCGTGCGGCCTTAAAAGGTATGATTTAATATACAGTGTTTTTAACCTTCACCGATGAATCGATAGGCCAAGCTGATGATTGAAGCAGACCGGTTAGTTTCTGCCATAAACCGTGAACCCGAGGAACATCAGGATCGGGCGATGCGTCCTCAGTATCTCAAGGATTATGTGGGGCAGCCTCAGGTGAGGGAGCAGATGGAGATCTTTATCTCTGCGGCCCGAAACCGTGAGGATGCACTGGATCATACGCTGGTTTTTGGTCCGCCGGGTTTGGGTAAAACGACATTGGCCAATATTATCGCCAGTGAGATGGGCGTGGATATCAAAAGCACATCCGGCCCTGTGTTGGAAAAAGCGGGTGATATCGCCGCTCTGCTGACCAATCTTGAAGAAGGCGATGTGCTCTTTATTGATGAGATCCATCGTCTGAGTCCTGCGGTAGAAGAGGTGTTGTATCCGGCGATGGAGGATTATCAGCTGGATATTATGATCGGTGAAGGCCCGGCTGCCCGCTCCATCAAGATAGATCTGCCAGCCTTTACGCTGGTGGGGGCTACGACCCGGGCTGGTCTGCTGACCTCTCCGTTACGGGATCGTTTTGGTATTGTGCAGCGCCTCGAGTTTTATAGTGTTGAAGATCTCAGTTCCATTGTGACCCGTTCAGCGGAACTGATGCAGATGGAAATTGAATCCCATGGCGCTCTTGAAGTCGCTAAGCGATCCCGGGGAACACCACGTATCGCCAACCGGTTGCTGCGGCGGGTGCGTGATTACGCTCAGGTTAAAGCTGATGGTGTGATCAATGGGGATATTGCGGATAAGGCGCTCAATATGCTGAATGTCGATACCCATGGTTTTGATCACATGGACCGACGTTTGCTGCTGACCATGATCGAAAAGTTCGGTGGTGGTCCTGTTGGGGTTGATAACCTGTCTGCCGCAATCGGAGAGGAGCGCGATACCATTGAAGACGTTCTTGAACCCTTTCTGATCCAGCAGGGATTTATGATGCGCACGCCAAGAGGTCGCATGGTGACGCCTCAGGCTTACCTGCATTTCGGTATTACTCAACCTGAAAGCTGAACCTGAATCCACTGAGAAGGCTTTTTATGTCTGAAGTATCCCATAACGATCATTACCCTTTTAGCTGGCCGGTTCGTGTTTATTACGAAGATACGGATACCGGTGGTGTGGTCTATTACGCAAACTACCTGAAGTTTTATGAGCGAGCTCGGACGGAAGCTCTGCGTCATATTGGCTTTGAGCAGGAAGCACTGAAAAACGATGAGAACCTGCTTTTTGTGGTTTCCAGTGTTCAGGCGGATTACAAGCGCCCGGCCGTGCTGGACGATGAGCTGACGGTTTTTGTAAGAATTGCCCGGATGGCCCGTAGCTATCTGGTTTTTGAGCAAAAAATTGTCAAAAATTCCGATGGAAAAGATATTGTGCTTAACACGGCAACGGTTAAAGTGGCATGTGTTCAGGGTGACAGTTATCGGCCAAAAGCCCTGCCTGAGGCTGTTTCAGCCCGTTTTATTTCCCTGGTTGCAGAGAAAACCGAGTAATTGACTGGGAATTATAAATGCTGATTGGAAATGACAGCTTTTCAGAGAGGAACTTTTTCTGTCACACTTGTCTGACAGGATTGAAAAAGAAGCTTTTTTTCATTTATAACAGTATCTTGGCCGTATATTATTAAGTTTTTAGTTTATATCAAAAGGGGCGCGTGTGGACGATAAGCTATCTTTGCTTGGGCTGATTGTAGAAGCCAGCATTGTTGTTCAATTGGTAATGGCCAGTTTGGTTTTGGCTTCCGTTCTTTCCTGGATGTTCATTCTGCAGCGCGCAGCGGTCATCGGTCATGCGAAAAAAAGCATGGAAGAATTTGAAGATCGCTTCTGGTCCGGGATGGATCTGTCTCAGCTTTATCGTGAAGTGAGCAGTGAAACCAACGGATCCGGCGCTGAAAATATTTTCCGCGCAGGCTTTAAAGAGTTTTCCCGTCTAAGCCAGAAAAGTACTGTTGATTCTGAAGCGCTTCTGGAAGGGGTTCAGCGTGCTATGCGTGTTGCCCTGGCCCGTGAAGAAGAGCGCCTGAGTGAGAACTTACCTTTTCTCGCTACCGTCGGTTCTACAAGTCCTTATATCGGTCTGTTCGGTACGGTATGGGGGATCATGAACTCCTTCCGTGATCTGGCCCATGTACAGCAAGCGACTCTGGCTGTTGTTGCACCCTCTATTTCTGAGGCGCTGATTGCAACGGCTATGGGGCTCTTTGCAGCGATCCCAGCGGTTATCGCCTATAACCGCTATGCAACCAAAACTGAGTTGCTGATGGTGCGCTACGAGACCTTCGCTGATGAATTTTCCAGCATTCTTCACCGTAATGTTCACAGTCAGAATGCAGGCTGATTATGTCAGGATACCGCTACCGTAAGCCTAAAAAACTGGTTGCTGAAATTAATGTGGTGCCCTACATCGATGTGATGTTGGTTCTGCTGGTGATCTTTATGGTGACTGCGCCGATTCTGACTCAGGGCGTAAAAGTTGAATTGCCTGAGGCTGTTTCGGCTCCTCTTGATGTCAGTGAAGATGATCTGCCCCTGATTGTTGCGGTGAAAAAGTCCGGAGAGTATTTCCTGGAGCTTGGGCCGGATAAAGAGCAGGCCATTGAGCCTGCAGATCTGTCGCTGAAAGTCGGGAAAATTACCCGGCAAAACCCGGGTGTTCAGGTGTTGGTTCGGGGCGATAAGAATGTGGAATACGGTGCTGTGGTTCAGCTGATGAGCGTTTTGCAGCAAGCCGGTGCACGGAATATTGGTTTATTGTCACAGCCTCCAGAGCAATGAGATCAGATACCCCGATACAGGGCAGTGGCCTGCTGTTTCCATCTTTGATCGCAATTGGCAGCCATCTGCTGGGCTTTTGGCTGCTCTGGTTTGGCTGGCAGCAGGCGAGTGTGATTTCTGAGCAGCGCATGCCCAAGATCAGTCCTGATGATGTGATCTCAGCGGTTGCTGTTCAGCAGGATCCGATTGAGGCGCTTCGACAGAAACAACAAACAGAAGCAGCGGCTAAAGCCAGAGCTCAGGCTGAACGTGAACGCCAAAAACAGCTGGAGGCAAAGCGTCAGGCTGAAGCCCGTAAACAGGCTTTGATCCGTCAGAAAGAAGAAGCCGCGCGGGAAAAAGAGGCGGAGCGTAAACGTCAGGAAGCGGCAGCAAAACGTGAAGCTGCCCGCAAGGCCGCTGAAGAAGCCAAGAAACAGGCTGAACTGAAACGCCAGCAGCAGCTGAAGGCTGAGCAGGCCAAAAAAGCTGAAGAAGCCCGCAAGCAGGAAGAATTACGCAAGCGTGAAGCTCAGTTAGCTGCTGCCAAGGCTCAAAAGGAAGCTCTGGCCGCTGCGGAAGCAGAGCGTAAGCGTCAGCAGGCTATTGAGACCGAGAAACAATCACTGCAGTCCGCGCTGGATCAGGAAGAGGCTTTTCTCTCCGAGTTGGAAGATCGTGAAAAGCTGGCATCGATGCAGATGCTGATTAAGAGTTATGTGGAACAAAACTGGTCGCGTCCGCCAACCGCACGTAAAGGGATGCAGGCAATTCTTAAAATTGAACTGTTACCTACCGGCGAAGTGAAGTCCGTTACGGTGGATGAGCCGAGTGGTGACAATGCGTTTGATCGTTCGGCAGAGCAAGCGGTATACCGTGCGGGACCATTCAGAGAGTTACAGGATCTTAAACCGCATCAAAGAGATGCTTTCAGGTCGTTTAATCTGGTGTTTAAACCTGAGGATATTCAGTAATGCGTTTGAAAAAATGGCTTAAGGCAGCTGCTTTTACTTTGCTATGTGTCACCCAGCAGGCAGTTGCAGATCTGACCATTGAGATTACCCAGGGTAATGACCGGGCAACTCCGGTTGCCGTTGTTCCTTTTGCCTGGCTGGGGCAGAGCCCTTTGGCTGAAGATGTTGCTCAGATCGTATCTGACGATTTGGAGCGAAGCGGCCTTATTAAGCCGTTGTCCCGCTCTGATATGCTCAGTCTGCCCAGTCAAAAGAGTGAGATCTATTTCAGAGACTGGTCTTTGCTGAAGCAGGATTATCTGTTGATTGGTCAGGTCAAGCCATCGGTTTCACCCGGGGTTCTGAGTATTCAGTTTGAGTTGTACGATGTGGTTCGCCAGACCCGTGTGCTGGGTGAAGTGATATCCGGAAAGCCGAGCGAACTTCGTTCCCGTGCTCATTACATCAGTGATAAGGTTTTCGAGCACCTGACCGGTATCGAAGGTGCGTTTTCAACCCGACTGGCATACGTCACGGTGCGTAAGGATGAAGCGGGTCAGAATAAGTATGAGCTGAAAGTCTCTGACGCGGATGGCCGTCGTGAAAAGTCGATTCTGACCACCTATAAACCGATTCTGTCACCATCCTGGTCACCTGATGCTCAGCATCTTGCCTATGTTTCTTTTGAAACCGGCCGCCCGGGTATCTTTATTCAGAATGTGTACAGCGGAAAACGTCGTCAGTTAACCGCTTTTAAAGGTCTTAACGGTGCTCCGGCATGGTCCCCTGACGGCCGACAGCTGGCAGTGGTGCTGTCGAAAGATGGTAACCCTGAACTTTACCGGATCGATCTGACCAGTTATAAAATGAAACGAATTACCCGCCACTACGCTATCGATACCGAACCGGAGTGGTCTCCTGATGGTAGTAAGCTGATGTTTACTTCATCGAGAAGTGGCGGCCCCCAAATTTACCAGCTTGATTTACTATCTGGTGAAACAGAGCGTCTGACATTTGAAGGAAACTATAATGCCCGGGCGCGATATTCACCGGATGGTACTGAGATCTACTTTGTGCATCAGAAAGACGGAATCTTTCATATTGCTGCACAGGAGCTGGCAAATAATCGTCTGAGAATACTCACTCAGACGCCATTAGATGAGTCTCCCAGTGTTTCTCCTAATGGAAGTATGTTAATTTATGCGACACAAGAAGGATCAAGGGGATATTTAGGAGCAGTATCTGTAAATGGACAGATTCGTTACCGACTTCCCTCCCAGCGAGCAGATGTACGTGAGCCCGCTTGGTCGCCTTTTTTAACGAATTAATTTTTTGATTTTAACTATAAAGTAAGTCCCGATCGCTTCAGGAGCCTGATATGGAATTTAAAAAATACAGCAAGACTTTGTTCTTTGGTGCAACTCTGGCAGTGCTGGTTGGTTGTGGTAGTGATACTGTTCCTCAAGATGACGCTGATGCCGCAGCAGCTTCTGCTGAAGGTCAGGTTCAGCCAGTAGTAACAAGCGATGGTTCAGGTCTGGATTCAGCGGTTGATGGCTCACAACTTCAGCAAGATGCTCAGAACCTGCAAGACCAGGCTAGCTCTGCAATTGCAGCACTACCTGAAGTTGAAACTGTTTACTTCGACTTTGATACTTCTGTAATTCGTGATGATTCCCGTGAAGTTCTGGATCTGCACGTTGCATATCTGAACGCTAACCCTATGCAGAATGTAGTTCTGGAAGGTCACGCAGATGAGCGTGGTACCCGTGAGTACAACAATGCACTGGGCGAGCGTCGTGGTAATGCTGTTAAGAACTACTTCATGGTTCAGGGTGTAAGCGCTGACCGTATTGAAGTGATCAGCTACGGTGAAGAAAAGCCTGCAGTTATCGGTCACAACAATGCTGCATGGTCTAAAAACCGTCGCGTAGAAATTAAATACTAAGCTAAGACGGAGGCAGGATGTCTATCCCATTCCGTAATGCTTTAAAGGTGCTGCCGCTTCTGGCAGCATCCTTTTCTCTTCAGGCGGCAACATTATTTACTGATGAAAATGCCCCGGTCCTTGGTGCAGAGCCTGCAAAAACGCAATCTCCTTCCACTACATCTTCTTCTCAAAGTGCAGCTAATGCACAGCTGTTGATGCAGATTCAGCAACTGCAGCAAGAGATGCAGATGCTGAGAAATGTCGTTGAGCGTCAGGAAAAAACAATCTCTCAACTACAGAAAGATGGTCGGGATCGTTATCTCGATGCTGATCGTCGTCTGACTGACATATCGAAGCAGTTAGCGGATATAAGAGAAAATAAAGCAACTCAATCTGCCCCTTCTAATACCACTACAGCTTTACCGGTTGTTAGTGGTACGGCAAAAGAAGCCTATCAGAACGCGTATTCGCTGGTTAAACAACAGAAGTTTGACGAGGCGATAACTGCTTATCAGGGCTTTATTAAAAACTATCCGGATTCAACACTGCTACCCAACGCATACTATTGGTTGGGTGAGCTTTATATGGTCAAAAACCTGACTCAGGAAGCAGAGCGGGTCTTTTTAACCGTTGTTGAAACTTATCCTAAAAGCCGCAAAGTTCCGGATGCCAGTTATAAACTGGGTTTGGTTTATGCCCGATATGGGCAGATGGATAAGGCAAAAGCTCAGATGAATGAAGTGAAGGCGCAGTTCCCGAAAAGTACTGCATCTAAACTGGCGGATCAGTTTCTGGATGCTCAGAAGAAGTGATCTAAACTGCTGAGTTTTATACTCATGTTTGTACCGATAAACGGCGCTTTGGGATACAATGCGCCGTTTATTTTTATATAGAATTTAATTAACGTCAGGCAAACCATGTCAGTAAAAAAAGCAGTTGTTTTAGTCTCCGGTGGTTTAGATTCAGCGACAGTTCTGGCAACCGCTGTAGCGGAAGGCTATGAATGCTATGCCCTGAGTTTTGATTATGGTCAGCGGCAGATTTCAGAGCTTAAAGCGGCAGAGCGAGTTGCGCTTACGCATGGTGCGAAAACCCATAAAGTGATCTCCCTCGGCCTGAATGACTTTGGCGGCTCTGCTCTGACGGATCATGATATTGCAGTGCCTGAAGTGGAAGAAGAGGGAATCCCGGTAACTTATGTGCCTGCCCGCAATACCGTCTTTTTATCGATTGCGCTAGCCTGGGCTGAGGTGCTGGAAGCGAACCATATCTTTATCGGGGTGAATGCTGTTGATTATTCCGGCTACCCCGACTGTCGCCCCGAGTTTATTGCAGCCTATGAAAATATGGCGAACCTGGCTACAAAGGCTGGTGTCGAAGGTCATAAACTCTGTATTGAGACGCCTCTGATGCGCCTGACTAAGGCAGAAATCATCAGTATGGGGATTAAAGCCGGAGTTGATTACAGTCTGACGGTTTCGTGTTATCAGGCGGATGATGATGGCCGGGCGTGTGGGGTATGCGATAGCTGTCGCCTCAGGGCTAAAGGCTTTGCGGACGCTGGCGTTGCTGATCCGACCCGTTACGTTGAAAGTGTTTAAGAATAACAGTAAATATCGAATCTGAAGGTTTGATACCGAATATCACGATAGGGTGAGATTGAGGATTATTTTATGTTGTGTGAGTTTGATTATCAGGCACCGAAAGATTTGTTAAAAGACCGGATTATTCTGGTGACCGGTGCCAGTGATGGTATCGGCAGGGCTGCGGCAAAATCTTATGCTGCTCACGGCGCTACCGTTATTCTGGTGGGTCGTACCATCAAGAAGCTTGAAGAAGTATACGATGAGATTGAAGAAGCGGGTGGTGCTCAGCCTGCAATTTTCCCGCTGAATTTTGAGACTGCCACCTATAAAGACTACGGTGAAATGGCAGAGTTGCTGCAAAAAGAGTTTGGCCGTATTGATGGTATTTTGCACAATGCGAGTATTCTTGGCTCTCTGACGCCGGTCGAAGCTTATAACCCGCAAATGTGGGAACAGGTGATGCAGGTTAACTTCAACTCTGCGCTTCTGATGACTCAGTCACTACTTTCGCTGATGTACGAATCAAAAGATGCCAGCCTGATTTTTACCTCCTCCAGTGTCGGACGCAAAGGGCGCGCATTCTGGGGGGCTTACAGCATCTCTAAATTTGCAACTGAAGGCCTGATGGAAACTCTGGCTGATGAGCTGGAGAATATCTCAAATATTCGGGTGAACAGCCTGAACCCTGGTGCAACGCGAACGGCTATGCGCCAGTTGGCGTATCCGGGAGAAAACCCGGCAACGCTGCGCACACCACAGGATATTATGGGGACATACCTGTACCTGATGGGGCCGGATAGCAAAGGTGTAAATGGACAGAAGTTTGATGCTCAGCCTGCAAAGGTCGATGCTGAAGCCTGATCAAAGCGGATGTATGTTAAAAAAACGGCCAACGGGCCGTTTTTTTGGTTTAAACTGTGCCTAAAACGAGAAGAGTTTCGATATTTCAGCGCTTTTTTCTAACAGGTAATCTGCCTGCCATTCAGGAACAGAAGCCGGATCTTCAATATAGCCGTAGGAAGCGGCAATTGTTTTCATTCCAGCCGCTTTCCCGGCCTCAATGTCACGAAGATGGTCACCGACATAAATACAGCCAGCCGGATCTGCACCGACCTGCTGACAGGCGTGCAGGAGTGGTCTTGGGTCCGGTTTGGCAATGTTAAGGTCGTCAGGGCAAACGACCACATCGACTCTGTCTGTGATGGCCATGGCATCAAGAAGCAGGTCGGTATACAGCCGGGGTTTGTTTGTGACAATGCCCCAGGGGATGCCTGATGCAGACAGTTGTGCTGTGAAATCCTCTAACCCCTCAAACCATAAGGTGTGAGTGGCAATATTGGCTTCATAGAGCTTTAGCAGGCGACTACGAAGATCTGGTTTGTCATTGGGGCCGATATCACCAAAACCAAAGTCGAGCATCGCATTGGCCCCATTTGAAACATGGTGTCTAATGGCATCAAGAGGCAGTGTTTGCCGACCTTCTTCAACGAGCAGCAGATTAAGACAGTTGGCGAGGTCGTTGGCGGTATCCAGCAAGGTACCATCGAGATCAAAAAGTACAGCAGAGGGTGATGTAATCATAATAAAAAGAAGGCTACCTCAGTAGGCAGCCTTTGGGTCCTTAAAATCAGCTCATCTGGTTTTAAATCGCTTCTGCGGGTTTAAAACACTGCAGCAAGTAGTTGACCGTCACATCCTTTGAATCAAGCTTATATTGCTTTGTCAGCGGGTTGTAGGTCATGCCTGTCAGATCGCCATTCTTCAGGTTAGCTGCCCGTGTCCAGTTGCCAAGCTCAGAAGGGCGGATAAACTTGCTGAAATCATGGGTGCCTTTAGGCAGCATCTTCAGCAGGTACTCAGCACCAACAATGGCAAACAGATAGGCTTTAGGGTTGCGGTTGATGGTGGAGAAAAAGACCTGGCCACCCGGTTTAACGAGGCGGGCACAGGCTGCAATAACCTTGGCGGGCTCAGGAACATGCTCAAGCATCTCCAGGCAGGTCACAACATCATATTGCTCTGGTTCCTGTTCCGCTAATTCTTCAGCCGTGATGCGACGGTAATTGATGTTCAATCCGCTTTCCAGCTGGTGAAGTTTAGCAACGGACAGTGGGGCTTCGCCCATGTCGATGCCGGATACCTCAGCGCCACGCTGTGCCATGCTTTCACTCAGAATGCCGCCACCACAGCCAACATCCAGCACTTTTTTACCTGCAAGGCCAGCTCGCTCATCAATAAAGTTCAGACGTAGCGGGTTGATGTCGTGCAGAGGTTTGAATTCGCTCTCACGGTCCCACCAGCGTGAGGCCAGCGCCTCAAATTTAGCAACTTCACTGAAGTCAACGTTCTGCGAGTTATTTGACTCAGTCATGGCTGTCTCCTGCACGAATTTTATCTCCCCATTGGCGGGCATGTTGTTTCAGTTTGTCGATATCAATCTGGGTGAGTATACCATCCCGTACCAGCATTTTGCCGTTCACCCATACGTGTTTTACTTTGTCGGCCATACGCGTGTATACCAGCTGAGAGACCGGGTGGTAGACAGGCTGAGTTTCAAGCTGGCTCATATCAATAGCAATAATATCAGCCGCTTTACCTTCCTCCAGACTGCCGGTGATCGCTTCTATACCCAAAGCCTCGGCACCTTTTAGCGTTGCCATCTGAATCGCTTCGTAAGCAGGTAGTGCAGCAGCATCACCGGAAACAGCTTTGGCCAGCTGGGCCGCGGTTTGCATTTCACCAAACATATCCAGATCGTTGTTGCTGGCGGCACCATCGGTGCCCAGCGCAACGGTCACGCCGGCTTTAACCAAACGGTCAACCGGGCAGAAACCGCTGGCGAGTTTAAGGTTAGATTCCGGGCAGTGAATCACTTTAACGTTATGGCGCTCAAGAAGAGACAGGTCTTCATCGTTGATCTGTGTAACGTGCACGGCCTGGAAGTTAGGGCCGAGAAGTCCCAGTTTTGCGAGGCGTGAGATTGGGCGTTCGCCATTTTTCTCCGCTTCTGTCACTTCAAAGGCGGTTTCATGGACGTGCATCTGAACCGGTATCTGTAGCTCTTCCTGAATGGAAGCGATTTTCTTCAGAGGTTCGTCGGAAACGGTATAAGGTGCATGGGGGCCAAAGGCGATAGAAACCAAAGCGTTGTGGCGCTGGGCTGCATGGACTTCAATGGCTTTGTGGATGCCCTCGTCAGCATCTTTTGCCCATGGAGTCGGGAAGTCGAGAATCGGGCAGCAGATCTGGGCGCGCATTCCCAGCTCACTTGCGGTTTCAGCTGCAACATCAGGGTAAAAGTACATATCGCTGAAACAGGTGGTTCCGGACTTGAGCATCTCGGCGATCGCCAGACGTGTCCCGTCACGAACAAATTCGGGGCTGACAAAGGCGCCTTCCGCGGGCCAGATATGCTCCTGAAGCCAGGTCATTAATGCCAGATCATCGGCAAGTCCGCGAAAGAGCGACATGGCCGCATGACCGTGAGCGTTGATCAGGCCGGGCATTAACAGATGATCTTCAAGCTCCAGTTCATTTTTGGCACTGTACTGTAACTTAGCCTTATCGGTTGGCAGGATTTCAAGAATTTTGCCCTGATTGACCGCAATACTATGAAACTCAAGCAGTGATTGGGCTTCATCAGCCGGCACGATCCAGCGAGCATGTAACAAAGAATCAATTTGGCTCGTCATAAGAGAAAATCCTGATAGATAACAAAAACTTCCGTACAGTATATGCACTTTTTGATGTGCTGGCACTGTCGATTTTTCTGCTCATCGTTATAATACCGCCTTGATTTTATTCTGCTGTTTGGCGGGTCTGGATTCAGGCTCTGTCAGGCGGCCCCCGTTATCGGAGTTGTAATGAGCATCACTGAAGAAAATGGTGTAGAGGCGATTATCTGGCAGGATGACCACCTGAAATTACTGGATCAAAGAGTTCTTCCTGAGCAAGAAGTGTATCTCTCGTATCATGACTCTGACTTAGTGGCCGCAGCCATCACCGATATGGTGGTTCGTGGCGCTCCCGCAATCGGCATTACAGCGGCTTACGGCGTAGTCTTGGCTGCCCGGGCATGCTATCAGGCTGATCCTTCTGAGTGGAAAGTGCTTCTGGCTGAGCGGATTCAGGTATTGGCTGACTCCCGTCCAACCGCAGTCAATCTTTTCTGGGCACTGGACAAAATGAAGGCTCTGATCAGCAAGCTGGACTCTGCTGCTGATCCGGAAGCTCAGTTGCTGAAAATGGCGATTGAGATTCACCAGTCGGATATTGCGGCCAACCGCACTATGGGCGAATTTGGCGCAGAATTGATTGCTGATACACAGGATTCCGGTCGTTCGGTGATGACGCATTGTAATACCGGTGCTTTGGCAACCGGTGGCGTCGGTACCGCTTTGGGGGTCATCAGAACAGCTTTTGAGAAAGGGCTGATTGATCACGTACATGCGGATGAAACGCGTCCATGGTTTCAGGGTGCACGCCTGACAGCCTGGGAGCTGATGCGCGAGGGGATTCCTGTCTCTCTTAATGTTGAGGGTGCAGCGGCTCATATTATGAAGACGCAGGATGTATCCTGGGTCATTGTCGGCGCTGACCGAATTACGGCCAATGGTGATGTGGCGAATAAGATCGGTACGTATAATCTTGCGGTACTGGCGCTGCATCATGGTGTGCGTTTTATGGTGGTTGCGCCTTCAAGCACGATCGATATGAGCCTGGAACATGGGGATGATATCCCTATTGAAGAGCGTGGGCCTGAGGAGGTTGTTGCTGTGAAAGGTCATCAGATCGCTCCGGAAGGAGTTGAAGTCTTTAACCCGGTATTTGATGTGACCCCTGCCGATCTGATCGATGTAATTGTCACAGAGAAGGGTATTGTAGAGCGTCCTTCAATCGATAAGATGAAAGCTCTGATGAGTAATGAGCACCTGCACTGATAATTCAGGCGACTCAAACAAAAAAACCTGATCCGATGATCAGGTTTTTTTGTTTATGAGTGCTGATCAGGCAGCGCTGGAAGGTTTCAGTCGCTCCAGTACCGCATTGGCCAGCTCGTTGGCATCAAACTTAGCAATGAAGTCATCAGCACCGACTTTTTCAACCATGGCTTTATTGAATACGCCACTTAAAGAGGTGTGCAGAAGGGTGTACAGATCCTTCATGTCCGGGTTTTCTTTAACTCTGCGAGTCAGGGTGTAGCCATCCATCTCCGGCATCTCAATATCAGAGATCATCATCAGGTATTCATCGTTAGGATGCTTGCCCGCCATCGTGATCTCTTCCAGATGCTGATAGGCTTCCAGTCCATTTTTCAGCAGTGTGCAGCTAAAGCCAACGGCTTCAAGGCAGCGTTTAATCTGGTTACGGGCAACAACCGAGTCATCGACAACTAGTACGTTCTTATTCGGAGCTGCGCCTTCCTCGTTTTGCTGTTCATAAGCAGAGTCCAGTGCTTCGGTCAGAGGGCTGTTAACTTCCTCATTGAACGGCATAATCTCAGCGATAATCTTCTCGACATCAATGATCTCGATAATCTCTTCGCCGTATTTTGAGATAGCGGTCAGATAGTGATCTTTACCGACGCCACGTGGTGGTGGATGAATATCGCTCCACTCAATATTGATGATGTGTTCAACTTTGTGAACGAGAAAACCCTGCATCTTGCGGTTGTACTCGGCCACAATCACGCTCTTACCACGGACATTGGTGGAATCACCGTGACCGATGGCCAGTTTCAGATCGATAATCGGAAGAGGGCCATCCATAGTATTCGCAACACCGAGAGCGATGGGGTGGCGGTGCGGCATTTCGTTCAATGCAGGGCAGGTGATGATTTTCTTCACCTTGAACACATTGATGCCGTATAACTGTTTATCTTCCAGACGGAACAGCAGAAGCTCCAGACGGTTTTCACCGGCCAGCTGCGTTCGTTGGTTTACCGTGTTAAGAAGTTTACTCATTACCTTAAAACTCCTATGACTCTGCTGAGGAGGTTAGTCCCTGCTGCAGAGCGGTTGCCCATCGGCTTGCTTCCAAGTAGGCCGAGTGCGCGAGATCCTTATCGAACTGGCTATCCTCAATTTTTTGCCAGTCCACATGCTCATAATAGATGGCACATTGCAGAGCTGCCCCCGTTCTTCCTTCAAAATGTAGCACAGCATCTTTAATTGCGGCGCTGAGAGGAAGCTCCGACAGGATTGTATCCATCGGAATATCGAGTAGAACATCCAGTAGTGAGATTAAGCCTGCATTAAAGAAAATTGACTCATTGGGCCAGCCGTGTGATTTGGCCAGCAACTCACACATCCGGGCTCTTGTCAGGGCCAGGTAAAACAGATCAGGTGATCGTGTTGTTGACTCGGACAAAGCAATAACCAGACTGATACTGCGTAGTGAGTTAAGTCCCAAATAGATCAGGGCTTCTTTGATGCTATTGATTTTGCGATTAAAATTATAATACGCAGAATTAATGAATCTTAACAGTTTATAATAAAGCTGTAAGTCCTGAACGATCAGATTTTCCAGATCTTCCAGAGAAACATTGACATCGCCCAGCATGTTGAGGATTTCAAGAGCGATGAGTTTGTTACTGGGGAACTGCTTAATATCCGTGGTTTCCGGACGGGGCAGATACCGGCCCTGAATACTGTGAACCCCTTGCTCGGTAAGCTGAGTATAAAGCGATTCATCATCCACTTCTGAGGCGATACAGCGCCAGTTGTCAGCGATCTGATACTTGAGCTTATGTCGTATGTAGTATTCGCCCGGCGCACGAATGAAGCTGAGATTGCCCAGTAGATCTTCAGACAGATCAGGCAGGTCGCCCTGCTTCAGAGACAGTCCGAAATGTGCGCCACGTTTTTTTAGTCCCTTGATCAGCAGGGGGTCGATTCTTATCGCCTGGCGGGATTCAAGCATCAGCCAGAACTGATCCATCGGGAAGCGAAGTTCGTTATAGATCAGTCGGACCGTATCAGCATCGGCCAGCAAAAGAGCGGGTCTGTGATTGAGCAGATCATGAATTCTGGGATCTGTTAATGTCGCTGAAATAATTTCGGGGAGAGCGGGTTGATACTGTCCTGTTTCTCCTGCCACGAGTTCGTATGCGATAACATTAAATTCAGAGTCGCACACAGGAATACGGGCGAAAGGGGTTCCTGATCTATTTTCCACGCTAATATCTGCCGTTAAGTCCACTTTGAAGCCATATTACTAGGATTAATCCCTATTGCTATTGTTCGTATGTAAAGAATAGCACCGGTTTTAAAAAAAGTTTAAACAGGGTGTTGACGAAATAAAATAATGACCTATAATACGCGCCATCTCTTAGAGAGATCCCTGATAGCTCAGTTGGTAGAGCAGTAGACTGTTAATCTATTGGTCGCAGGTTCGAGTCCTGCTCGGGGAGCCAAATTCGAAAACCCGCTTTCTTACGAAAGCGGGTTTTTTTATGCCCGCGATTTGAACGGAAGTGGGATGGGTTCAGGTTCAAAAAACAAAAAAGCCCCTCCGGTAAGATACCGGAGGGGCTTTCAGGCAAGCGTTCTGTTGCTTACAGTTCGATTGGCTGGAAGTCTACCAGAGGGCTTACATCTGCCTCGTAGTCAACGCCATCAAGACCAAAGCCAAACAGCTTCAGGAACTCGTCCTTGTACAGTTGGTAGTCAGTCACATCAAACAGGTTCTCAGTGGTTACCTGAGGCCATAGTTTGCGGCATTCTTCCTGAACTTCTTCTTTCAGTTCCCAGTCATCCAGACGCAGGCGGTTGCTGTCGTCAGTCGCCGGAGCACTGTTATCGTCTTTGAACAGCTGGGTGCTGAACATACGATGGATCTGTTGCATGCAGCCTTCGTGCAGACCTTGCTCGCGCATGATGCGGAATACCATCGCCAGATACAGCGGCATTACAGGAATTGCAGAAGATGCCTGAGTTACAACAGACTTAAGTACAGCAACGTTCGCGCTGCCGCCTTTCTCGCTCAGTTTGCTGTTCAGCTCGCTTGCTGCACGATCCAGATCTTCTTTTGCTTTACCCAGAGCACCGTGCCAGTAGATCGGCCAGGTGATGTCGGTACCGATGTAGGAGTAAGCTACGGTTTTGCAACCTTCTGCCAGAACACCTGCATCGTTAAGCGCGTTGATCCACAGTTCCCAGTCTTCGCCACCCATTACGGTTACAGTATCAGCCACTTCCTGTTCGGTCGCCGGCTCGATCTCTGCTTCGGTAATCACATCTTTGTTGGTGTCGATTGCCGTAGAGCGGTATGGTTCGCCGATTGGCTTCAGGCTGGAGCGGATCACTTCACCCGTATCCGGCAGTTTACGAACCGGAGATGCCAGAGAGTAAACAACCATATCGATATCGCCCAGATCCTGTTTGATCAGTTCGATAACCTTGGCGCGTGCTTCATGGGAGAAGGCGTCGCCATTGATGCTTTTGGCATACAAACCGGCTTCATTGGCCGCCTTGTCAAACGCTGCGGCGTTATACCAGCCTGCAGTACCTGTTTTCTTCTCGGTCGCTGGCTTTTCAAAGAAAACGCCAATCGTTGATGCACCGGAACCAAAGGCAGATGCAATACGTGAAGACAGGCCGTAACCGCTTGAAGAACCGATTACCAGAACGCGCTTAGGTCCGTTTTTGATCGGGCCTTGTGCTTTTGTGAACTCAATCTGTTCACGCACATTGGCTTCACATCCTGTTGGGTGAGTTGTCGTACAAATAAAACCGCGAATTTTTGGCTTAATAATCATAATTCGTCTGCGTTGTTAATCTCTTCGGGTGGAGCAGGCGGCGGTATTAAAAACCGAAGCCCAGTTGAGGCAATGATACCTTACTCTCATTCGAAGGTCTTGTGCATCGAATAGGAATTAACTGTTTGATTAGGCTGCTTTTGCAACGTTTCTTTTCTTTTGTAGGATTTGTGTACAGGAACGGCAGAAGTCCAGATAACGTCCTTCAAGTGGCAGGTAATATTCGGAGCGGGGAAGCCGTCTGAAGCAGCTGCCACAGGTGAAACCTGAAAAGTAGCCGCCATAGTATGACTGTTGTTTCATCGCTTGCCTCCTGAGGAATCTCTTAAAAGCACTCCCGGCGGGTAACGGTAGCGCGACTGCTGATAATTTGCCGGTGCGTTTAAAACGCATCTGAGCTTAATTTCCGTTCCCAATTTGGGGTGATAGTCATGCTTGCGACGCTGTGTCAGTATCACGTCGTTTTATGACTTTTCTGTGAAGAGCGTTTTACTTTTGGTCTATTTCATTTGATGTATAGGCGGGGCATGATGCAGAAGTTTTTTCAAACAGGTGTATGGACGCTATGCTATTTGGCTTTTTAATTTTGTTGTTGTGCCAGTTTTTTGGTGAACTCATCGTCCGCTATCTGGATTGGCCTTTTCCCGGACCTGTAGTGGGTATGGTGCTGTTGTTGGTGGGTTTGATCATTAACGGTGGCGTCCCTACCGGCGTGCGTCAGGCCAGTGAAGGTCTGCTGACTTATCTGGCATTGCTGTTTGTGCCGGCGGGTGTCGGTCTGATGGTTCACTATAAACTGATCGCCGCTGATGGGCTGGTAATTGCAACGGCATTAGTGCTGAGTACGGCCGTCACTCTGCTGGTGACCGGAGTTTTGTTAAACAAACTGGCGGCGAAGCATATAGATAAGGAGCCGAAGAGTGGAAACCAAAATGGATGATCTGAGTACGCTCTGGGTTTATCTGTCGGCCAGCCCGATTATGAGCATTATGGTGACGCTGGCAGCCTTTCTGGTTGCGACCCGTATTAACCGACTGGCCGGTGGCAGTGCTTTTCTGCACCCTGTGATTGTGGCGATTGCGCTTATTGTGGCTTTTCTGACGCTGATCGATATGAATTATCAGCAGTATTTTGAGGGTGCGCAGTTTATCCATTTTCTGCTTGGTCCGGCTACGGTCGCTTTGGCAGTGCCTTTATATGATCATCTCGAACGGGTTAAGCAGATGTTCTGGCCGCTGATCATCGCTTGTATCTCAGGGATTATTACTGCAGCACTCTCAACGATCGCGATTGTCAGTGGTATGGGAGGAAGCAGGGAAACAGTGCTTTCCCTGACACCAAAGTCGGTTACATCACCCATTGCGATGGGTATTGCTGAAAAAATAGGTGGCTACCCATCCCTGACCGCAGGACTGGTTCTGGTGACCGGTGCAATCGGCTGTGTTTTAGGCCCTTTGATGTTTAAAGCGCTGAAAATTAATGATCATAGTGTTCAGGGCTTTACCATGGGGCTTGCGGCTCATGGTTTTGGAACAGCCCAGAGCTTTACCGTCAGTTCCGTTGCCGGTGCGTTTGCCGGTCTTGCCATGGGGCTGACCGGCATGCTGAGTGCCTTTATCCTGCCTCTGGTGGTACGTTTTCTTGGGGTTTAAGTTCCTCAGCTGAAACACCGCCATCTGTCCGGCTCTCTGTATCGAGAGCCATCTCTTTTTCTCTTCTGTCCGGCATCTGGCTGAGCGCTAATCCAGCAATCACCAGAAAGCTTGCGATGATCTGTCCCTGAGTAAAGCGTTCATCCAGAATCAGGAATGCCATGATAACGGTGAACACGGGAATCAGGTTGGTATAAGCGCTGGCATGGGTCGCCTGAATCTGCTGAACCGACCAGTTATACAGGCCGTAAGCACCCAGTGTGATGAGTGCGCCAAGGTACAGAATCGAGAGTATACCTTCCTGATGGAATACAACCCCCCCTTCTGCGGAGAGTGCCAGAGGCAGAAAAAATACTGTGCCAAAGAACGACTGAAATGCGGTGATAAACCAGGCGCTGTAACGGTCGGAGAGCTTCTTCAGAATCAGGGTGTACACTGCCGCACAGACCATCGCCATCAGTTCCATGATATTGCCAAAGACCGGATTCGGAGCGCTCTCATCGGCCTGACTGCTTGTACTGAGAAGAACGGCACCGGCAATCGCCAGTCCAAAGCCCAGAATCGTCCACAGATTGACCCTTTCCTTCAGCCAGAATGCTGCGCCTATCGCCACCAGCATGGGCAGCAAAGCGGTGATCATACCGGCTTGCGATGCGCTGGTATTTTCCAGAGCCAGGCTTTCAAAGATGAAATAGAGACCTGGTTCAGCAAAGGCCAGAGCCAACAGCTAGAGCTTATCCCGATGGGGAATGTGCTGCGGTTTAAGCATTTTCCAGAACGGCAGAAAGCAGATGGCAGCAACCAGCATGCGGCCAAAGATAACCCACTCAGGTGGATACCACTGAAAGGCGTATTTAAGGGCGATAAAAGAGCTGGCCCAAAGCAACATAGCCAGTAAGAGGGCCATACTGGCCATGTATCGTGGTGCCATGATTCTTCCCGCTGAAATCAGATAATCAAGCAATATAAGTAAGCCGCAAGATTAGGCCTGGTTGATATTTCTGTCCAGAGAGAAAATGATCAGATGATGGGTGATGTCCGATAACTGCAATTAAAACGACAAAAGCCCCTGCAAAGTGCAGAGGCTTTTGGCTTTTCGGGCTCAGATATCCGTATCTAATGATGAAGAATTAATCTTCGATCTTGCCGGTCTCAAGGCGTTTCTTATGAATGCCCTGCAGTTTGTAGAGATCCTGCTGCAGTTCAAAGAAACCGTGCCAGTGAGCGTAATCCGGAGCACCCATCATAGCGCCGTGACGGGCACGACGACCTTCATGGTGCCACAGGTGGTAGAAGGTGATCTGGAATTCATCCGTCCACGGATTATCTTTCAGCAGACCTTTCTCTTTCAGCTCATCCAGCATTTTCTTAGCCGGTGCGTAGTACTCAACATTGTAGAGTTTTACCGCTTTATCACCCTGCTTAAAGAAGCCTTCGGTGTGACGGGAGCTGTGGCATGAGCTACATACCTGTTCCATTTTCTTACGGCCTTCAACACCGTTACCCAGCAGTGGGCTCAGAACGTCGTCAGAATTACGCACCTTGGACTCTTTCGCCCATAGGTTCCAGTACAGACGCTCAGTGATGTTATGGGTCGTGCTTAGTTCGCCAATACCGCTCATGTGACAGGTCGCACAGGTTGGTGCACGGTAATCACCCGGTTCCCAGCCATCTGGTGGCGAATCCCATTTCCAGTTGTTGCCGTCCGCATTAAAGATGTGACCATGCTTACTGTTGTTGAAGACTTCGATATCCGGATGATCCGGGCCAAGGTGACATGATGCACAGGCCGCCGGTTTACGGGCTTCAGCAATGGAGAACTTGTGGCGCGTATGACAGGCTGAGCAGTTACCGGTTGAACCATCAGGATAGATGTTACCCATACCTGCGTTTGGCCAGGTGGTTGGGTCCGGATGACCATCTTTATCCAGCTTGATCTCAGTACCATGGCACTGGATACAACCTGTTTCGTTTGGTGCACCGCCTAACTCTTTATTGTTACGGCCTTCGTGTACCTGAACCAGAGCATGCAGGCTGTCTTTAGGGATGATCTGGTGGTACGAACGGAAGTGACCACTCTGATTAAACTGCTCCTGCTCTTTAGGGTGGCAGCGGCCACAGGTCGCAGGAGAGACCAGAGGAGAGATATAGACGTTTTTCAGGTCGCCCTTGTTATGCAGTTGCGCATCAGGCTGACCTTTCTTCGCCGCGTGACAGTCGTAGCAGCCAACACTAACGTGGCTGTGACGGCTATCTTTCCAGTCAGCAACGATACCCGGCTGCTTTTGTTGGTGACAGCTGATACAGGTCTTGTCCGTTTCACTCAGGCCACGCTTAAAACTTATGGTCTTAACCTGGCTCAAATCCAGACTGGTTTCTGATTCAGCCGCCATTCCTGTGCTGCTGAATGCCAGCAGGCAAAGTGCCAGCAATATCAGCAGTGGGCGGTAGATCTCTCTTATGGTCATGGTAAACCTCATCATCCTTTCGATCTGCTTCTTGTCATAAGAAGGTATTAAGTAAGCGAGTGCTTATTATTGTTTTGCTGTAACAGCAGGGCCAAAGTGGGCTTTAAGCTTTTGCTCAAGGTTCTTGTGACCAACACTATGACAGTCGATACAACTTTTTTCTGTAGTACCCAAAAAGTAGGGTTTGTGGGCAACAAACTGTTTGTTACTGCGCTCAGAACCGGATTGCAGATTGTTGTGGCATTTTAAACAGCCGGAGTCATAAACAAACTCATTCGCTCTGAGCCTTTTGGCATACCAGTCGACATCTTCGGCACCCAGAACAAATTCTTTCCAGACATCCCATGCACCGCTTTTGGCTTTCACATAAAGGTATGAGATGTAGTTATCCTGAGGGAGGTGACAGTCAGAACAGAGCGCCTGAACGCCTTTGGTGGATGCGCCGCCATGAATATCTTCCAGGAAGGAAGCCTGTACCGGCTTCATGCTGTGGCAGCTGCCGCAAAATTCCTGATCAGACGTGGCGTGTAATGCGTAATCTGTCCCTATCCAGCTGATGACTGAAAACAGACCCAGTGCAGCGCTGATAATGATAGCAGCGAGCAGCCCTTTTTTTATTTTTGAACTCCGTTGTGCCAATTCTCTACTCTCTGTGTGGGTATTTAGGGACAAGAGTAGCCTAACCATCTAATTATGCACAATAAAAGTGCGCGAACTGGGGAACTTTTTTGTTAATAAATAGTAACGCCTAATATGAGAAAGATTTTTGTTAGCAGAAACAATAAACCCGCTATAGATTAGCGGGTTTATTAGAAGGGCATTATGAGCATTATTTGACAGTGTGTGGAGGCTATTAACCTTTAAAGCGTCTCTAAGTTTAAAGAGGTTGTACTTTAAAAGGGTTGCATGTTTAAAGAGTCTCTATGAACGGGACAATAAAGCGATACCCTGTTTGTAACCTAAGCCGCCGTTACCGTGAACTAATGCGTTATCTGGTTGTGACTGTAGTTGTTCACAAACTGCGATAAGGCCATTCAGGGCCGGGTTGTTCCAGGGCGCGCGGGCCATATTCATGCCGCCTGTGCAGGTCAGTGATTTATTCGCCAACCAACTGAGAATCTCTTTTTCAGATTGCAGGGCTCCTGCTTTGATCAGCAGTGCTAAAGGTACAACCGGATAGCAGGTGTAAGCTTCAATCGGGGATGTGGTGCTGTTGAGGATTTCAGCAACATCCAGTCCTGACTGAACTTCCGCGTAGTGGATCGCTTTTTCTAGGGCATGATAATGGGCCAGCTCCCGGGCATGCTCAGGGCCGTCATGTTCCGCAATTCCAATGCCAACGCCTTTAATGGCAATGGGGTTGATCAGCGGTTTAATGGTGGTGTCCGGATGGCTGACAACCACAAGACCTTCAAAATCGACAACCGGATTGGCGCAATCAACTCCCCTAAAAAGCTCTGTCAGAGGCTGATACCAGTTCTCCGAAGGAAGTTTTAGCCCTTTATCTTCTGCCGTACGCTTCAGATTGTTGAAAATGGCATCTCTCAACTGGATAAACGCTTCTGTGCTTAAGCCCTGAATGTCGCAGAAGTGACGGGCAAGGAGGGTATAGGCCTCTGGGATGGAAACTTCCGGGTAGATTACCATCTTCTCGTGTCGTTCAGACTGGCTGTACTCACTTCTGATAAAGTCCCGTCCATGAATAATAACATGATCAGCTTCGCCATCCTGGATCAGACGGTTTGCAACAGACAGGGCCTCTATTGGTCCGCAGCCACTACGGAAATGGTGGTGCTCAACGGGGCTTTGCCATGGGGTACTCAGATCATCAATGGTGAGGGTAATACAACGCTGCTGTTCAGATTCTGTCAGATGAAGGTATTCATGGATGGCTGAAAGATCACCTTCCTGATTTATTGAACGTGCTGCTGCGGTGATAATGCTGTCGGCCATAGTGACTCCATTGTTCTTGTTATACTGGACTATTACTTACCGTTTAAACGGGGTTTGTACAAGAGATAACTGGTGCAGGCTTAGTGAATGATCAGTGCCTGCATCGGGAAATTACTCGCCCTGATCCGATGTGTGATGCTCCGGCCAGAGACGGCGGGCAACCGGGCTGTGTGATGCAAGAGCGTGACAGGTGTTCATAATGGCAGGAGGCTTATCCGTTTGCTCCTCCTGTCGTTTCAGCTCTTCATAGAGCGCCTGAAATGCAGTAGTAGCCATAGGGCCAAGCAACTCGGTGTGATGGGTGCAGCCACCGGTGTTTCCTAGGAGCTCTTTCACCTTTTTTGTCCAGCCAGGCCCGATGCTCAGGCCTTTCAGTGCTTTATAAGCCGGGGTGATGTTGGGGCAGATTGCAAAGGGTGCAAACTCGGTACTGGCTTCTGCATCATGAATTTTAAGTTTCGTATCCAGCGTCAGACGGAGCCACATCTCATGCACCGGTTCTCCGGCGGGAATAACACCACCCCGATCTTCATTTGCTATGGGGTGAGACTTTATATCGGTCATGTGCCCCTCAATGTCCCATAGGTTATCGTCGCGCTTGTAAGCGTTACAGGTAACAGTGCGGGTGTGAATCAGTTGGCGCGATGCCGCATGTGAAAGAGACATAGAATGAGTAACCTGAACTATTGGGAATGACGACAGACCCTTTCGGATCCTATTGGCTAGGTGGTTATGGAATTGAAAATTATATCAAAAACAAAGAGTTGTGTTTTTATAGCGTTGACCATCAGGTCAGAAACCGGCAACCGCTGCATAAGGGGGAAAATGCAGGGTTGCCTGAGGGATTACCGAACCTGTTGGATCATCGCGTCCTCGGTCAGAAACTTCTCACGGGGTTTGCTTCCGTTGCCTGCTTCCTGTTCGGCCTTATCAATAGCTTGCCAATCCTGATAGCTTAGAACCTGCAGTCCCTTATCAGCGATCAGCTGATCCATCGCGACCCGCCCGGCTTTTCCGGATGAGATTAAGCCGTTGTCCAGATCAGCAAGAATACGTTTGCTCATCTCAAGTGCGTCGGCGCGGTTGGTCGGAATAACCCCTGTCGGCCCTCTGCGACACCAGCCTGTGACATAAACGCCGGGCTCTACTTGTCCATCCTGATGACGAATACGTCCGGCATCGGCATCAAAAGGCACACCCGGAATCGGCAGGCTTGTGTAGCCGATGGCACTAATCAGCGTGTCGACCTTCAGTGTTACCTGTGTGTTGATGGTTTTGAGAGGGTTGGGAGTGTTGTGATCTGTACGCTCAAACTCAACGGACTGAACGGCCTCAGCCTCACCATGAATGGCAACAGGCTGATGATTAAACAGAAGATGGATACGAGTGGTGGCGGTATCCGCTGCTTTGGCGTTTTCAGCAAACTGGTGGAATAGATCCAGATTCATCTGCTTCGCTCTGGCCTCCCGGGGATCCAGTTCCGGTGAGACGGTCTCAGGGATAACGGTATCCCAGATCACCGGCAGAGCATCCTGCAGGTCGTTCAGTTCTGCCAGCTCCGGCGGTGTGAACTTAGCCTGCTCAGGAGCACCACGGCCGATCAGGTAGATATCCTGAATCTTAGCCTGATTCATCTGGCTCATGGCCGGTTGGCAGATATCGGTGTTTTCCCGTTCTTCAGCGGTTTTAGCCAAAAGGCGGGCAATATCAAGAGCGACATTACCGTGGCCGATAATCGCGACTGACCCATCTTTAAGCTGAGGAGGGTTGCGGTGACTGTCGGGATGGCCGTTGTACCAGCCGACAAAATGGCTGGAACCGTAAACACCGGCCAGATCCTGACCGTGCAGGTTCAGCTGGCGGTCCTGAGAGGCGCCGGTTGCCAGAATCACCAGATCGTAACACTGCTTCAGTTGTTCATAACTGATGTCGCGACCAATGGTCAGGTTGGCCAGTAGCCGGATATTGTCTTTTTCCAGCGTGCGCTCAAATTGACGGGTTACGTTTTTAGTTCCCTGATGATCGGGGGCAACACCGGCTCTGACCAGCCCGAACAATGAAGGCAGGCGCTCAATCATGTCGATCTGACAATCTTCAATCTTACGGCTGAGGAGTTCTGCCATAAAGCAACCGGCAGGGCCGCTGCCGACAATAGCAATCTGTAAAGACATTGATTCGCCCCTTAATGATGTATCAGATACTCAAACCGCCGAAGCGCTTGAAGAAAGCCGGTGACGCATCAGGTAACGGACCTTCCGCCGTTTCCAGAATCTGGCTTAGGTGGCGTTCGGTTTTTTCGGTAACCAGACGATAAAGATTGCGGCATAGCAGGCGGGCAGCTGTGCCCTCCCAGTCGCTGGGTAGAAGCTCTTCCGGTAGTTGAGGGTCCCGCAGTAACACCCGGCGATATTCATGGATCAGCAGGGTCCGGACCAGAAAACAATCTTCGGGGTCGAGGTTGTCTTCATTTTTCAGTTCATTCCAGATCGGGCGGAATTTATTCAGAAACTGGCGGTAGCTCTCAGACAGTTCATCAAGATTCCAGCAATCACGAACCAGCAATCGCAGGGGGCGACCGTTGATCACATCCTGCTTATGGGTCTGAAAAATGATCGCATCATCAAGGGCGTCGAGATCTTTCAGTGTGGATTGCAGTTCTGCCATGTCCGCCATGGGATGAGCAACCACACCCGGAGCGATAGGGCCGAAGCCCAGCCATCCCAGTTCTTCTTTAACCGTTTTGCGCAACTCCTGATCCATCTGGCTGGTGATCACCAGACACCACTGGCCATCCCAGTCCGGCAGGACAGGAGCATAGACCCGCTTGAAGGCTTTCTCAAACCGGCGTCGTCCGGATGCCGTCAGGCTGTAGTAGCTACGGCGACCAATCTGTTCTGCCGTCAGCCACTCTTCTTTTGCCAGGCGGAAAACAGAGGTTCTGACCAGACGCTGATTAAGTCCAAGAGGTTCCAGACAGTTGATCAGACTTCCCAGCCAAACTGTGCCGCCCCGGGGAGCAATCGAGTCACCATAAACGGTAATGATCAGTGATCCGGCGCGAATAGGACGCTGTTGGCAAAATTCTTCGACAAGCTGAGTAACTGCACGGTTTTTTGGCATGGGATCTGTTTTAAAACGCTTCTGAAATTAATGATGGGCTGATTGTACGGAGGCGGATGCAGGCAGGCAAGGCGAGGTTGCTGATCCTAAAGGAATACAGTCAACCGGCTGAGCCGCAAGAACCTGTATCTCAATGTATGCGTCATGTAACAGGGTTGATCTGGGCGAAAGAGCGCGGGCTTTTTGAAGTAAAGCAGTTGGTATGTGTCGTGGTCTGCTGCTGTGATAAGTCGAACCGGTATCACTTAATCGGTCTAGGGCCTATGGCTCATACAACGCTCATACAACAACAATAACAACTTTAAAGACGTATCCAAAAAATAATAAACATAAAACTGGAGAAAGGAGTCTTCACCGATGACACATAACAGTTTCGATAAACCATCACTGATGAATGGTGCTATTCGGGTGATTATTGCAGAGCACGGCGGTATATGGCGTGTTCTGGATATTCTGGAGCAATTACAGCGACAGATGAATATGGAGGATATCGCGCCGGACGCTGAACTTATCGGTGCCATCCTGGATTATCTGAAAAGCTTCTCCCATCGTATCCATCAGGATGGCAACGATATCCTGTTGCATCAGCTACTGCGTGAACGTGTACCTGAGGCTGAGGCGTTGCTTAGCCGTCAGACGGAGGATCATGTTGTTGGTGCCGTCCGGATCGCTGAGCTGAGAGGTTTGCTGGACCGTTGTGTCCGGGAATATCCTCAGGGGCGGGATCTGTTCAGTAAGCAGTTGAGTCGTTTCATTTTTGCCTTGCGTAAGCATATCAAACGGGAAGAGGGCATCGTAGTGCCTCTTGCCCGCGAGCATCTGCACGAAGAGGACTGGCTGGCACTGGTCAGCTCCCGTGATCAGGACGATGATCCTCTGTTCGGCAGTCAGGTTCGGGCTGAATTCAGTGCCTTGCGGGAACGCATTGCACAGATGACCCCCGAAGGCATCAGCGGTTTGCGGGTTGCCGAACCATCAGCTGACCGACAAAAAGATCATCCCCCTCTGATAAGACTCGATGAGATCAGTTGTCAGTTTGATGAAAGCGTGGCACTGAATAAGGTCAGCCTTGAGATAAATCAGGGGGAAATCGTTTCGATTACCGGAGGGGATGGCAGCGGTAAGACCAGTCTTTTCAAGACGATTTGCGGTCTGGAAAATCTGGCCTCCGGTAGTGTCTATTTCTCAGGGCTGGATATCAGTCGCATGCCCGCGGATAAACGCATCTATACCGGAATTGTTCATGTTCCTGAGGGGCGTCAGGTGTTTGGTCCTATGTCTGTTGAGGATAATATCCTGCTGGGTTCATACTCCAGAAAAATGGATGCATCGGTTTATTCCGACCTGGAGAGCCTGTATGACCTCGTCCCTGTTTTAAGGCAAAAGCGAAATATGATGGCCGGTTCGCTCAATCAGGGCGAGCAACAATTGTTGGCCATCGCCCGTGGACTGATGGCGAAGCCCAAGCTGCTATTGATTGATGAGCCCTATTCCGGGTTAGCTCCCGATCAGGTGGGGGATATCAGTCGGATTATCCGGCGATTAAAGAAAGAAGGGGTAACCCTGATCATCACAGAACCTAAGTCAGGTTTTGCCTCTGAAATTGCAGACAGGCAACTGTTTATGCGATCCGGAGAGATTGTTGATCAGGAAAACAGTGCCCGGGGGGTATCGGCTGACTCTGATCTGGAGATGCTGGCCTGACAGGGGCATGGGCCGATCTGAAATAAGAAATCCCGCAATCTGCGGGATTTCTTTATAACAGCGTACTGCCTAATAAGGATCAGGCTGCGCTTTGATGTTTTTCCTCGACCATGGCATCCAGCAATGCCATAACCTCATCGCTTGCCGCTTCTGCCCGTTGTACAGCAGCAACAATTTCATCCCTGATATCCTGATTGCCGAGCCAGTTATCGGATGCAAGATCAACGGCAAAGCCTGCACACTTGTGAACGGCTGCATGAGGTTTTTGCAGCTGTTTGAAACTGTTCAGATGACGGAACTGTTCGTAGCCAATACCCTCATCGTACCATTTGCCAAGACGGCAATTATGATGATCAACACTAACCGCGTTGACGGCATCAACATGCTGCTGCGTATCCTGAATACCCAGGTAGGTACGCTGTTTGTAGACGATATGATCCACCTTAGCCAGAATGGTAAAGTTCTTATCACTGGCGTGGGCAAGGCGTTTATTAGTGTCAATGGCAGAAGAGGCAAGCCGGTTGAAGGTTTCGTGAAAACCACCAATATCCCGGTTAAGGGCTTCAGCTTCTCCACCTGCCTGTTCTGATGCCGTTCGCATCTGTTTGGATCGCTCAGAAAAGGTTTCGATGATACGGCTGATATTTTCGGCGGCATCCTTTGAGCGCCCCGCCAAGGTTCTGACTTCATCGGCAACAACCGCAAAGCCCCGGCCATGCTCACCGGCACGGGCGGCTTCGATGGAGGCATTAAGAGCCAATAGGTTGGTTTGTTCTGATATATCCGAAATCAGGGCGAGGGCATCAACGACACGGCTTCCATCCTCATCCAGCTTATTGACCAGCTCCTGAATATTGCTCAGAACGCCGGTAATATTGGACAGCTGGTGCAGCATGGTATCAATAACCCGTTCTGATGCTTCAACGTCGTTTCTGTTTTCACTGGAGGTATTCAGTGCAAAGCGAATCTCTTCAATAACACCGGTCAGGTCGGTTTGAATGGTGGTCAGGTTGGGTACCAGACACTGTACATTGACCTCATTCAGCTTCGACATCAGCTCGTTGCGGGATCGGATTGAGCGAACCTGACGCATCGCTTCAAGGCCGGTATTCAGTTGCTCCAGCGAGCGTTTTGGCGCACCGGAAACCGCGGTGCTGATCGCGAGACGGTGTTCCTGTCCCTCCGAAACATCAAGAAAAGCACTGTCGGCTTCAAGGTAAAAACTCTGGATCTGATCGAGAAGTTCGTTCATCTCCCAGGCGACCTGACCAACCTCACCTAACCCGGATATGTCGTTAACCCTGTGGTGGAGTTCACCCATTTTGCCCCGCTTTATGGTGTGGTGAACCCGATGCAGAACTTTTAAAGCACGGGAAAGAATTCGACGCATAAAGAGAATGACAGCCAGAACCGCCAGCGGGTAGAGCAGGAACCAGCTGCTGGCAGAGTAGAAATACTGACCAGCCGCTGTGACCAGTATCGCCAGACCGAGGTGAATGCCCTGAGCGATATTCACCTGTGTATGCAGAAACGGCCAGGCAGCACTGTTGCTGGAGGTTTGTCGCGCATAGGTTGAGCGATAATTGGCTTTGTTTTCCGTCTTGACGGGTGCTTCATTATGATGGGCTTCCAGCAGGTATTCGCTGTAACTGCTGTGTCCCGCTTCCTGTAGCAGCTTCTCCAGACATTCCAGTCCACTGTTCAGATCGTTACTTTCAGCCTTCAGTACCTGAGCATAGATAGGCTCAATCAGTCGTATCATCGCCTCGGTTGCAGGGTAATGTACGGCGCAATAGCCGACTTTTTTCCCGCTGGCGTCATAATTGGGATAGAGAGCCGAGAAACTCCAGTATGCGTGACCGCTGGCGCTGGAGTTTTTGATCAGAATGAAGGCTTCATCGTTTTTCTCAAGTCGCTTCCAGACACGGTGCCAGATGCAGCGAGGCATCTCTTTGTGTCGCACCAGATTGTGGTTGAAGCCAATCAGCTCTTTCTCGTGATAACCAGAAACCCGCATAAAGACCCGGTTAACGTAGGTGATTTTCCCTTCAAGGTTGGTGATCGATACCATGGTATCACCGGTATCGGGGGTGTTAATGGGTCCTGACTCAAACGCTGACATGCTGCCTCCTGGCTGAAACTATTCTGACCGGATAATAGGCCTTCAATATTTCAGGTATTCAATCGATTACCTGAATATTATCCGGCCTTCCTTCAGGAAGGCAATGATCAAGGTCTTCTTAAGTAGGTTTTTCTGAATTACAAGTGTGGCATGATCCTATACAGTCTCCTTATCCAAACCGTTACCCGTTGCATCATCCGCACATCGCCATCACGGAGCTGGCGATTGGTGTCTGCAGGTGCAATAAATTGTGAATTTTGGCGATAACCTCTTCCGGTAGCTCAGAAGGCTCTACTGCCCGTAATACTTTGTGCGGGCAATTTTTGAGACTGAGATCCATTGGCTGTTCAGAATCCATAGCCAGCAGGTCCGGGGTGAGAATACGCTTAACAACGGGCTGTGAGCGTTTATCGGGATGGGTATCGGTCACCAGTGCGATGGTCAGGTCATCGAGCTGAACCAGTGTGCCGATAGGGTAGACCCCAACACAGGCGATAAAGCGTTCAACCAGAGTGCCGTCGAAATGTTTGTTTCTGAGTTGGTATAGCTGACTTAATGCCTGGGTCGGATTGTCAGACGGTTTATAAAGGCGGTCACGGGTCATCGCTTCGTAAGCCATCACGATTGAGAGTATACGGGCCATCAGAGGGATGCGCTTGCCACGAATACCGGAAGGATAGCCGGAGCCGTCGTAACGCTCATGGTGATAGGCCACAATGCTATCAATCTGTTTGAGGGATTCATCTCTGCCAATCAGTGCCCGACCATCCTCAACGTGCTGTTGAATCATCAGTCGCTGACCCACACTCAGGATACCCTTGTTGCACAGCAGACTTTCAGGAACCTTGAGCATGCCGATGTCATGCAGCAAGGCGCCTAAGCCTATCTGGATCAGTTGATCTTTATTCATGCCGAGCCTGCGGCCGAATAGCAGACTCCAGATGCAAACATCGGTCGATTTTTGGGCGAGACTGCCGTTTTTGGGGGTGATGTGGTTCATCGTTGCCAGCACTTCCGGCTGAGCAATGCTGGAGATCAGAATATGCTGAACGGCATCGAACAGCTCTTTGGTATGCACGGAGCCACCGGTTCGTATATCGGTGAACATCTCCTCCAGCTCATGGCGGGTATCTTCCACGCTACTCTGGGCGTACTCGGGGGTGATTTTGGCCCGCACACGTTTTAGCTTTTCTGTTCTGAGAGCCTGTTGTTTCTCTTTATCATCAGCGGAGAGTGGTTTCGGGGTGTGATGGCTTACCTTTTGGGCGGCTTGTGGCGGATGTTTGGCTTCTGAGGGTGTTTTACCTTCCTCTGTAGGCTCTGAGGAGGTTTCAGAAGGTGAGCCAACCACAATAACGCGCTCACAATACCGACTGAGTCGAATAATATCGTCAGCCGTCTCGATGACGAAGGGTTTGTCCCAGAAAGGGATCTGTTCCCAGGGACAATCCAGGGAGATGACTTCCATGCCCGGTCTTAAATTCCTGACAGCTATCGCTTTCGGCATGATACGCCTCATATGCAGCGGTACAGTGGGTGCTGGCTGTTTTCTGGCTAACAGCTGCAATCAGGTTGTGGGGGTGCTTCTAAGTGTAGGCGCAGTTTTACAAATATGTGTAAATAATGAAGTTATGGCCTGGAAGTGAGCGGTGAGCAGAAAACTGGCACAAAAAAAGGAGGCACATGGCCTCCTTTTTTAAACGTAACAGTCAGAAATCAGGCTGAAACGTCAATTTTGTTGCCCAGATGAGGCTCTACAGAAGCCGCAGGCTGAACAGTGTTGATTGAACTCAGCAGAGTATCCATGATGACTTTGCCCTGATCCTTGGCTTTGCCTACGAGTGCAACCTGAGCGCCGAGCAGGGCGTCTTGTTTACCCGCCTGATTCGCATAGTTAGCAGCACTGCTGTTTGAAATTTCCATTGAAACTCTCCTATGGAGTTGTGAATCTACAACCATTGTAACGGCGGCTGATCCAAAAGCTGAAGTAATCCTCAGTATCTCTTTGTAACCGTTGTTTTAGGTTTTAAAACAACCTAGCGAAGCTTACAGGCCTCAGCTCTATGAGAGTAGACCTGTTACTCAGAAATTTCTATCAGATTACAAACCGACTGGATTCCTCTTTAAGATCGGCAGCCAGCGACGATAGCTTTTTAACCTGTTGTTCACTTTCTTCAGCATCAACCGCAAGATCATCAGCAACACTGCGGATCGTATCTGTGTTGCTGTGGATCTCTTCGCTCAGGGCGGCCTGCTGCTCTGTCGCACTGCTGATGTGGGTTGCAAGGTGACTGATCGATTCAACGGCAGCCAGAATCTGAGTCAGCATCTCTTTCGCCTGTCCGGCATCTGAAACACTTTCTTCAGCCAGAAGGCTACTGTCCTGCATCAGCTGGGTGGCCTGAACGGCAGACTGCTGAACCGATTCCATCACCTGCTGAATCTCACTGGTTGAGCTGCTGGTGCGCTGTGACAAACTGCGGACTTCGTCAGCAACCACGGCAAAACCACGACCGGCTTCACCAGCCCTTGCGGCTTCAATGGCAGCATTCAGTGCCAGAAGGTTAGTTTGTTCTGCGATCTCTTCAATGGTGTTCAAAATTCCGGTAATACCCTGGGCGTGCTTGTTAAGCTCGGTAACAACGCTGCTGGCGTTATCCAGTTTTGTTGCCAGATCATTAACAGAACGCTGGCTCTTGGATACCTGTCGAATACCTTCCTGGCCCAGTGACAGTGTCTGATCTACCTGAGAGTTGGCGTTGTGCACATGCTGGATAATATCCTGAGTGGATTGTGCCAGCTGGTTGACCGCTTCCGCCACGGCATTGGTTTCAGAGCGTTGCTGATAGATTTTCTGGCTGTTTTGCTCTGTTTTATCGGCAATGATACCGGACTGGTTGCTTAAATCGACGGCTGTTACTTCCAGTCGGCCAATGGTGCTGTGCAGGTTCTTCACAAAATGATTGAAGTCGTTGGCCAGCTTGCCAACTTCATCAGAACTCTGGCTCTGGATTCGTTGGGTCAGATCACCTTCACCTTTGGCAATGTTGCCTAAAGCCGCGCCGACCCGGTGCAGATCTTTCAGCAGAATCTTAACCATTGCCGCCACAGACAGCATGACCAGCAGGAAGATACCCAGGCTGATCAGAAACTGAATGCCCAGCGTTTCTGTGAAGGGTTGCATCTCAGTCGCTTCATCAACCTCGACGCCCAGCTGCCATGAAGAGTTTGGAATGGTCACAATGCGGATCAGCTTGTCGCCGGATGCGGTAGGTACCCGCGTCAGAGCGGCGCTATTGCCCAGATTGCTTAACGCCTGATCGTTCAGCTGTGGGTAGAGGCGGGCAACGGGTTGTAGCTGGAAGTCCTTATTCTGATGCGCAATGACGAGGCCTTTGTCATTAAGTAAAAACAGTTGGCTGTTTGCTCCGGATTCAAAAGAGGTGATCTCGGCAAAAAGCTGCTTAAGCTGCAGGTCGGCACCGATGATGCCGGTTATCTGACCGTTGTGGATCAGTGGGCGGGCGATGGTAAAGGTCATCTCTTTGGTGGTCCGGTCTTCGTAGGGACCGATCAGCACCATCTGTTTCTCTTCAATGGCTTTTTTGTACCAGGGACGTGTACGGGGATCGTAGCCGTTAACAAAGAAGGTTCTGCCATTGCTGCCGATTCGGGTGCCATCAGTAAGACCGGCAAAGATGGCGATAAATTCACCGGCTTCGCGGGTCATGTTCAGCTGCTCGATAAAGGCATCCTGATCGGCAGGTCGCTCTGCCAGCGTGTTGAGCAGCTGGTATTTTGCAGATAGCCAGCGTTCAACGCCTTTTCCCACCGCATTGGAGACACCATCAACACGCTGGGTAACGTTATCACGGGTCATATCAGAGAGACGAAAAGCGGAGAAACCGGTTAATGCAAGAGAGGTGACAAAAACGGCAAGGGTTGCCATGGCAATAATCTTTGCCCGGAGAGAGAGCCCCTTCATTATTTAGTCCTTTATTATTTTTGATTCGATACGGGTTGTCTGGTGGTCAGGAGCGCACGCTGGAGATTCGTTCTTCCTTAAACCTGACAGAATCTGACCAATATAGTTTTTTGTCCATACAAATACTACTGGCTCTGGCTAATATATGATGTGTACTAAGGCTAGGATTAAGAAAGTGTGAACGGGTCATACAATACAACGAAAAACCCCGGATGACCGGGGTTTTTGCAAAGATACGCTTTTGATCGAGGGCGATTAACGCAGATCTGTAACGCGCTTCGCTTTACCTTCAGAGCGAGCCAGAGAGCCCGGCGAGGTCACATCGATCTTGGTGCTGATACCCACAACAGACTTGATATGGTGCTGGAGTTCCTTAACAACAGAATCCTGATCAGCACCTTGTGCCGCCGGTGTCAGTTCAACTTTTACGTTTACAACATCCAGATTACCCTGCTTGGAAACCACAATCTCGTAGTGAGGAGCCAGAGCAGGAATCTTCAGGATCTGTTCCTCGATCTGAGTCGGGAACACATTCACACCACGAATGATCAGCATGTCATCGGAACGACCTGTGATCTTATCGATGCGGCGCATCGGGCGCGCAGTACCCGGCAGCAGGCGGGTCAGGTCACGGGTACGGTAACGGATAACCGGCAATGCTTCTTTGGTCAGGGAGGTGAATACCAGTTCACCGTATTCACCGTCAGGCAGTACTTCACCCGTGTTCGGGTCGATAATCTCAGGGTAGAAGTGATCTTCCCAGATGGTTGGGCCATCTTTGGTTTCGGCACACTCCATCGCAACACCCGGACCCATCACCTCAGACAGGCCGTAAATATCGACAGCATCGATACCCAGACGTGTTTCAATGTTACCGCGCATCTCTTCGGTCCACGGCTCAGCACCGAAGATACCGATACGCAGAGCCATCTCTTTAGGGTCGACACCCTGACGCTCCATCTCATCGATCAGGTTCAGCATATAAGAAGGGGTTACCATGATCACATCAGGATCAAAGTCACGCATCAGCTGAACCTGTTTCTCAGTCTGACCGCCGGACATCGGAATAACCGCACAACCCAGACGTTCTGCACCATAGTGCGCGCCCAGACCACCGGTGAACAGGCCGTAGCCGTAGGAAACGTGTACTTTATCGGTGCTGCGACCACCTGCAGCACGGATAGAACGTGCCACAACATCAGCCCAGACATTGATATCGTGCTGGGTGTAACCAACAACCGTTGGCTGACCAGTGGTACCTGAAGACGCATGAACACGAACCACTTCGCTCATCGGAACAGCGAAAGAATCAAACGGGTAAGCGTCACGCAGATATTGTTTGGTGGTAAACGGGAATAACTTAAGGTCATCCAGTGTTTTCAGATCAGAAGGGTGGACGCCTTTCTCATCACACAGCTTACGGTAAGCCAGTACATTGTTGTAAGCGTGTTTAATACTGAATTTCATGCGGCTTAGCTGTAGCGCACGAATTTCATCAATACTTGCAGTTTCAATTGGATCGAGGGCGTTAGGATCGACTTTGTAGTTCATCATAATGGTTGTCCTGTTAATCTCTTGTGTTCTTGTTCTGATTTTTATTGTTGGTCCTGCAGTGCCACCGACGACTCTTGGGCCGTTTAACCGGGAAGGAATATCCTTCCCGGCCGGGTGGCTGAGCGCTTAAACGCGCTCAATGATCAGAGCAATACCCTGACCTACACCAATACACATGGTGCACAGTGCGTAGCGACCACCGGTACGGTGCAGCTGGTACATCGCAGTGGTTACCAGACGGGCACCGGAAGCACCCAGAGGGTGACCCAGAGAGATTGCACCGCCGTTAGGGTTAACGTGTGCAGCATCATCCGGCAGACCCAGATCACGCATTACCGCTAAGCCCTGAGAAGCAAACGCTTCGTTCAGTTCGATCACATCCATCTGATCCAGAGTCAGACCTGCTTTTTCCAGTACCTTGCGGGATGCTGGTGCAGGGCCAAAGCCCATGATGCGTGGCTCAAGGCCTGCAGTGGCCATGGCAACAACGCGGGCTTTAGGCGTAAGACCGTGTTTTTCAGCCGCTTCTTTAGACGCAATCAGCAGCGCACAGGCACCGTCGTTAACACCAGACGCGTTACCGGCAGTCACAGAGCCACCGTCACGGAAAGGAGCGCGCAGTTTCGCCAGACCTTCAAGAGTGGTTTCCGCACGGGGATGCTCATCGGTATCCACGATCACAGGATCGCCTTTGCGCTGTGGAATGGTTACCGGGCAGATCTCTTCTTTGAACAGGCCTTTTTCCATCGCTTCAGCGGTTTTTTGCTGGCTGCGGAAAGCAAACAGATCCTGATCTTCACGGGAGATATTGAAATCCTCCGCCACGTTCTCAGCCGTTTCCGGCATGGAGTCCACGCCATACTCCGCTTTCATCTGTTTGTTGATGAAACGCCAGCCGATAGTGGTGTCGTACAGGCCGTTCGGGTTACGGCTGAATGCAGATTCTGCTTTACCCATCACGAAAGGTGCGCGGGACATAGATTCGCAGCCACCTGCGATCATCAGGTCGGTCTCACCGGCTTTAATGGCACGGGCGGCCATACCGATAGCATCCATACCTGAGCCACACAGACGGTTAATCGTTGTGCCCGGAACCGTGGTCGGCATACCTGCCAGCAGAGAAGACATACGCGCAACGTTGCGGTTATCTTCACCGGCCTGGTTGGCATTACCGTAAATCACATCTTCAACCACAGACCAGTCAACCTGTGGGTTACGATCCATCAGGGCTTTAATCGGGATAGCGCCCAGGTCATCAGCGCGAACCGAGGACAGGCTGCCGGCATAGCGGCCAAAAGGGGTGCGAATTGCATCGCAGATATAAGCGTCTTTCATGCTTAAGTTTCCTCTTATTGCTCTGATGAGGTGTTAGTTGGGATGATCTCGCCTTTAATCTGGCGGGACTTACCACGGAAATGTGCGATCGCCTGACCGCTGGAATCACTGATGGTCACATCATAGATGCCACTGCGGCCGGTCAGACTGACTTTCTTCGCTTCAGCGATCAGGGTGTCACCCAGTTTGCCCGGTGCAACAAACTCGATGTTGCAGCCTGCAGCGACAGTGACTTTGTTGTAGCTGTTGCAGCTGTAGGCGAAAGCGGTGTCCGCCAGAGTAAAGATCATACCGCCATGGCAGATCGCATGGCCGTTAGACATATCTTTACGTACCAGCATGCTCAGTTTTGCGTAACCTTCGCGGACTTCCAGGATTTTCATGTCCAGCGCCTGAGCAGCCCAGTCGCTTTCGTACATGGTCTGGGCGCAGCGGCTGGCCAATTCGTCCGGGGTCAGGTTTTCTAATGCAGTATTTTCGTTAGCCATGGAAAGTCTGTGCTCCAAATACTTTACGACGCAGCAGTGGGGAAGGGCGGTAGCGATCTTCACCATAGCTATTCACCAGATTGGCAAGAACATCATGAATATGCTCAAGTCCAACATTATCAGCCCATGCCAGAGGCCCCTGCGGGTAGTTCACGCCGCTCTGCATAGCGATATCAACGTCTTTCACAGAGCAAACCTGCTGATTCACAGCATCAGCGCCTTCGTTAGCCAGCATGGCAACGGTACGCATCAGAATCATGCCCGGAACGTCGTCGATCACTGAAACCTGCATGCCAATCGCCTGGAACAGACCGGCCGCCTGATTCAGGCTCTCTTCTGAGGTCTGGTCGGCTTTGGCCAGTGCAATGCGGGTGGCTTTGCTGTAATCCAGCGCCAGATCAAACAGAACAAACTGACGACGCTGTTTGCTGGCAGCGCGTTCCGTTGCCATGCGGCCGTCGGTCAGAGCGATAACCAGATCACCCATGCAGATGCGGCCATTGTGATCGTGTTCTGTTGAACGATGTACCTTGATACCGGCCGCTTCGATGCGTGCGATCAGAGGCTCGGCGCAACCCATCTCACCTTCAACGGTAATGCTGGTTGGTGCGGTCTGAGGTGCCAGAGTCTGGGCTTCCGGCTTCTCTGCATCTTCTGAATAGTTATAGAAACCGCGACCGGTTTTACGGCCGTGGAAACCCGCTTCGACCAGATCTTTCTGGATCAGAGACGGCAGGAAGCGCTGATCGCCATAGTAGGCATCAAATACAGAGGAGGTTACCGCGTAGTTCACATCGTGGCCGATCAGATCCATCAGCTCGAAAGGACCCATACGGAACTGTCCAGCTTCACGGGCGATCGCATCGATAGTCGCTTCGTCAGCACCGCCTTCCTGAAGGATACGCAGACCTTCAGCATAGAAAGGACGAGCCACACGGTTAACGATAAATCCGGGAGTGGATTTCGCCATTACTGCATGCTTGCCCCATGCCACAGATAGGTCGTAAACCTGTTGAGCAACGGCCTCAGAGGTCGCCAGACCCTTGATCACCTCAACCAGCTTCATAATCGGAGCCGGGTTAAAGAAGTGCATACCCACCAGATTCTCAGGGCGCTTCAGCGCAGAGCCGATAGCCGTCACCGAGATAGAGGAGGTGTTGGTCGCCAGAATGGTCTCTTCAGAGCAAAGTTCTTCCAGCTCTGAGAAAACGGACTGCTTAACCGCCAGATTTTCAACGATGGCTTCAACAATCAGTTTGGCTGGTGCCAGATCCGACAGGGTTTCTGTTGGCTGAATACGGGCAACCAGAGCGTCTTTGTCCGCTTCTGTCATCTTGCCGCGGGCAACCAGTTTCTCCAGACCTTTTGCGGTGCGATCAAGACCTGCCTGAGCCGCGCCTTCCATCTTGTCGTAAAGAAGTACCGTATGACCGAATTTGGCGGCTACCTGAGCAATACCGGCACCCATAGTGCCTGCACCGATCACGGCAACGACATCATTAGCCGTTAACGGATTAAGTGTGTTGGCTGTCATATCGACCTCTTACTGACCTTTAAATGATGGCTGGCGTTTTTCCATAAAGGCAGCAACGCCTTCACGGTAATCTTCCGTGCGGCCTGCGATAGTTTGCAGGTCACGTTCCAGATCCAGTTGCTCATCCAGTGTATTGGTTGCAGAAGCCTGGATGGCACGTTTGATCAGGGCCAGTCCTTTGGTCGGCTGGGTTGCCAGCTCTTTAGCGGTGGCGATAGCGGTTTCTTTTACGGCTTCGTCATCAACCGCTTTCCAGATCATGCCCATCTTCTCGGCATCTTCCGCAGTAACGCGGTCGCCCAGCATAGACAGCGCCATAGCGCGAGCCTGACCTACGGTGTGAGGAAGTGTCCAGGTACCGCCGGAATCCGGGATCAGGCCGATTTTGCAGAACGCCTGAATAAACTTAGCGGATTTAGCAGCAAATACGATGTCGCAAGCCAGAGCGATGTTGGCACCAGCACCGGCTGCAACGCCGTTAACCGCGCAGATCACCGGCATTTCCAGCGCTCGGATCGTGCGGATCATCGGGTTGTAGTTTTTCTCAATGGATTCGCCCAGATTCGGTGCTTCAGCACCCGGCGCTACATTGCGGTCGCTCAGATCCTGACCGGCACAGAAACCACGGCCGTTACCGGTAATCACCAGTGCACGTACTTCCGGGTTCTTTTTAACCTCTTTCAACGCTTCGCGTACTTCAGCGTGCATCTCAGCGTTAAAGCTGTTCAGACTGTCCGGGCGGTTAAAGGTCAGAATGGCCGTGCCATCCTCAATCACAAATTCGATGTTGTTGAATGACATATCTCAGCGTCCTTTAAATTCAGGTTTACGTTTTTCCATGAAGGCAGCGATGCCTTCCTGGCGATCTTCGGTCGCGGCCAGAAGCGTGAAAGACTTACGCTCAATATTCAGGCCGGATTCAAGATCGGTTTCAAAAGCTTTAAGCAGGGCTTCTTTCGCCAGACGAACGGCGATAGGCGGCTTCTTAGCGATGGTTTTTGCCAGTTGATGAGCACGCTCGATGGTTTTCTCAGGGATAACCACTTCAGCAATCAGGTTAGCCTGAAGGGCGGTTTTGGCGTCGATCATCTCGCCGCTCAGCACCATCTTCATAGCCAGAGGTTTGCCCACGGTGCGGATCAGACGCTGAGTGCCGCCGGCACCCGGAATGATACCGAGGTTGATCTCGGGCTGGCCGAACAGTGCGTTGTCACCGGCGATAACGATGTCGCAATGCATCACCAGCTCACAACCACCGCCTAAGGCGTAGCCGTTAACAGCGCCGATCAGAGGCTTGCTGAACTGATAAATACGTTTCCAGTGTTTCGGGCGGGCATCATTCATAACGCCAACTGCGTCCAGAGCCGCCATCTCTTTGATGTCAGCACCGGCAGCGAAGACCTTAGGGCCTCCGGTAATTACAGCGACGCGAATGGATTCATCCTGGTCGGCCTGATCAAGCACATCTGCAACTTCGCTGAGCAGCAGAGTATTCAGTGCATTGTAAGCCTCAGGTCGGTTAAGAGTGATCGTCAGAACACCCTCAAGAGATTGAGTGGTAATAGTCTGATATGTCATTCAGGCAGTATCCGGTTGCAGTGTTGCTTTATAGAAAGCTTGTTATTGGAATTCCGGCTGATTTCTCTCTGCATGAAGTATTGAACAGTCATCCTGTATGACTCCGAAAGGGAGTCCGTAATGCGGTTCTCTATCGTGGTGTTCTGAAAACCTGCTGTGACTGTTTCTTGCTTCTGATGACCCTGACATGCAGTCGGTAAGTCTTTCTCAGGAGGAAAGCGTTTACGGGGTAAAAGGTGCAGTATTCATCGACATTATGATCCTGTGTCGCGAAGCCAGTTACCCAAGTGTCTGGTGTCATTAATGTCCGTTACTGCAGAGATAAGCGGACAGAATTCTTTTTGTTCTGCACTAAAGACTACCGTAAAGATGCAAAGGGATACAAGAGTTAAATTGTATGGCAGGGTTTCGGTATCGCAAATTATGGTGTATCTTGAACCCATTGTTTAAACAGGACAAATCTCTTCTATTCCTATTCTATTCTTAGTACAGCTGCATCTTCTGAAGATTAGCTAAGAATAGACAACACCTGGGTCTGCTGCAGGTTTTAACTGTAAAGAAGCTGGGTTTTGTGGTGAGTTTGCCGAGGTTGGCAGATTTATCAGATTGAGAATGAGTCCTTAAATATTGATCCTGATTTCATTTGGATCTGTTTCAGTAAAGTGATAGCGCACAGGGCTCTGATAAAGGGTTTAACGCTACATCGTGACTGAATTGGTTCGGTGATTTGGGTGTCAAAAACGATCAAGCTGCAGGTGCTCTGGCATCAGATGCGTATCACAGGGTTTATAGAATAATAATGTGATACGGAATAACTTGGAGAGAACGATAAAATGAGTCAAGAACAGTTTTTTCAGCGTCATCAGGAAACTCTGGAACAGGCGGTAAGCGCCATTAAATCCCGTGATTACTGGACGCCTTATCCTGAAAACCCAAGCCCGCGTGTCTACGGTGAAACCGCTGCTGCCGACGGTGAAGCGGCTTTTAAAGCGACTCTGGGTAAGTCATTCGAGCTGGAAATGCCGGGTATCGTCGGTGAGATCGAAGGTGAAGTTTCCCCTTACGGCATCGAAATGGGCGTACGTTACCCTAAGGTTGATTTTGACCAGCTGATTCCAGCTATGAAGCAGGAAACCAAAGCATGGCGTGACGCAGGGCCAGACGTTCGCGCCGGGATCTGTCTTGAGATTCTGGATCGTCTGAACAAGCGCAGCTTCGAGATTGGTCATGCGGTTATGCATACCTCTGGTCAGGGCTTCATGATGGCGTTCCAGGCTGGTGGCCCTCACGCACAGGATCGTGGCCTGGAAGCTGTTGCTTACGGCTACCGTGCGATGAAAGAAGTTCCGGCGGAAGCGACCTGGACTAAACCTCAGGGTAAACATGACCCTCTGGTAATGAATAAGAAATTCCACATTGTTCCCCGTGGTGTAGCGGTTGTTGTAGGTTGCTCAACCTTCCCGACCTGGAACACGTACCCGGGTATGTTCGCGTCTCTGGTAACCGGTAACCCGGTTATTGTTAAGCCGCACCCTGCGTCTATCCTGCCTGCGGCGATCTCTGTGAAGATTGCTCAGGATGTGCTGAAAGAAGCCGGTTTCGCTCCGCATATCGTTTCTATGGTTGCTGACACACTGGATGCGCCTGTAACAAAAGAGCTGGCGACTCACAAAGATGTGAAAGTGATCGATTTCACCGGTTCCAGCTTCTTTGGTAACTGGCTGGAGCAGAACGCAACTCAGGCACAGGTATTCACCGAGAAAGCCGGTGTGAACACTGTGATCATCGACAGCGTTGCTGATATCAAAGCAGTCGCCCGCAACCTGGCCTTCACTCTGAGCCTGTACTCCGGTCAGATGTGTACGACCACTCAGGCGATCTATATCCCGCGTGATGGTATCAAAGCAGGTGACAGCCAGATGAGCTTCGACGAAGTGGCTGAGGCTCTGTCGGTAGCAACCTCTAAGTTCCTGGGTGATAACGACCGTGCCTGCATGGTGCTGGGCGCGATTCAGGCTCCGGCAACTGTTGCACGTATCAAAGAGTGTGAAGCGCTGGGTGATGTGGTTCTGGCAAGTGAGAAGCGTGAGAACCCTCAGTTCCCGAACGCTGAAGTTCACACACCGCTGATTCTGAAAGTGGATGCATCTGATATCGAGAAGTACAGCGAAGAGCGTTTCGGTCCTGTGTCCTTCCTGATCGCAACCGATAGCACGGCTCACAGTATGGAGCTGGCAAATCAGGTGATCTCTGAGAAGGGCGCTATCACTCTGGGTATCTACTCAACTGATGATGCGGTTCTGGATCAGGCTGAGGAGCTGGCGATGGACGCGAAAGTGGCACTGTCGGTTAATCTGGATGGTGGTGTATTCGTCAACCAGTCTGCAGCTTACAGTGACTTCCACGCGACCGGTGGCAACCCTGCTGCTAACGCGTCTCTGACCGATACGGCGTTTGTTACCCGTCGTTTCGTTGTGGTTCAGAGCCGCCGTCACGCATAAGTCCTGCCCGGACCTGAAACAGGGTCTGCAAAACGCCCTCTTTTGAGGGCGTTTTTCTGTCTGCAGGTTCTCTATTATCGTCAATAACGGCTCACAGTGATCTGTGCTGTCTGATATGTTTAATGGCGACGCGATAAAGAACAAGAAGGATAAAAGCGATGCAGAATAATAGTTTTGAAGGTCAGGTTTACAGTATTGACGGCATTGTGCCTGTGGTCGATCCCACAGCCTATGTGCATCCAACGGCTGTCCTGATTGGCGATGTTATTGTCGGCCCGAACTGCTATATCGGCCCTAATGCCTGTCTGCGGGGTGACTTTGGCCGTCTGGTGATTAAAAAGGGCGCTAATGTGCAGGATACCTGTGTCATGCACGGTTTTCCCGGTACCGATACCATCATTGAAGAAGACGGTCATATCGGCCATGGCGCTGTTCTGCACGGCTGCCATATTGGCAAAAATGCTCTGATCGGTATGAATGCGGTCATTATGGATAACGCCCGTATTGGCGAGTCTTCCATTGTTGCCGCTTGTGCTTTCGTTAAAGCGGATTTCGAGTGTCCGCCACGATCCCTTATGGCAGGAACACCGGCTAAGGTGATCCGCGAGTTGTCGGACAAAGAGATCGCCTGGAAGGGCAAAGGCACAGCGGAATATCAGAATCTGACCAATCGCTGCCTGCAGACCATGGAGCGTGTTGCTCCTTTGTCAGAGCCGGAAGCAGACCGTAAGCGTATTGAGATACCGGATGTTAAGCCCCTTTACGAGGTTAAGCAGTCTGACGAATCCTGAGCTTGTACGCCGGTTTTGGGTGTAACAAGCAGAAGTAAGAACAAAAAGATAACGTTGAGGAGACCAGGGTGTCCTACGAAAATATTATTGTTGAAACCCGTGGTGCTGTTGGCTGGATTCAGCTGAACCGTCCGCAGGCGATGAATGCACTTTCAATGGCGCTGATTACAGAAGTGGGTCAGGCGATTGAAGCCTTCCAGGCGGACGATGAAATCGGCGCTATGGTCATCACCGGTAACGAGAAAGCCTTTGCAGCCGGTGCAGATATTAAAGATATGGAAGATCAGTCTTATATTGATCTTTTTCTGAGTGATTTCCCGTATAACCGTCGCGATGGTTGGGACAGCCTGAATACGGCCCGTAAGCCGATCATTGCAGCGGTATCCGGTTTTGCACTGGGTGGCGGTTGTGAAATGGCCATGGCCTGTGACTTTATTCTCGCATCTGAAACGGCGAAATTTGGTCAGCCAGAGATCAATATCGGCACTATACCGGGAGCCGGTGGCACCCAGCGTCTGACCCGTGCCGTTGGTAAGGCAAAAGCGATGGAGATGTGTCTGACCGGCCGTATGATGGACGCTGAAGAAGCGGAACGTGCGGGCCTTTTGAGTCGTATTCTGCCGGTTGAAGAACTGGAAGCGGAAGCGCTCAAGGTTGCCGGTAAAATCGCCAAACTATCCCGTCCAGTGGTTTATATGGCGAAAGAGGCGGTTAACGTGGCTTTCGAGAGCAGCTTGCAGGAAGGCCTTCGTTTTGAGCGTCGTGCTTTTGCTTCAACGTTTGCAACTGAAGATCAGAAAGAGGGCATGGCGGCATTTGTTGAAAAGCGCCAGCCGGAATTTAAAAACCGATAACGGACCTGTTGCCAAACCGTCCGGAACCACCTGAAGAGTCTCTTCAGGTGGTTCAGTCTGACCTGCTTTTCCTGCCGCCGTGCCACTCTTGCTGCCTCAGATCAATATCAGGGCGGTCTTGCCGCTATGCCCATAAAATCTAATGGTTTTTTTGATGGCGCTTTACGATAATGCTGAGAAGAGTGATTATTTCTTCTTGCAAATCCGTTAGTTACGATCTGTCTTTGATAAAGAGTATTTAAAATGCTCTAATTGGGCTGGTAAGCTTGAGATACCACGTTGTAATATCGGTTCTGGTGTATCCCGGTACGTACTGAAAACGGCTAAATTAGGTAGGCAGCAATTGAGTGCATTTTCCCTGAATGGAGTGGGGCCACAAGCAAGGATGGCACTGTATGGGATCTTTATGATCCTTATGTTGGCACCGCTGCAAATTCTCCAGGCAGATACCTCGGTACCTGACCCCGCTTCGACGGCTGAAACCTCTGTTATGAAGCTGGGCAAGCTGATTTTTTTCGACCCCCGTTTTTCAGCCTCCGGTGAAACCGCCTGCAGCTCATGTCATCGTCCTGAACATGGGTTCTCTGATTCGACCCCTTTTTCCCTCAAAGATGATGGCAGCAAAACCCGGTTTTCTACTCCCGCGCTCTTCGATATGAAGCGCAAGTTAGGCTATTTCTCCGAGGAGCCTATCTTCCATCTTGAGCAAGCCGTCCAGCGCTGTATGGAAAATAATCTGGATACCACCGTTTTGGATATTTACGTCACGCTTAAAAAAGACACCTCCCTTAGCCGAATGTCCACAGAACGCTTTGGGCGGGCAAGCGCAGGGGCTGTCTTTAAAGCCATTGCGGCTTATCTGAACACGATCGAGACCTCTAAGAGCCGGTTTGATCGTTACAGAAGGGGCGAGATGGTCTCTCTGACCCCATCGGAGCAGGCGGGTATGGTGCTTTTTGAACAAAAAGGCTGTGTCCACTGCCATGCGGGCCGAGATATGGGCGGTATGGTCTATATGGATGGTATGACGAGAGCGGATGATGGTGCCGAGCTGAGGGTTCAGGTCCCCCGGTTGCGCAACCTATTCATGACCGCGCCTTATTTCAGTGATGGATCGGCAGCTACTTTGGCTGAAGCGGTCAGAAGAATGAGCCAGAAGCATAATGCGACACCGGTAACCGATGCAGAATTGGAAAAGATACGTTTGTTTCTGATGAGTAATGAAAGTTCGATCAGTGATTTTGAGGGCCTGGTGCGCTATGAAAATGAACGCTAAATTCTGGCAGCAGCTCTCGACAGCCGTTCTCTGGTTCTGTATTGCCGGTCTTATTCTGCTGTTTCCGGTAATGGTCTACCTGCTTCAGCCAACCGCTGATATTGAGCAGTCGGATATCCGCCATGAGATCCAGAGTCAGAAGAATATCCTTTCGCAGCTCAGAGCTGAGACAGCCCTGCTAACCAGCGGCCATCGTGATGCACCACGGGAAGAGATTGTCTCCCTGTTGGATCAGCTGTATGCCAGTGTGTATCAGGTTGACCGTCGTCTGGGGCGTGTCAGGGGGAATATTTCCGATGCCAGCCGAAGCTGGGAGCGTTACACCGCCAGTCTGGACGAGCTGCAGGATATTATTCTGAATGTCTCCTCGGCGTCCGCGCTTTTTGGCCTGTCGGTGACCCAGTTGGAAGGGGTGTTTCAGCAGGCGGAAGGTGAGTTGAATCAGGCCGATCTTCCCGAAAGCATGATGCTGGATTATGACCTGCAAATGGTCAAAATGATGCTGATGGCGCTGCGCTATGCGGCTCTGCCCTCCGACAGTACAGCCTTACGCCTTGAGGCTTCCATTGAACAGATCCGCGTGGATGCGCAGGCGATTCCATCCGTAGAAGCTCAGGCGGCCTTTTCCAGAGTCGTCCGTTATGTGGACGGTCTAACCCAGTCTACCGAGCAGATTCGCGAAAATGCCCGTCGTCTTACGGAGCTTCCCAGCTACCACCATCTGGACAGCTTTGACAGCCGCTTTGAAGGCTGGATCAGTGATGCCCAGCGTCAGCAGCGCCAGAGTCGATGGACACTGCTGATTGCGGTGGTGTTACTGGTCAGTGCGGTTGTTGTGGCCCTGATTCGTCTGAAATTTACTCAGGAGCGTCTTCTTAAAACCAATAGTACCCTGACCGCTTATAAGACGGCGATGGATGAACACGCTATCGTCAGTATCACCGATCCCCGTGGCAAGATTGAATACGTTAACAGCAAGTTTGTAGAGGTTTCCGGCTTCAGTAGCCATGAGTTGGTCGGTAATACCCATAAAATGGTGAACTCCGGCGTTCACCCGAAAGGCTTCTTTAAAACACTTTGGGATCAGGTTTTGTCGGGGCATACCTGGCACGATGAGGTCTGTAATCGCCGTAAGGATGGCTCCCTGTATTGGGTGAACGCAACGGTGGTGCCGATTCTTGATGAGGAGAAGCAGGTTGCTTCTATCATCTCCGTGCGCACTGATATCTCAGCGATCAAACAGACCGAGCGGGCACTCACTGCAGAGAAAGAGCGGGCAGAGGTGGCTAATAAAGCCAAGAGTGATTTCCTGGCTAATATGAGTCATGAGATCCGTACGCCGATGAATGCTGTAATCGGCATGAGCCATCTGGCGCGTCAGGCATCAGAGGATGAGCAGGTTGTTGGTTATATCGATAAGATTCAGCATTCAGCGCAGAACCTGCTATCCATCATTAATGACATTCTGGATTTCTCAAAAATTGAAGCGGGCCGACTCGATGTCGAGCAGATTCCATTCCGTCTCGATAATGTGATCAATCACTTAGCCGATGTCGCTTCTGTTAAGGCTAATGAGAAGGATCTGCCGCTGCTGTTTGATTTTGATGACCGTATTCCTCAGGGGTTGCTGGGCGACCCTCTGCGTCTGGGGCAGGTTTTACTGAATCTGGTCAACAATGCGATTAAGTTCACCGAACAGGGCGAGGTGGTTGTTTCCGGACTTCTGCTGGAGGAAAGCCCGGAGCAGATTCAGGTACGTTTCTCGGTACGGGATACCGGTATCGGCCTGAGCAAAGAGCAGATGGGACGACTCTTCCGTTCCTTCTCGCAGGCTGACACTTCAACCACCCGACAATATGGCGGTACAGGACTAGGTCTGGCGATCAGTAAGCAGCTTGTTGAGCTGATGGATGGTGAGATCGGCGTGCACTCCATTCAGGGAGAGGGCAGTGAGTTCTTCTTCACCCTTGGCTTTAAGCGCCATGAGACTGAAGATGCCCATCAGCAGGTTGATCTCAGCAGTATTCGTGTCCTTGCGATTGACGATGACAGTACCAGTTTGCAGAGCGTGCGTGAGCTGCTGCAGGCTCAGGGTGTCTCCGTTGAGACCGAATCGGATGCGCCCGGTGGTCTTAACCGACTGGTGAACGCCTCGTCTATGGGAGAAGAACCCTATAACGTGCTGTTGATCGACTGGCAGATGCCGATTATGGATGGCTTTGAGGTGGCCAAAGCGGTGCGCAATAACTCATCGCTTCCATGGCAGCCCGGAATTCTGATGTTGACCGCCCACGGTGGCGAGGATCTGCAGCGACGCATTAATCACAACCTGATCGATGGCGTGCTTTTGAAGCCTGTCACGGCGTCTCATCTGCTGAATGCGATTCAGCAAACGGTGGTCAAACGCTCCCGAACAGATCAGGGGGCGAGTATTCGTACGCTGTTCCGTGAAGGGGATGAGATTAATGCGCTGCTCGGGGCTAAGGTACTGATTGCTGAGGACAACAAGATCAATCAGGAAGTGATTACCGGCCTGCTTGAGCCGTACGGTCTGGATCTGAATGTTGTGAATAATGGTCGTGAAGCGGTCAATGCGATGCAGCAGGGCGAGTATGACCTGGTCTTTATGGATATCCAGATGCCTGAGGTAGATGGCCTTGAGGCGACGGCGCAGATTCTGCAGATGCAGTTAGCCAAAACGCCTCCGATTATTGCCATGACCGCCCATGCTCAGAGTGAGGATGTAGAGCAGTGTCTTAATGCCGGAATGAAGGATCATATTGCTAAGCCCATCGACCCTGAAATTCTGAAAGAAAAACTGGTCAGATGGATTGAACCCCGTGTGATCTCCGGCTATGCTCCCGAAGCTTTAAAAGATGCTAATGGAATAGATATTCCATGCTACCTGCCCGGTGTGAACATCAACAAGGCGTTGCACTCTCTGGGAGGTAATACGCCATTGTTGATGAAACTGATGGGGCAGTTCTGCAGCGATTACCAATCGGGTATCAGTCCGGCTATTGAACTGATGGCAACCGGTGACTGGGATACTCTCAAGCGTTGGCTGCATACCCTGAAAGGAACCTCCGCAACTCTGGGTATGGAAGAGGTTGCCGGAGAGGTCGAGAAACTGGAGCGCATGAGCTTTGATCAGATGCTGCCCAGTGATTCTGATCTGGAACCCTTAAGCTCAGAGTTGAGTCGGGTAATCAGCTCGGTTTCTGAATGTATGGCAAGTAAAGCCAAAGCGATGGAGGCCTATCAGTCTTCTGAAAATGGAGAAACCGACTTCGCAGCCAGTCTTCAGCCATCAGCGCCCCGTAAGGATCTTGATGAGCGCCTGAAGGAGCTTCTGCCTGTCATTGCGCAGCAGCTGGAGGAGGGTGATCCGGAAGTGCTGGATCTTTTGCCGGAGCTGCTGGAAATACTGCAGCTTGATCCGGAGCGCATGACGTTAGCCGTTCAGGTGATGGAGCATGCAGAAGTCTACGAGTTTGATGATGCCCTGCAGGTGCTCAAAGAGCTTGGGTGATGGTTTATTTTGTCTGCCTTGATTGGCGAACCAACAAGATTTAAAGAATTCAGGAATACGTAAATCTGATGCAAGAAACGCAACCGAATAACATGGAACGTCCCCGCATTCTGATTGTCGACGACTCGCCACTGAATATCAGTGTGCTCGTGGGCTTACTGAAATCGGATTACAAGACGCTTGTTGCAAAAGATGGTGAGCAAGCCTTTAACCGTGTCTTTAGCGAGCAACAGCCGGATCTGATTCTGCTGGATATTATGATGCCGGGGATTGATGGTTATGAGGTCTGCCGACAGCTGAAACAGGATCCCCGCTCCAGGCATATTCCTATCATCTTTGTCAGTGCCATGAGTGAAGTGGGTGACGAGGAGAAGGGGCTGGCCCTGGGTGCTGTTGACTACATCAGCAAGCCCTTCAGTCCGCCGATTATTCTGGCGCGTATTAAAACCCATTTGGCGCTGGCGCTGCAGAAACGCGAGCTGGAGCGTGAAGTCTTACGTCGGACGGAAGAGCTGGAGCGCTCCCGAAGAGGCCTTATACGGCGTCTGGGGCTGGCTGCAGAGTACAAAGATAATGAAACCGGTCTGCATGTTCAGAGAATGGCGGAATACGCTCGTCTTATCGCCCTTGAGATGGGTGTTTCAGAAGAAGATGCTGAGACACTGGCTGCTGCGGCACCGATGCACGACATCGGTAAGTTGGGTATCCCTGATGCGATTCTGTGTAAACCGGGACGTCTGACCGATGAAGAGTTCGACACCATTAAAGGCCACCCTGAGATCGGTGCCCGGATTCTGGAAAACCCGGATTCTGAACTGCTGAGTGTTGCCCGTGAGATCGCTCTTTATCACCACGAGAAGTGGGATGGCAGCGGTTATCCATCGGGTCTGTCCGGTGAGGCGATTCCTCTGTATGCCCGTATCGCTTCGCTGGCGGATGTTTTTGATGCTCTGGTTTCTGAGCGGCCGTACAAAAAGGCCTGGTCGATTCCTGATGCAATCGCATTGTTTGAAGAACAGAAAGAGAAGCACTTTGATCCGCGGGTGGTTGATGCCTTCAAGCGTGTTCTGCCCAAGGTGCTGGATGTGAAAGAGCGCCTGAAAGAGGGTTAAACCTCGCCTAACACCTGCCGACTCACTATATAGTGCCGAATTTCCTCTGTACGGGTTTTTCTGATAAAGCCCGTTTTTGTTTCTTCCCTTTTCCCCGCCATAAACAAAAAAACCACCCCGAGGGGTGGTTGCAAGAACAACACAGGAACATAACAAGAGAGCAGGTGTTGTCAGAAATACGGTCTTTATCTTAAAACGGTTCATGCTTGCCCGTTGCTGGCTTGCCGATACGGTCAAATATAGACCGTATCGGCATCCCGCTTAGCTCTGCAGCTGTGGCAGATCTTTATAAAGTTCCAGCGCTTCCGGATTAGCTAAGGCATCCGTGTTTTTCACCGGACGGTTGTGCACCACATTGCGCACGGCCAGTTCGACAATTTTGCCACTGATCGTCCGGGGAATATCACTCACTTCGATCACCTTCGCCGGTACATGGCGTGGCGTGGTATTAGCGCGGATGGTGTTTTTGATCTCTTTTTCGATCTCAGAGGTCAGTTCAAAACCATCCTTCATGCGGACAAAGAGCACCACACGGACATCATCCTGCCAATCCTGACCGATACAGAGGCTTTCCATCACCTGATCCACTTTTTCCACCTGACGGTAGATCTCGGCGGTGCCGATACGCACGCCACCGGGGTTCAGAACCGCATCGGAGCGGCCATGGATAATCAGGCCATCATGTTCGGTGATCTCGGCGTAGTCGCCATGAGCCCAGACATTGTCGAAAGAGGCAAAGTAGGCGTCGTGATATTTTTCGCCTTCCGTATCATTCCAGAAACCGATCGGCATGGACGGGAAGGGCTTGGTACATACCAGCTCACCTTTATCGCCGCGAATCGCCTTGCCGTTATCATCGAAAATATCAACCGCCATACCCAGACCACGGCATTGCAGTTCACCGGCATAAACCGGACGGGTCGGGCAGCCAAGGGCAAAGCAGGACACGATATCGGTACCACCTGAGATAGAGGACAGGCAGAGGTCTTCTTTGATATCGCGATAGACATAATCAAAGCTTTCATGGGCCAGAGGCGAACCGGTAGAGAGTACCGCTTTCAGCTTCTCAAGGTTGTGGCTTTCACGGGGTTTTTCACCCACTTTCTCAAGGGCGGCAATATATTTGGCTGAGGTGCCGAAGATGCTGATGCCTTCTTCCTCGGCGATATTCCACAGCACATTCGGGCGCGGGTGGAACGGCGAACCATCGTAAAGCAGTACCGTACAGCCCGTTGCCAGACCCGATACCAGCCAGTTCCACATCATCCAGCCACAGGTGGTGTAGTAGAAAAGCACATCGTCACGCTTCACATCGGTATGCAGCAGATGTTCTTTCAGGTGCTGGATCAGGGTGCCGCCCACAGAGTGCACAATACACTTGGGTACGCCGGTCGTGCCGGAGGAGTACATAATGTAGAGCGGGTGATCAAAGGCAACCGGTTCAAACTCGATGGTGGTTGCGGAACTATCGGCAAAATCAGACAGCAGGGTTGCTTTGCTTTTTGCCGGTTCGGTAAGCCCTGAAAGATCCGGGTTGTCATTAACAAACGGAATGACAACAGCGTGATCGATCTCAGGCAGGCGTTCCAGAATGCCGGACACTTTTTCCAGACTATCTAAGGTCTTTTTGGCGTAAAAATAGCCATCTGTTGTGAACAGCACTTTAGGTTTGATCTGACCAAAACGATCATAAACACCGTTGATGCCGAAATCCGGTGAGCAGGAGGACCAGACAGCGCCCAGAGAGGTGGTTGCCAGCATCGCGATCAGGGTTTCGGCACAGTTCGGCACAAAACCTGCGACACGGTCACCTTTCTCCACGCCCATCTTTTTCAGACCGGCAGCGTACTGAGCGACCTGCTGATACAGCTCTTTATAGGTCAGGGATTTGCGTTGGCCTTTTTCACCACGGAATACAATGGCGGTGCGGTCATCACGGAATTTGAGCAGGTTCTCAGCAAAGTTAATTTTGCTGTCCGGGAACCAGCGGGCACCGGGCATTTTTTCCGGATTTTCCAGTACGGTTTCGCTTTTCTTATCCGCGATAACACCGGCAAAATCCCAGAGCTCAGACCAGAAATCTTCGGTTTTATCGATACTCCATTCATACAGATCGGAGTAATCATTCAGTGAGAGTTTGCGGGCATCATTGACCTGTCGGATAAACTGATGCAGATTGCTGCTTTCTATGCGGTGGGAACTGGGTTGCCATAGGGGCGCACTCATGGATGTTTGCTCCTTATTTCAGATCCTGAGACGTTTCGGACATCTCTGTGTCATAGGATGTGAGACGGATCTGTATTGTTGTCGTTGTTCTTGAGTCCGGGCATATCCGATCATTTGTTTGCGGTGGATCGCTGTAAACAAATGCTCAGCACAAATAACGCATTAGCAGCATTTTACCGCTACCTTCCTATTTATAAAGCGCTCCTGAGAGATAACGTCAGGGCGGTTTATCAGGTAAGAGAAACGGAGCGGGAAATGCCGCAGGTCCTCGGGCAGTTAGCCCTTTATACATAATAGCCATAATGTACTTTAAGTTGACGTTAACGTAAAGGTCATAATGGTTGCGCATAACACTATCTTTATTGTGGAGTCATCGGCATGAAATTTTTCGCTCACCGTGGTGCATTGGCTGACGGGCCTGAAAACACCCTGATGGCCATTGATATGGCGCTGGCTGCCGGTGCTGACGCTATTGAGATCGATGTGATTGCCCATCAGGGACGTTTGTTGGTGCACCACGATTTAAGTCTGGAGCGCACCACCAATGGTAAAGGTCTGCTGGTTGACCACAGCATCCGGGAACTGCGTCATTTGGATGCCGGGCTGGGACAACGGATTCCCTTTCTGGAAGAGGTGTTGCTGCTGGTGGGGCATCGCGCGACGATCAATATCGAACTCAAAAGCAAGGGGACGGCTGGTCTGCTGGCGGTATTGCTTCAGCAGGAAGCCTATCAGCCTCTCAAGGATCGGTTGCTGGTCTCATCCTTTGATCATGTTGAACTGCTGCGATTCCAGCAAAGCTGCCCTGATGTGGCTCTGGGTATGTTGCTGTATGGGGCGGTGTTGTCACTGCCCGCCGTTACAGGGCCATTAAAACTCACCTCGCTGCATCTGAGTGATGAGTTTATTGATCATGGCCTGATACGTGAGGCTAAGGCGCTGGGCTTACAGGTCTATGTCTATACCATTAATCAGCTTTCTCAGCTGAAAGCCCTGCAGGAGATCGGGGTGGATGGTGTTTTCACAGACTGTTCCGGCTTATGGCAGGATTGGCATGAGATAAACTGCTTGCCAGTGGCATAACTTTCCGTAATAGTAGAGCTTCAAATCTAAAGGATCATTCATGTTATTTCATCGTCGACTATCTTTGGCCGTTCCCGCCTTTTGGCGTGCTAAGCGAAGCGTATTTGCCGCGTTCCGCCCGATGGCTTTTTGCGTCCGACGACGTTGATCCTGTTTCTGTTTTTGAAAAGGTCGCTTCGTCAGCGGCCTTTTTTTATGGCCGCTGGTTATCTATAAGTCTGATTCATAGGTACTGAATCAGTCTGCATACAAGGAAATATGTTATGTCGATACCTGTCGCATACGGTCTCGCGGTTTTAATCTGGTCAACCACCCCTTTAGCGATTGTCACCAGTGGTGATTCTCTGCCTCCTATGGCAGCCGCCGCCTCTCGTATGGCGCTGGCGGCTCTGGTCGGTCTGCCCCTGCTGAAGATGCTGGGCCTGAACCTGCCCCTGAATCGTTCGGCCTTTAAGTCCTACCTGACGGCGGTTATCGGTATCTTTGGTGCGATGGGCGTGACCTATGTGGCCGCGCAGTGGATTCCATCCGGTCTGATCTCAGTGCTGTTCGGCTTTACCACCATTATGACCGGCGTGCTGAGTCACTTTCTGTTTCCGGACAGCCCTATGTCCCGTAAACAGTGGATCGCCTGTGGTATGGGCATCATCGGCCTTGCGGTCGTGTTCAGCGATAATCTGGTGGTGACCGGTCAGGGGGTGATCGGCGTATTACTGGCATTGCTGGCGGTGTTCTTTTTCAGCAGCAGTAATGTGCTGATGAAGCGTAACGGTGCGGGTCTACATCCGTTGCAGCAAACCGTAGGTGCGCTCTGGTGTTCTCTGCCTTTTTACGCCGTAGCCTGGTTTGCTACCGGCACGGAAGTGGTCTGGGCTGAGATCAGTATGCTGAGTATCTTCTCAGTGGTTTATCTGGCAACACTGGGCTCGTTAGTAGGCTTTATGGCGTATTTCCATCTGATCGCTAATCTGCCACCGGCCTATGTTGCACTGATCACTCTGATTACTCCGGTGATTGCGCTCTTTCTGGGCAGCCAGCTGCACAATGAACCGGTGACCGCTGAAATGTTAATCGGGGCAGGGGTGATTCTGCTGAGCTTGCTGCTGTTCCTGAGTGACAACTTTATCCGGCTCTGGCAGGAGAAGCAGGCGCAAAAGAATCCGCAGTTTAATGCTGACGACTCTCCGTCTGAAGATGCGGTAAAAAGCGCGTAAGGTTCGGAAGGGAGCGAGAGAGAGTGTGTGAGATCTCATCCCAAGAGATCTTAAGCAAAGGTTCAGCCTCAGACTCTTATGGAAAGCCGCCTGCATCTGCAGGCGGTTTGACCCGAAGCGGTTGCGCCAGATGAGGAATCAGGCCGGGGAGGATTCGTTGACCAGATATCGTTCTGAAAAGTCTTCCAGTGGCAGAGGGCGGCTGAAGAAGAAACCCTGGAACTCATCGACGCCGAGCTCCTTCAGCATTCTGATCTGAACTTCGTTCTCGACACCTTCCGCGTTCACCCAAAGTCCCAGAGCATGTCCCAGTTCGATCACCGTGCGGATAATGGCTCGATCCTGGGGATCTTCATGCATATCCATGACAAAACTGCGGTCGATCTTCAGCTTGTCTACCGGCAGCTCTTTCAGATAGCTAAGGGAGGAGTAGCCGGTACCAAAATCATCCAGTGCGACCTTAACCCCATACTGACGCAGCAGGTTCAGGGTTTTGCTCACATTTTCCAGACTGGTGATCATGTTCTCTTCCGTGACCTCAATGCAGATCTTACCGGCAGGGATACCGGTCTGCTGAATCACGCTGTAAACATAGCGGGCAAAATCACGCTGATTCAGCTTATGGGCAGAGATATTGACCGAGAGAGGCGGTACATTTTTGCCCTGATCGATCCAGCTACGGATCTGACGGGCCGCCTGCAGTAGCACCCAGTCATCGACACGACTGATCAGGCCGGTTTTTTCAGCCACCGGGATAAATTCAAAAGGTGGTACCAGACCGCGCTCAGGATGTTGCCAGCGAATCAGCACTTCTGCCCCGATCAGCTCTTTGGAATCAGCTTTCAGCAGGGGCTGGTAATAGAGGCAAAGTTCATCGTTAAGCAGGGCTTCGCCCAGCTCTTTCTCGATCTGCTGCTCTTTAAGTACCGCCAGCTGCATCTCGATGGCAAAGAAGGTGTAGCGGTCACGACCGGCGGATTTCGAACGGTACAGGGCAAGGTCGGCGTAGCGGAACAGCTGTTGCTGAACATCACCTTCCTGAATCACATCTTTCGCTTCGGGATAAAGTGCAATACCGGCACTGACGGTACAGCTTATCTCGCTGTTACCAAATTCAACCGGTTCTGACAGCAGGGCAATCAGTTCACGCAGCTGCATGCCGATATGATCCCGGTCAGCAACATCATTCAGTGTAATGGCGAACTCATCGCCACCCAGCCGGAAGATCTGGGCGCGATGGCCGAAATATTCCTGTAGGCGGTGGGCGGTTTTAATCAGCAGCATATCGCCGGTGACGTGACCCTGGGTGTCGTTAATATCCTTGAAGTTGTCCAGATCAAGAACGATCAGTGCCAGTGATGACAGAGTGCCTTCATCCACATCAGCGACCAGTTTGGCCAGTTCATTATGGAAGCTGACGCGGTTGGGCAGGGTTGTCAGGTTGTCATAGTGAGCAAGGTGCTGGATACGTTCCTGGGAACGTTTCTGATGAGTGATATCCATCACAGAGCCTTCAATATGCTCCGGCATATTATGGCTGGCAGGCACCAGACGGTTACTGACCGTCGCCCAGCGCTTGGTGCCGGCCCGGGTGTAAATCTCGACTTCATTGAGGGTGAAAAAGCCTTCTTTACGCAGGCGTTTCATCGCTTTCAGCCACTCATGGGGGCGAACGTAAACCTGTTTGCCGATGTGCTGAATATCATTCAGGCACTCTTCCGGCGTGCTGTAACCCAGAATGCGGGCCAGAGCAGGGTTCACATTCAGATAACGTCCATCCAGTGTGCTCTGATGCAAACCTGTCATGGAGTTTTCAAAGATACTGCGGAATTTATCTTCGGCGGTAACCAGTGCAGATTCCGCAGCTTTATGGGCGGTGATATCGTAAACGGTGCCGACGACGGATTCCGTAAGACCTTCCTTATTTTTAAGTGCACGGCCGTTAAGGCGAATCCAGACCAGCGAGCCATCGACCCGCTTCATCTGCAGCTCCATACCGCGCACTTCGCCGAACTTATCCAGCTGGCGAAGAAACTCTTCCCGATCAGCTTCAGAGTGGTAAAGATCAAACGCCAGATGGGTAATGGCGCTGATCATATGACCTACGGAGCTGTAGCCAAAGGTGTCTGCCAAGGCCTGATTAGCATAGATCAGACGGCCATCACGATTGGTTTGGTAGACACCATCCACAGAGTTCTCAAGAATGGCGCGATAGTGCTCCCGGTCCGTCAGGTTATAGGCCTGAAGCAGATAGCCGGTGGTATCAATGGCAATCACCTGCCAGCGGTAACTTTCAGCGTTGCTGTAGAGGGTATCGTCATAAACGCCAATAAGATCATCTGAGGTGTTGAGGATCTTGCCGAACAGAACTTCAGGCAGCAGGTCGCTGCAGTCAGTAAGATTGAGAGCCGATACCAGACGTTTGGCGGCCGGATTAGAGGTCAGGCATTCCCCGGTCTTGGCGATCAGTACGACGGGCGTCGGGAGATCAGACAGGTTGTTAATCAGGGAATTGGAGTCCATAAAATACCGGTTTTATAAATGACTGAAAGTTAGTGCAAAAATTCGGTTTTGCTCAAAAAAAACAGAGTGTATCATTTTAGAGTGCATGTGTAACTTTGAGTAAGAAATCGTGCCTTTCTATTAAGATATAATTCTTCTGTATCTTTTATCATAACCTGAGATTCAGGACAAACAGAGAGAAAAATCATACATCGCTGATGGTTGCTCCAAAAAGAATCGTTAGAAAGTGTATTGCTCCTAAAAGGTGTACTGCTACTGACAGGTGTATTGCTACTAACAGGTGTATTAATAGGGCTCAGAAAAAAAAGGGGAGACCATCAGTCTCCCCTAATATAGATACTTCAGGCACAGAGGAGAAGTAACTATCGAACTTTTCAGCATCAGATTGTCAATAGAGCCGGTCGGGAAGTGCAGTTTCCTGACCGGCCAATCGTCAGGATGACATCGCTAAACCCACCCGTGAACGATTCGTACTGCCAATAGCCTGGGTAATAAAGTTACCGGTTGCTATCAGCTTGTTCAGGTCGATACCGGTTTCGATACCCAGTCCCTGAAGCATATAAACCACATCTTCGGTGGCGACGTTACCGGACGCGCCTTTGGCATAAGGACAACCACCCAGGCCACCTACGGAGCTGTCGACCACGGCAACACCTTCTTCCAGAACGGCGTAGATATTTGCCAGCGCCTGACCGTAGGTGTCGTGGAAGTGTGCCGCCAGTTTCTCAACCGGCACCACTTTGGCCACTTCGCGGATCATCGCCTTGGCTTTGTGTGGCGTACCTACGCCGACCGTGTCGCCCAGAGAGATCTCGTAACAGCCCATGTCGTAAAGCGCTTTGGCCACTTCAGCAACCTTTTCCGGCGCAATCTCACCGTCATAAGGGCAGCCCAGTACGCAGGAGACATAGCCGCGAACCTTAATGTTGTTGGCTTTCGCCAGCTCCATAACCGGTGCAAAGCGTTCCAGACTCTCGGCGATAGAGCAGTTGATGTTCTTTTGCGAGAAGGCTTCAGAAGCGGCACCAAAAACGGCGACTTCTTCTACGCCCGCTGCAAGGGCTGTTTCCAGCCCTTTCACATTCGGCGTCAGCGCGGCGTAGGTAACCCCCGGCTTACGCTTAACAGCGGTCATAATCTCCTTCGCATCACCCATCTGAGGCACCCACTTAGGGGAGACAAAGCTGGCAGATTCGATATAGCGCACACCGGCATCGGCCAGTTTGTCGATCAGCTGCAGTTTGATATCCGTGCTGATGACGCCGGGTTCATTCTGCAGGCCATCGCGGGGGCCGACTTCAACAATCCGGACGGATTTTGGCAGAGCTGTATAGGACATATCAGGCCTCCTCAGCCTCAAAGGCCACCAGATCCGCTCCGCCTTCCACCAGATCACCCGGTTGGAAGAAGATTTCGGTAACGGTGCCGTCAACGGATGCCGTGATGGTGTGTTCCATCTTCATCGCTTCCATAATCACCATGGCGGTGCCTTTAGTGACCTTTTGACCCGGCTCAACCAGAACTGCAACAATACTGCCGTTCATCGGAGCGGTCAGGCTTGGGCTGTCATCTTCAAAGTCATGGCTGTCCAGATCCGGGCGTTGCCACTGGTATTCAAAAGCACCCTGATCGGTAAATACTGTGACATGACCGTTCAGCTCGGCGACAAAGGCGTTACGACTGTGGCCGTTCAGGCTGGCCTGCAGGCGATCATCATTCAGTGTGCCGTCAGCGATCATGATATGGCCGTCCAGAGTCAGACGGTAACCGCGATCCAGCCAGTTGACCGTGATCTCGTGTTCGACTTTTTCATCGTCGCCCTCTTTCTGAGCCAGGGTCTGAGTAAAGCGCACCACATGGGTGGGTTCTTCGTTCAGCCGCCAGCCGGAGAACTGGTGCCATGGTGAGGTTTCATCATGGCTGTGAATCGCTTCTGCTTTACGCTGCTGTTTTTGCTTCAGCAGGGTATACAGAGCAGCCATCGCCAGTGGATTAGCGCTTTGAGAACCACCGTGGGCTTCAAACAGATCCGCTTCATGTTTTTCAATAAAGCCGGTATCCAGTTCAGCATCACGGAACGCTTTGTTATCGATCAGGCGTTTCAGGAAGTGAGTGTTGGTTTTCATACCGGCGATACGGTATTCAGTCAGTGCCTGACTCATGCGCTGCATGGCGCGGTCACGGTTCTCATCCCAAACGATCAGTTTGGCGATCATAGGATCGTAGTAGATGCTGACCTCATCGCCTTCTCGCACGCCGGTATCCACGCGCACGTAACGGTTTTCTTCCGGCGTGCGCAGGTATTCAAGTTTACCGGTCGCAGGCAGGAAATCGTTATCCGGGTCTTCTGCGTAGATACGCACTTCTACCGCATGGCCGTTGATCTGAACTTCGTCCTGAGTGATCGGCAGAGTCTGACCAGAGGCGACTGCCAGCTGCCATTCCACCAGATCCTGTCCGGTAATCAGCTCGGTTACCGGGTGCTCAACCTGCAGGCGGGTGTTCATCTCCATAAAGTAGAAGGAACCGTCCTCATCCAGCAGGAACTCCACGGTACCTGCGCCAACATAGCCGATCGCTTCCGCTGCACGTACAGCTGCTTCACCCATCGCTTTGCGCAGCTCATCAGACATACCCGGAGCCGGTGCTTCCTCAACCACTTTCTGGTGACGACGCTGAACCGAGCAATCACGCTCTGCCAGATAAACACTGTTACCGTGCTGATCGCAGAACACCTGAATCTCAACATGGCGCGGCTTGGTCAGATACTTCTCAACCAGCATGGTGTCATCGGCAAAGCCGTTCATCGCTTCACGCTTGGCGGCATCTAAAGCACCGGTGAACTCGTCTTCTGACCAGACCACGCGCATGCCTTTACCACCACCACCGGCGGTTGCTTTCAGCAGTACCGGATAGCCCATCTCATCAGAGTGTTTTTTCAGCAGGGCAGGGTCCTGGTCTTCACCATGGTAGCCGGGAACCAGTGGTACCTTGGCTTCTTCCATAATGCGTTTCGCAGCACTCTTGGATCCCATCGCCTTAATCGCATCAGCAGGTGGGCCGATAAAGACCACACCGGCATCCTGACACTTCTGTACAAAAGGCGCGTTTTCAGACAGGAAACCGTAACCCGGGTGAATCGCCTGAGCGCCGGTATCTTTCGCTACCTGCAGGATAGTGTCCATTTTCAGGTAGCTGTCTTTACTGGCTGCCGGGCCTACGCAAACGGCTTCATCGGCCATGGCGACATGCATGGCGTTGGCATCGGCTTCGGAGTAGACAGCGACACAGCGGATGCCCATTTTATGTGCGGTACGGATCACGCGGCAGGCGATCTCGCCACGGTTTGCAATCAGAATTTTATTAAACATCGGTTATCTCCCACATTTTTCCCGTTGGGGCAGTCTGATATCAGGACTGCTGCCAACCCGGAGCACGTTTCTCAAAGAACGCACTCAGACCTTCCTGACCTTCCTCAGAGACGCGGATTTCAGCGATCAGGCGTTGGGTGTATTCGATCATCTCCTGATCGATCGGGCCTTTAGCAACCCGTGCGATCAGTTCCTTGGTACTGCGGACACTCTGCGGGCTGTTGGCCAGCAGTTTCTGTGTCATATCCTCAAGCGCGCTTTCCATCTCATCCTGAGCCACATGCAGATGGGCCAGACCCATCTCAACGGCCTGTTCACCGTTGAAGACTTCAGCTGTCAGGAAATAACGACGGGCGGCACGTTCACCCATGGCCGCCACCACGAAGGGGCTGATAACCGCAGGGGAGAGACCGATTTTGACTTCACTCAGACAGAAGCGGGCTTTTTCGGTGGCGATACAGATATCGCAACAGGCCGCTAAGCCCACAGCGCCGCCATAGGCCGCGCCCTGTACCAGAGCGATGGTGGGTTTGTTCAGGTTGTTCAGGGTGTGCATCAGACGCGCCAGTTCACCGGCATCTTTGAAGTTATCTTCAAAGCTGTACTGTGCCATACGCTTCATCCAGCCCAGATCTGCACCGGCAGAGAAGGACTTGCCGTTAGAGCGCAGCACAACCACGCGCACGGCATCGTTAGCGTTCAGATCATCCAGCACCGCCAGAATGTCAGCGATCAGCTTGTCGTCGAATGCGTTGTGCACTTCAGGGCGGTTCAGAATGACAGAAGCCACACCCTGATCGGAGATTTCGCACAGAACCTGTTTTTGATCAGGAACCTGATTTTCAGTATTCATGTCAGATTCTCCGATTACATGCGGAACACGCCAAAGCGTGTCTCGCGGGTTGGTGCATTCAGAGCAGCCGAGATGGCAAGACCCAGTACATCACGGGTTTGTGCCGGATCGATCACGCCGTCATCCCACAGGCGGGCGCTGGCGTAGTAGGGGTGACCCTGATGTTCGTACTGATCCACAATCGGCTTCTTGAACGCCGCTTCATCATCCGCTGCCCATTCTTCGCCTTTGCGCTCCATATTGTCGCGCTTCACCTGAGCCAGTACACCGGCAGCCTGTTCGCCACCCATCACCGAAATACGTGAGTTTGGCCACATCCACATCAGGTTCGGATCGTAAGCACGGCCACACATGCCGTAGTTACCGGCACCGAAACTACCGCCGATCAGCATGGTGAATTTAGGCACTTTGGCACAGGCTACTGCCGTTACCATTTTGGCACCGTTTTTCGCGATACCTTCGGATTCGTACTTACCACCCACCATAAAGCCGGTGATGTTCTGCAGGAATACCAGAGGAATATTGCGCTGAGCACACAGCTCAATAAAGTGAGCACCTTTCAGCGCCGCTTCAGAGAAGAGCACGCCGTTATTCGCCACGATACCCACCGGATAACCGTGGATGCGGGCAAAGCCGGTGACCAGTGTTGTGCCGTAAAGCTGTTTAAACTCGTCAAACTCAGAACCATCTACGGTACGGGCGATCACTTCACGCACATCGTAAGGTTTACGCAGATCTTCCGAGACGATGCCGTAGATCTCTTCCGGATCGTACAGCGGCGGACGGGAAGGCTGGATATCCAGTTCCGCTTTCTTGGATGGGTTCAGACGGGAGATACACTGACGGGCGATCTGCAGCGCGTGCTGATCGTTCATTGCGTAATGGTCGGCCACACCGGAGGTTTTACAGTGCACATCAGCACCGCCCAGATCCTCAGCGGAGATCACTTCGCCGGTCGCGGCTTTAACCAGAGGCGGGCCTGCCAGGAAGATCGTACCCTGCTGGCGCACAATAATGGACTCATCCGCCATCGCCGGTACATAAGCACCACCGGCAGTACAGGAGCCCATCACCACAGCGATCTGCGGAATACCTTTGGCGGACATATTCGCCTGATTGTAGAAGATACGGCCAAAGTGATCGCGATCCGGGAACACTTCATCCTGATTCGGCAGGTTAGCACCACCGGAGTCCACCAGATAGATACAAGGCAGGTGGTTTTTCTCCGCGATCTCCTGCGCGCGCAGGTGCTTTTTAACCGTCAGCGGGTAGTAGGTACCGCCTTTGGTGGTGGCGTCGTTGGCGATGATCATGCATTCCTGACCACTGACACGGCCAATACCTGTGATGATGCCTGCAGAAGGTACGTAGTCTTTATAAACATTCAGACCGGCCAGCTGCGACAGCTCCATAAAAGGAGCGCCTTCATCCAGCAAACCATTGATACGGTCACGGGGCAGAAGCTTGCCACGATCCAGATGTTTCTTCTGGGCTGCTTCACCGCCGCCTTTTTTGATCTCTGCCAGTTGCTCGCGCAGATCCTGTACCAGACGCTTCATGTTGCCCATGTTGGTCTGGAACTCTTCAGAGCGGGTGTTGATTTTGCTTTTGATCACCGCCATTGCTAGCTCCCGATAAAATAAGTTGGTAAGGCAGACCGACTGTTGTCGTGCAGGGGGGACTGTATAGAACAATCATGTCAGCCTGCCTTACCAGACCTGAGTTCGTTCTTGCTGTGCTCGCATCTGTCTCGCGAAATGTCTGTCGGCAAGGACGAAAATAGGGGTTGGGTATTCAGATTAGCGGTGAACCGTCAGGCAGTTGATGTTTGTCTGCTGCCTGAGCGATTCACCGAAGATGGCGGCCAGCCTAATGTGGCCGCCGGAGTCCTTATTTAGACTCGGAGAAGATCTCACGACCGATCAGCATACGGCGTACTTCAGAGGTACCCGCACCGATCTCGTACAGCTTGGCGTCACGCAGCAGACGACCGGTAGGGAACTCGTTGATATAACCGTTGCCGCCCAGCAGCTGGATAGAATCCAGGGCTACCTGAGTCGCTTTCTCGGCACAGTACAGAATCACACCGGCCGCATCTTTACGGCTGGTTTCGCCACGGTCACAGGCACGGGCGACAGCGTACAGGTAAGATTTACAGGCGTTCATGGTGGTGTACATATCCGCCACTTTACCCTGTACCAGCTGGAACTCACCGATCGACTGACCAAACTGTTTACGGTCGTGCAGGTAAGGTACAACGATATCCATCGCCGCCTGCATGATGCCGGTAGGGCCACCGGTCAGAACGGTACGTTCGTAGTCCAGGCCGCTCATCAGAACGCGAACACCTTTACCCACTTCACCCAGTACGTTTTCTTCCGGTACTTCACAGTCTTCAAATACCAGCTCACAGGTGTTGGAACCGCGCATACCCAGCTTGTCCAGCTTCTGGTGACGGCTGAAACCCGGGAAATCACGCTCAACGATAAAGGCGGTAATACCTTTAGAACCGGCAGAGGTGTCAGTTTTCGCGTAGATCACATAGGTGTTGGCATCAGGACCGTTGGTGATCCACATTTTATTGCCGTTCAGGATGTAACGGTCGCCTTTCTTGTCAGCGCGCAGTTTCATGCTCACTACGTCAGAACCGGCACCCGGCTCAGACATTGCCAGTGCACCAATATGCTCACCGGAAACCAGTTTCGGCAGGTATTTCTCTTTCTGCGCCTGATTACCGTTCAGTTTGATCTGGTTCACACACAGGTTAGAGTGTGCGCCGTAGGACAGGCCAACAGAGGCAGAGGCACGGGAGATCTCTTCCATGGCGATAACGTGAGCCAGATAGCCCATGTCAGAACCGCCAAACTCTTCAGGAACCGTAATGCCCAGCAGGCCCATGTCACCAAATTTGCGCCACAGATCAGCCGGGAACTCATTGTCGATATCGATCTGTTCTGCGCGCGGAGCAATCTCTTCTGCAGCGAAACGATTTACCTGCTCACGCAGCATGTCGTAAGTGTCGCCCAGATCGAAGTTAAACTCTTTATAGATGGATTTCATGGCGGTGCCTCTTCTTGCTGATTTTTATTGTTCGGTTTGAAGTTGTTGTCTTCTGGAGTGGTTTTCTGTGGATGGCGAAAACACACTCTCTGATATTCGATGGGGTAAATTTAATGCAAGTTGACGTTAACGTAAAGGGAAATTTTGAATTGTGCTTGTAAGGCTTTGCTTGTCCATATCCTTGACTGTTTAAGAACAGGGGAGCTCCTTTAGGCGAATGGGAGTTAACACCTTAAGTCTTATGTATCTATTGGTAATTGATCAAAATATCGGGAGGAAGCCGACATGTGTGCGGATAGTGGATGTCAATGGAGTAAATATAGAAAGTAGTTCTATTTACTGACTGTGAAGCTTCCCATAATATCCGTTGAGTGGAATTACGAATTTTTTTCTAACTGAGTGAAATTTCAGCAAGGATGCTGTTGGATCTGTGCGATGGTGCTATCGCATCTCTCCTTACGTCTTCTTTCTGCTGAGTTTCTCCGTCAGACAGGAGTGATCATGTCAGAAGTTACTGCAAAAAATACAGGCATTGGCTTTATTGCCATATCCAGAAAGATTCTCATGCGTATCTATGCGTTTTTCTCATACGTCGTTATGAGCCTTTTAGGGTTGTTGGTACTTGCAATTACCATGCTTTCTTTTTTTCGGAATGGAAATATTATTTCAGATCTATCTATCATTGAAATAGCCGCGATGTTTTGGATGTTTCTTTGTGTGCGCCGTATTTACCAGTTAAGTACACGTGGAGTTGGTAGGTTAATTAACTTCTTAAGACTGTTTTCATATAGTGGCTGGTTTTTTTTATGGTCGGCTTTAGGTTTGTATTTTTTTCATGCTTTTCTTTCGTCTGAAGAAATAAGTTATGGTTTTTTTTATTCTAATAAAGTTGAGTTTTTTCTATTATTAATGATTGTTTTTAGTTTCGGCCTGGCAGCATTTGTTGCTAATAAGTCTGCTGTTTTTTCTGAAAATAAATCTGATATGGATGGTGGATTATGAAGTATGTTTTAGGGTTTTTTTTGATTTTTTCTGTAAACAATTTTTCGTTTGCAGATGAGTTTAGTGATGGTGAGAAGCTTATCAAAGGATGTTCGGATTTAATTGGAATGTATAACAATATTGAGGAACAGAGAGTTTTTTCATCTATAACTCACTCTAATAGTGATGCCTTGCTTGCAGGTTATTGCCTTGGTGTCTTAAAGGCTGTTACTAGGTCAAGTGACTATAATTGTTATAGACGTAGTTGGTATCGTTTAGCTGAAGATCTTGCAGGCAAGTGGCATCCTGATATGAATCCTCTCAGTCTTGAATCTGCATTGGGCAAAGTTTGTTATGTCCGATGAGTATTCTCGTTCAAGGGCAATTAAAGTACTCTTTGATATAAGCCTATCCAAATATCCTAAATTCAAGGACAAGTTGACAACTCTAGAGGACAATGGATCGCTAATTATAAACAAGCAGGCTTCATCCGGAGCTGTAGGGAGTAGAGCGAAACGTTATTATCAGAGTTGTCATTTTAACCGCTTGTATAATGTTGTTCTAATATCTGGATTTTATTCCGAGCCAAGTATTGTTCTTGATATGGTTAGTAATTACTCTAGACGAAAGCAAAAAGCAGAAATGTTACAGGAACTTTTGCTAGGGGTTGATCGTGTTGGAATGATAAGTTTTGAACCTGAGAAGCTATTGTTTTTTTTTAAAGCGTTAAAAGATTGTGTTTCTTTGGACGACTGTCGGCTGCCTAACCCATTTATACAGTTACCTCAAGTAACAGATAACGGATTGGGCAAATATCCATCAGTTCTTGAGTTGTTTACGCCTGATATTGCTCAAGCATCTAAGGTTGACAAGATGATTGTTTTCTATCTTTCCGGAGATTTGAATTCGGCAAGAAACATATCTGAAACACTCAGTCCTGAAGATGGTAGTGCTTTGAAAATTAAGCAGTGGATCGAGCATGAATATCGTGAGGCACAAGAGTTCAGCACACTTTTAAAAAGTTTTTTGGATTAGTGCTTTTTAGTGGATTCCACTAAGTGAATCTATCTCCGTCACCAACAAACGGAGATAGATTCATGTCCAAATCAAATGAGTTAGTTATCAACTTTCATATGACAGAACATTGCAACTACCGTTGTGAGTACTGTTACGCAACCTGGAATGAAGGTTGTCATTCGAAAGAACTGCACCGGCAAGAGGGTGCGGTCCAATCTTTGATCGATAAGCTCTCAGAGTATTTCCTTACCTCAAATCCGCTGATGGATGCAATGCGCTATAAAACTGTCCGTCTGAATTTTGCAGGTGGAGAGCCTATGCTGTTAGGGAAGCGTTTCTCTGATGCTCTTTTTTACGCAAAAGAGAAAGGATTTCGCACTTCTATTATCACCAATGCAGCTTTTCTTGATGATGAAACGTTGCTTTCCGTTGCTCCACAACTAGATGTTTTGGGTGTCAGTTTCGATAGCGCTGACGAGCAGATAGCCAAGAATATTGGCAGAGTAGACCGAAAAGGGAGTTGGATCTCACCTGAAAAGCTTGCTCATATTGCTTCGATGTATCGCGAGTTGAACCCGCTGGGGGTATTTAAAGTTAATACTGTTGTTAATCGGCACAATGTTTATGAGCAGCTTGGACAAACAATGGAGGTAGTTAAGCCTGATAAGTGGAAGTTACTTAGGGTGCTGCCGGTTTATGAGGGTATTCAGCCCGTTGGTGATGATGGATTTCGGAAGTACGTTGAGCGGCACTCTTCATTTTCAGATGTGACAGTCGTCGAAGACAATTCAGATATGACAGCATCTTATCTGATGATTAATCCAGAAGGTCGCTTTTATCAAAATGGTGCCGAGCATAAAGGGTACATCTTAAGCGATCCGGTGCTTGATGTAGGAGTTGAAGCCGCATTCTCAGCAATTAGGTTTGATGCTACTACATTTCTGAGCAGATACGCTTAAGGGGACAGGGATGTGTAAATTCAGCAGTAGTAAAGAACTGAACCAAATGATCCGTAAGTTAGTTGAGAGTGGCTGGCGTTATAAGCGTTTACGCAAACATGCAAGACTAGTGACTCCTTGTGGTCGTTGGAGTACTACGGTTTCACTTTCACCAAGAAGTTGCAATGCTGCTAAACATCTGCGGTGGGATATTTTAAAAGCGAGCAAACACGTTAAATTCTCAGGTAAAGGAGGACTGTGATGTTTATTGTTGTTGAAGGTTTGGATGGAACAGGAAAGTCAACAACCGCTAAGTCATTAGCTAGTTCATTGAATGCTGTCTTTTTAAATACCCCGTTAGATAAATTCAAGGCTGTACGGCCAGCATTGGAGGATATTTATGGCGATGAATCATTGGCCAGGCAGTTATTTTATGCGTCAACAGCAATCAGTTCCTCTAATCGTGTTTCACAGGCTATGAAGGAGGCTGAGCATGTGGTCATTGATCGCTATTGGTATTCTACGCAGGTTTATCACAGCTGGAGGACAAACGGTCAGCACTTTCAACTTCTAGAAGTTGAAGACCAGCTCGTAAAGCCAGATTTAACGATTTATCTAAGTTTGCCACTGGATGCAAGGAGGGAAAGGGTTGGCGGTCGACTTGGAAATACAGATGAAGACTATCAAACAATGAGAATTGAGTCTGATGGCGTACTTAACAAGCTTTATCGTTCATATGCTGACTCTCAATTCTCAAAGAGCTGGTTGGAGATAGACGCTTCAAATTCGACTGAAGAAATCATTTCGTTGATTCTTGAGGCTATAGATCACTAGAGCATTTCTTGATGTGGCTATTGAAGAGAGTGTTGATGAGAAGTCTTCATCAATACTCTTTTTCTTATTTAGTCGCTGTATAAGTGCTTCACCTTATTGGATAATGCCCGCAGTTTTTTGCGTCCGCCGTTGCTGTGTGTTTATACGGTTTCGGTGTCTGATAAAAATATGTGCGGGGGATTGCTAGTGTTACAGAGGATGTTTAAGTCATTGGCCGCAGTGGGATTGGCGGCTTTAGCGGCGGGTTGTTCAACAACCACGACCATTCATGCCCTGGAGCCTGCCGAGGTGGATCGCGCAGCGTCCCTTAAGCAGGTGGCGATTGTTGATTTTGATAACGACAGTGGCCGCTACGGCGTTAACTTTGCTGCCAAGCTGGAAGCGCTGATGGCCAACTATCAGATTGATGGCAAAAACTACTTTACCGTGGTGAGCCGGAACGATCTGGATCGTATCCTTGATGAACAGAAGCGCCAGAATTCAGGGCTGTTCAGCGCCAGTAAAATCGCGGAGATCGGTAAGCTGACCGGTGCGCAGGCGATGATTTCCGGTTCGGTCAGTTCGGCATCTTCCAACGACTCCCATTACCGTGAAAACCGCACCCGCAACAAATGCGACTCCAATGGTAAGAACTGTCAGACGATTGAATACACCGTAGGTTGCACCCTGCGGGTGGTCAGTCTTGGGGTTCAGGTGCGTATGGTGGATGTGGAGCGTGGTGATCTGGTCACCGCTGAATCCTTTGAAGAAGCCTATGAATGGTCGGCCTGTCGTGACCGCAAAGAGGTACTGCCAAGTCGTGCTCAGGGGCTGGAGCGTATCTCCAATGATCTTGCCCGCCAGTTTATCGCCAAAATTACCCCCCGCTATGTCAGCTTTGAAGTGACCCTGCTGGAAGATTCCGATGTTGAGCTGACCGGCAATCAGGAGGATCGCTTTGAAGCCGCCATCGAGTTTGTTGAGATTGGCCGCACCGACAGAGCAGAATACCTGCTGAGCCAGTTGCATCAGGAGGTTCAGCACCAAAGCTATGCCATCGCCTATAACCTCGGCGTAATCAAAGAGTCCCTGGCGGAATACGAGCAGGCGAAACAGCTTTATCAGATCGCAGACCGTCTGGCGCTTGAGCCGGTGGAAGAGATCAATGAAGCCGTAGCGCGTATCGACCGTCTTCAGTCGAATAACAGAAAAGCGATGAGCCAGCTTAACCGCAGCTGATTCAGGCTCGCTGACATGAACACCCCTGAGTAAAACAACGGAACAGACAACCGGGAAATCGGATGCGACAACTGACAAAATTTGGACTCTTTATCCTGATCAGCAGTTTGCTGTTTGGCTGCAGCGCTAAGCGAGAAGTCAACATAAAGCCACCCGCTGAGCTGCCGGAGTGGTATACCAGTCCACCGGCTAATGATACCCAGTGGCTGAGAGGCGTGGGCAGTGGCGAAAGTGTGCAGGCGGCGACTCAGGAAGCGCTGAATGATCTGCTGGCCAAGCTGAGTGTACGGGTTGAGTCTCAGTTCAGCTCGGAAATGAGTTACAGCAGCCACGGCTTTACCGAAACCTCAAAAAGCCAGATTCGCAGCGAAGTCGCCAATATCCGTGTCAGCAATTATGAAGTCGTCGCCACCGAGCAGGTTCGCTTTAATCAGTATGTGGTGCTGATCCGTTCCGATCGTAAGCAGTTTATCCGCAGCCTCGCCGATGAGATCAGTGCGGGTTTTAAAACGATTGGTCACGCCTTAACCGAGGCGAAAGCCGATAACCCTATCAAACGCTACCGTGTGACTCAGCAGGCGCTGCTGGATGCCAAGGCACTGATGCCGTCAATTTGGATGGTGTCCGGTATCGCCCGGGGCTTTGATGCCGAAGGCTACCGTAAGTATGTGCTTTCTCTGCACTCCGAGCGGGAGAAGCAGCGCCGCAATCTGGTGTTTTATCTCACCAGCAGCTTTGAGGATCAGCCGCTGCTGCAGCCGATCCGCAACGCCCTGACTAATGAAGGCTTTGTGGTGGCGAAAACACGCATGGTGGATCTTGGGGATCTGGTGAGCATCGACCTGAAACGGAAAAGCCTCTATTCCGAGTATTCCGGCATTCAGGTCGCAACGGTCAATATCACTCTGGATACCAAGGACCGTCAGGGCAACGTCATCGGCAGCAAGTATCTCTCTCTCAAGGGCCATGCTACCCAGGGCTATGCGCTGGCAGAATCTGATGCCCTCAATAAGTTTGCCGCCCTGATTGAAGAACAGGGCATTGAAAAGATTCTCGGTATCGGGCTTTAACCGATGCGCCTTGATAAGTTTGTCTGCAAAAGCACGGAGTTAACCCGCAAAGAGGCGATCGCGCAGATTCAGCAGGGCAGGGTGACGGTTAACGGTGCGGTTGAGGTTAGTGAACGCACACAGGTGCACGAGAATAACCGCATCATGCTGGAGGGTGTGCTGCTGACACCCCGGCCATTTCGCTATATTTTGCTGCATAAACCCGCTAACACCGTCTGCTCAAATGTGGATGAGGCTTACCCGTCGCTGTTTAACGGAAGCGGTATCACCCATACTGATGAGCTACATGTGGCAGGTCGTCTTGATGCCGACACCACAGGTCTGGTGCTGATTACCGATGATGGCCGCTGGTCATTTGAGATTATTCGTCCGGATAGGCTGTGTGAGAAAGTCTATCGTGTCGGCTTGTCCCGCCCTATCGCTGACGATGTCGCCACACGCTTTGCCGAAGGCATTCTGCTGCAGGGGGAAACGAAACCCACTCAACCGGCAAAACTTGAGGTGGTGAACCCAACCGAGGTGCTGCTGACCATTACTGAGGGACGTTACCATCAGGTTAAGCGGATGTTTGCAGCGGTGGGGAATCGGGTGCGGTCTTTGCACCGGGAGCAGATCGGAGCTGTCCGGCTGGATATCAGCGAGGGGCAGTGGCGTTACCTGACCCCAGATGAGGTGAACTCATTCGGAGATCAGGACGCTGCTGCAGGCGCAGCGGCTGTTACGCCCGCTTAACGAATTTGGCGGTGACCATCATGTCGCCCGCGCCGTCCAGACGGCAATCCAGCTCATGGTCTTTACCATCGACAATGCGCTTAATCAGACCCTTGGTTCCGATCTTCAGCACCATAGAGCTGCCTTTCACTTTAAGGTCTTTGATCAGGGTGATTTTGTCACCCGCATTCAGCTGAGTGCCGTTGGCGTCTTTTGCGGTGGGTGTATCATCTTCCTGCACTTCAGACGGGTTCCACTCGTGAGCACATTCCGGGCAGATCAGCAGCTCCTGATCCTGATAGACAAATTCAGAGTTACATTTCGGGCATGGGGGCAGAGACATAAATACTTCTTCTTTAATGTTATCGACAAAAATAAAAGCGGTTAGCCCGGACAAACGCCTTAAGCAAAAGCTAACCGAATCAGGCAAAGCGCACTATTACTGAAACAGCAGGCGGGGGATGGTAATCAGCCGGTGAAGCCTTGGCAAGGGGCTGCGCCGCCCTGAATCTGTTTTCATGCCCCTGCTTCTTTATCCATAACAGCGGATTTATCAATAACAGCAATTTATTAATAACTGTGAATAAGGGAATCATGAGTGACCAAAACCAGCGGCATCAGCTGACTGACTTTATTGCTGTTGAGCACACCGAGCAGCATCTTTACCTTAGCTTCAGCAAGCCCCACCAGATTCTGAGTTCTGCCGTGTTAAATGGCGGCCTGCAGTGGGCTTGTGGCGTGCTCAACCTGAAAGTGCCGAAACAACTATCGGAGTTTGAACCCGCCGAGCAGACCCTAAGTCGTTATGGCGCGGACTTGGGTTGCGAGGGTGTGGATTGTGGGTGCGAAGACGCGGATCTGAACGAGAAGGGCGTGCTGGTGGGGATGATGACCGCCGCATCTATGGCCTCTTACCGACTTGCCTGTCGCAAAGAGCAAGGGGTAGAGATCTTCGTGTTGGCAACCGCAGGCTTATCCAATGCCCGCCGGGCGGGTGATCTGGCGGAATACCGGCGGATGATCTCAGAGCCGGGAGAGGCCGGAACCATCAACCTGATGATGGCAACCAATGCCTGTCTGACTCAGGCGGCGATGGTGGAGAGCCTGATGATGATTACCGAGGCCAAGGCGGCGGTACTGCAGGATGCGGGGATTCTCAGCCCTGTGTCCGGGCTTATCGCCACGGGAACCGGCACAGACTCAGTAGCCGTGATCAACGGCTTTGGCCCGGAAGTGCGCTACTGCGGCAAGCATGTGCTGTTTGGTGAGCTGCTGGCGCAGGCGGTAATAGAAGCTGTTCAAGGGGCTGTCAGCTGGGACAGAGCGCAGTTATAACCCTGCCATCAATGCCGTTTGGTATGGGTTTTTCGGTGAGCTGTATATAAGTACAGTTGTTTTTCGATTATGCTCTTTGGCTCATTTTTAGCGCCGCCAAACACAGGGCGGCACAGTGCATTTCAGCGCTGGGTAATCCAAGCAGTAAAGGGAGAAACCGATGCAGGACAGCCTACGGAAAAAGATTATTCAAGTGTGTGATAAGAAAATTCAGCAGAAGGGCGAAACCGTGGGTGTTTCTTTCTACGCTTTCTTTGCCAACAGGAATGACGACCCTGAAACCCTGATGGAAGCCGCAACTTGGTGGATTCAGACCCACCAACTGGATCATTTTGAGAAAGCTGTGAAGATCCGGCAGATGGTGCTGGAGGGGGTTTAAGGCCGGAACCAGCAAGCATCTCTACTATGTCTTGGTGCCAAATACCCCTCGAAAAAAGCCCGGTAAACAAACCTGTTTACCGGGCTTTTGTCATTCTAAAGAACAGTGTTTAGATCGCGCGGGCGACCTGTTCCATCTGTTGTCCCGCATCCGCCATAGAGGCGCTTTGCTGGCTGATCTGCTGGGTTTCATCCCTTAGTACAGAAACGGCCTCTGCCAGATGGCCAATATTGTTATTCACCTCTTCCATCGTGGCCTGTTGCTCTTCCGTGGCGCTGGCGATCTGCATATTCATCTGCTCCAGCTGGGTTACCGCCTGCTGAATATCGGTCAGTGCCTGTTCCGCCTCTTTAGAGCGTTCAACCGTCTCGACCGCTTCCTTAGCACCTGCATCCATGGTGCCGATGGCATGAACAATCAGCTCCCGCAGTTCCTGAATCACGCTTTGGGTCTTCTCGGTTGATTTGCGGGTCTGCTCCGACAGGGTACGAACCTCATCGGCGACCACTGCAAAGCCTCGTCCGTGTTCACCGGCGCGGGCAGCCTCAATAGCGGCATTCAGAGCCAGCAGGTTGGTCTGTTCGGCAATACCTGTGATGCTGTCCAGCACTTCACCAATCTGTTCACTGGAGTGGTGCAGCTGTTGAAGCTCCTGAGCCGCCGCGCTGATACGATCCGACAGGGAGGTGATCTGCTTCTGGTTATGCATCAGGGCTTCGTGACCCTTGTTGGCCTGTTCTTTCACCCGAACACTCTCATCGGAAGCCTGTTGCGCGCTGTGCGCCACCTCCTCAAAGGTGCTGGTCAGCTGATTAGCGGCAGAGGCAACCTGATCCATCTCCTGAGCCTGAGCGGCAACCTGCTGATTCAGTGTGGTGCCTGTGTTTTCCAGTGTCTGTGATGCCTGTGTCAGATCACCGGCGACGCCGATAATACGGTCAACGGATTGTCCCAGTTTTTCCATAAAACGGTTAAAGCTGAGGGTTACGGCCTGAATCTCCCGTGGGCCGGAGGCTTTCAGGCGGGCATTGATGCCGCTGTCGTCGCTGGTGACCACTTCCATCGCTTCTACCAGACGATGAATCGGTTTCGCCAGAGACAGGCTGGCCATCACCACAAGACCGATGATCAGTGCGAGTACCACCAGCATAATGATCACCAGCAGGGTCGAAAGATGGTTGGCCGTGGCGTACAGCTCAGCCGTGGGAACGGAGATACCAAAGGTCCAGCCCGGCGTATTAGGAATAGGGGAGAAGATCATGGTCACCGGCTCACCCTGAATATTCAGAATCTCTCCGGTGCCTTTCTCACCCGCCACCATCCGCTTGCCGTGCTGATTCAGGCCGGTAAAGCCTTTTTTATCGGCATCGGTAACGTTGATGGTCATGCGGGCTTTTTCTGAGGGATGCGCCACCAGCAGGCCAGTGCCATCCACGATCCAGGCGTAGCTGCCTTCGGTCAGGCTGATGTTGTCGGTGATCTGACTCAGCATCTCCAGCGTGACGGTAATGGCCAGAATACCGGCCACGTTGCCATTGTCATCTTTTACCGATTTAGCGATCACAGAGATCGGCTTGTTGGTGGCCTTGGAAACAATCGGGTTGGTCAGGATCAGCTCTTTTTTGCCACTGAGCAGATCTTTTACATACTGACGCTCTGCCAGATTTGCCTGACCGGTTTTACCGTTTTTGGCGAGATAGGTCGCCTGGGCGCTGGTATCAACGAAGAAGATCATCTCCGCCAGCTTGATCTCTTTCAGATTGCCTGCAAACCAGCGCTGCAGGGCGTCTTCGCGGCGGTCGGTGGCCAGCATCGGCGTGGAGGCCAGCATTGAGACCTCCTCCTGAAGACCGGCGAGGATAGCGCTGACTTCGGCTGCGTGACCTTCTGCCACCTGCTCACCGGAGGTCAGCATGATTTGCGAGGTTTCGGACTTAATTTCGCTGTAAATCCAGAATGTCAGACCGCACATCAGAATGATGATGGGCAACATAACGGTCAGTAGCATTTGGGTCAGCAGGGGGGTACCTAAGGCGGTGGGCGTTCCTTGTTCGCTCATAGCGACATATCTCCTTGGCTGTTGCTTGGAATTATTATTGTTGGTGCAGTTCCTTTACGAATTAACCGGATCGGTTAACCCAAGACAAAGTGCTCAATTAGCCTTTGTAACATTAGGTAATTTTATTGGAAGAGCCTCCTTAAGACCAGAGTTTTATTAAGGGAATCGGGCTTTCTACAACTTATGCATGAAAGCCCTGAACCCCTTGTTATAGCAGCCATAAAGCCCGTTGATAACAGGCCTTATGCGGGTTGTTGCGGGTTTGGGGCGGGAGGCAGGATAAAGTGAACCTGCTATGACCTGAGGCATTAAACAGGGCGGTCGGGGGGCTTATCGTCGGATCTTTTTTTGATGCTTTTGATAAATACAGCCTCAACTGCTTTTTATAAACACTGCTTCAACTGCTTTTTATAAACACAGCTTCGACTACGCGCACTTTATCGTCGGCAAGGTTCGCCATCACATTTTTGCCCATCTGCAGGAAGCGTTCGCCAAATATGATCTGCGGGTTCAGGGGCGAAGCCACCTGAGTTTTACCCTGCTGGCTGCTACCGGCTTCCCGTTGGGTGTGCTTCTTCCGCCAGGCCAGCGCGGTCTCGGTGACATCGGCAAAGCTGACGGGGACAAGGCCTGCCGCGGCAAACAGCGCCGTGAGCTGCTCTTTGTCCGGCAGGTGGCTATGCTCGGCATCGGATGCCCAGGGTACGGGCAGGCGGATCGGTTCTTTATTGCTGCCGGCGATCACCTCATGGAGAAGAAAACGGCCGCCGGGTTTCAGGCTGTCGGCCAGGGTTTTGAGCAGGGCTTCTTTGTCGGGAATGTTCATCAGGGTGTGCTGGCTGATGACAATATCCTGACTCTCCGCTGGCACCTGAGCCTGACAGGCATCGGCACATACGACCCGAATATTCTTAAGTCCCATCAGTTGGTTGATCGTCTCGTGGGCTGTGCTGAAGCTGGGGGTGATATCGATGGCGGTAATAGAGCAGGGTGCTGTTTCTGTGATCAGGCGGGCGGTTCCGCCAAGGCCTGAGCCGATCTCCAGTACATGGCTGTCGGCGTTGAATGTCACCAGATCCAGCAGCTTTTGGGTTGCCTGGCGGCCGCCAATATGGAGCTGATCAATAGGGGCTAACAGGCTGCTGTTCAGGTCATGGGCCACATCAATACCGGCGTCTGTCAGGGTTTGTTCTATCTGCTGCCAAAGTGAACCGGTGGACTGGTAGTGATTGGTGATCGTACCCATAAGCGGATTCCTTGTTGATGAGGGGTAAGCGTTAGCCGAATGGCAGGCCAAAAAAAGCGGCTCTTTTGTATCAAAAGAGCCGCTTTGAGTCACCGAAGGCGAGGGCTTCAGTGTGACCGGTTCGTTTCGGTCGGGTTATTCTTCCAGACCCAGTTCTTCGGTACTGATCTCACGCATTTTGAACTTCTGGATCTTACCGGTCACCGTCATCGGGAAGTCACGGGTGATCTTGAAGTAACGCGGCACTTTGAAGTGGGCGATCTTGCCTTTACAGAACTCGCGGATCTCTTCTTCTGACAGGTCTTTACCTTCGTGCAGAGAAACCCAGGCCATCACTTCTTCGCCGTATTTCTGATCCGGTACACCGATCACCTGAACGTCGCTGACATCAGGATGGGTGTAGAGGAACTCTTCAATCTCCCGTGGGTAGATGTTCTCACCGCCACGGATGATCATATCTTTGATACGACCTGTGATAGCGACATAGCCTTCGTCATCCATCTCGGCCAGATCGCCGGTGTGCATCCAGCCATTTTCGATCGACTTGGCGGTGGCTTCTTCGTTGTTCCAGTAGCCCAGCATCACGCTGTAACCACGGGTGCAAAGTTCGCCTTTTTCGCCACGCTCAACCACGTTACCGGTTTCGGGGTCGACCAGTTTCACTTCAAGGTGTGGGTGAATGGTGCCCACGGTGGATACACGCTTCTCAATCGGTGCATCCATCTTGGTCTGGAAACTTACCGGGCTGGTTTCGGTCATGCCGTAGCAGATGGTCACATCTTTCATGTGCATCTTGGCGATCACTTTCTTCATCACCTCAATCGGGCAGATGGAGCCTGCCATGATACCGGTGCGCAGAGAGCTCAGGTCGAAAGAGTCAAACTCAGGGTGTTCCAGCTCGGCGATAAACATGGTCGGTACGCCGTACAGGGTTGTTGCTCGTTCTTCAGCAACCGCCTGCAGGGTGGTCACCGGATCAAAACCTTCTGCCGGGTAGATCATGGTTGCGCCGTGGGTGATACAGCCCAGGTTGCCCATCACCATGCCGAAGCAGTGATACAGAGGCACAGGGATCACCATGCGGTCCTGATCGGTCAGGTCCATACCACGTGCAACGAAGTAACCGTTATTCAGGATGTTGTGGTGGCTCAGGGTTGCGCCTTTCGGTGCGCCTGTGGTGCCGGAGGTGTACTGAATATTGATCGGATCATCAAACTGCAGGGTGGCCTGCAGATCGCGCAGTTCCGCATCGGTGGTTTTGTCGTGCATGGACATCAGGTCAGACCAGGTCCACATACCTTCGGTGGCCAGATCTTCATCCAGACAAACCACACGCTTAAGCTGTGGCAGTTTCTCTGATTTGAACTGAGAGGCAACGCTGTCGCGCAGCTCAGGAGCCAGTTCGCAGATCATGTCAACGTAGTGGGAAACTTTAAATTCACCCTGCAGAATCAGGGTGCTGGTGCCGGACTGCTTAAGCGCATATTCCAGTTCGTGGGTGCGGTAGCTTGGGTTGATGTTCACCAGAATCGCACCGATCTTGGCGGTGGCAAACTGAGTAATACACCATTCGGCACAGTTCGGTGCCCAGATACCCACGCGTTCACCTTTTTCTACACCCATGTGCAACAGGGCTTTGGCACAACGATCAACCTCGGCCTGCAGCTCTTTATAGGTGTAGCGAAGACCCTGATGACGGGAGATCAGAGCATCGTTATTAGGGAACTTGGCAACTGTCTCGTCGAACAGATCACCAATGGTTTTACCGATCAGAGGCATGTCGCTGATGCCGCTGACGTAGCTCATTGCTTTTGTAGTCATAACCCACCTTCTAGGTTGATTTTATTGTTGTTTTAACTGGGGCATTCCTGCCCCTAAGTCTTTGCAGTCGCCAACACTGTTATTTTTATTACCGGCGGCTGCGAAAAATTCTATTAAGGCTTTTGACTGACGTATCTGAATTGTATCGCTTCGCTCACGGCAAGTGCCGGAGGAAGGGTGTCCTGATCAGGCGGACTTGGTTTTTTTGCTTAACACCTCATCCAGAGCTTTCTGACAACGATCATGAACCAGATTAAGTTCAGTCTGTACCCGCTGAATATCCTGCAGTTGCTGATCCAGCTCGGCCTTTTTCTGGCTGAGAATGCCAAGAATCAGATTCAGCTGCTTTTCATCGCCTTCCAGCGTGGTGTCGTAGAGATCAAACAGCTCTTTGGTTTCAGCCAGGCTGAAGCCAAGGCGTTTGCCCCGCAGGGTCAGCATCAGACGAACGCGGTCTTTCTCGCTGTAAATACGTGTCTGACCATTGCGGGTTGGCGATATCAGACCCTGCTGTTCGTAGAAACGAATCGTGCGGGTGGTGATATCGAACTCTTTAGACAGCTCGCTAATGCCGTAGGTTTTTTTAGTGATCTTTTTTTGTGAGGTCATATTGTTAGAAGCCGTCAGTATGTCTGCCTGTCTTTCAGGCTAACTCTATCCAAAGTTTACGTTTACGTAAAGGTGAAAACAAGCGGTCGTTGCAGAAATCAGTTTCAGTACTTCAGGACAGGGTAAAGGTCGTTATTCCCCCTCTGATTCTGTCTGAAGAAACTGCTCTGATTAACTGATTGAAATGACTGGCTATTTTAGCAAAAAACGCCCGATGACAACATGGCTCAGGAGTAGGAGGGTGGCGGCCCTTTTGCCCGAGAGACCCGCCGGAAGATTAATTGATCAGTGACGCTGTTTTCTTCGGTATTGGGTGGGGGCGATCCCCATGACCTTCTTAAACAGGCGGGAGAAATAGTAGCTGTCTTCGTAGCCGAGGCTGTAGCTGATCTCTGAGATGCTCTGCTGGGTAATATCCAGCAGATAGCAGGCGCGTTCGATCTTCAGGTGCAGAAAATGCTGAATCGGTGTCAGGCCTGTCAGCTCTTTATATTTGTTCACAAAATGGAACTTGGAGAGGTTAACCGCATTGGCGATGGTGTCCAGATCCAGTCGGGTGTGCAGGTTCTCCTGCATCAGGGCGTGCACGGTATCCAGATTCAGCTGGCTGGAGCGGGCGCTGGCGGTTGTCGGTTTCAGAAGCGCAATATATGACAGGATCTGCCGGATCAGGTTGGCGGCATAGATAGAGGTGTTGATGTTATAGCCGCCGGTACGGCAATCGATCAGGTGGTCAAAGTCCTGAATCAGTTTTGGGTGCGTACCAAACTGCTGCAGATAATGTCCCTGAACAAAGCCTGCGTGTTCCGCCGCCAGAGCGCAGTCCTCTCCTTTAAAGTGCAGCCAGTAAATACTCCACGGATCATCGTCGCGGGTTTTGTACTGATGATCGGTTCCCGGAGGCAATAACAGGATGTCTCCGGCATTTACCTCGTGGTGCTGGTCTTTCAGCCAGAGATCAGCGCTGCCTTTAATACAGTAGATCACCAGAAAGTCATCATGATCCTGACGCTGCATCTGGTGTCCCAGTGCCTCTTTATAGTTACCGAAGGAAATCGGGTAGAGGCCACAGCTCAAGGGGTGCTGGCGCAACTTATCACGAAGAAACTGGGGCACCAGATAGCGAACGCTGCCGGACGGGAGCGGCCAGTCTGAGGTTTGCGACATTAGTCTGACTCACTTGTATGATTTTTCGGAAACAGCAATATAGTCCAGTAAGTGGGCAATTTAGTCAATCCTTGCCTCTTAAACCCTGTGCTAGTTTACTTATATCCAAGCAACCGCTAGGTTTGTCCTAAGGCTTAGAAACGGTTTCTGAAGGTTTGTCCTGAAGGGAGCTGATAAGACGGACAAGATGCTAACAACTGATGGGCGCGTGTTTCTGTCAGCGAACTAACAACAATAAAGCCGGTTAACCGGACGGAAAAGGTGAAAATATGAGTTCAACTAAAAGAGTCCCGCTATTTATTGATGGCGAGTTTGTTCAGAGTAAAACCGACAAGTTCATGCCGGTAACGAATCCTGCTACTCAGGAAGTGCTGTGTGAAGTCCCTTTTGCAACTCAAAGCGAAATGGAAGCGGCTTACGAAAGCGCGAAAGCAGCGTTTGAAACCTGGAAAGAAACACCTATTTCTGACCGTGCCCGTGTCATGATGCGCTATCAGGCGCTGCTGAAAGAGCACCACGATGAGATCGCTGAGATCCTGAGCTCTGAAACCGGTAAAACTTTCGAAGATGCGAAAGGCGACCTGTGGCGTGGTATCGAAGTTGTTGAGCACGCGGCCAACATCCCAAGTCTGATGATGGGCGAAACCGTAGAAAACGTAGCCCGTGAAATCGACACCTACAGCTACATTCAGCCTCTGGGCGTATGTGCGGGTATTACTCCGTTTAACTTCCCGGCGATGATTCCGCTGTGGATGTACCCGATGGCGATCGCTTCCGGTAACACCTTCATCCTGAAGCCGTCTGAGCAGGATCCGCTGACACCGATGCGTCTGGCTGAGCTGTTTGTAGAGGCGGGCGCGCCTAAAGGTGTTCTGCAGGTTCTGCACGGTGGTAAAGATCAGGTAGATTTCCTGCTGCATCACCCTGATATCCGTGCGATCTCTTTTGTAGGTTCTGTGCCGGTTGGTCAGTACATCTACAAAACCGGTACCGACAACATGAAGCGTGTACAGAGCTTCGCCGGTGCTAAAAACCACATGGTTGTGATGCCGGATGCTGCTAAACAGCGTGTGATTAACAACATTGCCGGTGCATCTGTGGGTGCTGCGGGTCAGCGCTGCATGGCGATCTCGGTCACCATTCTGGTGGGTGAAGCCCGCGAGTGGAAACACGAAATTAAAGAAGCTCTGATGCAGGCGCGTCCGGGTGCGTGGAATGATCCGGGTGCAAGCTATGGTCCTGTAATCAGCCCTCAGGCGAAAGAGCGCATCTGCGGTCTGATCCAGAAGGGTGTTGATGAAGGTGCCGAGCTGCTGCTGGACGGTCGTGACTGTGTTGTTGAAGGTTATCCTGATGGTAACTGGGTTGGCCCAACGCTGTTTGCCGGTGTTAAACCTGAAATGACCATCTATCAGGAAGAGATCTTCGGCCCTGTGCTGTGTCTGGTAGAAGTGGATACTCTGGATGAGGCGATTGAGCTGATCAATAACTCCCCATACGGTAACGGTACGTCTATGTTTACCGCTTCCGGTGCGGCAGCACGTAAGTTCCAGCATGAAATCGAAGTGGGTCAGGTGGGTATTAACATTCCAATTCCTGTGCCGCTGCCATTCTTCTCGTTCACCGGTTGGAAAGGTTCTTTCTACGGTGATCAGCACGCTTACGGTAAGCAGGCGGTTCGTTTCTACACGGAAACCAAAACCATTACCGCACGCTGGTTTAACGAAGATATCGAATCCGGCCCTAACTTCTCGATCAACCTGAAGTAAGCCGAACCGGCAGAACCTGAGTGATGTGGCTTCAGGTTCTGCCTTTAAAACAGAGGAAGCTGCCCCTTCCTCTGTTTTTATCCCTCAGTCTTTTTCCTTTAAAAACACAGTTTTAATCTTATTGCATTATGGGGTTTATCCCTTATATTGTTTAAGTGAAGTTGACGTAAACGTCATCTTTATAAAGTCGTGTTTCGACCGCTCGCTCTCAGACGGGCAACTCGCTTTTATAAAGATGATCCTGCTCCCGGGTTTTATGGCTTTTGGCCGGTGGTTTATACCGGCCGGTTTGCGCCAGTCACAGGGGCGATCTCTCAGGATCAATAATGAAAACACCTGTATTTAAACAACAGCACTTAAAAACAATAACGACAGCCAATGGTATGAATTATGGATTTTAATCTTTCAGAAGATCAGATCGCCTTCCGTGATGCCGCGCGGTCTTTTGCTCAGAATGAGATGGCTCCACATGCAGCTCAATGGGATGCCGAGCATATTTTTCCGGTGGATGTGATCAAGAAAGCCGGTGAAATGGGATTCTGTGGAATCTACGTACCGGAAGAGGCGGGCGGCATGGGTCTTAGCCGTCTGGATGCCAGCGTGATTATCGAAGAGCTGGCGATGGGCTGCACCTCAACCACCGCTTATATCACCATTCACAACATGGCCACCTGGATGATCGCAAGCTTTGCTGCGGATGATCTGCGTGATGAGTTTGCGCCACCAATGGCGATGGGTGAGCTGCTGGGTTCTTACTGCCTGACTGAGCCGGGTGCCGGTTCTGACGCGGGTTCTCTGCGTACGTCTGCCCGCCGTGACGGTGATGATTACATCCTGAATGGCAGCAAAATGTTTATCTCCGGCGCCGGCAGCACCGATGTGCTGGTGGTGATGGCCCGTACCGGTACTCAGGAAGATGGCGCGAAAGGTATCTCGGCTTTTGTTGTACCAGCGGATGCTGAAGGCATTCACTACGGTAAGGCAGAAGAAAAGATGGGCTGGAACAGTCAGCCAACCCGCCTGATCACTTTTGAAGATGTGCGTGTACCAGCCCGTAATATTCTGGGTAAAGAGGGTGATGGTTTCAAAATCGCCATGAAGGGGCTGGATGGCGGTCGTATCAATATCGCGACCTGTTCTCTCGGCGCGGCTCAGGCGGCTGTTAACGATACCCAGCGCTACATGCAGGAGCGTGAACAGTTCGGTAAGCCGCTGGCAAGTTTCCAGGCGCTGCAGTTCAAGCTGGCGGATATGGTGACGCAGCTGGTGGCATCCCGTCAGATGGTGCGTCTTGCAGCATCCAAGCTGGATGAGAAAGACGGTGAGGCAACACTTTACTGCGCCATGGCGAAACGCTTTGCCACGGATGCCTGTTTTGATGTGACCAACGATGCGATTCAGCTGCACGGTGGTTACGGTTATATCAAGGAATACCCTCTGGAGCGCTACATGCGTGATGCCCGTGTGCATCAGATTCTGGAAGGTACTAATGAAATTATGCGTTTAATTATTTCTCGCCGCGTCATGATGGACGGCGTTCTGGAGGTTATTCGATGAGCCATTCAAGTGTTAAATCTACAACTGAAAAACTCCTGTTAGACGTTCAGGGTAATACTGCAATCCTGACGATCAATAACCCTCCTGCGAACACCTGGGATGATGAGTCTCTGCCTGCTCTGAAAAAGCTGATCGAAGACCTGAATGCCGATCTGGATATTTATGCGCTGGTGGTGACCGGTCAGGGCGAGAAATTCTTCTCTGCCGGTGCGGATCTGAACAAGTTTGCCGATGGCGATAAAGCTGTGGCCCGTCAGATGGCGCGTATTTTCGGTGAAGCCTTTGAGACCCTGCAGGAGTTCCGTGGTGTTTCTATCGCGGCGATCAATGGCTACGCCATGGGTGGTGGTCTGGAGTGTGCGCTGGCCTGTGATATCCGTATCGCAGAAGAGCAGGCGCAGATGGCGCTGCCGGAAGCCGCTGTGGGTCTGCTGCCCTGTGCCGGCGGTACTCAGAACCTATCCTGGCTGGTAGGTGAAGGTTGGGCGAAGCGCATGATCCTGTGCGGTGAGCGTGTTACCGCTGAGAAGGCTGAGAAGATCGGTCTGGTAGAAGAAGTGGTTGCTAAAGGTGAAGCCCTGGCGACCGCTATCGCGCTGGCTGAGAAAGTGGCGAAACAAAGCCCTGTAGCCGTGACCGCCTGTAAGAATCTGGTTCACAACGCCCGAGGCAATAACTCGCTGGCTGTGGGCTGCATGCAGGAGCGTGAGCTGTTTGTTGATCTGTTTGATACTCAGGACCAGAAAGAAGGCGTGAATGCGTTCCTTGAGAAGCGCAAACCGGAATGGAAAAACGCCTGATACCTGTATCGGCGTGATGTTATTCAGCGGTTTTCGCTTTCTTAACGGTCACAATATCTGAGGGATCTTTAATGTCTGATGCACCTGTAATTTTTGAAGAGCTGGCGACACGGGACGGTCATCTGATCGGTGTGGCCACGCTTAACGCTCCGAAAGCGCTTAACGCTTTAAGCCTTGAGATGATCGAGGCGATGTATCCGCAGTTTCTGGCCTGGCAGCAAAACGATCAGGTTAAAGCCGTCTGGCTGCAGGGCGCGGGTGATAAAGCGTTTTGTGCCGGTGGCGATATTGTTCAGCTGTACAACTCTATGGTTGAACACCCCGGTGGTCCGAACCCGTACGCAGAAAAGTTTTTCACGGACGAGTACCGTCTGGATCATCTGATTCATACTTACAGCAAGCCGTTCATCCTGTGGGGTAACGGTATTGTGATGGGTGGCGGTTTGGGTCTGATGGCCGGAGCCAGTCATCGTGTGGTAACCGAGTCGGCCCGTATTGCGATGCCGGAAATTACCATCGGTCTCTATCCTGATGTGGGCGGTAGTTACTTCCTGAACCGTATGCCGGGTCGTACCGGCCTGTTCCTGGGGTTGACCGGTGCCAACATCAATGCCGCTGATGCCCTGTTTGTCGGTCTGGGTGATCGTTTTGTGACCCATGATCGCCGTGAAGCGACCTTTGACGCGCTGAAAGCCGCAGACTGGTCTGCCGATGCGGAAACCGTTGTCAATCAGGTGCTGCGTCAGCAGGAATCACAAAGCCTTGAAGCGCTGCCTGCGTCACCGGTTCGTGAGCATTTTGATCTGATTCAGCAGCTGACCGATGCCGATGATGTGGCAACTCTGGTTAAGCAGATCACCTCTATTAAGACGGAAGATAAGTGGCTGTCCCGCGCAGCCGGAACGCTGGCGGCAGGCTCGCCAACGGCGATGCAGCTGATCGTGCGTCAGCTTAAAGTAACCCGTCAGATGTCGCTGGCTGAGGTGTTCCGTTCCGAGCTGAATCTGTCGGTGCAGGCGGCCTGTAAAGGTGAGTTTGCCGAGGGGATTCGTGCCCTGCTGATCGATAAAGATCGTGAGCCGAAATGGCACAGTGCTGATGTGGCTGCAGTGGAAACCGAGTGGCTGGACAGTTTCTTTGAGCCTCTGTGGGCTGAGGGGCGGCACCCGCTGAATGATCTTTAAACAGCGCCCGTTATAAGTTTCGTTGGCAGGGCGGTGCTGATGCGCTGTTCTGCCCATAATACCGAGCTAACAGTTAAAACAATCTAGAAATCAAAACAATCAAAACAAGAACAAATGGAGATTACAGATGGCTAAGATCGCATTTATCGGTTTAGGCAACATGGGTGGCCCTATGGCTGTGAATCTGGTTAAAGCGGGTCATGAAGTGACCGTTTTTGACCTGGTTCCTGCAGCTGTTGAAGCGGCTGTTGCAGAGGGTGCTCAGTCTGCTGCATCAGCAGAGGCAGCAGCAACCAGCAAGGACTTTGTTATCTCTATGCTGCCGGCTCAGCAGCATGTTGAAGGTCTGTATATCGACCAGACGGGTCTGCTGGATATCGTTGATAAAAACACCGTTATTATCGATTCAAGCACCATCGCAGCAGAATCTGCTCAGCGTGTGGCGGCAGAAGCGGAAAAGCGTGGCATCAAGATGGTTGATGCGCCGGTATCCGGTGGTGTTGGTGGTGCTAAGGCCGGTACGCTGTCCTTTATCGTGGGCGGTACTGAAGAAGCCTTTGAGCTGGTTAAGCCGATTCTGGAAGCGATGGGTAAGAATATCTTCCATGCGGGTGCTTCCGGTGCGGGTCAGGTGGCTAAAGTGTGTAACAACATGCTGCTGGCGATTCTGATGGCGGGTACGACCGAAGCGATCGGTATGGGTGTTAAGAACGGTCTGGATCCTGCGGTACTGTCTGACATTATGTCGAAGAGCTCCGGTAACAACTGGGCGCTGCAGGTCTATAACCCGTATCCGGGTGTGATGGAGAATGCTCCGGCTTCTAACGGTTATCAGGGTGGCTTTATGGTTGACCTGATGGCGAAAGATCTGGGGCTGGCCTTTGACTCGGCAGTTAAATCCCGTTGCAGCATCCCGATGGGTTCTATGGCCCGTAACCTGTTTGCCCTGCATGCGGCTAACGGTAACGGTTCACTGGACTTCTCCAGCATCCAGAAGATGTTTGCTGATCTGGACTAATACGTCCCGGCTCTGTATCTCCTTTAGTCCAATAGCATATTGTCAGACATCAAGAGATGTCTGCTTTGGACAGAAGTGAGTGCAGAGCTTTTCTTTTGTAAGTCGTTTATGCCTGATATCTTCGTCAGGTGGCCTGAACAGGAGTTTGGGCAGGTTATTCCGCTAACCGGCGGGTAACAGCTTCTCCGGAAGCTATCGAAAACCGATTCAGTAATAAAAACAATAAGTACTGAGAACAGATCCGGAATCTGAGGTTTTTAGGGAATTTTGAAAACATCGGATCCTGTGATTCAAATTTTCAGTCATGTTTGCCGCAATAAGTTTGCCCGGGACGATCCCCGGGTCAAAACAATAACAAATGGATGGCCGATATGAGTTATGCAAGTGAATATCAGCGTTCGCTGAATGAACCGGAAGCGTTCTGGAAAGATCAGGCGGACAACATCGCCTGGTTTAAAAAACCGGAAAACATTCTGGAAGCCCTCGACGACGGTACTCACCGTTGGTTTGCCGATGGTGAGCTGAACAGCAGCTACCTGGCGCTGGATTATCAGATTGAACAGGGGCGAGGTGAGCAGACCGCGCTTATCTATGACTCTCCTGCGACCAACTCCAAGAAACAATTCACTTATAACGAACTGCGTGACCAGGTGGCTCAGTTTGCCGGTGCCCTGACCAGTCTGGGTGTGGGCAAAGGCGATGGCGTTATTATCTATATGCCGATGGTGCCGGAAGCCGGTATCGCGATGCTGGCCTGTGCCCGAATCGGCGCGGTGCACTCTGTTGTGTTTGGTGGTTTTGCCCCTCATGAGCTGGCGATCCGTATCAACGATGCCAAGCCTAAGGTCGTACTGACCGCGTCCTGCGGTATCGAATTTACCAAGGTGATTGAATACAAACCGCTGGTTGATGCGGCGATGGATCAGGCCGAGCATAAGCCGGAGCGTGTTGTCGTTCTGCAGCGTCCTCAGGCGAAAGCTGAGATGCAGGCGGGTCGTGACCTGGATTGGTACGAACTGTTTGAACAGTCTTCGCCGGTGGGTTGCACGCCGATGAAGAGTACGGACCCGCTGTATATCATGTACACCTCGGGTACCACAGGTAAGCCAAAAGGTATCGTGCGGGACAATGGCGGTCATGCGGTTGCTCTGTATTATGCACTGCGCAACATCTACAACATGCAGGCTGGTGATGTCTGGATGGGCTGCTCCGATGTCGGCTGGGTTGTTGGTCACTCCTTTATTATGTATGGCCCGCTGATGGGCGGCTGTACCACGGTCTTCTTTGAAGGTAAGCCGGTTCGGACCCCGGATGCCGGTACTTTCTGGCGGGTTGTTGAAGAGTACAAGGTGAACGGTATGTTCGCAGCTCCTACGGCGTTCCGTGCGATCCGAAAAGAAGATCCGGACGGCAATCTGTTCCGTCAGTACGATGTTTCCTCTCTTAAACATATTTTTGTCGCCGGTGAAAAGCTCGATTCTCCGACCTATCACTGGCTGCATGAGATCTCTCAGAAACCGATCTACGACCACTGGTGGCAGACTGAAACCGGCTGGCCGGTAACGGCTCCTGCTACGGCTCTGGGCGCGACCGATATCCGTGTGGGCTCTACAAACCGTGCGGTTGCCGGTTATGACGTTCAGGTGCTGGACCCGATGGGACATCAGCTGGGCGCGAATGAGAATGGTGGTATTGCTATTAAACTGCCATTGCCACCGGGCTGCGCTCAGACCCTCTGGAATGATCATGAGCGTTATCTGAGTTCCTATCTGGGTGATTACCCTGGCTACTACCACACAGGTGATGGTGGTTACATCGATGAAAACGGCTTTGTTTACATCATGGGGCGTACCGATGATGTGATTAATGTCTCCGGTCACCGTCTCTCCACCGGTGAGATGGAAGAGCTGGTCGCCAAGCACCCTGCAGTTGCTGAGTGTGCCGTGATCGGTGTTCAGGAAGCCCTGAAGGGGCAGGTGCCGGTAGGTCTGATTCTGCTCAAGGATGGTGTCGATATCGCCGAAGAGGAGTTGGAGAAAGAGCTGGTCGCCATGATTCGTGAGCAGATCGGTGCTATTGCCTGCTTCCAGCGAGCGCTTGTGGTGGATCGCCTGCCTAAGACCCGTTCCGGTAAGATTTTGCGTGCGGTGCTGCGCAAGATTGCCAATGGTGAGTCTTATGCGATGCCTTCAACCATTGATGATGAATCGATACTGCCGGAAATTACCGAGAAAATGGTTCACGAAGGGCTGGCACCTGAGCCTGCGTGAGCGGTAATTTCAAACTGAAGGCGAGGGCAGGGCTTATTCGGCATTTTTAAGCCTGTCCTCACCTTATTTGCCAATCTGTTTTGTTAACCTGCTGTTTTTGAACAATAATTTTATAATTTCTTAAGTGACCGGATAGTCTCTTTTTTGCGACAAATGACCGCAGATAGTCACAAGTTTTAAACAATGTTAGCCATTGGTCTAATAGGTAAAAAAAGGGATTGTACGGGCTTTTTAAACCCTATATGTTACGTTTACGTAAAGGTTATTTAGAAGCCTTTGGCTGGTCTGGCCGGAAGCGGATCCGGAGTAAATCCGGAACATTAAAAATAATAAATCCGGTAGGAATTCAGACCCGCATAAAACAATAACAATACAATTTATGGAATGTGCCTGACCCTGATTCGTTAACGTGAACAGGTGAAACATATTCCGGCTACGAGGACTTTGGAATGAGCCAAGATTTTGTGCTGGAAACCCAGGGCTTGATCAAAGAGTTTAAAGGTTTCACCGCTGTTGATAATGTTGATCTGCAGGTTCAGCGCGGTCATATTCATGCTTTGATCGGACCTAATGGCGCGGGAAAAACCACCTGCTTTAATTTGCTGACTAAGTTTCTGACGCCGACTCATGGAAAGATCCTGTTTAACGGCACGGACATTACCCATCAGTCACCTACTGATATTGCCAAAATGGGTATGATCCGGTCTTTTCAGATCTCCGCTGTATTTCCCCATCTGACCGTTCTGGATAATGTGCGTATCGCCCTGCAGCGTAAGCTGGGTACCTCTTTCCATTTCTGGAAGTCTGACCGCACCCTTGATGTGCTGAATGATCGTGCCATGGAGCTGCTCGAAGAGGTCGACCTGACCAAGTGGGCTGACACCATTACTGTTGAAATGCCTTATGGCCGTAAGCGTGCTCTTGAGCTGGCAACCACTCTGGCCCTTGAGCCGGAACTGATGCTGCTGGATGAGCCGACTCAGGGTATGGGTCACGAAGATGTTGAGCGTGTGATGGCGCTGATCAAGAAAGTATCTGTCGGTCGTACCATTCTGATGGTTGAGCACAACCTGCATGTTGTTTCCAGCCTGTCTGATCGCATTACTGTTCTGCAGCGCGGTGCCGTGCTGACGGAAGGCCCTTACGAAGAGGTTTCTCAGAACCCTGATGTGCGTGAAGCCTACATGGGGAGTGAAGCGGCATGAGTTCGGAAAATAAAAAAGATATCGAGCAGCTACGTATTTCTGATCTGCACGCTTTTTACGGCGAGTCGCACATCCTTCACGGTATCGATATGAAGGTGAACCGTGGCGAGCTGGTAACTCTGCTGGGTCGTAACGGTTCAGGTCGCTCGACGACCCTGAAGTCCATCATGAATATGGTGGGCAAGCGTACCGGTTCTATCATGGTGAACGGTAACGAAACTGTTGGTATGCCAGCACACCAGATTGCGCATCTGGGTGTGGGTTTCTGTCCGGAAGAGCGTGGCATCTTCTCCAGCCTGAATGTGGAAGAGAACCTGATGCTGCCGCCAACCGTTCGCAGCGGTGGTATGTCTCTGGATGATATCTATGAGATGTTCCCGAACCTGTATGAGCGCCGCATGAGTCAGGGCACACGCCTGTCCGGTGGTGAGCAGCAGATGCTGGCGATGGCCCGAATCCTCCGTACCGGTGCCAACCTGTTACTGCTGGACGAGATTACTGAAGGTCTTGCTCCTGTGATTGTTCAGTCACTGGGCGAGGTACTTCTTAAGTTAAAAGATAAAGGATTAACGATTGTATTGGTTGAGCAGAACTTCCGTTTTGCTGCGCCGCTGGCTGACCGTCACTACCTGATGGAGCACGGCTCAATCGTTGAAGAGATCGCCAGTCATGAACTGGAAGAGAAAATGGATTTGCTGAACACCTATCTGGGTGTTTAAAAGCGGCTCCGCCATGAGGGCAGAGCAGCGGGCAAACAAAAATAACAAGTGCCTAACCTGGTTTAAAGAGAGCCTGAAGCTCTGATAACCAACCCTAAAAACCACAACAACAATAACAACGCGAAAGCGATGGAGTGGACTATGAAAATGCTGAAAAAACTAATGTGCAGCGCGATCGTATCGGCAATGGCAGCTTCAACGGCGGCTCAGGCTGATATCTCTGATAACGAAGTTCGTATCGGTTATCTGGCAGATATGTCAGGTACTTATTCGGCACTTGCTGGCCCGGGTGGTCTGGAAGCGGCGAAAATGGCGATCGAAGACTTCGGTGGCAAAGTTAACGGCAAAAAAATCACAATCGTTAGTGCTGATGACCAGAACAAACCTGATATCGGTGCTAACAAAGTTCGCCAGTGGATTGACGTAAACAACGTCGACATGGTGGCGGGCATGGTTTCTTCTGCGGTAACTATCGCAGTAAACAAAGTTGTGGAAGCGAAAGACAAAGTGTCTCTGGTATCCGGTTCTGCTTCTTCTTCAATCACCAACCAGTTCTGTACGCCTAACTCGGTTCACTATGTATATGACACCTATGCACTGGCACACGGTACCGGTGAAGCGGTAGTACGTGAAGGTGGTGACAGCTGGTTCTTCCTGACGGCTGACTATGCATTTGGTCATGCAATGGAAGCTGACGTAACAGAAGTTGTGAAAGAGAGCGGTGGTAAAATCGTTGGTGGTGTTCGTCACCCACTGGCAACCAATGACTTCTCCTCCTTCATCCTTCAGGCTCAGGCTTCCGGCGCTAAGATCGTAGGTCTGGCAAACGCAGGTGCTGATACCACTAACTCCCTGAAAACCGCTAAAGAGTTTGGCGTAGTGCAGGCGGGTCAGAAAATCGCAGGTCTGCTGATCTTCCTGAACGACGTTCACAGTCTGGGTCTGGAAACTACACAGGGTCTTCAGCTGACCACTGGTTTCTACTGGGATCGTACTCCTGAAACCCGTGCATGGTCTAAGCGTTACTTCGACCGTACCGGCAAAATGCCAACTATGGTGCAGGCAGGTATTTACTCTTCTGTAAACCACTACCTGAACGCTGTTAAAGCGGCCAACAGTGACGCGTCTTCAGCTGTAATGTCTCAGATGAAGAAAACTCCTATCAATGACTTCTTCGCCACTAACGGTCAGATCCGTGAAGATGGTCGTATGATCCACGATATGTACCTGGCTGAAGTTAAGAAGCCTTCTGAGTCTACCGGTGAGTGGGATCTGTATAAGATTCTGCGTACTATCCCAGCCGATAAAGCGTTCCGTCCGCTGGCTGAGTCTAAGTGCAAACTGGTTGCAGGTCGTTAATAACGTCTGACTCCTCGGTGACGGGCTGCTACGGCCCGTCACACTCAAACCTACATCTGTTTGAGTGTTTTAGCTTCACCGGTATATAAGCGTCTCCGGTTTATTGAACAATAAGAATAACGACACCTGTGTTTTAAGGTGGCGCCTTTTCAAGAGCGTTAAAGGGTTTTGTTATGGCAGAGTTACTGGGTTTTCCGCCACAGGTTTTATTTGGTCAGTTGTTGATCGGTCTGATTAACGGGTCTTTCTATGCACTGCTAAGTCTGGGTCTGGCTATTATTTTTGGTTTGTTAAATATTATCAACTTCGCACACGGTGCTCAGTATATGCTGGGTGCATTTGTGGCATGGTTGGGTCTTAAATTTCTGGGTGTTAACTATTGGGTGTCGCTGCTGCTTGCGCCACTGATTGTCGCAGCAATAGGTATTGCGATAGAAAAAACAATGTTACGCCGTCTTTATAAAGAAGATCACCTCTATGGTCTGTTGCTGACCTTCGGTCTGGCGCTGATTATTGAAGGTTCTTTCACTCACTTCTTCGGTGTTTCGGGTCAGCCGTATTCTGCTCCTGAGCTGCTGCAGGGTGGTAACAACCTGGGCTTTATGTTCCTGCCAACGTACCGCGCCTGGATTATTGTTGCGTCACTGGTGATCTGCTTCGGTACCTGGTACATGATCGAGCGTACTAAACTGGGTGCATATCTGCGTGCAGGTACTGAGAACCCTCAGCTACTGCAGGCCTTTGGTATCAACGTACCTCTGCTGATTACTCTGACTTACGGTTATGGGGTTGCGCTGGCTGCTTTTGCAGGGGTTTTGGCGGCACCTATCTATTCTGTAAGCCCTGTGATGGGGTCTAACCTGCTGATCGTTGTATTTGCTGTGGTGGTTATTGGCGGCATGGGATCGATCTTCGGGGCTATTGTTACCGGTCTTATGATGGGCCTGATCGAAGGTCTGACTAAAGTTTTCTATCCGGAAGCGTCTACAACGGTGATCTTCCTTGTGATGATTATTGTGCTTCTGGTGCGTCCTGCCGGGCTGTTTGGTAAGGAGGCTTAAATCATGACGACTCAAGTATTGAACAGTCGCACGGTGAATAAAACCATGAATAAAACAAAACTGTCGTTCCTGATTCTTCTTTTGGTGGGGCTGGTTGCACCTTTTGCTATCTACCCTGTGTTCCTGATGAAGGTATTGTGCTTCGCACTCTTTGCTTGCGCCTTTAACCTGATGCTGGGTTATGGCGGATTGCTCTCCTTTGGTCATGCTGCATTTCTGGCAACCGGTGGCTATATCACTGGTCATACGATCATGCAGTGGGGGCTGACGCCTGAGCTGGGTATTCTGGTCGGTGTTATCTGCTCTGCAGCCATGGGCTTTGTCTTTGGTAAGCTGGCGATCCGTCGTCAGGGTATCTACTTTGCGATGATCACCCTGGCTCTGTCCCAGCTGGTCTTCTTCCTCTATGTTCAGGCGCCTTTCACCGGTGGTGAGAATGGTCTGCAGGGGATTCCACGGGGTAAGCTGTTCGGTATGTTCAGCCTTGAAGGCAACCTGCCAATGTACTACTTCGTGCTGGCTGTATTCGTGATCGGTTTTGCGATCATCTACCGTACGATCCATTCACCATTCGGTCAGATTCTGAAAGCGATTCGTGAGAATGAGCCGCGTACCGTATCTCTGGGCTACGATGTTGATAAATTCAAGCTGGTTGCCTTTGTGATCTCTGCAGCACTGGCGGGTCTGGCGGGTTCTACCAAGAGTCTGGTTTTCCAGCTGGCGTCTCTGACGGATGCACACTGGCACATGTCCGGTGAGGTTATCCTGATGACCCTGCTGGGTGGTGTTGGTACTATCTTTGGTCCAATTGTGGGCGCGGCAACGGTCGTTACCCTGCAAAACTATCTGTCTCAGGGCCCTCTGGCATCCTGGGTGCCGGTGATTCTGGGTCTGATCTTCGTTATCTGTGTACTTCTGTTCCGCAGCGGCATCGTGGGCGAGATTCAGAAGTTCATGAAAAAGAATTTCAACTAAGTCCCCATAGCTTTTCGTATTGCACAATTTTTAAAGTGCCTGTGAGCCTGTACGCTTTGTACAGGCTTTTTTTGTTAGTGCTTTGGCGTAGTACACAATCGTGCTTTGGGGGCTGCGACAAATGTGTTTTGAGTGAAGGAGAGTGTGTGATGAGTGATCTATTGTTGTATCAGCAGGACGGTGCGGTCGTAACCCTGACGATGAATCAGGATGAGACCCGAAATGCGATCTCTTCGGATGAGATGATTGACGCGTTTGAGCAGGCGGCGCTCAAAATCAACCGGGATGACAGCGTTTCTGTGGTGATTCTGACCGGTGCCGGTAAGGCGTTCTCTTCCGGCGGTAATGTTAAAGATATGCACGAGAAGGGCGGCATGTTTGGTGGTTCGCCGGTTGAACTCAGAGAGGGCTACCGCCGGGGCATTCAGCGTATTCCGCTGGCGATGCACAATCTTGAGGTACCGTTGATTGCAGCCGTTAACGGCGCAGCGATCGGTGCAGGCTGCGATTTGGCGATGATGTGCGATATCCGTATTGCATCCACCAAAGCCCGGTTTGCCGAGAGCTTCGCCAAAATCGGTATTATTCCCGGTGACGGCGGTGCCTGGTTTTTACCTCGGGCGATCGGAATGTCCCGTGCCTGTGAGATGGCTTTTACCGGTGAGGCGGTTGATGCAGAAACGGCCCTGAGCTGGGGTATGGTATCTCAGGTGACGGAGCCTGAGGAATTGATGACAGCGGCCCGGAAAATGGCTGACCGGATTGCTGTTAATCCGCCCCGTGCCTTGCGGATGACGAAAAAGCTGCTTAAAGAGGGGCAAAAAGTGTCTCTGGAGACATTATTGGAGTTGTCTGCTTCGATGCAGGCGCTGGCTCATCATACCTCGGATCATGGGGAAGCGGTTGCTGCGATGTTAGAGAAGCGCAGCCCGGTTTTCACCGGCAAGTAAGCTTTTTTGATGAAAGCCCCTGTTTTCTTTTGACGACAGGGGCCGGATTCTGTTGGTAAAGACTCCCGGGAGTACTGGACATTAGTTCTTTCGTATTGTTTGCGCCGCTGATAGGGGTTTTGAGAGTAAAAAAGTCACCTTGGATATTTTTTTTGTGGCGGGGATTTGTGATAATCCACCGCCTTAAATTGATCCTGAGATCGTTCGGGCTTTCCGTCCTCACCCTGGCTGTTTAATGAAAGATAATTCTACCCGTAACTGGGCGTTTGTAATCTTGACCCTTGGTATCTCCCTGTCCCTTGGAGCAGCCTGGCTTCTGCATTTTTCTGAGCAGGAGCAACTTCGCAGCCGATTTGTCAAAGACGTTTCTGATCGTAGTGCCGTTTTCAGTCGTGAACTGAATACTTCGCTGGAAACGCTCTATACCCTGCGCACCCTTTTTATTGCCCAAACCCTGCCACGTCTGGATGACTTTGAGTTTGTCGCCAGTAACAGCCGTGTACGCCATAAAGATATTATTGCGGTTTACTGGATACCCGAGATCAGTGCCAGTAAGCGGGCGTTGTTTGAACGTGATGTTTCCCGAATGGATGGCATGTCATCCTTCCGTGTGCTTGAGCAAACAGAGTCGGGACTGCTGCGCCCCCCTGTTAATGATAAGGGGCTGCATCGGCCCATTGTTTATTTTCAGGGTGAGTCTTCCCAGCAGTTGCCCCTTGGGATCGATATGTTGTCGAACCAGTCTGTTAACCAGCTGCTGGACGATGCGAAGAACAGCAGTGAACTGGTGCTTGCTTCGGGGCCGATTGAGCTCAATGATGACCTGACCCGACAGGGCAAATACCGCACCTCCATGATCAAGGCGGCTATTTCTGTGCCGTTAAGGGGCTATCCCGGACAGGTTGCCGGTTATGTTATTGCGGTGATCAACCTGAAAATATCCTTTGCTGATGCCCTGCAGCAGATTCGGGTTGCCGGTATCGATATGAAACTGTGGGATCAGACCGGTACTCAGGATCCGGTGATGCTGCATCATCATATCAGCCGTACTCAGCTTGAGATCGATCCTGAACGCTCAACGCTGGTGCCGATGTATGTCAGCGGAAACCGGCAGTGGTTTATCGAAGCCTTACCAACCTATTACTATTTCAACAGTAAGCGAACCTGGCTTCCGCACCTGATTTTTGTGTTGGGTATCACTCTGACCGGTCTGGCGGTGGTTACCTTTATGCGTCTGGCCCGAAAGAATGCCCGTATTCAGCATGAGACACGCCAGCTGCTGACATCGAATCAGGAATTAGCGGAGATCTCACGTACAGATGCTCTGACAGCGGTAGCGAACCGTCGCTATTTTGATGAAGTGCTGGATAAAGAGTGGAAACGCTCTCTGAGAAACCATACGCCGCTGACGCTGATTATGGTGGATATCGACTGCTTTAAACTCTACAACGACTATTATGGTCACCTTGAAGGGGATGAGTGTATTCACGCCGTTGCTCAGACCCTCAAGGATATGATGTCGCGCCCGATGGATCTGGTTGCCCGTTACGGGGGAGAGGAGTTTGCCATCCTGCTGCCGGACACCAATGAAAACGCGGTGATTCTGGCTGAGCAGTGCCGCAAGCTGATCGAACAGCAGCGAATTCCCCATGCGGCTTCCAAGGTATCTCCTTATGTGACCGTCAGTATGGGGATCGCAACCATTGTTTCTGATGTGACGGATGATGTTTCCGAACTGATCCGTCTCGCAGACCGTGCGCTGTACAGTGCCAAGGCTGGCGGCAGAAATCAGGTTGTTCAGGCTGAGGTGCCTGCGGAACAGGAGGTGCCCAATCTTCTCCAGTCGGATATTAAGGTCGACAGCGAAAGGCCTCAGTCGTGAGTGTCAAACCGCGTTTAACCTCAGATCCGATAGCCCCCCTGCTTTTTAAAATGACGCTCCCGGTCATGGGGGGCATTATCGCGCTGATGCTCTTCAATCTGGTGGATGCCTATTTTATCGGCCTGCTGGGTACAGACGCTCTGGCGGCAGTCACCTTTACTTTTCCGGTTACCTTTACCCTTATTTCGTTGTCTATCGGTCTTGGTATCGGTACTTCTGCGGTTGTCGCCCGTTTGCTGGGTGCCAACTCGTTGCAGCTGGTTAAACGGCGTACCACCGATGCCGCGCTGTTAGCACTGGTCCTGTCGCTTCTGCTGACCCTGATTGGCTGGTTCACCCTTGAGCCGCTGTTTCGCCTGTTAGGGGTGACGCCGGAGCTGATGCCCTATATCCGTGACTACATGCAGATCTGGTATCTGGGAACGATCTTTGTGGTGCTGCCCCGTGCGATCAGCAGTGCTCTCCGGGCATCGGGTAACACGTTGGTTCCCGGTTTGGTCATGATAGGTTCCGCGTTACTGAATGCGATTCTGGACCCGATTCTTATTTTTGGCTGGGGACCTGTTCCGGCCATGGGGGTGCAGGGCGCTGCTCTGGCAACCCTGATCTCCTGGATGATGTTAACTCTGGCCATCTTTATCCTACCACAGGTTCGCCAGCAGCTTTTAAGCTTCGATCGACCCGCGATCAAAGAGGTGCTGGAAAGCTGGATGATTATCGGCAAAATCGCTGTTCCGGCGATCATCTCCAGTATTTTAACGCCGGTCAGTGCCGCTATCCTGACGCGAATTGTTGCCGGATATGGCAATGAAGCGGTGGCCAGTTTTGGTGTGGGTAGCCGGATTGAATCGATCTCACTGATTGTGGTTTTTGCCCTTTCCATGACTCTGCCACCATTTGTTAGTCAGAATCTTGGGGCCGAGCAGATCCGGCGTGTCTATCAGGGGGTGATGGGCTGCTTTGCTTTTGCCATGATCTGGCAGGGTCTGGTCTGGCTTTTCCTGCTACTGATTCAGGATCCCCTGGTGGGTGCTTTTGCGGAATCGGGCAGCAATCTGGCAATACACCTGCATTGGTTTCTCTGGCTGGTACCTCTCGGTTTGGGGCTGCAGGGTGTGGTGATTCTGGCTAACTCGACTATGAATGCCCTGCATCAGCCGATGATTGCGCTGCGTTTAAGTATTGTGCGCCTGTTTGTGCTGTATGTACCTGTCTGTGCTTTGGGAGGCTGGCTGTTCGGTTTGTATGGGATATTTGGTGGGGCAGTCGTGGCTAATGCTCTGATGGCGATGATTTCCTTCTGGACAGTTCGCCGGGCGATTAACCAGCTGCAGATAGCTGCATCAGATCAATAGAACAGGGATCAATTCACTGATCGCGGTGAGATTGTTGAGATTTTTTTGATGCTGTTGGATAGTAGATGAAGTTGTAATTCAGATGCGCTTTAGCCAATCAAAAGGAAGGAATCATGGCAGAAGAAAAGATCGGAAATACCAAAAAACTCGACAAGAAATTCTACGAAAAAGAGTTGGAGCGCCTGCAGGTTGAATTAGTAAAACTGCAGGAGTGGGTTCGGCATACCGGCATGAAAGTCGTTGTGATTTTTGAGGGGCGGGATGCCGCCGGTAAGGGCGGAAGTATCAAGCGCATTACCGAAGCTTTGAACCCTCGTGTATGTCGTGTGGCGGCGTTGCCGGCTCCGACCGAGCGGGAGAAGACCCAGTGGTATTTTCAACGCTATGTGGAGCACCTGCCCAGTGCCGGTGAGATCGTCCTTTTTGACCGCAGCTGGTATAACCGCGCGGGTGTAGAGCGGGTTATGGGCTTCTGTACCGATGAGGAATATCAGGAGTTTCTGCGTACCTGTCCTGAGTTTGAGCGTATGTTGGTGCGTTCAGGTATCACATTAGTGAAATACTGGTTCTCTGTTTCTGATGAGGAGCAAGAGCGCCGCTTCAGAGATCGTATCGACCGTCCGCATAAACGTTGGAAGCTGAGCCCGATGGATCTGCAATCCCGTACCCGTTGGGTTGAGTATTCAAAGGCTAAAGACGCCATGTTTGTTCATACCGATATCCCGGAAGCGCCCTGGTATGTGGTCGATGGCGAGGTGAAAAAACGTGCCCGTCTGAATGTGATCAGTCATCTGCTGAGCCTGATCGATTATGAAGATCTGACCCCTGAACCGATTGAATTGCCGGAACGTCAGGAAGATACGGGCTATGTACGCCCTCCGTTGGATTCAATTAATTTCGTTCCGGACATATACTAGGGGTTGGGTTCGGTATGACCGAACTGATAACAACACTCTGTTTTAGCAGAGCTTTTATGTGAGAGAACCCATGTTAGAAGTAAACTCGTATTTTGATGATAAGGTTAAGTCGATCGCTCTGGACAACAAACAAGGTCAGCTGACCGTTGGTGTAATGAATGTGGGTGACTACACATTTGGCACCAGCCAGCACGAGACGATGACGGTTGTATCCGGTGCGCTGACGGTAAAGCTGCCGGGTAGTGAAGAGTGGATCACTTATGCTGCGGGTGAGCGTTTTGAGATCGATGCGAATCAAAGCTTCGATGTTAAAGTCGCTGAACAAACGGCTTACCTGTGCCAGTATCGTTAAGCGGGTAAAGTTCTGCGCGTAATAGAAGAAGCCCGCCCAGTGCGGGCTTCCTGGTATTTGAAGATTGAATAAACCGGAGGTCATATGGAACGGAGAGTCTTTCTGCAGGGAATCCTGCTGGCAACAGCAGGTGCAAGTGTGCCTGAGGCTTTTGCAATGACCTTCGATGAATACAAAGCGCTTCAGAGTAAACAGTTTGATAACTATCAGGCTCGTTTCAGAGCCGCGCAGCTGGTCTACCAGCAAGAGATCAAACAGTATTGGCTGGACGCTAAGCTCAGCAGCCGGTCAGAGTTTGTCAGTTACACCTCCGACCTTCTGGTTCGCTCCTCCGTTGATTATAAAGCCGGTACGGTCACGATTGAGGCACAAGGAGCTTCTCCTGCGGAGGCGGGCAGTAAGATCAGGCAGGAAGTGGAACGACTGCTCAATCTGGATACCCGGGGAGCGTACAAAGATGATGCCATTTTTCAGCTGGTGGATCGGGATCAGATAGATAAAAATGCCGACCAACTTGCGGCAGAACCGATCGTCAGTGATCTTTTTGTGGGTAAAAGTGCCGGTGAGATTCTGAAACCGGCTGAGAAAAGCATTGTAGAGGATCGCCGCCCTGTTGCCAGAGTAGTGATTCAGTTACCGGAAGGTAGTACCGCGACCAAGGCAAAGCGTTATCAGCCTCTTGCAGAAGAGTATGCGGATGAGCAGAAAGTATCGGCCGCCCTTGTGATGGCCGTTATGCATACGGAAAGCTATTTTAATCCCATGGCCAGAAGCCATATACCGGCCTTTGGGCTGATGCAGATTGTTCCGCAAAGTGCCGGGCTTGATACCACTGAGTACCTAAGTGGCCGGTCGCGGTTGCTTACCGCCTCTGAGCTCTATCAGCCGAAGATCAATGTACGCTCGGGGGCTGCCTATCTGCACCTGCTCTACTACCGTTACCTGCGCCAGATTGATGATCCGTTAAGCCGGCTTTATTGTGCGGTGGCGGCCTACAATACCGGGGCAGGGAATGTTGCGCGGGCCTTTACCGGCTCAACCAGTATCAGAGGGGCGGTCGCCAGAATAAACCGGTTACAGCCGCAGCAGGTGTACTCACACTTAAAGAGAAACCTGCCTTATCAGGAAACACGGGACTATTTAGGTAATGTTGTTTCAAGAATGGCGCTCTATAGCGCCTGACAGGGGAAAGAGAGTGGCCAGTGATGGACGTTAGTTAACTACCGGACCTGCTCTCATAAACCGGATGTCCTTCCTGTTCCATCTTATCGATCAGTTTCAGAAATTCGCTGGGTGGTTCTGCAACGGCAACCCCCAGTTTGTATCCCATGCGCTGATCAAAATGTTTGCAGTAGACGACCTTGGCTTTCAGTGTGAAGGCTGCCAGTCGGCGTGAGTTTTTGCAGATCAGATTGATTGTCAGATCCTGATCTTCAGCAAAAGGGGTTTCCGAGATAATTCTCAGCCCGTGACTTGAGGCGTTATGAATACTGACATGCTGAACAGGATTAAAGCCCGAGCTGAGCCGCGCTTTCCAGATCACCTCAAAACGGGGTTCTCTGCGATTTACTTTTGACATAACACTCTCCGCAATGCAGCCCGATGACACAAAACACTGTTTGGCTGACACCTTAAGTATAGAGCTTTTTCGCAGAAATAAATAAGCAGGGAAAAGCATCTAATGTATTTATTTTATTGAAGTTTTGTAGCTTTTCCTTGCGTGAATGACATAGCCTCTGTTGAGTGCCTATTTAGGCGCGGCCCGACGTTCAATACCGGCTTCTTCCATCATGCGTGTCGAGATCTCTTCAACAGAGAAATGTGTTGAATTGATATAAGGGATGCCGAAGCGCTGATACAGCAGCTCTGCCTCATCCACTTCCATCTCACACTGTTTCAGCGACGCATAGCGACTATCCGGTTTACGCTCGTTACGGATATTCGCCAGGCGGTCCGGGTCAATCGTCAGGCCGAAAAGCTTATGCTTGTAGTGACGTACCGCTTTAGGTAATTCGCCGTACTCAAAGTCATCATCGGTCAGAGGGTAGTTAGCCGCTCTGATACCAAACTGAAGCGCCATGTAGAGGCAGGTGGGAGTTTTACCGCAACGGGAAGGGCCCAGCAGGATGATATCGGCTTTGTCGTAGTGTCGGGTACGGCCACCATCATCGTTATCAATGGCAAAGTGCACCGAGTCGATTCGGTCTTTGTACACCTTGTCATCTTCGCGGATCGAGTGGGACTTACCGACACTGTATGAGGATGCGGAACCCAGTTCCTGTTCGAGGGGCGCAAGGAAGGTGGAAAAAATATCCAGTGTAAAAGCTTCTGCGGTTTCCAGAACCGAACGGACATCATCGTTTACAATGGTATCGACGACCACAGGGCGAATGCCGTCTTCATTGAAGGCTGTATTGATCTGCTCTACAAGGCGGGCAGCCTTATCGGTTGAGTCGATGAAGGGCTTAATGACATAGGTAAACTCAGTGTGCTCAAATTGAGCCAGAAGGCTTCTGCCTAAAGCCTCAACGGTAATCCCGGTGCCATCGGAAACAAAAAAGGCGGTGCGTTTCATAATTATTCGCCTGCAACTTCATGGTATCATTGGAAAATTCTCGTTCCATTGTCGAAGAATTCATCTGAAAAGCAAGCTCAGGGGGAGATTTAAGTTGGACGCATACATCGCGTGGTTTGATCAGCTTGGCATGAATGATGTTGAGCATGTTGGTGGTAAAAACGCATCTCTGGGTGAGATGATCAGTAATCTGGCCGGAGCCGGTGTATCTGTACCCGGTGGTTTCGCGACAACCGCTCAGGCGTATCGTGAATTCCTGAACTACGAAGGTCTTGCTGATCGTATCAACGCTGAGCTGGATAAGCTGGATGTTGATGACGTTAATGCCCTGACTACAACCGGTGCTCAGATCCGTAACTGGATTCTGGAAACACCGTTCCCGCCGGCTCTTGAAGAGTCTCTTGAAAAAGCTTACGCCCAGCTGCAGAACGGCAACGAAAATCTGAAGGTTGCGGTTCGTTCTTCGGCGACAGCGGAAGACCTGCCTGATGCGTCTTTTGCCGGTCAGCAGGAAACCTTCCTGAACATTCAGGGGCTTGAGCACATCAAAACAGCAGTAAAAGAAGTTTTCGCGTCACTGTTTAATGACCGTGCGATCTCTTACCGTGTCCACCAGGGCTTTGATCACTCTCTGGTTGCACTGTCTGCGGGTATCCAGAAGATGGTGCGCAGTGAGACCGGTGCAAGCGGTGTGATGTTTACCCTGGACACCGAATCCGGTTTCCGTGATGCCGCTTTTATCACCGCTTCTTACGGTCTGGGTGAAACTGTTGTTCAGGGTGCAGTAAACCCTGATGAATTCTATGTCCATAAGCCGACGCTGGAAGCAGGTCGTTTTGCCGTGTTACGCCGTAATCTTGGCAGCAAAATGATCAAAATGGTGTATGGCGAAGCCGCAGAAACCGGTAAATCCGTTGAAACAGTGGATGTCAGCCCGGAAGAGCGTCGTCAGTTCTGCATCAACGATGAAGAAGTGATGGCTCTGGCTCGTCAGGCGATGATTATTGAAGAGCACTACGGCCGCCCGATGGATATCGAGTGGGCCAAAGATGGCGATGATGGCCAGCTGTATATCGTTCAGGCGCGTCCTGAAACGGTTAAGAGTCGTGCCGATGCTAACGTTATGGAACGCTACCTGCTGAAAGAGCGCGGTGAAGTGCTGGTTGAAGGCCGTTCTATCGGTCAGCGTATCGGTTCCGGTGCGGTTCGCATCATTATGAGCCCTGATGAGATGGATAAGGTTCAGCCCGGCGACATTCTGGTAACCGATATGACGGATCCGGACTGGGAACCTGTCATGAAGCGCGCTTCTGCGATTGTCACCAATCGTGGTGGCCGTACCTGTCACGCTGCGATTATCGCTCGTGAACTGGGTATCCCTGCGGTTGTGGGTTGTGGCGATGCTACCGAGCAACTGAAAGAAGGCCAGCCCGTCACCGTATCCTGCGCGGAAGGTGATACCGGTTTCATCTATGAGGGTGAACTGGACTTCGAACGTATGACCAACAATGTGGATTCCATGCCAGATATCCCGTTCAAGATTATGATGAACGTGGGCAACCCTGATCGCGCCTTCAGCTTTGCGTCTCTGCCAAATGAAGGGATTGGTCTGGCGCGTCTGGAATTCATCATTAACCGTATGATCGGTGTGCACCCGAAAGCCCTGATGGACTTTGATACCCTGTCACCTGAGCTGCAGCGCAGTATCTCCAAACGTATTGCCGGTTATGCCTCACCAGTGGATTTCTACGTCGACAAGCTGGTGGAAGGTATTTCTACGCTGGCAGCGGCCTTCTATCCTAAGAAAGTGATCGTGCGCCTGTCGGACTTTAAGTCCAACGAATACGGTAACCTGATCGGAGGTAAGCTGTATGAGCCTGCTGAAGAAAACCCGATGCTGGGCTTCCGTGGTGCTTCGCGTTATATCTCAGAATCCTTCCGCAGTTGCTTTGAGCTGGAATGTCGTGCACTGAAAAAAGTGCGTGATGTGATGGGGCTGACGAACGTTGAGATCATGGTGCCGTTTGTTCGTACTCTGGGTGAAGCCCGTGAAGTGATCGATCTGCTGGCTGAAAACGGCCTGAAACGGGGCGAGAACGATCTGCGCGTCATCATGATGTGTGAACTGCCGGCCAACGCAATTCTGGCGGATCAGTTCCTGGATTACTTCGATGGTTTCTCCATCGGCTCCAATGACCTGACTCAGCTGACACTGGGTCTGGATCGTGACTCCGGTATCGTTGCTCACCTGTTTGATGAGCGTAACCCTGCGGTTAAAGCTTTGCTGCATATGGCGATCAGTGCCTGTAAGAAAGCGGGCAAATATGTCGGTATCTGTGGTCAGGGACCTTCGGATCATCCGGATCTTGCGAAATGGCTGATGGAAGAGGGGATCGACAGTGTATCTCTGAACCCGGATGCTGTTTTGGAAACCTGGTTTATGCTGGCGGATAAAGACGCGTAAGCTCCATACTATCCTTTAGTATTAACCTATTAACCCCGGCAGTACTTAGTGTGCTGTACGGGGTTTTATATATATAATTTGCATCTAATTTTTCCATAGTAATCAAAAAGATAAAAAATAAATTAATACGCAAAATTACATTTTTTACTCTGGACAAGAAGAGTCAAAGTGCGTAATTTGTACTTAACAGCTGGCTTGGCTGTTGGAACCTTCTTTTAGATAGAATCAAAGATTACAAGGATTAGTCCATGAAAAAACTTATTGCAGGCGCAATTCTACTTACTTCTTCTTCCATGGCATTTGCTGCTGGCGGCCACGGCCCAGCTGGTTGCGGTTTAGGTTCTTCTGTTCTGTTTCCGGATGCATCTCAGTGGTATGAGCACGTAATGGCTGCTACTACTAACGGTACTTCCGGTAACCAAACTTTCGGTATGACTTCAGGTACTCTGGGTTGCCAGGATGCAAATGGTCCTCTGCAGCTGGGTCAGGCATTCATGGACGACAACATGGATCAGCTGGCTGTAGACGCATCTAAAGGTCAGGGCGAGTCTCTGGCGGCACTGGCTGAAGTAATGGGTATCGAGTCTCAGGACACTGTAGCATTCAACCGTGCAGTTCAGTCTAACTTTGATAGCATCTTCACTGCAGAAGGCACTTCAGGTTCTGCATATGAGGCGATGAAAGCGGCAATGGCTAAGGATGCTTCTCTGCAGAAGTACCTGGGCTAATCCCCTTCGCTCTCAATCGTTTTATAAAAAGCGCGCCTAGGCGCGCTTTTTTTATTGCCTGAATTTAGTCTGAATTTTAAGAATGGAGTGTTATTTGATATGCGCTGGTCAGGGATTTTGGGCCTTTTAACGTTAGCTGCGACTTCAGTTACCCTGCAGGCGAAAGCGGCTACGATGCCAGATGATAAAACTTTAGAAACCATTGCCAATAAGCAACAATGGGCCCATCTTTTACATTACCGTGATCATCCCTATACCTTCCGTTTTCTTAGTCAGAATGACAGTGATACTTTCTTCATAGCTGAAGACGGTAAAACAAGTCTTAGCTCTGAATTAAAAGCAAATGTCACGGCTTTCCTGAAGACTGAGATGGCAGATAATCGCTCTGCTCAATGTCGATTTCCTGCGCGGTATGAATGGATTAAGCAGCAATTGCCTCAGGTTGCCTTTGTTGATCAGTCCTGTTCAGAGTTTCAGGCGTGGAAAAATGAAATCGAAGCTGACAACCTGACTCTGATCTTTCCTGCGTCACATATTAATTCACCTTCTTCGATGTATGGTCACACGCTCGTTCGCATGGACCGTGAAGATGAATCCAGAAGCAAGCTGTTGTCATATAGTGTCAATTTCGCAGCCAATGCGGATCCTTCTGATAATGAATTAGTATTCAGTTATAAAGGGTTGACCGGTGGGTATCCCGGGGTTGTCTCTGTTATGCCGTATTATGAGAAAACCAATGAATACCAGCATATGGAATACCGGGATATCTGGGAGTACCAGCTAAATCTTACAAAGTCCGAAGTGGATCAGTTTGTTCGTCATGTCTGGGAAACCAAAGATACTTACTTCGATTATTACTTTTTTGATGAAAACTGCTCGTATCGATTGCTGGCCCTGTTGGACGCCAGTTCTGAGCGCGCTGATCTGACGAAGCATTTCACTTATACCGCAGTACCTGTAGATACGATCCGGGTTCTTCAGGATGCAGGTCTTGTCGATAAAACGCATTACAGGGCATCGGCGGCATCAGGCCTGGAATACAAGAGCGAGCAGACGACTGAAGACGTCCTTGAAGTTGCCCGTGACCTGGTTGATACCGAGCAGGATATAGAAACGCTGCTGAGCGATCTTGATGAACGGGATCAGGTCAGAGCGCTCGAGCTTGCTCATGCTTATGCCCGATATCTGGCGATTAAAAAGCGTAAAGATAACCCGGTATTGAGAAAAAGAACGATCAGATTGCTCTCTGCCAGAGCAAAGCGTCCTGTTGATGCAGAGTTTAAAGAAACACCGACGCCTGCCATAAGAGATGATGAAGGCCATTACAGCTCACGTTTCGCTGTCTGGGGTGGTCAGGCAGAATCAGCTGGGGCTGAAAGCGCATTCTCGGATCTGCGTCTGCGTCTTGCCTACCATGACATTATGGATCTGCCGGATGGATTTGTGCCCGGTTCACAGATCCAGATGGGGCAGTTTGATCTTAGGGTTTGGGATGAAGGTGATGTACAGCTCAACCGTTTTATTCTGATTGATGTCTTGTCTCTCAGTCATCAAACCTATTTCCAGTCCCCTGTGGCATGGTCGGTTACAACAGGTATGGAGCGTCCCCTTGGTCAGGGTGGTGATCTGTATTCGTATCTTAAAGTTGGCTTTGGTCAGGCATATCTGACGGATTTCGGGCGTTTATATGCCCTGGCTGATATGCAGCTTGTCGCAGATGATCAGTTTGATGATGGTTATCAGGCAAGTATTGGACCTCGTATAGGATGGTTGCTGCAGCGGAGTCGTTATCAGGCTCAGATTGAGGGTAATTTTCAGGAGTTCAATCTGGGGGATGAAACGAAGCGCCGTAATATCCGTGCTGAATTGGGTTACAAGCTTGCCCGTCAGTGGCAGATTCGCTTGAGGGCTGAAATCGCTCAGTCAGAGTTGGATGATATATTTCAGGACAGTAATGAAATTTCTGCGGGGATCAACTGGTATTACTGATATGAAGGGAATCTGCTGGTGGAGAGCGCCAGCAGGTTCTCTTCTGTTCTGCAGTTAAAATACGGCTGAATGGACTAATAGCCATGTCAATCATGAAGCATGAGAAGATGATTTCACCAAGGGTATCAGGAGGTGGCAGAACTCTTTTGCTTCTCATCCTCCTTGCCGCTTTGACGGGGTGTTCCGGAACGTCCTCTTTCTTCTTTTATCCTCAAAGTCGCTGGTTTTCCACGCCTGAAGATGTTGCTCAGCCATACAAGAATATTATTCTGACGGCTGCGGATGGCACCAGGCTGCATAGCTGGTGGTTGGCAGGACAAAATAAGTCGCCGGATACTGTGATTTTGTATCTGCACGGCAACGCACAAAACATCAGCACCCATAGTCACAGTATCTACTGGCTCGCTCAGGAAGGTTACGATGTGCTGGCTTTAGATTACAGAGGCTTTGGTGCATCTCAGGGCGAAGCGCAGATGCCCGATATTTTACAGGATATCGAGGCTGCCACCCGTTGGATTCGCTACCACTATCCTGAGAAGAAACTCATCATTCTGGGGCAGAGCATTGGGGCTGCCTTAGCCGTTAACTTCACGGCTAAGGCCTCGGTTCGTTATAACATTGAAGGGTTGATTCTCGATGCGCCCTTTGCCGCGTTTCCTCAGGCTGCCCGCGATGTAACCAGTAAGAGCTTTATAGGCTGGTTTATCTATCCTTTTACTATTCTTGTTCCGAGTCGATGGGACCCGGTTGATTTAGCGGGCCATATAAAAATTCCGACACTGATTATGCATAGTCAGGAAGACCCTGTAATACCGTACGAGCGGGGGAGAAGGGTTTTTGATGCTTTGCCGCCTCTTTCTGAGGGGCGTCATTGCTGGCTAGAGAGCCGTGGCGGGCATATCGCGTCTTTTAAATATGAAGATATTCGGCAGCAGACGCTCAGTTTTATTGAAAACGGTGAATGTGCCGGTGATTAAATTGTAGTTTGGTTGTTTCTGTAGTTAATCTATCTGCTTTTAGAGAAATACTCTGCAGTGATCTGCTAAAATACCCGGCACTATCTTTAACGTGTTACTGAGGTGTGTAAATGTCGATTGAACGTCTGGAAGTAGGTCAGCGTATGAGCCGTATTGTTAAGCATAACGGCACTATTTATCTTTGTGGTCAGGTTGCGGCAGATGCTAATACTGATATTAAAGAGCAGACCCGTACCACGCTTGAAAAGATCGAAAAGTTATTGGCTCAGGCTGGTTCTGATAAGCATCACATGCTGTCTGTGACGATCTATGTGCGTGACATGAAAGACTTCGCGGCGATGAATGAAGTTTGGGATGCCTGGGTTCCTGAAGGCGTAGCACCTGCCCGTGCCTGTGTTGAAGCGCGTATGGCTCGTCCGGAGCTTCTGGTTGAGATGTCAGTAGTAGCAGCTGAAATTACGGCTTAATCACCGTCTTCAGCTGTTAGGCCGCAACGTCGGCGCATAAAAAAACGCACCTGAATATCCCTGTTGCAGGGATCTCCATGGTGCGTTTTTTATTAGCAGATCTTAAGCGTTTAGCGATTCCACGGATTAGGCGCATCCGTTTTCTCTTTCTCTGCTGGTTTTTCTTCAGAAACAGCTTCTTTTTCTGCTACAGCTTCAGAAACACCTGCTTGCTTATGAACCAGCGGATTGCTCAGGTAGGCAAATGCGGTGGTAAAAGCCACTTCCTGGAACATTTTCAGACCCGTTTCGCGGAAATCTACCGGCATTGGGGTTTTCTTCAGCTGTTCTTTAATCTGTGTTGGCGTCATAATTTCAACGTCAACCTTGGTCAATGCCTGCAAGGCACCTTCCATTTTGAAACCAACGGCTCCACCGGCAAACTTGCCTTTATGGGGACGCTGACGAATGACAACGCGGTCAATCTTATAATCTTCCAGTAACTTAGCGAAAGACTGTTGGAAATAGCGCATCTGCTGCTGGTCATCGCTATCTTTCAGCGTAAAACGAATCTGACGGCAGTCTGGAATATCAAACAAGTCACCGGATTTAGATAGCAGGCAGATAAGCGCTTCACTGCCCTTTAGTTCAACACCACAAACTTTCATAATGCACCTGTAAACGAAATGTCGCGGCATTATAAACCCATTGTTACCATAAACCCATGACTGAACGTCCAAATGAGTCATTCAACCTTTAATGCGGAGTTTTTATGCAAGTGGAACGCTTTTGTAACACCCTGGAATTGCCGGCAGAAAGTTATCTGATCCTGTTTACCGGTAATGACCTGATCTGTGATTCCACTGCAGAACCACTACATACCGTTTCATCCCTGCTGCCTTTCTGGCAGAGCGAAGCGACCTTACCGGACGTTGAATGGCGTTACATTGCCGATCGTGACGGTAAACCGGTCTATTGCGCCAGAAGTTTTGACTGGCAGAACTGGGCGGATACGTTTCCGGATCGCTTCAGTCGTTTCGCTTTCAGAGCCTTGCTGCCTCAGTTGGACCAAAGTGATTTTGAACTGATCGCGTCAGGCAGCCAGTTATTGACCTGGGATCAGGATCATAACTATTGCAGCCGTTGCGGCAGTAAAACCCGTATACACCCTTATGAAAATGCCCAGTGCTGCGATAGCTGTGGCTACCGCCAATATCCACGTATCAACCCTTGTATTATCGCGTTAATCACTCAGGGTGATCGGGTCTTGCTGGCGCGCAATGCTAACTTTAAGGCCGATTATTTCAGTTGTATCGCAGGTTTTATCGAGCCGGGGGAGAGCGTCGAGCAGGCGGTATCCCGTGAGATCTTTGAAGAAGTGGGTGTTCGTGTGAAGAATATCCGCTATCACTCCAGCCAGAGCTGGCCCTTCCCGCATTCTCTGATGCTGGGCTTTATCTGCGATTATGACGGCGGTGAGATCAAGGTAGACGGCCATGAGATTGTGGAAGCCCGCTGGGGACGGCTGGACGATTTTCCATTAAAGCCGGGCAGTTTTGCAATTTCCGGTCAGCTGATGCAGACGTTTCAGGAGGAGTGTGACGCTCGTCAGAAATGATGTTAAGTGGTCGACAGATGCGTTTTATTTGGGCAAATCAGAATGTAATTCTTTGAATCCCTAATCGAATTGGCAGCGTATAGATCAAGAGTTGTGAGCTGTAAGCCACGCCTGATAACAAAAAAGGAATAACCAATGGATAACCCATTAATTGCCATTGTTTTAATCGTTGCCCTGCTTTCCGTTTTATTGTCCCCAAAAGCCAGAACCGTTGGAGGTTTCTTTCAGGGACAGTCCGCTGATGGTCAGGCTCCCGGCCTGATCACCTTAATCTTTTCTCAGGTAACCACCTGGATCTTTGCCCGATCCCTGATGAATGCCGCCATTCTCGGCTTTTACTACGGCATTTGGGGAACGCTGGCTTATGCAGCCTATTATCTTTCCTTTTTTACCGGCGGAAAGATTATTGATCATCTCCGGTTTGAACGGGGTTATGGCAGTGTTCAGGCGTTCCTTTCTGACCGCTTTGGTAAAACCGGCACCCGCTGTTACAACACAGTGATCGGTGTTCGTCTGGTGAGTGAGGTGTTTGCTAATCTGCTGGTGATCGGGTTGCTGTTTGGCGCGGCGGGCACCCAGGCTTATACCTTAGGCATTATCGCAATCGCTCTGATTACCCTGTTTTACTCGATGATGGGGGGATTACACGCCTCTCTGAAAACGGATCTGTTTCAGATGCTGATTTTCCTTGCGGTGCTGGGCTTGTTGATGATCAGCGCCTTGGGCAGTGGCAGTCTGAATGCTGATATTTTTGCTTTCAAGCCCTTTGAACTCTCTGAACCCGGACCTGTTTTGCTTCTGGTTGCACTGCTGCAGATCTGGAGCTACCCGATGCATGATCCTGTCATGATGGATCGTGGCTTTCTGGCGGATCGTGAAACAACACGTCGCAGCTTTATTCATGCAGGCTGGATCAGCATGATCTGTATCCTGTTGTTTGGTTTGCTGGGGGTGATGGCCGGAGCAGGCACTCTGAGCGGCGAGAATATGAATCAGGCGCTGACCCGTATTTTAGGTGAGCTGCCGATGCTGTTATTCAGTGCCTCGCTGATTATCTCCGCGATGTCGACGCTGGATAGCGCGCTTTCAAGCTCAGCGAAGCTGGCTATCGTAGACATGAAACTGACCGATGCCAGCCTGAAAAATGGCCGCGCAGCCATGGCGGTGTTTATGCTCCTTGGTGTTGCTCTGGTTTTTCTGGGCAATAAGGATCTGTTCAGTGCTGTGGCAGTGAGTGGTACCGCGTCTATGTATCTCGCGCCGGTGATCTTCTTCAGTCTGTGGGGCAATAAAGAATCGATTCCTGTCGCCAGTTATCTGGCCAGCTTTGTTCTGGCTTTGAGTGGTGCGGTGCTCTATTTCACCGAATCCTCCGGTTACAGCGCCCTGTTGGGAGATAGCCATAAATACACCAAGCTGTTGTGGATCTCCTTGACGGTACTTGTCGGTGGTTGTCTCTTCTTTTGGTTGGGCGAGAAAATATCCGGTCAGAAGCGATTGACTGAATCCGGGATCGCGAAAGGGAATATGGGATGATCGGAGAGAAGATTTCAGACCTCGGCACTCTGGAAGGGTCGGTCTTGGTTTTCGGAGGTCCTTACAGCAACCTTCAGGCGACACAGGCGATGCGAGATATCGCGGGTGAATTGAATATCCCCGCAGAGAATGTGATCTGTACCGGTGATATTGTGGCCTATTGTGCCGATGCTGCGGCAACAACAGACCTGATCAGGGAGTGGGGGATCCATCTGGTGATGGGTAACTGTGAAGAATCCCTTGCCAGTGGTGCTTTGGATTGTGGCTGTGGCTTCGAGGAGGACAGCGCCTGCTCTTTGCTTTCAACCGGCTGGTATCGCTACGCTCAGAAGCAGGTCAGCAGCGAACAGGCCAAGTGGATGGGAGCCTTACACCGCTCAATTCGTTTTTCCTTGCTGGGACAATCATTTCAGGTGGTTCACGGCGGGTTAGACCAGATCAACCGTTTTGTCTTTGCAGGCAGCGATGCATCGGTTTTCGCCGAAGAGTTCGCCAAAACCGATGCCGATGTGGTTATCGGCGGGCATTGCGGTATTCCCTTCAGCCGTACAGAAGATGGTAAACACTGGTTAAACGCCGGTGTGATCGGTATGCCCGCCAATGATGGCACCCCCGATGGGTGGTATATGCTGATAATGCCGGATCCAGCCGCCGGTAAGCTCAATGTCCGCTGGCATCGTCTGAGTTATCAGGTTGCTGAGGCCCAAGGTGCCATGGATAACGCCGGCTTAAAAACGCCCTATCGGGAGTCACTGGCCAGCGGGCTTTGGCCCAGTATGGATGTGTTGCCCGAGGCTGAGAGAAACGCCTGCGGCCAACAGCTTCAGCCGGAAGATCGGGTGATCGTCTAAGAGCTTTGAAGAAGTGGGTGAAGGTTGGTTGTGATGGTTTGAATAGAAAAACAGTGCGTCGCATAAATCCCGGTTATTGTTGTCATAGGGTGTATGAGGTTTAAAAGCAGACCGAAAAATAGCAGATTAAGGAGTCCTCTGTGGTTAAACGCTATCTGAAAAGTGCCGGTAAGCAGCTTGGAAGTAAAATCGGCAAACAGCTCGGTGAGAAAATAGGGAAGGAGCTGATCAGACACGCTGAAAACCTGACCCCGCACAAGCGTCACCGTATGGGCGTGACCGGCTTTTCCCGTGCAGGTAAAACGGTACTTATCACACAGCTGACCCACAGCCTGCTTCGGGTTGATGAACCGCTACCGGAGGGGGTCAGTCGCCATCCGCTCACCGGTTTAGATCTGTTTGATGCCGGGCTGCTCAAACCTGCACTGTTAAAAGAGGACAAACTGGCTCGCCGTAGTCAGTTCGATTTCTTTCGTCACCGCGACAGCCTGATGGGGCAGGGCCGCTGGCCCGAACCCACCCATGATCTCACTTGGCTGGATCTTGAGATCAAGCGCCCGCAGAAGCAGCAAGCCCTGCAGAATCTGATCTCGGCAGATAGCCTGCATCTGGAAATCATGGATTACCCCGGTGAATGGCTGGCAGATCTGGCTCTGCCGGAACAATCCTTCAGTCAGTGGTCAGACTCTGCATGGGAACTGGCCCAACAGTCCCACCGGCAAAAACTCAGCGAACCCTTCCGTCAACTGATCGCTGAAGCCGCAGAACAGCAGCTGGTGAGCGACGCTCTGCAACGCAAGCTGACCGATGCCTGGAAAGATTACCTGATTGCCGCCCGCGCTGAAGGCTACGTGCTGAATCAACCCGGCCGTGTACTGGTGCCGGGACAGATGCAGAACTATTCCATGCTGGGCTTCTTTCCGGTACCGGATCATCTGCAGCTACCCAAACTGCAGAAAAGCATGAGCCGCCTGTTTGACGCCTACAAACAGGAGATTGAAAGCCATCTGGGGCGTCATTTCCGCCATCTGGATAGTCAGGTCATTCTGGTGGATCTGTTAACCGCACTGGAGCAAGGCGAAGCCGCCCTGAACGAACTTCAGCAGGCGATGCAGGCCGCATTGCGATTCTTCCGCTACGGCAGTCAGAAGGGCGTACTCCAGTGGCTGAACCGTAAAATCGGCCGCGTCGTCTTTGCCGCCACCAAAGCGGATCAGCTGGTTTTGTCCGAACGTATCCGGCTGGAGAAACTGCTTGGCGCGCTGCTGAATGAGATCGACCCCGGTAATGATGTGCGGGCTCGGGCGGATGTACGCTATCGCGCCATTGCCGCACTGGAAGCCACCCGCAGTCTGGTGGATGACAACGGCCAGGAGTATCTGCTGGGGCGGGAGAGCGATGGCCGCCAGCAGCCTTATTACTCGGGTCGTGTCCCGGAAGCCCTGCCTATCGACTGGGACACCTTACCGGATCAGCTGCAGCTTAAACGCTGGTCACCACCAGCCCGCATCGCCAATGTTAATCAGTTGCTGCCCGCGTATCAGCTGGGCCGTGTGCTTAATGATCTGCTGAAGGATGACCTGTCATGACCCAGAAGCCCGGTTATATCGAGCCTGCAACACCCGAAAAGAGCGATCCGACAGCTAACAGCCGTTCTTCTGATGACAAGTACACCAAAGAGAAGGCCGCACAACAGGAAGCCCCGCGTAACCCCGGTTACGCACCGGAAGCCGCCACAGAGACACTTAAAGATCAGCCTGCAGATGTGATCAACACCTATGAAGAAGACATACTGCAAGGTAAGGGGGCCGACTCTGGGGAGCAACCAGTCATCTCACTGGGCAAACGGGACAGCGGTATTGGTAAAAGCGTGATCGCTCTTGCGGGCGTTTTGCTTCTGCTGATGCTCACCAACGAGCTGGTCTCACTCTGGCAGAGCCACTGGCTGTTGGGGGCTTTGGGTAGCGGTGTGCTGGGGGTTGTTGTGCTGGGCGCGATAAACGTCTGGCGACAGGAGCGACGCTCCACAGCAGAGATCAAACACCTGAAAAGTGAACAGGATGGGGTTCAGCAAGCTCTTAAAAACAAGGATCTCACCGCACTGAAAGCCGCCTTAACGCCCTGGCTGGAACGGCAGAGCAAAGCTGCGCCACAACTGATTCAACGCTTTAAAGATGCCGCGGTAGAACGCACCGCCGCTGAGGAGTACTGGCAGCTGTATCAGCTGATGGTTTTGCGGGAGCTGGACCAGCAAGCCCAAAAGATCATCCGCCATTACACCCTGACCACAGGCACCGCTGTTATGGTGATCCCCCATGCCGGGTTAGACACCTTAGTGGTGCTCTGGCGCTCGCGCACCATGACCCGAGAAATAGCCGCCGTTTACGGTCTGGAAACCACCAGCCTGAGCGCCGTTCGCTTGTTCAGACAGGCATTGGTCACCGTGATGGTGGTTGCCGGGGTAGAAACGCTGGCACAGGAGAAACTGCTCAGCGAAGGCAGCGACGAACTGATGAACCGCATCCTCGGCGGCGTTTCTCAATCCCTGATCACCGCCCGCAGAACCTACAAACTCGGCCGGATGATACAACTGGCCTGCAGGCCTTATGGGGTTTAACCGTTACTGACAGGCCTACACAGCTTCTTTGGTGCAGATTTTTGCTGCAAAACCCTGAACCCGTTTACCCATGGTAAAGATGATGGTGAAGGCTACCGGCCAGGCGACAACAAAGGCCTGACCCCAGCGTGATGGGAAGCCCTGATCGATCCCTGTGTTATAGGCGGTAATAACGCCTGTCATGATGAAAACCATCAGAATCGACATCAGCAGGGGAGCAACAATGGGCAGATATTTCTTCGGTAACATAGTCAATTCTCTTTGTCTGACTTAGTGGGATATTCACCGGAATAACCCTTAATATTAGAAATTATTGATATTGTATTGATCTTTCGGTTTCAGGTCAATTCCGAGTCCAATACTGGGTTATAGCATGGGCGTAGAGTATAGCTATGTTAGGAGGTTAGGGCTAAAGGTGATGAAAAGGGACTAGAGCGTCTGTCTAGGCAGGTTAACGCGGATAGAAGCAAAAGGGCGTGTTGTGATCTCACAACACGCCCTTTTCGGTTATAGCCAGAAGAGCTGTATCAGCTGTGCGGGCTTTCCGCTGCCGTTTCAGTGTCTTCCTGAACCGGTTTAGCGATCAGGCTGCGACGCTCTTCATCCACTTTAATCAGCTGAACTTTGAGTGTGTCGCCCAGTCGATAGCGTGTTACACCTTCAATGATCACCTGGCCGGAGTTGTTATCCAGCGTCATCGCTTTGCGATCTTTATGGATCATGCTACCCGGAATGAAAGGGGCTGCACCGTTATCCAGCAGGCGAACACGCATGCCACCACGGCTGATATCGAAGATCTCGCCTTCAAATACCGTGGCTTCTTCAACTGCAGGTTTCAGGAAGCGGGTGTACAGCCAGTGACAGGTGTCGCGTTCAGCCAGTCGGCTGGATTGACGCTGCTGATCCATCAGTTCGCCCAGTGCATCATCCGGCTGAGACGGCGCTGCACCCGCGAGAATCTGTTTGATCAGACGATGGTTCACCATATCGCTGTACTTGCGGATCGGGGAGGTCCAGGTGGCGTAGCCTTCCAGACCCATACCGTAGTGTGGAGCTGGTTGATTACGGGTGTGGACATAACCCTGGAAGCGACGCAGGCGGGAATCCAGCCAGTCATTACCTTCACCAATCAGGCGACGGCGGAAGGCGGCATAACCCTCAAGTGAACTCAGGGTTTCAGCATCGGTTTCATAGCCCTGCTCATTAGCAATGGCGACCACATCTTCGATCTTTTCAGGCTCAAAACCGATGTGGGTGTTGTAGATACCGACCTTATGCGCTGACAGGAAACGGGCCGCACTGATATTGGCCAGTACCATGGTTTCTTCCACCAGTTTGTGCGCAGAACGGCGCTGTTCGGCGATAATGGCACTCACATGGCCTTCGCTATCCAGCTTGAAGCGGTAGTCAGGACGGTCTTTAAAGATGACGGCGTTTTCAGTACGCCATTTCAGGCTGGCAACGGCGATATCGTTCAGGGCTTTAAGTGGCGCTTCAATAACGCTATTGACTTCGGGTGACTGCTGCAGGGATTCGCCCAGTTCCAGCCAGTTAGAGACCTCGTCATAGCTCAGTTTGGCCTTGGAGCTGATCCAGGCACTGAAGAACTCAGGCTCACTGGCCACCGTTCCTGCGGTGTTGATCTCAACCTGACAGCACAGAGCAGGGCGTTTTACATCCGGCTGCAAAGAGCAAAGTTCATCACTCAATGTACGTGGCAGCATCGGAATATTACGGCCGGGCAGATAAGTGGTGTAACCACGTTCACGGGCGATCTGATCCACATCGGTGCCTTCAGACACATAAGCAGACGGGTCCGCAATAGCGACCGTCAAACGCCAGCCGTTATCCGTTGCTTCGGCGTGCAAAGCATCGTCCATATCCCGGGTGCTCGGGCTGTCGATGGTCACCAGAGGGAGAGCCGTCAGATCACGACGTTCCAGTGTATCCGGCTGAAGCTCAAAGGCGACCTCGGTAATGGGGGCGTCTGCAGAGAGTTTGTGTCGTGCCAGACTCACCAGCCAGGGCAGGTTGCTGTCGTCGGCTGATGCGATGCGCTGAACAATGTCGCTCTGAAACTTACCGTCCCGCAGGGCGTGTTTTTCAAGCATCGCAACAACCCAGTCACCCTCTTTGAACTGATCTTTCTGCAGAGGCGCTTTTACGCTGGCGTTCAGTGCGCGGTTCAGCAGATGGTGCTCCGGCATCACCTGCAGTTTGTTCTTGAAGAAGCAAACACGTCCGATAAAGCGGATCAGGGATGCTTCGGAGAGGCTTTCCAGTTCAGCCGATTCCTTGCCATCGTTGGAAACCAGGCGTGCCTGAACACGGTCACCGTGCAGCACTTTGCGCATCTCCGGTGGCGGCACAAAGTAGCTTTTGCCCTTGTCGGTCTCCAGAAAGCCATAGCTTTTCTCGGTGGCTTTAATCTGTCCCTCAATGCGGGGAGCAGATTCCTGAAGATCGTTCTTGAGTTGTTTCAGCAGTTCTAGGTTCTGTAGCATGGAATCTTATCTGGCCAGTAAATAAGCTATGAATGATAGTGCCCTTAGATGACAAAACCAAACTATTTAGCAAATTATCCCCGCTTCAGCCTTCCTCTCGTCAGGTGTTAACTGCTTGTTTCAGCGATAAAATTTCTCAAATAATTGCCTTGTACTTTTTGAGCAGTGAAGTTGTCAGAAGCCTGTGTGACAATGGCTCAACAGCTTTATGCTGTAGGCACAGCTGCAGTCAGCGCCGTTTAACTTCCCGGCACAGGAAGTTATTGCAGGATCAGGCGTCTGCAGAACTAATTTACCGGCCGTGCTTTCTGATGTGATCCCTGAGAGGATTCAGAATGACCGACGGACATCTGATGGAGTATAAAAAATGAATTGGGTTACCCCTGATCTGTGTGATGAAAATCCGGAACTGGTACAGGCTGTTGAGCCAGGCTTTGCGAACTATGGCGGTGTTGAATCTTTTTACGGCCAGATCGTGACGGTTAAATGCTTTGAAGATAACTCCAAAGTAAAAGAGCTGGTGGATCAGCCAGGTGAAGGCAAGGTGATGGTTGTTGATGCCGGTGGCTCATTCCGCTGTGCAATGCTGGGCGATATGCTGGCTGAGAAAGCGGTTAAGAATGGCTGGTCAGGTATCATCATGTACGGCTGTGTGCGCGACGTTGATGTGCTGGCTGAGCTGGAGCTGGGTGTTCAGGCTCTGGGTTCCCATCCGATGAAGAGCCTGAAAAAAGGTATCGGTGAGCAGGATCTGGACGTAACCTTCGGCGGTGTGACTTTCCGTTCCGGCGAATACGTTTATGCCGACAACAACGGCATCATTGTTTCTCCGGAAGCGCTGAAACTGCCGGAAGCCTGATCGCGTTATTCCTGATCTTTTATCGCAGGTTCTTTATATCTGACTGAGCCTGTGATGAGCCATAAAAGCTGAACCGGAAATGTCCGGTTCAGCTTTTTTTATGTCTGTTTTATTCCTGTTGTCCGCTTTGGCTTCAGCTTCGCTTAAGCTCCGTCTGCGAAAGTTGGCTTTTCTTAACAAAACTTTAAACCTTTTCAGCATCTTAAACGTATCCACACCTAAGGCATTGATTTAACCTTAACGGAATTATTACTGCCTGCTGCTGTCGATGCTGAGGGCTAATCATCTGACACCTTTTAACACTGCGAATGAGCTGAACTGTGCCTGATTGCAAGTCGAAACCTTTGAATCGTAAAACAACCTCTTTTCTGAGTGCTCATCTCATGAATCGCCTTTCCTGTCGTGTCCGTGCAGGCCTTGCCGGAGTGCTTTTTGTCTCTGTGACGGCGGTTATCGCTGGTTGCGCTACCCATGAAGATCGTAAAGCGCCGACGCCGGAAGCTATGGGGATTCCTCAGCAATGGCTATCCGGTGATGCCAATCAGACTGACAAGGGCAGCAGTGAGAAGGCGGACTGGCTCTATGCCAATGATCAGACGGCTCAGGACAACCTTTATTCGCCGCTTCTGGCGACAACGGCTCAAACCCGCTGGGTGAAAAACTTTAATGATCCGGGCCTGACGCTGTTGGTTGAGAGAGTGCTGCAGAATAATGCGTCACTGGCGGCTGAGGCGGCCAAGGTTAAAAGTGCCGGTGCCGGACAAGTACAGACAGAATCGGCTCTTTATCCGACCCTGGATCTTACCGGTAGTATCAGCCAGAGCCAGACCGGTGATATCAGCTCGGACAATCAATCGGTGAGTCTTAACGCCGGTTTTGAACTGGATATCTGGGGCAAGATGAGCGCCCGTGAGAAAGAAGCCAGTATGAATTTCGCCGCTGCCAGAGCTGATTTCACCGCGACAGCACTCCAGCTGAGCAGTGAAACGGCGTCGGGCTGGTACAACCTGATTACTCAAAAACAGTTGCTGGAGCTTTATAAGCGCCGCGAGGACACCCTGCGAAACGCCCTCAAGGTGGTTGAGCAGGGTTATGCCAATGGTCTGAAAGAGGTTGATGCCCTCTATAACGCCCGGGAAAGCCTGCAAAATGAGCAGGATAATATCAGCGCCCAGAAACAGAAGATCAGTGAGCAGGTACGGGAGCTTCAGGTCTTAATGGGGCGTTATCCCGATGGTCGCCTGCTAAGTGAACAGGGGCTGGTCTTACCGGAACTGCCGGAATTTGCAGCGGATCTGTTGCCTTCTGAACTGATTTCACGTTCGCCGACACTGCAATCCCAATGGCTGCAGCTTCTGGCATCTGATGCCGCCCTTGCGGCAGCAAACCGGGATCGTTTTCCAAGTCTCTCACTGTCCGCCTCGGTTGACCAGAATATCGACTGGACCCTGATGGCGAGCCTCACTCAGCCTTTGTTTAATGCCGGTAAGCTGGCAGCGGCTGAAGATCAGGCGGCAGCCAGGGTTCAGCAGCAGGAGAAACTTTACCTGCAAGCGGTTTTTTCCACCTTTGCGGACGTGGAAAACGCTCTGATGCAGGAAACAACCCTTGCTCATCGCTATAAGCTCTCGGCTGAGAATCTTGAGACTGCCCGCCAGTCAACAGCGCTGGCTCTGAGCCAATACCAGCTGGGACTGACCGAGTTGGATACCTTGCTATCGGTACAGAAAAGTATGCTGGATGCGGAAGCTCAGCTGCTGACGCTGAGAAATCAGCAACTGGCCAACCGGATTACGCTGTATCAGCTGATGGGCGGGGATACCCGCAAAGAATCGCTGAACAGCGAGCAGCCTGAAGTTTCAGAAGCCCTATAACCCCTTGGTGCGTACAGGTTTTTCACATGTTTAAAAAAATTCTGCCCCTTATTGTGTTAACGGCCATGGGAGCCGGTGCCTGGCTGGTTTTGACCAATCCTCCTGAGGTGAAGCGCTCGCCACGACCGGCTAAGCCTGCCATGAGCGTCGCCGTGGAGACGATTCAGCCACGGGATTATCAGATCACGATTAACCGTTATGGACGGGTTCAGGCCCGGCAAAGAACAACGCTTACGGCTGAGGCTGCAGGTGAAGTGATATACGTTGCCCCTGAACTGAGAGCTGGCGGACGTTTTTCTCAGGGCACTCTGTTACTTCGGCTGGATGATGCCCGTTACCGTGCAGAGCTGAGCATTGCTCAGGCGACACTGACGGAACGTCTGCAGAACTATGCGGATCAGCAGGCTCAGGCTGAACAAGCAGCTCAGGCATGGCGTTTGTCCGGACAGGAGGGGGAGCCAAGTGACCGTGTGCTGCGTAAACCTCAGTTAAAAGCCGCTGCCGCTCAGGTTGAAAGTGCACGAAGTTCGGTGCGCTTAGCCCGCTTATCTCTGGATAAAACCCGTGTTATCGCACCCTTTGATGGTCAGGTGGCGACGGTTTCACTGGAACAGGGACAGGCGATCAGTTCCGGTAGTGAGATTGCGACCCTGATTGCTAACCGTCTGCCTGAAATTGAGGTGTCTCTGCATCAGAGTGATCTGGCGTATCTGGCGCTGGATCAGCAGCCTGAAGCCACTGTCATAGATGGGACTGCACAGTATTCTGCCCGACTGACCCGCACGGCGGCAGAACTGAACCCGGACAATCTGCAGCTTGCAGCGACCCTGAACCTGATAGGGACGGCGGTTGATGCCACGGAGCCGATGTTGGCACAACAGCCCCGGGTGGGGGATCTGCTACAGGCTCAGATTCAGGGCCGACAGTTGCAAGATGTGATCGTGGTGCCTAATCAGGCGGTGTACCAGAGCCGCTATGTCTACAAAGTGGTTGATGGCCGTTTACAGCGTCAGGAAGTGACACTGGGCTGGCAGGATGATGATTTCTCAGTGGTTCAGCAGGGGCTTCAGCCCGGTGATCAGCTGGTGCTGACGCCGTTAGGACAGGTGGCCAGTGGTACGCTGGTGTCAGTACGTACACCGGCAGAGCAGGGTGAAGCTGATCCGAAAGCAGACCCGAAAACTGAGAAAGCGGAGTCCCGGCCATGATCGCCTGGTTTGCCCGCAACCATGTCGCTGCCAATCTGCTGATGATCTCTATTTTGCTGGCAGGGGTCTTCATGCTGACCAAGAAAGTCCCTCTGGAGGTTTTTCCGGCAGTAGAGTTTGATCAGGTTGATGTCACTGTATCCCTCCGTGGTGCCAGTCCGCAGGATATGGAGCAGGGCGTTGCGGTGGTCATTGAGCAGAATCTGCAGGATCTTGAGGGTGTTGAGCAGATTGTCAGTCGTTCATCCGAGGGTAGTACCCGCATCAGTGTTGAAGTGGCCGACGGCTATGATCCTAAAGATCTGCTGACGGATATTAAGTCCCGCGTGGATGCGATCGGTAATCTGCCGGCGGATGCCGACCGGCCTGTTATCGCGCTGGCAGAACGTATCCGTGAGGTTATCTCGGTGACGGTTTCCGGCAATCTTTCGGAACGCGAGATCCGTCAGGCGGCGGAGCAGGTGCGCGATGACCTGATCAGAAGACCCGGGGTGACACAGGTTGAACTGGATGGTGTCCGTGACTATGAGATTGCCATTGAGATTTCAGCGTTCAGCCTTAAACAACATGGCCTGACCCTGAGTCAGGTCGCGCAGGCGATTCAGGCTGAATCCGGCGATTTTTCCGCCGGTAATCTGCAGACAGCCGGTAATGAAGTGCTGATCACCTCTAAAGGTCAGCGCTACAGTCAGCGTGAGTTCGAAAATATTGTCATCAAGGCGGACAATCAGGGTGGCGTGGTTCGCCTTGGTGAGATCGCGACGGTGAACGACGGCTTTGAAGAATCCCCCCTGCGTACCCGCTTTAACGGCAAGCCTGCCGCTCTGATCGATGTCTATCGTACAGGGCAGGAGAGTGCGATTGAGGTCGCCTCTGTGGTGAAAGACTATATCGAAGAGCGTCAGGGGGATCTGCCTCAGGGCCTTGAGATCGGCTATTGGGATGACGACTCTGAGATCGTTAAGAAGCGTCTGAATACCCTGCTGACCAACGCGATGCAGGGCGGTTTTCTGGTGCTGGCGCTGTTAACCCTGTTCCTGCGTCCGGCAATCGCATTTTGGGTATTTATCGGCATTCCGATCAGTTTCCTGGGGGCGTTTATTCTGCTGCCGCTGTTGGGTGTCAGTCTTAATATTGTCAGTCTGTTTGGTTTTATTCTGGTGTTGGGCATTGTCGTGGATGACGCCATTGTCACCGGGGAGAACGTCTACAGCCATCTGAGAAAAGCGGAAAGCGGTCTGCATGCCGCTGTGGTGGGCACTCAGGAAGTTGCGGTGCCGGTCACCTTTGGTGTGTTAACCACGGTCGCCGCTTTTATGCCGCTGGCCTTTATCGGGGGGCATCGTGGGGCTATTTTTGCCCAGATCCCGGCGGTTGTTATCCCTGTACTGCTCTTTTCCCTGATTGAATCGAAGTTTGTGCTGCCGGCTCACCTTAAATATATACGTCTGCGACCTAAAGGCGCGGATCAGTCCCGTCTTGAGCGTTTTCAGCAGGGCTTTGCCGATGGTTTTGAGCGTTTCATTCTGCGCTATTACCGTCCGGCGCTGAAAAGGGTATTACGTTATCGCTATACCGCACTGGCGTTTTCGGTCGGGGCGTTAATTCTGGTATTCGCCACGATCAGCTCAGGCTGGATGCGCTTTACCTTCTTCCCTAAAGTACCCAGTGAAACGGCTCGTGTCACCCTGACCATGCCTGCGGGCACCGCTTTTGAGGTGACGGATCGTTTTGTAGTCAAAATGACCGATCAGGCGCGAGTGCTGCAGGAGAAATACCGTGATCCTGTGACAGGCGTGAGTGTCATTCGGCATATCTTCTCCACCACGGGTGCCTGGGGGCAGGCTCATGTTGGTCGGGTTCGCTTTGAGATCACTCCGGCAGAGGAGCGTTCTTCAGAGATCACCAGCCTGCAGCTGGTGAATGAGTGGCGCCAGCTGATCGGTTCGGTACCGGGGGCGGAGTCGTTGGCGTTCAGAGCAGAGATTGGCCGGGTCACCGATCCGGTGGATATTCAGCTCTCGGGATCTGATCTGCGTACCCTGTCCCAGGTGGCTGAGCAGGTGAAAGAGCGCCTGAGCACCTATCCGAGCCTGTTTGATATCACCGATTCCCTGGCAGATGGTAAGCAGGAGCTGCAGATCCGTCTGAAGGATCAGGCTTATATGCTGGGGCTGAATCGCTCGACGATTCTTCAGCAGGTACAACAGGCCTATCTGGGGAGTGAAGTGCAACGTATCCAGCGTGGACGGGAAGAGGTGGTCGTTATGCTTCGTCTCCCGAACGCGGACAGGAACTCTATCGCGGATCTGCTCAGTCTTGAGATTGTGAATGATCAGGGGGTAAGAATCCCGCTCTCCCATGTAGCGGAACTTGAAGCAGCTAAAAGCCCGTCGGCAATTTATCGGATTGATGGCTATCGCACCGTCAATGTTACCGCGGATATGAACAAGAAAACCGCCAACACCACGGTGATGAATCAGGATATTAAGCAGTTCCTTGATCAGGTAACCCGGCAATATCCCTCTGTCAGCTATACCCTGCGGGGGGAAGCGGAGGAGCAGAAAGAATCCTTCGGTTCGCTTCAGATCGGTCTGATTCTGGTGCTGTTTGTTATCTATGGCCTGCTGGCGATCCCTTTCGGCAGCTACAGTCAGCCACTGATTGTGATGTCGGTGATCCCTTTCGGCGCCATTGGTGCGGTGCTGGGGCATGCCATTATGGGTATGCCGCTAACCATTATGAGCCTGATGGGGCTGTTAGCACTGGTCGGGGTTGTGGTGAATGACAGTCTGGTTCTGGTGGATTTTGTTAACCAGAAGCGTGCTCAGGGGCAGAAACTGACCAAAGCGATCATGAGTGCAGCGCCTAAGCGTTTCCGCCCGGTGATGCTGACCTCGATGACAACCTTTATCGGGTTATTCCCGCTGCTGTTTGAAAAATCTACTCAGGCACAGTTTCTGATTCCGATGGCGGTTTCTTTAGGCTTTGGAATTTTGTTTGCTACACTTATTACACTTTTCCTGATTCCTGTTAACTATATGATTCTTGAAGATATTAAATCTTCCCGTCAGCGTAGGAAGGTGTAATAGGACGGCGTAAATAGAGACCTGTTCAGGCTCGTCGATCAAACCTCAGGAAAGAGCATCTAATAATAATGGGTTACGGATACCCAACATGAAATTCAGCCAGCGGTGGGCAAGGAGTGCTCCCAGCGGCTTTTGTCAGGGAATCCTGCCTGCTGCGATTCCCTGCTAAGGAATGTCTGACTATGCGAATCCTATTGTCATCCCCACTGACAGATCAGGGTTACTACCTTGAGGCGCTACACAAATTCTGCCCCTATGCTGATATCCGGCTCTGGAAAGATGTCAAAGAAACCGACTGGCAGGCGGAATACGCGCTGGTCTGGAAGCCTGAAAACCAGTTATTCCTCCATCAGACTGAATTAAAAGCGATTTTTAACCTGGGCGCGGGTATCGACGCCCTGGAGAAACTGCCGGATTTGCCGTCGGATATTCCCGTTTACAAGCTGCGCGATGCGGGAATGGGGCAGTGGATGCTGGAGTATGTCATGTACGGCATGGTGCATTTTGGCCGTCATTTTGACCATTACCGCAATTCTCAGGATCGTCAGCACTGGCAGCCGGAGCTGACCCATAGTCTGCAGCAGAAAAGAGTCGGCATTATGGGGCTCGGGCCTTTGGGGGTTTTTGTCGGCCAGCAGCTGTCTCAACTGGGTTACAGCGTGTTGGGCTGGAGCCGCAGTGAGAAGGAAGGTCTCGGCTTTGAGCAGTTCTCTGGCTATGACAATCTGGACGGTTTTCTATCCCGTTGTCATTTTCTGGTTAATCTGCTGCCGGCTAAGGATGAGACCTATCACCTGTTAAACGAGAGCCGGCTGATGCGCCTGCCAAGAGGTTCTGTGGTGATTAGCGTCGGGCGGGGCAGTGTCATTGATGAGCATGCGCTTCTGGTGCAGCTGCAAACCCGTCACCTGAGGGGCGCGCTGCTGGATGTGTTTGAGCATGAACCCTTGTCTAAAGAACACCCTTTCTGGAAGCAGGATAATATTCTGATCACTCCGCACATGGCGGCACCGACCCAGCATGAAGAGGCGATCAAGCAGATTCTGGGGGATATTCTGGATATTGAACTGGGCAGCGGACATAACCTGCTCTGATTCTACCTGCCATCTTTTTAGATGCCCGATATCGCTACCGATAGCCTGCATCGTGACAGATACCGGTTCATCCGGGGAAGGAGACTTCTCCGGATGAATTTTCTGTTCTGAGGCATTCCGGCTAACGTTTGTAATCTCTGAAGCACAGGGCTTACAAACTGTTACCAGATTCATCGTAGTTTCTGCGCTTTATCACTGATCTGCAACGCATCTTCCACTAGAATTCAGCCCGATTCCACACTCTGTCAGTGGACTTTGCTGCTTTTTATACCTTGAGGATGCTTTTTTATGTTTGACCCTGTCACGATGGGTTGTCTGATTCTGTTGGTCATTGCCGCGCTATGGGTGACCGAATGGGTTCATGTCAGTATGACGGCGCTGCTGGTGCCCGTACTGGCGGTCGTCTCCGGTATCTTTGATGTCAAGCAGGCCTTTAGTGCCTTTGCTAACCCGATCATCTTTATCTTTCTCGGGGGCTTTGCTCTTTCAGCGGCGCTGCATAAACAAAAGCTGGATCAGCGTATAGCGCAAACCATCCTGAGTATTGCGGCAGGACGCCTGAGTAAAGCGGCCAATCTGATTTTTATCACCACCGCGGTGCTTTCGATGTGGATCTCCAATACGGCGACCGCAGCGATGATGCTACCGTTAACACTGGGGGTGCTCTCGGCGCTGGATTCCGCCAAGCATCGCCGGACTTATCTCTTTTTCCTGCTGGGTATCGCTTTTTCAGCCAATATTGGTGGTATCGGCACCTTAGTAGGCAGTCCGCCCAATGCCATTGCTGCAGCAGCGGTTGGGCTGAGCTTCACCGGCTGGATGATGGTTGCGATTCCTGTGGTGGTGATTCTGATGCCGGTGATGATCTTTACCCTGCGTTACACCTGTAAGCCGGATCTGAGTCAGCCGGTTGAGTTTGAAGCGGCTACTTTGCCGCCTTTGAATAAAGGTCAGATCATGACCCTGGGTGTATTTGGTCTTACGGTCGCTGGCTGGATCTTCAGTAAGCCCCTTGCCGCCGTACTGGGTATTACCAGTGGTATTGATGCCGTGGTGGCTGTATCAGCGATTCTGCTGTTGGCGTCGTTACGGTTACTGGATTTTGAAGAGCTGAATGAACAGACGGACTGGGGCATTCTGCTGCTGTTTGGGGGCGGTCTGACATTAAGTGCGCTGCTGTCGGCTTCCGGAGCCAGCTCCTTTATTGCCGATCACATCATCAGCATGATCGAGCATACGCCGCTTCTGGTCTTCGTCATCAGTCTGGTCATCTTCGTTATGGTTTTAACCGCCGTCGCCAGTAACACCGCCAGTGCCGCGCTTCTGCTGCCCATCTTTCTGCCTTTGGCGGAAGGGGTCGGGCTGGGTCAGACCGCTCTGGCGGTACTGATTGCGATCGGTGCTTCCTGTGCCTTTACGCTGCCGGTGGCGACACCGCCCAATGCCATTGTCTTTGGCAGTGGCTTTGTGCCCCAAAAAGAGATGCTGCGGGTGGGCTCGTTGCTGAGTCTGGTGGTACTTCCGGTGCTGGTCGGGGTAGGGCTGAGCTGACCCTTTCTGAACGGGCTGGGTTTAAGCTACTGTAACCTCATTCTGCTTCCTGTCTTATCTCTTACCCTTATCATCTCATATCTTGTCTGCGGAAAAGCCTTAGGGCTTTTCCGCAGGTCATTTGGTAGAATGCGCGCCTTATTTCTCTCAGGTTCTTTGATTAAGGCAGGTTATGACCGTTCTTCTGATGACCCCTCCGATGACCCAGCTGAATACGCCGTACCCGGCAACAGCTTATCTGACCGGTTTTTTACGTTCCCGGGGCTATGATGCGGTTCAGAGAGATCCTGCAATCGAACTTTTCCTTGAGATGATGACCTCTGCGGGTCTGGATATTATCCGCCAGCACGTTGAAGAAAATTTCGAACATTATGATGATGACCAGTTGCCGGATGTGATTCACACCTTTCTGGCGGAGTTCGATCGTTATCAGCTTTGTGTAGAGCCGGTTATCCGCTTTCTGCAGGGTAAAGATCCCAGTCTTGCACTGCGTATTATCTCCCGTCGTTTCTTGCCTGAAGGCCCGGCTTTTGACGTGATCGCACAGATGGAAGCCGCTGTAGGGAGCAATACTGATCTCCAGTCAGGGGATGTCCTTAAAGCAGCCTTCGGTGATCTGGGGGTGCAGGACAAAGCCAAATATCTGGCGACCCTGTTTATCAATGACCTGTCGGCGGTCATTACCCAGGGAGTTGATCCCTATTTTGAGGTCAGCCGTTACGGCGAGCGGCTGGCGGCGGCCAACCCAAGTTTCGATGATCTCTACGATACCCTGATTGCGGAGCCCACCTTCAGTTCTGAAATTCTGGAGCAGCTGGTGGAACTCTATCTGGAGGAGACGCAGCCCAGTGTGGTGGCGCTGACCGTTCCGTTTCCCGGCAATATGCTGGGGGCTCTGAGAATTGCTCAAACCTGCAAAGAGATAAATCCCGACCTGCCGGTGATGATGGGCGGCGGGTTTATCAATACGGAGTTACGGGCGCTGAAAGATACCCGTCTGTTTGAGTTTGTCGATTTTATCTGTCTGGATGACGGCGAGCGTCCTCTGATGACCCTGCTGGAATATTTTGCCGGTGAACGGGATGCTGATGAGCTGGTGCGCACCTATTTTCTGGCAGAAGATGAGACCGGCCAGCGCTATGTCCATCTGAACGAAAACGCCGAACTACACGATATCCCGCAAACCGATGTCGGTGCTCCGGTTTATGATGGCTTGCCACTGGGTGACTATCTCTCTTTATGTGAAATGCTGAACCCGATGCACCGCATCTGGAGTGATGGCCGCTGGAATAAACTGACAATCGCCCACGGCTGCTACTGGCGCAAGTGCAGTTTTTGTGATGTCACACTGGATTATATTGACCGCTATGATGAAGCCGGTGCTGATATTCTGGTGGACCGTATTGAACAGCTGATAGAAGAAACAGGGCAAACCGGTTTTCATTTTGTCGATGAAGCCGCACCGCCTAAGGCGCTCTTTGCCCTGGCGCGTCGACTGATCGAGCGGGGTGTGGTGATCAGCTGGTGGGGCAACATCCGTTTCGAGAAAACCTTCACCCCGGAGCGCTGTCAGCTTCTGGCCGATTCCGGCTGTATCGCCGTTAGCGGTGGCCTTGAAGTGGCCTCTGACCGCTTGCTAAAACTGATGAAAAAGGGCGTGAGTGTTGAACAGGTCGCCCGCGTCACTAAGGCGTTCAGTGATTCGGGTATTCTGGTGCATGCCTATCTGATGTATGGGTTTCCGACTCAGACCGAACAGGAATCGGTGGATGCTCTGGAGATGGTGCGTCAGATGATGCAGCAGGGCTGTTTCCAGTCAGCCTACTGGCACCGTTTTGCGGCGACAATTCATAGTCCTATCGGTGTGAATCCTGAGGAATATGGCATTACGCTGATCGACCGCCCTGAAACCCTCTTTGCCGAGAACGACGTCGACTTTATCGATCCGACAGGCACCAATCATGAGATGATCGGTGAGGGGTTACGTAAGGCGCTCTATAACTATATGCACGGTATCGGCTTTGATCAGCCTATGAGCTTCTGGTTCGGGGAACCGGTTGTTCCCACGACGGTGAGAAAAGATCTGATCCAAAAAGCCATATCCGATGTGATTGCCAGCGAATAACTGTGTACCGTTAAACCGGTATCAGTGGGTACAGTCTTCCAGTTCGGTCAGGAGCTTCAGGGCTTCTTCACGGTTACTGCCACAGACGTAATCCATCGGCTGAAAATCACCGCAAACTGCAGGGCGCTCCGGTTTGCCGAAAAGTTCACAGCGCAGATCATCCATCAGATGAGGGCAGGGGACTCCGGCGGGTTTGCCTTCCGGCATTTTCGGTAGCGGACTGGTAATACTGGGGGCGATGCAGCATGCTGCACAGCCCATTCTGCAAGATAAAGCCATTAGCTCTCTCGATAACAAACTGAGAATTTGAGCAAAGTCATGGAACCAGTGGGCGTTCTTATGATCTTACTCAATTGCGAATTCATTCAAGGCTGCGCAATATAAGTCTGTTTGTCGCATTTGTCAGGTATTATTGGCGACAATGCGCCGTTTTGATGCTTAAAGCGCCATCCACATACTAATAAACATCCACGTCGATTAAAAAATGAACCCTAAGAGGTTCAGACCAACAGAGGAGACGGATCATGCCCGTTGCTACCGCCCGCCACATTCTTGTGGCTAATGAAAAGCAGTGCCTAGATCTGAAAGAAAAAATTGAGTCAGGTAATGACTTTGCAGCCGTTGCACAGGAACATTCACTATGTCCTTCCGGTGCGGAAGGTGGTGACCTGGGGAGTTTCCGCCCGGGTGAAATGGTTCCTGAGTTTGATAAAGCCGTATTCGGTGGTGAGTTGAATCAGGTGCTTGGTCCGGTTCAGACCCAGTTTGGTTACCACCTGCTGGAAGTAACCAGCCGGGGCTAAATCGCCGCAATCGCCGAACGGATACCATACCCACGGGTAATGAGCATCGGTTCGTCAAAAGGCCTGCTATGCATTCATAGCGGGCCTTTTTTATAATGGGCAAAAGTATCAGGAGTTCCCCATCATGTGGTTACAGAAAGAGATTCGCCTTAAAGCTCGGGACAGGGGCTTTCATCTGGTGACAACCGAGATCCTGAATCAGCTGCCGGAGTTAAGAAAGATTCGGGTTGGGCTGATTCATATCTTTATTCAGCACACGTCGGCCAGTCTGACCCTTAATGAAAATGCGGACCCAACGGTACGCGGGGATTTTGAGCGCTTCTTTAATCGCGCCGTGCCGGAGAATGAGCCCTATTTTCAGCACACACTGGAAGGTGCTGATGATATGCCCGCACATCTGAAGGCAAGCCTGCTGGGTAATAGTCTGACGCTACCGGTCAAAGACGGTCAGTTAAATATGGGTATATGGCAGGGAATCTATCTGGGGGAACATCGGGATTACGGAGGTCCACGGCAGCTGGTGATTACCCTGAACGGTGAAGCCTGATAAAACGGTAAGAATAAAAATTAAGAGCAAGAGTAGAGCAAGAGCTCAACTGGCCATGGAAATCAGTGGATGAAACTCCATGACCGGTATCAGGTGATGTGATGCGATTCACCTGACGTTTCTGACCATTATTTTGCTGTCAGCGCCTCTGACTCGAAACGAATGCCGTCCCAGCCCTGCTGCATGAAGTTACGGATATTACCGTGATCGGTACCTTCAGGGGTATTCAGCACGTCCTGATAGAAGCGGCCAAAGCAGCGCAGGGTCGATTCCTGATCCAGCTGCTGATCTTTAGCAAAAGCAAAGATTTTGCAGCTGCCTTCATTCTGGCCCGCTTCATTGGTCACATCGCCGTTAGAAAATGCGGCGGGTGTATACTGGTAATTGTCAGCGATGACGGCCTGAGTTTCTTCAAATTCTACCGGTTGTCCGGACGCTAGCTTGTGTAAAAAATCTTTTAAAGTCATTATGTTGCCTTATATATGGGCCAGGGTTGTCTGACATTGATAATCGGGTATCAGATATTTGCCACGATTCTACAAAATGAACTCATGGGCAGCCAGTTGATTTGAAACGATCTGTTTAAAACACCATATTTGAAGTAAAAGGTTTACTTTTTTGAGGTGTGGCAATGTTAACTTGCACCGAATATCGACAATAGAGCACCTCCTATATTTGGGGAAAGTGCCCTTACCACCGCAAGTTACTGTTCGCCTGTCATGGACGGTTTTATCAGGATTTAACATGGAAAGTGTTTCACACAATACAGGCCGGGGCCGCTTTACTCTTATCTTCCTGCTGGAACTTTGCCTGTTACTCGTGCTGGTCTTTGGTCTGGTGCTGAACCGCACATCTGACCACAGCCGCGATGCCGATGCTTTGAGACAGGTTTTGTATTCCAGTCATGAGTTGGCTTATGAAGCCAACTATATGGCGTTAATGCTCAGCAACACCCCTGCGGATGATTATCAGGATACTCCGGCACTTCGTTCCTCTTTTGAAAGCCAGTCTCAACGTATGCTGCAGGCTCTACTGGACAGTAATGGCTGGCTGATTCCTCAGGCAGCGGTCAATCTGCAGATGGAGGAGAAACGCCATGATGTGGAGCGAACCCTAGTCGAAGCCCTCAATGCCGGTCGTAAGCTGTTAGCGGTCAGGCAATCTCTGCACCAGCTGACCACATCCGGTGTTGAACCTGAACTGATTCCTGTGATGAAGCAGCGCTTTATCCGTCTGCAAAAAGAGTATGTCGCGAAGTCCCTGAAAAATCAGGCGGCCTTCAAGGTGTTTATCGCGCGACTACAGCAGATCGACCGGGATCTGGTCGAGGTTCAGCGTGAAGAGACCCGGGGGCTTGTGCAGCTTGTTCTGTTGACGATCGCTGTGATCGCACTTTTCCAGCTGGGCCTCTACCTGATCTATCGTCGCCATAGCGAATATTTATCTGATTTTCTCCAGACATTGGAATCTTTCAGCCAGTCCGGTTTTAAGTCGGAAACACCGGTGCCGCTTTATCTGCGGATGAAGAATATAACCCGGGATATCCGTAATGCTCTGAATATCAACCGACACGAACTGAACAAGCAGCGCTGGAAAAATGCCGCACTGGAAGCTGCCGGTGAAGCTATTCTGATTGCGAATAATCAGGGCAAGATAGAATACGTTAATGCCGCCTTCTGCCGTACTACCGGTTATGACGCTTCCACGGTTATGGGCGAGAATTGCAGTATGCTTTCCAGTGGACAGACCAGTGAAGAAGTATACAAAGAACTGTGGAATGGCCTTAACCAGAACGGTCACTGGCACGGTGAGCTGATTAATCAGCGTAAAAACGGCGATATTTATACCCAGATGACCACAATCACGGCTTTATATGATGAAGAGCCAAACTCGGGTAAGAAAATTCATCAGGGTTATATTGCGATTCTGCGTGACATCAGCATGCGAAAGCAGCTTGAAGAGGAGCTGCACACACTTGCGCGCCATGATGGTCTGACCGGTATTCTGAACCGGAAGACGGTTCTGGATGAAGCGATGAAGTTTGTTCAGTGGACGCAGAAATATGGTGACCCACTATCTGTCATCGTGCTGGATATTGATCACTTTAAAGCGGTGAATGATCAATGGGGCCATCCTGTTGGTGATAAAGCGATTGTTCGCGTTGCTGAACGGGCTGCGGCCATTTTACCTGCTGATGGCCTGATCGGCAGGATCGGTGGCGAAGAGTTCATCCTGGTATTGCCGGGAGAAACATCATCCCGTGCATTCAAACTGGCGGAGGAGTTAAGGCTTCTGATTGCTAATGATGTTGTCCATCATAAGAACGGTCAGAATGTAAAAGTGACCTGTAGCTTTGGTATCAGCAGCTTTTGCAGCAATGAGTATTCCGAGGTACTTAGTCAGGCGGATCTTCTGTCACAAATGGTCGCTAAGGCCGATCGTGCACTGTATGAAGCCAAAGGGGCTGGCCGGAACTGTGTTCGGGTTGCACGGGATAAAACCCCTGAATCCGACCATTCTGACGAGGTCTTGTGTAAAGATTTGTAATTTCTGGAAATTGTCTGTTTCTGTCATTTTTTACCCCTTAAAGTGATTTACACGGCAATCACATGATTTTTTGTGGTTTTTTGTGCTATATCAATCCTTGCTTGGTTTTTAATTGATGCCCATCATTTTTGTGCAGGCATACCTCCCTACTTAAGACATCTTTTCATTCAATCGATCTAATGATAGATTCGCGCGCTTTCAGCCATCCTGGCTCGTTTGTTTCCGCTGTATGTAATGGAGTATCGATTTGGACCGTTATGGAATGTCTGCTGATGTGCTGCACGCTCTGGTCGGTGTATCACAGGGTATGGATCTGATTGATATGGCTTTTGCTCATGTCTCTCTGGATCAGCAGCTGACGGTTGTCACCGGTAATGCGCATCTGACTCAGATGGCTCAGCTGTACCATCTTCCTGAGAACGAACTCTTTAGCTGGCTTAAAGGCAGCCACTATCAAAATACCGAAGAGCTGCTGAAACATCTTTCCAAAGACGCTGCGATCACTGCAGAAAGTCGCGGTCATGCTCAGGATGGCAAGTCATTTCATTTCCAATGGTCCATAAAGCTCCTGTCTGATGCGACAGCATTATGCTTTATCCGTGATATCCGCTGGCGTCAGAAGTATCAGGATCAGTGGACACTCTTTGAGCGTATCTTCAATTCAGGTCGTGCCTCTGTGGTGGTGACCGATGCCAGTAACCGTATTGTGCTCGCCAATAAGCGTTTTGAAGAAGTTTCCGGTTATAAAGCAAGCGAAGTGATGGGGTTTGACCCCGGTTATTTCAGCTCCGGACGTCAGGATAAAGCGTTTTACCGTGGTCTTTGGAATAGCCTGATTAATGATGGCTACTGGTCCGGTCTGATCTGGAATCGTCGCAAAGATGGCCGGGAATACCCTGAACAGAAAACCATTTATACCGTTCTGAATGAAGCGGGTCAGGTGACCCACTATTTCTCCTCCGGTGAGCTCGTTCTGCATAACGATGCGCCTACACTGCTCAGTTCTCTGGCTCCGGGTCAAAGTAACAGCATCATGGGGCAGCAGGGACTGATCGAGCAGCTCAATCGTAAGCAGCGTGATCAGCAGCAGCCGATAACTGTGTTTTATATCGGTATCGATAATATGGGTCGCCTGAACCGCCATGGCGGAATGGCGTTGGGTGATCACATTATCCGGGTTACCCTGCAACGCCTTACAGAGACGTTCCTGCCGGAAGGCTTTGTCGCCCGTTCGGTGGGTGATGAGTTTATTGTGGCGGCCCCTCATATATCGTCACCGGCACAGGCAGAGTTTATTGCGCAGAACCTGCTGCAAACCCTGCAAAGCAGTATTGAGTATCAGGGCATAGAGTGGCGCTCAACGGTGAGCATCGGTTTAACGCTTCTTGATCAGGAGCTACGCCCGAGAGAAGCGATTGAGCAGTCCCATATCGCGATGCATCACGCAAAAGAGCAGGGTGGTAACTGCAGTCACTTCTTCAGCAGCGATCTGCAGGCGACGGCCAAAGAAGGGGTGCTGCTTGAGCAGGCCCTGCATCTGGCGATGGAGCGCGGTGAGTTCTCGTTAAACTATCAGCCGATCATCGAAACCCGATCCGGGAAGCTGGTGGGCGCTGAAGCCCTGTTGCGCTGGAACTCCGAACAGTTTGGTTTTGTCTCGCCGGATCGCTTTATCCCGATCGCTGAACATACCGGGCTGATTCATGAACTGGGTCGCTGGGTTGTCGATGAAGTGTGTCAGCAGTTAAACCGCTGGGGTGATGATTTTTCTGGCAGTGTGGCGGTTAATCTGTCAGCGCATCAGCTGCAGTATGCAGGTCTCGCCGAACAGTTGCTTTCCATTCTCGATCAGCATCAGATTCCTGTTGAACGGATCGCGCTTGAGATAACTGAAACGGCGATGATTCAGGATGCTAATTCAGCGGTATCCGTCGTTGCGGACCTTAAAGAAGCGGGCTTTATGCTCTCGATTGATGACTTTGGAACCGGCTATTCCAGTCTGAGTTATCTGACGCATTTCCAGCTGGATAAGCTCAAAGTGGATCGTTGTTTTGTTCAGAAAATGACCGAACAGCATCAGGAACGACTGGTGACAAAAGCGATCATTCAGTTGGCAAAGAGCCTTGGTATGACGATTGTCGCCGAAGGGGTTGAAACTGAGGCGCAGAAAAATGCCCTGGCTGACCTGGATTGCGATTACCTACAGGGCTATCTGATCAGTAAACCGCTGCCTGCCTATGAGTTCGGCTTCTTTATCAGAAATCTGAATCAGGGCTGTGCCGGACAGTTGCCGGTCGCCAGCGCTTAGGTTTTATTCCGGTCTTATCCCTTTGTCCTGTACTTACCTGTTTTGGCAGGGGACAAGTCCCGCTAAATAGATTATGTTTTAGGTAAGCAGGTGAAACGCTGAAAAGCCTGCAAAAGGATCATAATGAATAAAGGGGCAGTCTTATGGCCGGGATCGTAATGAAAAGCGCTCGCTTGGGGCTTCTGGCAGTTGTCTTTCTGTTGTCAGGCTGCTTTTACAATGATGATACGCCGCCAACATCGGCGACCGGTAAACAGATGTATACCGATTATTGCGCCAGTTGCCACAAGGCGAACGGCCTTGGCAAATTCGTGATGGGTATTCCTGCCACCTTTTCTCACCAACTGTCCCGCGCAGAAGTGGTCAAACTTATACGGGAAGGCGATCCCCGTTATCCCCGCATGCCAACCTTCCCGCAAATCAAATTCAGTCAGGCTGACAAGATCGCTCATTACCTGGTTGAGCTGGAACACCAGCAGTAATTCCTGGTGGTCTTGTAAAGCTGCAGCGGGTATTACCTCCGCATACAAGCTATTAACTGATACAATAAAATCAATTAACCCGACGCTTAGCAGAACAGGCCGTCGGGTTTTCGTATCTGCATAGGTTTTAGGTATCAATGAGTTATATCGATTTAGAAGAATATTCAAAACGCTGGATATTCCGGCATAAAGACCTGCCGGTATCCGCTGATGATCAGGCCAATATTAAACCGATGACGCCTGAACGCTCGCTGCAACTGTGGCAGTCACAGGTGAGCGCGCAAAGCAGTGATCATAGCTTTTTTCAGAAAGATGACTGGGCGGGTAACAACAAGAGCTGGCTTGAAACGGATGACTGGCAATCAGCCTGGGACAGCAACAGTAACGATCTGCCTGAACTGATGCAGCAGCATTTTGACTGGGAAGACAATACAACCGTTTATATCTGCTATGACAGTGAGAATGTGATTGAAACCAGCTGGGCGGTGTTCTGTCGCTGCTGGAAAAACTTCCTGTTTCTTGATGACGGCACCCTGTTGATCGGTCGTAAGCGCAAGCAGGTGGCTCAGTTCTTTGATAACGGCCAGATGCGCATCGGTCTACGTCCCTAGAGGACACGTTATTTGTTTTAAGAGTATCCCCCAAGTTACCCGGCACCCTGTCTCTTCATCAAGGACGATCCTCTATGAAAATACTGCACACCTCAGACTGGCATCTGGGTCAGCTTTTTTATGGCAAAAGCAGAGAGCGGGAGCAGGCTGCTTTTCTTGATTGGCTGGTGACACAGGTGGCCGAACATGGGGTGGATGCGGTTCTGGTTGCCGGTGATCTTTTTGATACCGGTACTCCGCCAAGCTACGCCCGGACACTTTACAACCGCTTTATCGTAAAACTCCATCAGACCTGCCCGGATTGCCAGCTGATACTTTTAGCCGGTAACCATGACTCGGTAGCGGTACTGAATGAATCCAAGGGGTTGCTTAATGCACTGAATACCCAGGTGATCGCCGGAGCTAATCCCGAGCAGTTGGAGTGTGTTGCGGAGGGGGATACCGATACGCTGAATGAACTGTTGATCCCGTTAACAGGCCTGTCCGGTGATGCTGAAGCGGTTCTCTGTGCGATTCCGTTTCTGCGCCCCAGCGATCTGATGCGAAGCAGGGCAGATCTTTCCGCTGAGGATCGCCGTCAACAGCTTCAGCAGCAGATCAGTGATTATTATCAGCGGCTCTATGAGCTTGCCAAACAGCATTATCCAGAGCTGCCTGTTGTGATGACCGGCCATCTGACGACTGTGGGGGCATCGACCTCAGAATCGGTTAAAGAGATCTATATCGGGACGCTGGATGCTTTCCCGGCTCAGGCATTTCCGCCTGCTGATTATATCGCCTTGGGGCATATTCACCGGCCACAAAAGGTCGCCAAGTCGGAACATATCCGCTACTGCGGGTCTCCCATGTCTCTTAGTTTCGACGAACGCAGCAAAGAAAAGCAGGTATTGATTGTCCATCTTGATCAGGACAAAGGTTTTCTCTGTGCTGACAGTGTACCCGTACCGAACTTTCAGCCTATGTCACGTATCTCCGGCGATCTGGCGGAAATTGAACAGCAGATTACTGATCTTTCAGCAGATGCCAATTTTAGTGAATCTGAGCTGCCCGTCTGGCTGGAGATCAATGTGGAAACCGAAGACTACCTTGCGGATCTTCAACCCCGCATCGAGGCCATGATAGAGGGGCTTCCCATGGAAGTGCTGCGCATCAGGCGGCAGAACCGTAGCCGAACGACGCTGGCCGATCATGCGCCATCTGCTCAGCTGGATGAACTGACACCGGAAGAGGTCTTCCTGAAACGTCTGGAGGCCGAAGACCTCGATGAAGAACGCCGCAGCGCACTGATAGATTGTTTCCATCAGATTCAGGAGGAGCTTAAGCCATGAAGATTCTTTCTGTCCGCCTGAAAAACCTGAATGCGCTGCGCGGTGAGTGGAAGATCGATTTCACTCGTGCCCCTTTTGATAGCAGTAATCTTTTTGCCATTGTGGGAGCAACCGGTGCCGGTAAAACCACCTTGCTTGATGCGATCTGTCTCGCCCTCTATCACGAAACGCCACGCTTACAGGTCTCAAAAGACAACAATCAGCTGATGACCCACCACACTCAGGATTGTCTGGCTGAGGTTGAGTTTGCCGTAAACGGCGACGTTTATCGGGCATTCTGGGCGCAGCGTCGTGCGGCAAAGACACAACGTCTGCAGACAGCAACGGTGGAGTTAGCTGACGAGGAAGGCAATATTCTCGCCAGTAAGGTCAATGATAAAAAACGCCTGGTTGAAGAGCTGACCGGACTGGATTTTGGTCGCTTCACCAAATCCATGATGCTTTCTCAGGGGCAGTTTGCCGCTTTTCTGAACGCCGATAAGCAGGAACGGGCGAATCTGTTAGAGCGAATGACAGGTACCGAAGTTTACGGTCAGATTTCAGAGCGTATCTTCCTGCGCCACAAAGCAGAACAGGATGCGGTTGCCCAGTTGAAATACCGGCTGGAAGGCATAGAGCTGTTATCACCGGAGCAAACCGCAGAGTATCAGGCACGGATTGAGGCCATAAGCGCCGACTTGGAGTCTCTGCAGCCGGAGCAGAAACAGCTGGATGCGGAACTGAACGCGCTACGCCAGCTTGAGAAACTCTGGCTGAAAAAACAGGATGCTGAACAGTCCCTGAAAGATGCCGGTCACGCCTTTAAAGAGCATAAAGCAGAGCTGAACGCTCTGGAGAAAGCGATTCCCGCTCAGCAGATCCAGCCCTATTTCCAAAAGCTTGAAGAACTGACATCCCAGCTGGCGCGTGCTAACGAGCAAAAAGAGGCCTTACAGCGGCAAAAAGCCCAGCAGGGTGATGAGTTGCAAAAGGCGGAACATCGTTTTACTACCGCCGAAACCGCCCTGAAAGCTGATAAAGCCCATAAGGATGCTGCGGAGCAACGCCTTAATAACGAACTTGCTCCTCTCGATGAAAAAATCCGTCAGTTAGCGAATCAGGTGCAGGAGCACAAAGCACTGCTGGCTCCTGAGGAAGCACAGTTAGCGCAACTTGAGACGCAACGACAGCAGCTGAATGAGCAATTTAACCAGCAACAGCATCTTTTTCGACAGAATGAGCAGTGGTTGGCGCAACACTCGCGGATCTCCCGATTGGGTGAGGTTCTGCCACAGCTTAGCGAGCAGTTTAATCAGCAAGCAGAAACCTATCAGGAAAGAGTCAGCCTTCAGCAGACTCTGAATCAGTCAGATGAAGAGCTGATCAGGCTGAAAAAAGATCTTTCTCCGCTTATTGAGCAGCAGAAAAACGCTGACCAGCAGCGACAGCAACTTTTTGCTCAGTTGCAGCCATTGGAGCAGCAGATAGCAGCGCACCGGATTGCCGATGAAACCGGTGGCCGCCATCTTTTGACAGAACTGAATCATCTGATACAGCCCTGTCAGCAACTGGGCTATCTGCAGCAGGAATATATCAAGCAGCACCAGTCTCTGGCTCAGCAGGAGCAGGCCTTTGAGTCAAACCGCCAGGAGTCTGAAAAGCTGACGCTGCAGCGTACCCAGCTGCGGGATGAATATAAACAGTGCAATAGCCACCTGCAGGATCTTGAGCGCCTGTTCGAACGCGAACGGCAGATTTCCGATCTGCAAACGTATCGCAATCGTCTGCAGCCAGAGGAAGCATGTCCGCTTTGTGGCTCCCATGAACATCCCGCGATCGAGACGTATCAGGCGATTACCCTGAGTGAGACAGAGTCGCGGGTTGCAAAGATGCGGGAAAGGCTTGAGCGGGTCAGAAAGCAGGGGGAGCAGGTTAACAGTAAGGTTGATCAGCTTCAGGTTCGTTTTGAGGCCTTGCAGCAGGATCAGCAGCAGCGACAACAGGTACTCCGGGATCTGGAAACTAACTGGCAGCAAGGATGTCAGCAGCTCCATGATACGGTTGCCCGAATCGCGCCGGCTCTTAATAACGCTAATCCGGCTCTTAATAACACTAATGTGGCGGGTGACCTGACAGCACCATTGCAGGAGCTGTGTCACCAAATCGGTACGATCAGCTCGCTTAGGGAAACCTCTGAGAATATCGCCCCCGAACTGATGCAGGCTGTACAGCACCTCGCTGCAGAATTACAGACTCAGGTTGACCATAAAGAGAGCCTTAAACAACAGCTCTGGCAGCTTCAGCAACAGCAAAGCGCCTCAGAAAAACAGTATCAGGATACGCTGGCTAAAAGTCAGGAGGCACAGCAGCAGATCGAGCTGATCTCTGCCCGCATCGGCCATGATCAGGAAGCACTGGCGAAGATAGAAAAGCGACAACAGACACTCGATCAGGTTATTAAAGAGACGCTGGCAGGCTTTGGCCGAACGCTTCCTGAACTGGCTGATCAGCCTGGGTATCTGGCTCAGATGCAGGCCGATGTTCGCCAGTGGCAGGAATTGGCTGATAAGCAGCTCAAATTGCAGCAGTATTTGCGGGAGCTGGAGTTACAGGCCACAAACCTGCAACAGCAGATGGCATCCCAGAAAGCACGCTGCGAGCAGATCGCTCAGGCCCATGAAACCTTAAGCCGTGACTATCAGGCACTTAAAGAGGAGCGTCATCTTACCTTTGGTAGCGCGACACTGGATGAAGAGCGGACAAGGCTTCACGGACAGTTACAGCAGTCTGAAAAGCAACTGGAAATTGCCCGATCGGCACTGACCGCCCACAAAGAGAAGTTTGAGGCGTTGAAAGCCAGATTGAGCCAGCAGGAAGATTACTGCCTTGATTATGCTACGCAACGGGAGGATGCCGCAGTTATCTGGCAGCAGCAGCTGGAAAAGAGTCCGTTTAAGCATCAGGCTGCATTTGAACAGGCTCTGCCGGATCCGGAAGCCTTTATGGAGTGGCAGACGCTCAGGGAAAACCTTGAGAAAAAGCGTCATGAAGCAGAAGTGACCCTGCGGCTGAATCTGGATAATCTGCACAGTCTGATTGGCTCTGAGGCGACACTGAAGGTATATACAGATCTGCAGGATGAACTCAGCTCCCGTAACGTTAATGCAGCGCTCAAAAAAATGGCAGGGCTGGAGAAACAGTTGAACGATGTCACAGAGCGACAGGAAGCGCTTAAAACCGAATTCACCGAACTTCGTCAGATGATCAAGCAGGATGAGACCCGCCGATCGGGTATTCAGACGTTGGCGGAAGAGATCGATCGTCAGCAGAAAAAGGCCGATCTGTGGGCGCAGATGAACGATATGCTGGGTTCTGCCAAGGGGGATAAGTTCCGCTTATTTGCTCAGGGGCTGACACTGGAATATCTGATTGAACTGGCTAACCGTCAACTTCGCCAGCTTCACGACCGATATCAGCTGCGGCGCAAAAACAATGGTGATTTGGAAATAGAGATTCTGGATACCTGGCAAGCGGATGCGGTCCGTGATACCCGAACACTGTCCGGAGGGGAGAGCTTTCTGGTCAGTTTAGCTCTGGCGTTAGCCCTGTCTGATCTTGTTAGCCATAAAGTGCGTATCGATTCACTTTTTCTTGATGAAGGCTTTGGTACACTGGACAGTGAAACATTGGAGATGGCACTGAATGCGCTGGATAATCTGAATGCCAGTGGCAAGATGATCGGTGTTATCAGTCATATCAGTGCTATGAAAGAGCGTATTCCGGTTCAGATTAAAGTGAATAAAAAGCCGGGGCTGGGAATCAGTGAGCTGGATGATATTTTCCGTTTTACGCCTTCAGAATAGTCTTTTCAGGGATGATGGAAGCTACTTTGCAATACATTAGGTACACAGAGGTCACTATGTCATATCTTAAAAATTTCAAACGTACTTTAGCTGCAGTTGTCGCCCTTGTTATGTTTTCAGCGTCACTGAACTCTGCTCAGGCTGGGATGATCAGCAATGCAACGATTATCCAGCAGCTGGATCGTCAGCAGGCAGTTGCCTTGTTTGACCGGGCTGATGTCCGGTCTCAGTTAACTCAGTTGGGTGTCGATCCTGAACTGGCTAAGTCACGGGTTGCCGCCATGTCAGATGCTGAGATTATTCAGTTGAATCAGCATCTGGCTGATCAGCCGGCGGGTCAGGATATTCTGGGACTGGCCTTTATGGTGTTTGTCGTGTTCGTGATTACCGATATGTTGGGAGCTACCGATGTATTTCCGTTCGTGAAAAACATCAATCGCTAACCCTCCTCTGATGAAAATCGTTGCAGTATGATGGTGGTGAAGGGCATTAGCCTTTAACACCATCTGCTGCACTCAAAACACTCTGCTCATGCTTTTCACCGAAGATTCTATGTCCGCTATCACTTCTTTTTTTTCAGGCATCGGGCTTATAAAGCGACGTTGTCTTTTTTGGTCTTGGGTGCTGATCTCAATGATCACCCTCAGTGGCTGCAGTAATACACCCATCCGGCAGGATAGCGGGAACTCTGAGTTATTATCTGCTGATGGTGCAGGTGCATTTCCTCATCCGGAAAAACAGCAGCAAAACCTGCAGCAGGTGCCTTTTTTTCCGCAGGAGCGCTACCAATGCGGTCCGGCAGCCCTTGCCACAATCTTATCGCACCAGGGATATGAGGTAGCACCGGAGGACCTTGTTGAGCGGGTTTATCTGCCGGAGCAGGAAGGGACCTTACCTCTTGAGATGGTGAGCACCGGCCGAAGTTTTGGTCTGCTGGCTTATCGGCTTGAACCTGAACTGAATCACCTGTTACTTCAGGTTGAAGCCGGTTATCCGGTGCTGGTTTTTCAGAATCTTGGCCTTGAGAGCCTGCCACAATGGCATTTTGCTGTGATTGTTGGTTTTGACCTTGTCCAAAACGAACTGATTTTGCGTTCAGCGACTTATCGGGAACACAGAGTCGACTTTAAGACCTTTACGAATACCTGGGACAGGGCAGATCGCTGGGCATATGTTTTTCTGAAACCCGGTACATTGCCGGCAGAGCCCGCCTTAAAAACCTATCTTGAAGCAAGTCTTGATCTTGTTGATGTTGGTTTGACGGTGTCGGCACAAAAAGCGCTGGAGCGTGGTGTTAAACAGTGGCCGGCATCTGATGAGCTGCGGCTGACGCTTTCTAATACCTACTTCCAGTCCGGGCTGTTTGATGCTGCTTCGGATACGCTTCTGAACAGCCCGTCGTTGTCTCACTCCGGACAGATCTGGAATAACGTTGCCTACATTCAACTGGCCAGGCAGTGTCACAGCAGCGCCTTTCAGGCTGTGCAATGTGCCATTACGCTATCGCCGGACGATGAGAATATTCAGCATAGCCTTCAGGATATTCTCGGTAAGAGTCGGCGACCTGATGGCGAGCAGGCTTGCCCCCAACTTAACTGCCCGAAAACAGTGGATGGCTTCTGAGCCGTTCCTCTCCTGTCTGTCGTAATAGAAAGTATAGAAAAGAGGTACGCTTACTTATCGTTAGCGTATCTCTTTGAACCCTCTCAGTTACCGAAAAACATCCCCCTGTCATTGCTAATATGCGGTTAAATCGGGCTTTTTCGCCTGAATTGCAGCCGTTAGCGGGTATTGTTTAATCACTTGTTTTAATTTGATGAATAATTACCGTGTTATATTCGACGTATTTACTCTAATATGCTCGTCCCGATATTTGCCTTTCAGATACTTATTAAGACTATAGTGTAATCAATATCTGGAATGCAGTTTCAGTCAGACTTAACAGAATAATTTTGATCCCAGACCCGAGGACTTCAAACGATGCCCGCTTCATCACGCTCCCTTGTGATCGCCTGCGCACTGACATCCACCTTATTACTGTCCGGTTGCCAGCAGGAAGAGACTGCTGTGACCACTGAAGAGATTATCCGCCCGGTTAAGCTTGCCACCATAGGTCATCAGAGTGTCTCTATCCGCTATTTTCCGGCGGAGTTTGTTGCCAGCCAGGAAACGGATCTGGCATTCAGGGTGTCGGGTGAATTGGAAACGCTTCCGGTGACCGAGGGTGAAAAAGTCCGTAAGGGGCAGGTACTGGCAGCGCTTGATGATCAGGACTTTCTGCTCAACGTAAAACAGCGCCAGACCGCATACGATCTGGCCAAACTGCAGCATCAGCGCATCAGTGCCATGGTGGTTCAGAAAGCCGCGACTCAGGCGCAGCTGGATGAGGTCAAAACCAGTATGGAGCAGGCTGAAACAGCCTTAAAACAAGCTCAGAATCAGCTGGCCTACAGCAAAATCAAAGCGCCTTACGATGGTGTGATCGCCCGTGTGTACGCTGACAACTACGAGTTTGTCAGTGCGACAGCTCCCATCGTGAAACTAGAAAATGCAGAGACCATCGATGTGCGCTTTCAGGTGCCGGAAGACCTGATCGCCCGTATCCGTAAAGACAATACCACCTATACACCTCAGGTTACTGTGGAGAGTGTACCCGGCAAGATCTTTGAAGCCCGTTACAAAGAACACAGCACCAACCCCGATCCAAGCACGAAAGGTTATGACGTAACGCTGACAATGGAACGGCCGGATCCCGAGTCTGTAACACTCCTGCCGGGCATGACCGCTGAAGTAAAAGTTAATGTGAATGAACTCTTAGGTGACCCCGCATTCTGGTTGGTGCCGGTAGAGGCGGTCTTTATGGATGAAGCTAAGCCCGTAGATGATGAAGAGCGTTCCGTCTGGGTGTACAACCCGGAAGGCCATCGGATCAGTAAACGTGAAGTGACCATCGGTGAACTGCAGGGAGATAAGATTCAGGTGACCTCAGGGCTGAATGAAGGCGACCAGATTGTTGCCGCCGGGGTTCATGCGATCAAAGAGGGAATGGAAGTCCGTCCCTGGGTTAAAGAGCGGGGGCTGTAAGCGGTGAGTATTGCTAAATATTTTATCGAGAAAAAAGTCTCCAGCTGGATGATCACCCTCATTCTGCTGATTGGCGGTGTTATCTCTTTTTCTAAACTGGGTCAGCTTGAAGATCCGGAATTTACCATCAAAGATGCGCTGGTGATCACCTATTATCCCGGTGCAACACCGGAACAGGTGGAAGAGGAAGTTACCTATCCGATTGAGCAGGCGATCCAGAATTTGCCCTATGTCGATAAGCTGGTGTCGACCAGTAAAGCGGGGTACTCCAAGGTTCAGCTTACGGTAAAAGATACCTATCGTGGTAACGACCTGAATCAGATCTGGGACGAACTTCGGAAAAAAATACGTGATCTGTCGCCTTCGTTGCCTAAAGGCACATCATCACCCCGGGTGGTTGATGACTTTGGGGATGTTTACGGTGTTTTACTGGCGGTGACCGGTGAAGGATACCGGTACAACGATCTGAAATCCTACGTCGATTTTCTGCGTCGCGAACTGGTACTGGTGGATGGCGTCAGTAAAGTGGCGATTGCCGGTCAGCAGCAGGAGCAGATCTTTATCGAGATCTCCCGTGCCCGTTTGTCTGCGCTGGGCATTACTGTCGGCCAGCTGGATCAGTTGCTGAGCAGCCAGAATACGGTTTCGAATGCCGGTCAGGTTAAAGTAGGCAGCGAGTTTATCCGGATCAGCACCACGGGTGAGTTTGAAGATATTTCAGCCCTTGAGAATCTTCTTTTGCCCTCAGCCAACGGCGATACGGTTTACCTGAGTGATGTGGCAGAGGTTCGTCGTGGCTACAAAGATCCCGCCAGTCATAAAGTTGACTTTAACGGCCAAAGAGCGCTGCTGTTAGGTGTTTCCTTTGCTTCCGGCGTTAACGTAGTTGATATCGGCAAGCACCTTGAAGCCCGCATTGATGAGCTTGAGTATCAGCAGCCTGCGGGTATTGAACTCAATACCATCTATTTTCAGTCCCATGAAGTGGATAAATCGGTCAGTTCTTTCCTGCTGAATCTGTTTGAAGCGGTTGGCATTGTAATTCTTGTCCTGCTGGTCTTTATGGGGGTGAGGTCCGGTATTCTGATCGGCCTGATTCTGCTGCTGACGATTCTGGGCACCTTTATTGTGATGCAATACATGGGCATTAACCTTCAGCGTATCTCTCTGGGTGGTCTGATTATCGCTCTCGGGATGCTGGTGGATAACGCCATTGTGGTCACAGAAGGGGTTCTGATCGGCTTGAAACGTGGTTACAGCAAGCTTCAGGCGGCAGAAGATGTGGTTAAACAGACCAAATGGCCTCTGTTGGGCGCAACCATTATTGCCATTGTTGCCTTTGCGCCTATCGGCCTGTCACCGGATTCCGTGGGTGAGTTTGTTGGTTCGCTGTTTCAGGTCCTACTGATCTCACTGTTCCTGAGCTGGATTACGGCGATCACGCTGACGCCTTTCTTCTGTGATCTGTTCTTTAAAGAAGAGGTGAAGGAGCAGCACGAACTGGAAGATCCTTATAAGGGCATTCTGTTCACGGCTTATAAATGGCTGCTCTCCCGGGCGCTGCATTACCGGAAGACAACCGTGCTGATTCTGGTTGCGTCGCTACTGACGGCTGGCTGGGCATTTCAGTTTGTTAAGCAGGCGTTTTTCCCGCCTTCAACAACGCCTCTGTTTTTTGTCACGATGGAGATGCCTGAGGGCAGTCATATTGATGAGACCTATGACCGCGTTCAGGATGTGCAGGACTTTATCCTGCAGGATGAGCGTGTCCTGTACGCGTCCTCCACCACAGGACAGGGTATGCTGCGCTTTATGCTGACCTATTCGGCAGCTCAGGCGAATACCAGTTACAGCCAGATTGTTGTCCGGGCCAAAGAGGGCGACGATATTCCGGATATGATTAACCATGTCCATGAATACCTTAAGGCTAATCATGGTGATATCGACTTCAAACTGGAACGACTCATGTTAGGGCCATCCAGTGGTTCTAAGCTGGAAGCGCGTTTTATTGGCCCGGATCCTGAAGTCCTGCGTCAGCTGTCGGTAAAAGCGAAAAATATTTTTGCTGAAGATGGCGGTATTGAAGGCATTAAGGATAACTGGCGTCAGCGGGTTAAGGTATTGCGTCCGGTATTTGATGAGTCCCATGCCCGTCGCTTAGGTATCACTAAGAAAGATATCGACCGTGTTCTGCTGATGAATTTCTCTGGTGCCCAGGTCGGCGTATACCGCGAGGGCACTAAGCAGATTCCAATTATCATGCAGCCGCCGGCTCAGGAACGTCTGAGCATTGATCAGATGCATGATCTGCAGGTGTACAGTCAGGCAACCAAGAGTTATGTACCGCTCAGTAGCTTGGTTTCTGATTTCAAAGTAGTTTGGGAAGATCCGATTATCGAGCGACGTAATCGCAAGCGTTCTATTACTGTGATGGGCGATCCGCTCATTATGGGCAATGAAACGGCCGATGCGGTCTTCCGCCGGATCAGGCCTGCGATCGAAGCGATCGAGTTACCCCGTGGTTACACCATGGAGTGGGGCGGTGAGTACGAGAACTCCCGTGATGCACAGCAGAACATTTTCAGCTCTCTGCCGATGGGGTACCTGTTTATGTTTATTATCACGGTGCTGCTGTTCAACTCATTTAAGGCATCTATCGTGATCTGGCTGTGTGTGCCACTGGCACTGATCGGGGTATCTCAGGGCTTACTGATTATGGATGCGGCCTTCAGTTTTATGGCGCTGCTGGGCTTCCTGAGTCTCTCGGGCATGATCGTGAAAAATGGTATCGTGCTGCTGGATCAGATCAATTATGAACTGTCGAAAGGTGTTGAACCTTACGAAGCGGTATTTCATTCCGCAGTCAGTCGTGTAAGACCGGTTTGTATGGCGGCCATCACCACGATTCTGGGTATGGTGCCGCTGCTGTTTGATGCTTTCTTTGAAGGTATGGCGGTGGTGATCGCATTCGGTTTGGGGTTTGCGACGCTGCTGACTCTGATTGCGGTACCGGTATTTTACGCCATGTTCTTCCGGATTCCGTATCAGCCACATCCGAAGATGAAAGTGGTCTGATCCACTGGACCACTTAAGACAAAAAAGCCGCTGCAGATTCAATCTGCAGCGGCTTTTTTTATGTTTATTGACCGGTGTTCCTGGTGGAAATGATCAGGTCATTTAGCTGTCTTAATAGCTATGATCTTAATAGCGAGGCCCGGCTCGTTTAATAAAGAAGGCTTTACAGCTGCCATTCACAATAGAAAACATCGTGTAATACTGATTGCCCGCCTTAATGTAACTGGCGACTTCTTTCTGGCGGCTTGGGTGGTGGCGTTTCAGGACCACCGCAGGCTGAAACACAGAGCTGTTCTTGCCTAAAAATGCTTTGGAGAGTGTATTGGCAGCACTTTTAGCCTTGTAGTCCGGGCATTCAGCCAGTGCAGTACCACTGAAGGCAAAACCCAATAACGCTGTGATCAGAGCCAGCTTAATACCCTTAGGGCGACGGGCTGATGTGTGGTGTCGAGTGTAGCGGCAGACCATGTTTAAAACCTGTTATGAGCAATACTGTTAAGAGTAATTACTTGAACCCGATGCCTCAAGTTACTTAATGTGTGAGCCTTGTCACAGAAAGTGATTCAATAGCTTCTTAAGGCAAGCTCCAGTAAGCTGAAGCCTTTCAGGATCACCCTATAACCGATGCGTCATTTATAAAAATAAGATAATGAGGTCGCACAGTGAAATTTCTTATCGCCCCGGATTCCTTTAAAGAGAGCATGTCGGCTGAAGCTGCCTGCAATGCTATCGCACGTGGTATTAAAACGGTATTACCCGATGCTGAAACGATCGCGCTTCCTCTTGCAGATGGTGGTGAAGGAACACTTTCTGTTCTAGTCAGCGCGCTGGATGGCCAGGTCGAAGAGCTTGCTGTAACCGGTCCTCTTTTCCAACAGGTGAAAGCCTGTGTCGGAACGGTTCGTGGGGACACTGCGATAATCGAAATGGCTGAAGCGGCGGGGCTGCATCTGGTTGATGTTGACCGGCGTAATCCTGAACGCACCACCACGCTGGGTGTCGGGGAGATGATTAGCGCGATGCTCGATAAAGGCATCCGCCGGTTTCTGATCGCCTTGGGGGGCAGCGCCACAAACGATGGCGGTATCGGCATGTTAACCGCTCTTGGTGCCAGGCCTTTGGATCGCCAGGGACAGCTGGTTTCTCCTGTTGGTGGCTCGCTTTATCAGGTGGCGGAGTTGGATACCCGTTCGCTGGACCCCAGACTCTCTCAATGCCATTTCAAACTGGCATGTGATGTCGACAACCCACTGACGGGCTCCACAGGTGCCAGTGCAATCTTTGGCCCGCAAAAAGGGGCTACGCCCGAGCAGGTGACACGGTTAGATGCAGGAATGGCTCACTGGGCTGATGTTCTTGAGGCGAGCTTTGGTCGGGAAATAAAGAATATTCCCGGAGCCGGTGCTGCCGGCGGTTTAGCAGCGGCATTTATCGCCGCATTTGATACAAGTCTGAAACCCGGTATCGAGCAGGTGTTGGATATTGTCGGTTTTGATGGTCAGTGCCAGCAGGTAGATTGGGTGATTACCGGTGAGGGAAGCCTGGATGGTCAGTCGCTCTCCGGGAAAACGCCGGTGGGTGTGGCAAGACGCGCCAAGCTGCTTGGTTTGCCCGTGGTGGCATTCGCTGGAAAACTGGGGCAGGGCTATGAAGCGGTATATCAGGAGGGGATCGATATCGCACTACCGATCACCCCTGAAGGCATGCCTCTGTCTCAGGCTTTGGCAGAGGCGGAAGAAAATATATTTAATGCAAGCCAAACCCTGATACAGCTCCTTTTTAATAAAACCTAATTACCGGTAAACTGCAGCGTTAACGTCCTTAATATCAGGCAAATTTATGAGATCTTTTTTTTCACTGCTTAGTCTTCTGTTTTTTGCTTTGAACAGCAGCGCTGTTTCAGCAGAGAACAGTGCTGAGAGCTCATCCGATACAGGGAATGAGCGCATTGTGATCGCGTTTTTCGAGTATCCGCCGCTGGCTCATCTGACCCATTCCGGGCGGGTATCAGGCCAGGTGATTGAAACTGTCCGTGAGATCTGCATTCATGCCGGACTGGATTGTGAACTTCGCATTCTGCCGGTTGCCCGGGTATACCGAAGCGTTTTTAATGGCAGCGCATCTGTGATTATCACAGGTCGTCATCCTAACTTTGGTGACTGCTGTAAAGTGACCAACTGGCAGTTCCCCTGGACTGCGGGGATCTATTCCCGACAACCCTCTGAAATGATCGCGGTGACAGAAGAGGAGCTTAAGTACCACAAAATGATTGTGGTGCGAGGCTGGCGTTCACCCTACCGATATTTTGAAAACCTTGAACAGTTAACCAAAGATGGCGTGATTAAACTGGCACTGGCGCAGGATAATATCAGTGCCATCAGGATGCTGGAGCATGAGCGGGCTGAATATATGTGGGGTGGCAGTCACTTTGGCTGGTATCTGGAAAAGTCAGGGCTAACGGGACAATTTAATTACAAACCGCTTATTTCTTCACCTTTGGCGCTCTGGGTCGACAAAAACCGGCCGGATATTCGCCTGGCTTTGAATAAGGGCTACGAGCGGCTTTTGGAAAAGGGCATGCTGAATGCTGATGGCAGTCGTTTACGGGACAGCCTGATGAAAACCCGCTATGAGGATGCGGCACAATACTGACGAACCATTTTTAACCGCTATCGTAAAACAGGGATACAGCATTAAAGGAGTATTCGGAGTGTCTGCATCACAATCATTTTTACGAAAAAGCTGGGTGGTTATTTTTGCTCTTCTGATTTCAGGTTGCGCCAACAAGGATTGGCAGACGGCCAGCAGAGAGCCTGCCGGTATCGCGCCACCTCCTGAAACAACGCCCCAGGCGGTGATTCAGGTTTATGGCGCGCCGGTTTATGGTTGGCGGGGCTACTTTGCTATCCATACCTGGATCTCTGTTAAGCCCTCTAATGCTGACCGCTATACGGTTTATGAAGTCATTGGCTGGCGTCAGAAGCGAGGACTACCGGCGCTTCGGATTGAGCAGGATTACCCCGACCGTTACTGGTTTGGCGAACGTCCGGAACTCCTTTTAAGTAAAAAAGGGGAAGGAGTTGATCAGCTGATTATGGCTATTGATCAGGCCGCCAAAAATTATCCTTGGGCAAATCAGTACACCATGTTCCCCGGCCCCAACAGTAATACTTTCCCGTCATGGATCGCAGAGCAGGTGCCAGAGTTAGGCTTAGACCTGCCCCTTAAAGCGATCGGTCAGGATTGGCGGGAAGAGGAATGATCTTCCCCTGAGTACTTTTGGGATATGCCGCTGGCAACCATAGGTGATGCCGAAGGTTGTAATGAAGAAGCGGGTATCCGGATGCCGAAATATGAGCCTTCTTCGCTGGATTCAATCGTCATTCTACCCCTGAGTTGCGATGTAAGGCTTTTAATCAGCTTCAGCCCTAAACTTTTGCTCTTATCCAGTGCCTCTATGTCGTCAATACCACAGCCGTTGTCCCGTACGCTTAGGGTGTAGCTTTCCGAATCGTCAGAGGGCAGGAAGCCGATCTTTATTGATGCTGATTCGCGGGCTGAATCTTCCGAAAATGCGTGTTTCATGGTGTTGGAGATCAACTCATTCAGTATCAGGCCGATGGGGATGATAACCTCAGGTTCAAAGTCCCCTTCAGCCGCCTGAATGTCGATGGTCAGTGGCAAAGAGCCAATGTAGGTCTGGCGCAGGGTTTCGGTCAGGCTTTCGATATAAGATCTGAGACTCGCCCGTGAGAGATCAGAGGATTGGTAGAGTTTTTCGTGGACCAGAGCCAGGGCGGCGATCCTGAGTGCGGCCTCATTAAGGCTCATCCGGGTGGCTTCGTGTTGACTGGCCCGGGACTGCATTTTCAACAAACTGGAAATAACCTGCATGTTGTTTTTAACCCGGTGATAGACCTCTTTTAAGAGCACCTCTTTCTCTTCCAGATCCCTTTTAGTCCGTTCTTTTTCCGCGAGTTTGTCGGAGATATCGCGGATAATCGCCATGACAACGGTTTCGCTCCCAAACTCGATCGGACTTAAGACGATGTCCACCGGAAATGTTTTGCCATTGGCATGTAGGGCTTCCAGCATAAGATTTTGCCCCATCTCCCGGGTTACCGGATTGCTGGTGTAACGTTTTCTGTGCTGCTGATGCATTTGCCTCAGGTTTTCAGGCAGTAAAGCCTCAAGGGGCTGTCCCTTAAGCGTGTCAGGCTGATAGCCAAAAATCTCTAAACTGCGGCGGTTGGAGTAAACAATGGTACCGTCTTCATCAACCAGCAGAACCGCTTCCGGAGCCATCTCCAGCACTTTCCGGTTGCGCTCCTCAAGCTCTGTCAGGCGTGTATTAGCCGCCGCCATCTGGTCGTAATGGTCTTTTGATTTCAGCAGCATGCGAATCGCAACGGAGGCGATAAAGCCAAAACAGACCGACAACACAATGATAAAGGTGCGTGAGTCCTGCCGGAGCATCATTTCAGTGGCGGGGGTAGGTTTTAGGTGTATATCAAAGCTCTTTCCGGCGACCGAGACGGCCGGAAGTTGGAGTTCACGTGAGTCTGTGGTCGTTGGATTAAGGCGGGTTGTGAATTTAAGCCCCAGCTGATGCCACGGGTGCTCCAGAAACAGACTCTGATCAAACAGGCCGTGGATGCAGAGATCGTCTGCAGGGTTTTCTGCTGTGGCTTTCACCGAGATCAAGAGCCGGCTGTCGACCCATTCCAGATTGTAAAGTGAGTTATGGCAGTTAGGCAGGGCAGACAATACCGGCTCACCATACTGCACCAGTTTATTGTTTTCTTTCTCAAGAACGATACCCACCAGCCCTTTAAGGTATTCATTGTCATTGGCCTTGGCATCGTTAAAGGGTTGCCCGACATACCAGGAAAGCGTGTTTAGGTTGTTGATCGCAACATCGAGTGTTGAGAAGACCAGCTTTTTAATCAGAGTAATGTGGTTATTAACCTCAAGCTGATAGTAACGCTCTTTATTGTCATGGGTGTTATTGGCGATCACCAATCCAAGCACCAGAAACGCGACAAACGCAGACTGTGGTAGCCAGTAAAAACGCGCAACAAAAGGCGGGTTCTTAACCAGGCTGGAGAGTAAACCAAGACAGGCGATCAGGAACATCAGACTTGTGATAAAGGACTGCCCGGAAGAGAGCCTGCCGAAGATGGTCTCTGAGCTGCCTGTCAGCCAAACAAACACCGTGATCGATACGGTGCTGAGCGTTGCCATCAGCAGAGAGGCATAAGCGGCAAGGCTGATACGGAACGACTTTTTATGGGGCAGTTCATCGTAGGCGATATCGGATTTTCGGGCAGTGAACAGGTTTCTGATCAGTAAAGCCAGTGACAGAGCAACAAAGCAGAGTGAGGTTGCAGGGGAAGGGCGGCCGGGATAACGATTCTGCTCCGGTGGCATCCAGTCGATAAAGAATATCTCATCAATTCCCAGAAACTGCCCGCTAATATACTGATAGAGAGTCGCTAAAGCGAAGATAAACAGGGTTGATGCCGCCGCAAACAACACCATGCGCTGCCATAGGGCATCACCGGCAAAAGCAATCAGCCCCAAACCCAAAAGCATAAACATAGCACCGGTATTAAAACGGCTGACACCGGCAGAAAAGGGGCTGACGACCATTTCAAGGTGGAAATGCCAGCCCAGCAGAATCACAAAGCCACCAACCAGTATGAGTACCCCGGCGACAAATGGGGAAAAACACTGGTTTATCCGTTCCACAAATTTGAGAAGCATGATGGTTCCTTCCGGCTTATCAATAATATTTAACCCTGCAAGAGTCCTGTCAAACCTGCCTGATGTGATCAAGAGAGGGAATGTTGAAGGCGACGGCCTTCATAACATCCGGACTAATCCCACGCTCTTTTTCGGAACTCAGAATAACCGGAATTTTGAGTGCTTCCGTCATCCCGATAACGGCTTTGAGATAAGCCTCATCAGTACGCTCGTTATCAGAGAGCGTGAACTCGCAATAAGCCGGAGAATAATTGTAGAGCAGGTCTACAGAAGCCGATTGCCCCGTATATATATTCAGGCAAAGTCTGAAGCCATGTTGCTTCAGTTTGTCGACTTTACTGAGGGTTGATTTCCCGTCATTAATCAGCCGGCTGGTGAAGGAGAAAATAAAAAGCTCCGGTTTCAGGTTATAGCCCCGAACAAGATCAGCCAGTGATTCAAGAAAATCATCAGATTCGATAATGGCGGGATAATAGGGGATCAGAACGCCCTGAGGCATATGCTGATCATTTCGGCTAAGCATACCGCAGCACTGATGCAGGGTTGCTGTTATCAGCTTCCTGGCAATGCCGCTGTGATTGGCAATATCATAGAAACTTTCCGGATAAATATAGATCTCTTTTTCCGGCCAGTAGAGCAGCATTTTCAGTAACGATTGCGGATCAGATTCTGCGATGGGCATCGCTTCCAGATATTGAAAGCTAAGTTCATCGTTATCCAGTGCTCGGGATAGCTTGATCTCATTGTTTATGCGGCCTTTGATTCCTGACGTGATCTCGTCATTAAAAAATGAGACCTGATTTCGGCCGTTCAACTTCGCCAGATATAACGCTTCTGAGCTGGCATTCAGTAATCTTTCGCTATTAATGCCATCGTCCGGCCCCAAAGCGATACCGGCGCAGGCGGTCAGTAAGATCTCATCGGATTCGTAATAGTAAGGTTCCCGGATCTCATCCAGAGCTTTAGTCGCTACAAACATCGCCTGATTGATGCTTTCTATCGAGTGCATGACAAGTACAAAGCGATCACCGCCAGCGCGCCCGACCGTGACATTATATAAACCGATATCGACCAGTCGCGTGGCGATTTCAGCGAGAATCTTATCGGCAATGGCCAACCCATACTTGTCATTTACAGCATCAAAACGATCAATATCCAGGGTCATAACCGCGACGGAGGAGGTCTCAAACTCGCTGATCTCGATTAAATGATCAATTTCGCCCTTAAGCTGATGAAGGTTCATCAATCCGGTCAGAGAGTCATAATTAGCAAGATGATAGAGTTTCTGTTCGGCCTGTTTGCGATCAGTCAGGTCATATATCTGATAGAAGTAGTAACTGGGGTTACCGTCCGTGTCGTGTAGCAAGGTGATATTGAGCATCAGCCAGATAGTGGTTGGGTTGCTCAGGGTTACTTCAAACTGAAAGCTGGGTTGCTGTCCAGATAACAGAGACAGCTGACCAAGCCGTATCGCAGCCCTGTCCTCATAAGAAGTAATTACGCTATCAATAATATCCAGATCCTTCGGCTCAGGAAGGTTAAAAAGCCGTGACAAAGCCGGATTACATTCGATAAGGGTGCCGCCAAGTGATACCAGACCGACGCCAACGGATGAATTATTAAAGGCGGTCTGAAAGCGACCATCGCTCTTACGGACTTCGGATTCTATCTGTAAGCGCTGTGAGGCATCCCGAAAGGCAAAAAGCCCTCCGATGACCGCATTGCTTGGCCCCCGAACGGGAGCCGCGGTGTAATCGACAAAAATACGCTGGCCGGTTTTACGGTTTTTCACAGAACCATTGAAGGTAATAGGCTGAACAGCGTTACGCTGCATCGCGCTGGCTACCGGCGAGTTTTTTTGCGGATCACCATTATTGTCGAACAGCTCGACAAGCTCCAGCAGCTCATGCTTCATCAGTTCTTCAGGCCGTGAAACATTTAATATTCTGCAGGCTTCAGCATTGGCAAAATGGATCAGGCCATCAATACCCACGGCTAAAATCCCATCATGAACCGCGTGCAGCACATTTGAAAACCAGCGTTCTTTATAGAGCAGCTTATGCTCAAGCTGGTGTTTGGTCAGGGCGATCTCGATACTTGCCTGTAAAGACTGAGCATTGTAGGGCTTGGTGACATAACCGTAGGGGGCCACTTTGGCTGCCCGACTAACGGTTTCGGGATCACTAAATGCGGTCAGGAATATGATAGGGATCGAGCGTGATTGCAGAACCTTTTCTGCCGTTTGGATACCATCCTGCCCGTTACCCAGCACGATATCCATCAGGATAAGATGTGGATCAACATCGCTTAGCTGCTCCAGGGCTGATTCTCCATCATGGGCAACCCCGACAATATCATAGCCGTACTCTTCCAGTTGCTCGGCCAAATCCATTGCGATAATTGCTTCATCTTCGACAATAAAGAGTCGTGTCATTACGGTGCTCCTTTTATACCGTACGCCATCACCGCGCTTAAAATCAGCGTGTGAGGGAAAGCTACAGTCTTTACCCTTCAACGTAGCAAAGAAAATGAGGTACACCTCATTTAATTCCTACGAAATCCATCATTAAAATAAACCGCTGATGAAGGAATCACGGGTTATCTGACAAAAATAGTCGGGTATAATCCTGAAATCCGTTACACTTATCATTATATTCAGGTTTAGTCCCCCAAGGGCTAAATGACGTCATGAAAACTTGAGGTAAATTATGTCTATTCAGATTGGTGAGCAGGTTCCAAACGTTGAACTAAAAGTGATGGGCGAGCAGGGTCCTGAGTCCGTGCAGACTGATGACCTTCTGTCGGGCAAAAAGGTCGTGCTGTTTGCCGTACCGGGCGCATTCACCCCAGGTTGTTCCGTAACTCACCTGCCGGGCTTTGTTGTTCATGCCGATGCGATTAAAGCGAAAGGGGTTGATTCGATCATCTGCACCTCCGTGAACGATGCTTTCGTGATGGACGCCTGGGGTAAAAACCAGAATGCTGACGAGATCATTATGCTGGCAGACGGCATCGGCAACTTTGCTGAAGCGGTTGGTCTGGAAAAAGATCTGACTGAGGTTCAGTTTGGTGTTCGTTCTCAGCGTTACGCGATGATTCTGAACGATGGCGTTGTTGAATATCTGGGTGTCGATGACAAAGGTGTCGACAAAAGCAGTGCTGAGACCGTTCTGGCACAGCTTTGATGCTGTAGGATAATTTTTTCGAAAAAAGTGTTGCTTAACAGAAAGTTATCCTTATAATGCACTCCATCAAAGACGTGTAGCTCAGTTGGTTAGAGCACCACCTTGACATGGTGGGGGTCGCTGGTTCGAATCCAGTCATGTCTACCAAATTTAAAAGCCCGTAACTCCCAGAGTTACGGGCTTTTTTCGTTGTGCCAATCAATTACCATCCGAAAGCTTGTCATTTTGAGCGAGGCCATTTTTCTGGGGGAATTTACAAATGATGCGAATCAATATGATTCAGTCGCTGCCAAAAAGATCGCGGGTATAAACCCTTTCAACCGAATCAAGTAGATCTTCGGTTATTCTGTTTGCAACAATTAATGAGCTCTGTTTTTTGAAAACCTCGAGGTCATTTTCTACTGGAATACCCAGAAAAGTTGCTTCAGGACTGGATGGTTCATGAATAATAACCTCACGTCCCATATCCTGTAGGTACAGGATTACATCGATAATAGCGGACGAGCGGAAGTTGTCAGAGCCGGTCTTCATAACAAGACGGTAGATGCCAATGGTACCGTCTGTTTTTTCAGCAATTGATTCGGCGATAAATCGCTTGCGGGTTGAGTTCGATTCGACAATAGCCTTGATTAGATTGCTAGGTACAAGTTCATAATTCGCCAATAGCTGCTTGGTGTCTTTCGGAAGGCAATAACCGCCATATCCAAAGGATGGATTGTTGTAATGGTTACCGATACGGGGATCTAAACCGACGCCATCAATAATCTGTCTGGCGTCTAATTGATGAATAGCGGCATAAGTATCCAGTTCATTAAAATAGGCTACGCGCATCGCAAGATAGGTGTTTGAAAACAGCTTTATTGCCTCCGCTTCTGTTGATCCTGTGAATAGAGTTTCAATATTGTCCTTTAAAGCACAAGACTGAAGTATCTCAGCAAAGGCTTTTCCCTTTGCAGACACTGAACCAACAATGATTCTTGTCGGATATAGGTTATCGTACAGCGCCTTGCCTTCCCGAAGAAATTCAGGTGAGAAAATAACATCCTCGTAGCCAAACTCAATTCGCTGCTTTTCAGTAAACCCAACCGGAATGGTTGATTTAATGATAACGGTGGGATTGTGTGGAGATTTCGCAACCTGACCGATGACACTTTCAACTGTAGAGGTGTCGAAATAATTGGTATCAGGATCATAGTCCGTTGGCGTTGCGATTATCACATAGTCGGCTTCAGATACTGCAGCTTCAAAATCAACCGTAGCACTAAAGAAAAGGTCATCACGTTCAAAAAATGCTTCAATTTCCGGATCAGATACCGGTGATATACCGGAATTGATCAGTTCAATCTTTTCAGGATCAATATCAACAGCAACGACCCGATGCTTTTGAGCAAGAAGTAATGCATTGGATAGCCCCACATAACCGGTACCAATCACTGCAATTTTCATCATAATTGTCCTCACACTCAGTTTTGAACGCTTATTGTTCTATTGCAAGCAGTCGCTACGACTCCATATCCGCCATCATTGAGTCCCAGCTTTGCTTCTTTCGATAGATGGTTGAAGGGCTGATTTCAAGACGGGCTGCCGCTTTCGGAATATTGTCATCACAGAGCTCAATCGCTTTTTCGATGATCTCTTTTTCAATAATCCAGAGTGGCCGAATATCATCGGGTGTCTGAAAAAGTCTTGGTGCAGCGGAATCGGTGACGGTGATACCTGCATCATATTGACTGTCTGATGTGGCAGATGATTGCGGCTGATTGGCTGTTTCAGAAACAGAGTCTGCATCAGAGGCTGCCCCCTGAGTCGCGGTCTCTTTTTCACGCAGAGCTGACTGTTCCGCCTGATATGCCGCTTCCTGCAGTTGTAGCTGACGTATTTTCTGTTCAATATTGATATCCAGATCGTTCAGTGGCGGTGGCAGCATATCCGCCGAGATGGTATCGCCATCATTCAGCACGATCATATTGCGGATTACGTTCTGCAGCTGGCGAATATTCCCCGGCCATTCGAAGCTGTTGAGGATCACCTCAGCCTCCGGGGAGAACTTATCGAAGGTCTTGTTTTCCTCTTCGGCATATTTCTTCAGGAAATGACGCGCCAGCAGAATCACATCGGCATCACGTTCACGCAACGCAGGCAGAGAGATAGGGATCACATGCAGTCGGTAGTAGAGATCTTCACGGAAGCGACCGGCTTCAACCTCTTTTAACGGATCACGGTTGGTGGCGCAGACAAAGCGCACATCCACTTTTTGCGTATTGCTGCTGCCCACTTTCTGAAAAGTCCCGGTCTGGATAAAGCGTAGCAGTTTGACCTGCAGTTCCAGGTCCATCTCGCAGATCTCATCCAGAAACAGAGTGCCGCCATCAGCCTGTTCTGCGGCTCCCTGACGGGGGCTGACGGCACCGGTAAAAGCCCCCTTTACATGACCAAAGATCTCACTTTCGATCAGGTCCTTAGGAATCGCACCACAGTTCAGGGCAATAAAGGGTTGCTTAGCGCGGGGGCTTAGCTGATGAATCGCCTCAGCGCAGACCTCTTTGCCGGTGCCACTTTCACCGGTGACAAAAACCGTGGCCTTACTGGGGGCGGCACTTTCAATAATGCTGTACACCCGCTGCATGGCGATGGAACGACCCACAAAACCAGCAAAGCGGCTGCGTTCGTAACTGTCCTGCAGTGATTGCAGCTGGTTTTCCAGCAGTTTGCTTTTTAGGGCATTACGAACGGTGGTAATCAGGCGGCTGGAATCAAAAGGCTTTTCCAGATAGTCCAACGCGCCGTAGTGCATGGTTTCGACAGCTGTTTCCACGGAGCCGTGGGCGGTGATAATGATGGTGGCGGTAGGCAGTTCCTGTTCGCTGATATATTTCAGCACTTCGATACCGTTCATATCCGGCAGTAGCAGGTCGAGTAATACACCATCAAACAGAGAGTCTTTCAGCAGCTGAAGGGCTTCAGCGCCGGTTTCGGCGAGGGTGACAGAAAATTGCTCGGTTTCCAGATAACTTTGATACAAACCGGCCAGAGTGGGGCTGTCTTCGACAACCAGAATGCGCAGATCCTTAGGGTTCATAACGACTCCTTGTAGGCTGTTCAGCGGCGCGATCAGTTCTTTTCGACAATGATCACGCTGATATCGTCACTTATCGGGTTTTGATCAATCAGTTGCTGAAGCTGTTCCGTAAGTTCCGATAATGAATAACGTTTATGTTCTGATAGTAACCCAATAACTTGGTTTATTCTTTGTTGTTGTTGCTGATAGTCGGCGCTGATCTCGATCAGCCCGTCCGAAAACAGGATCAGTCGCTCGCCGGATTTAAGACTCAGTTTTGTGGGGGCAAAGTCGCTGCTGCAACCCAGCCCCGGCAGAGCGCCTGTATTGGGCAAAGAGGCAACATTTCCTTCATCAGTTAACCAAAGCGCCGGAGGAGAACCCGCGTTATAAAAGGCAACCTGCTCCAGTTGTGCCATCAGAAGACTTACGGTGGTCAACAGCTCCGGTTGATATTGGTCCAGCCAGTTTGAAAAGCGCTGCAGATATTCCGTGCCGGAATGAAGTGGCGCGTCATGGCGGGTCGTCGTCTGCTCTGTTATTGCCTGAAAGAACCCCTGCTGTCGACCCGCCATAAAACAGGCCTGCAGATCGTGTCCCATCACATCCCCCAGCAGAATATCCAGCTGGTTATCGGTATTGCGGGCAAGCCAATAGTCACCGCCACCCAGATGGGCACTATGGGCGATACTGCGTACCTGATAGTGAGGGTTTTTCAGATCGTTCAGGGGCTTTCTCAGATGGTGTTTAAGTTCCTGATCCACCAGCGCGTAGGTACGGTGTGTCAGGTCTTTATGACGCAGTAACACACGCTCTGCAATTCGGTTCAGGTGCTCTTTAGTGATGGGTTTAAGCAGATAGTCATCGATCCCTTCCTGTACCAGCTTTTGTGCCAGCTGTTCATCGTTGTCACCGGTCAGAAAGATAAAAGGGGTCAGATTCAGGTGGTGCATCTGATGAATACGGTTACGGAACTGCAGACCATCCAGTTCCGGCATGCAGATATCGGAAATAATCAGATCCGGCTGATTGTTCTGCAGCCATTTCAGAGCTTCGGCGGCAGAGCTGAAAGCAGTTACCTGATGGGCTTCCAGATAGATTTCCAGCATCTGTAGCTGTATAGCGTCATCATCCACCAGAAGAATGTGCTGGCTCTTTTTCTCCTGTGGCAGAGGAATCCCCAGCTGCCATTGATTAATACCGGCTGCAGATGTGGTGTACTCAATCTGCTCAAACTGATCAAACAGCATCGCAAGGCCATAACCGCCGGTTTGCACATCACCCGCCAGAATCGCTTCCAGATCCGGTTTCATCGCAGATGGTGGAATAGCCGAGCCATCATCTTTAATCCGGAGCTGATATAACTGGTCATTCCACAGGCATTCCAGCTGTAGCCTGGAGGGTTTCACGCTGCTGTGGCGGATCAGGTTGGTGGCAATTTCTGACAACGCCAACTGTATCTTATTGCGATCCGATTCACCCAGAGGGCTGCGCAACAGCACCCGATCCAGCGCAGCGCGTGCGACGCGTGCCATCTGATCGCTATAGACAAATTCCAGTGTGTAGAGACGTTGCATCAGCTGACCTCCATAGAATCCCTATAGTTCTGAAGAGCGGTTACGCCGATATCCAGCTGTTGGGGCAACAGCTGAATCAGTTGGCGAATTTCCTTGTCACACATTCCATCATCAGTTTCAGAGCGGTAGTGATACTCGATTTGGCGGGAGAGTTCCGACAGCTGCAGCAGGCCAAAGCTGGCGCTGGTGCTTTTCAGGGTATGGGACTCATGGCGAACACTTTCACCTTCAGCCTGATCAAAGGCCTGAAGCAGAGCGGCAGAGCGCTTTTTCAGCTCTTTAATCACGATATCGATCATCTGCAGACAGCGATCCTGCCCGATATCCCGTTCCATCTGATGAATGGCTGATAGACTGAGAATCTCAGGCTGATCCTCAGCCGGTGCCTTGGATTCGTCTTTGATCGGGTCGACGGCCGGGTTCTGGCTGGCTGTTTGGTTCTCACAGCCCGTATCTGACAGAGATTGAGCTTGAGACTGCTCTGCAACAGTTTCACCTGTGTCGTCGCCGCCATCACTGCCCAGCCAACGATAGAGCAGATCTTCCAGCGCGGCCATCTGTACCGGTTTCGGCAGAAAGTCATTCATACCAACGCTGAAGCAGCGCTCTTTATCCGACGTCATCACATTGGCGGTCATGGCAACAATCGGCAGGTCGATCAGCTCCGGCATCTGCCGGATCGCTTCGGTGGCTTCATAACCGTTCATCTCCGGCATCTGCAGATCCATCAGAACCAGATCAAAAGGCCGCTCTTTCAGTGCCTGAATCGCCTCAAGGCCATCGCTGGCGACTTCATATTGCTGATTGAAGCCTGCAAGCATGCGACTGGCGATCATCTGGTTGGTGATGCTGTCTTCAACAATCAGAATTCGACCGCTACGCAGCGATTCTTTGGCGCGAAGTGTGGGGGATTCCTGAGACATCATGGCTACTTTTGTCTCCGTTAAGGGCAGTGACAGGTATAGGGCAAAACTGCTGCCCACATCCGGAGCACTGGAAAATAGGATATAGCCGCCCATTAGCTCGGCCAGCTTCTGACTGATGGCAAGCCCTAGACCTGTACCGCCATGACGGCGTGAATCGGTCTGATTAGCCTGAGTAAACTCATTAAACAGCGACGCCTGCTTTTCCTCGGGGATACCGATCCCCTCATCCTCAACCAGAATCCGCAGATTCAGCTGGTTGGTGTCCGCAGAGGGCAGGGCGGTAATCGAAAGATTGATCTGCCCTTGTTCGGTGAACTTAACCGCATTACTTAGCAGGTTGAGGCAGACTTGGCGCAAACGACCCGCATCACACAGCACGCAATGGTCGATAAAGGCATCCTGGTTCAGATTGATTTTGAGGGACTTCTCATTAGCACGGGGAGAGATAATCGTAATCGCCTCTTTCAGCAGGGATTGCAGGTTAACCTCAAGGGTTTCCAGCTCCATCTTGCCGGCTTCAATCTTGGCAAAGTCGAGAATATCGTTAATCAGCTGCATCAGAGCTTCACTACTGATCTCTGCCGCGTGCAGCAGCTCTTTCTGGTCATAGGACAGCGGCGAATGAGCCAGCAGAGAGATGGAACCCTGAATGCCGTTCAGTGGTGTACGTATCTCATGGCTCATAGCCGCCAGAAACTGGGACTTGGCAACATTGGCAGTGTCGGCCTCAATAATCGCCTGTTCCAGCTTCAGTTGGTTTTTCACCTTCTGGGAAACATCCTTAATCACCAGGGTGTAATAGAGTTTTCCATGGCTATCAAAAGCCTGAATATTGAACTCCAGATGAATCACATCACCACCCGGGGTTACCCGTTTAGAACTGTGAACGCCGGTATTGATCAGCTCTAGGCGGTCAAGGGTTTGCACGATGGTTTCGGTACCGATGGCACTGATATCCAGAATATCCAGCGCATTCAGATCTTGATTATTCCGGGTAAGACGGTTTACCAGATTAAACATACTCAAGTTATAGCTGAGGTTATTACCCATATTATCGAGTAGCAGAATGGAATCGAGACTCGCATCCATCAGAGCGGCTTTTAGGCTGTTTTCCTCTTCGTAGGCGTGGCGGATGCGCTTCTCGACGGTCAGATTACGCATGGAGATCAGGGTCAAGTATTCATCATTACGCAGGCTCAGCTGAGAGCCACGGATCTCAACCGGAACCCTCTGCCCCTTGGTATTGATCACCCCTAAATCTTCAAAATGGAAACCGTGGGGGTTCTTATGGATGCCCGAGACTTCCATCAGCACCTCAGGCATCAGGGCGGTAGCGGGGTGGATATGGTCAATGTCGTCTACTCCGAGCATCTTAAGGGCGGCAGCGTTGGCAATTTGCACTTCCAGCTGGCTGTCCAGGCCGATAATGCCTTCCTCAGTGTTGTTCAGAATCAGCTCCAGACGGCGGTCTTTTTCCAGCAGATCCTTGTAGAGGCTTTTTTGCTCACTGGCGACCATCGCCAGCCGGTCTGCCATCTTGTTAAAGGCTTCGGCGGTGGGTTTCAGCTCGTTCAGATGTTTCAGGTTGATGCGGTGATTGAGCTGACCTTCCTCAATCGCGTTTACCGCCAGATTCAACCGGGCAATCCCCTTGATGTAATCCCGGAACAACCAGAACCCCAGCCCCAGAGAGCCCAGCATCAGCAGCAGGGTGATCATAATATGCAGACGTTCTTCTCTCAGACGGTTTTCGACCTGTGAGCGCATATCCAGTGCCATATCGATCCAGTAAGGGTTGCCGGAGATAAAAAAGGCTTTGGAAAAACGGAAGAAGTGGGTATCGATACAGAAGGTTTTATCGGCTTTAAAGGTTTCCTGATAGGTGGGGGCACGGGAGACAAAGACCACATCAGCGGGATTAACCTCATGCTGAGCCGAGGGGGAGTCCGGTGCGCGGCGTACCCTGAGATAAGCGATAATACTGTCGTTTTCCACCAACGGAGACAAGGTATCGCTCAGGCTCTGGCCTGCCACCAGCTCCTTGCTGTCTTTAAAGTGGGACTGAATATACTCATCAACCAGGCGGGCGGTGTAGTTGGATTGCAGCTCAATTGAATCGGCGATGCTGGCGCGCAGGGATTCCCGGTGCATAAAGAAGAGCACACTACTGATCACACTGATCATAATCAGCAGACTGATAAACAACCGCGTACGAAATCCCATAAAGACGCTCCTTTTGCTGCCCTGATAGCTCATATCACGCCCTCACTTTACCTGCCGGTTCGATCGCCACGGTTTTTCTATCACTACAGTCTTTCTATCAATTAGCACAGGGCAAGGGTTAAACCCGCAGGTTCAGTAAAGCTGAACTATCAATCCATCTTTTGATTCTAGCGGAAACCTTAGGAAAGAATCGCTCTAATCGTCTGTTTTCCCGATATAACTCATCCGTCAGGGATGGCTGATCCCTGTCATTCATAATACAGCCTAACAGATTGGCCTTAACTTCCTGCAGCAGCTGGCAGCTTTCTTCCAGCTGGTTGCGGGTGGTAAAGCCGCTGCGAACCAGCAGTAACGAGGCATCGGCCTCGGCACAGGCGCTTTGTGCCGGAATATTCCGGTAGTTGCTGGCGTTCAGTGGGGAGGTGTCCATCACAACACGGTCATAGTGCTGAAGCCACTCTTCAATGGTCTGAGCCAGCACATTCTGATTCCGGAAACTCAGCGATGCGGTATTGCCCACCGGCGCAGGCAGAAAGTGCGTGCCGTTGGCCGATGGCGCACAGATCGACTTCATGCAGCTGGCGCCGGCATCCCACTCATCCCGCGCCAGACCCAGACTCAGGTTCAGGCTTGGGTTCTGAATATTCAGATCCACCAGCAGCACCTTGTAGCCATCTGCCTGATAACGCTTAGAGAGACTGTAGGCCAGCATAGAGCTGCCGGACTGGTTGTGACAGCTGGTGATGGCTACCGACTTGCTGTGACGTTTCTCCAGCTGACGGTAGATATGTTCCAGCTCCATATAATGTACAGGTAAGGTACTGATCATGATCTTTCTCCTGTTTACAGAAGCATTCGTTTAAAGAACCAGCAGCAGAAGGGTTGCCACGCTCACCAGATCCCGCACGATGCCCATAAACTCAGAGCGGGTGCTGTGATCGATCGGTGGCAGGTAAACACTGTCACCGGGACGGATCACCGGCAGCAGCGTACCGGACGGATCTTCCATATAGTCTTTCAGGTTGAAGTGCACGGTACGGGTGTCACAGCAGCCCTGATAGATAATGTGCAGATCTTCCAGATTGGCGGCGTTGGTTGGGCCGCCTGCCAGCGCCATCAGATCCAGCAGATTCATGCTTTCGTTAAAGCGGTAGTACCCGGGGCTGTTCATCGCTCCCATAATGCGAACCGATTTGCTGGCCTGATTCTCATAGTTGGTCAGCTCCTGATCCGGCACAAAGATGATGTCACCAGAGTTCAGTTGAGGAATCAGGCTCTGATCACCGGTTTCCAGATACAGCGCCAGATCCAGCTGAGTGATATGCACGGTATGGCTGCTGCGGTGAATAATGCGGACTTCACGCAGATCCGCCTGTTGGCTTGGGCCATTGGCCGCAGACAGCACATCCAGAAAACCCTGCTCACCGGTAAAGCGATAGCGACCGGGAACACCCACCTGACCCAACACAAAGACCGATTCTTCGCTGGTCTGACGCATCCAGACCGCTTTATTACCTGCCGGCAGTTCCGGCAGACGCGGGATAATCAGGGTATCGCCACCTTTCAGATGGGGCAGAGGTTTACGGTGCGTTCCTTTCAGGTAACCGTTCAGATCGAACGTGAAAGGGTCCTGACCATTACGTTTGATATTCAGGGCGCTAAGATCCGCATCTTTGGCAGGGCCGCTGGCTTCTGCCAGCAGATCCAGCAGGCTCATCTCATCAGACCACTCATAACGGCCGGGGTTGGTCACCGCTCCCATGATATGCACCGCATTTTTAGGGGCGATCTTCAGCCAGGAAGTCTGGTTCATATCGTTTTTTTCCGGCACAAAGATCGCATCACCGGGGCGAACTTTAGGCACCGGCGCACTGGTCAGACCTTCGGTATAAGCCTGCAGGTCAAACTCGCTCACACTGCCGTCACGGCCAATAACACGAATCTCGCGGGTACGGGCATAGCGGGTCGGGCCACCGGCATTAGCCAGAATATCGAAGAAGGTGGCTTCTGCTTTGCTCTCATAAGCACCGGGGCGGAACACTTCACCCATCACATACACGGTGCGGTTACCGGTTTTCACCTCTTCCTCTTTCATCGGTACAAAGATGGTGGCACCGGCGGTCACATCCGGCATATCCGTGGCGTTACCGCTGTCGAGATAGCCTTTCAGATCGAACAGTTTCGGATCGCCATTGGTGATCAGACGAATCTGCTCCACGCTGGCGTAACGGGTGACACCACCGGCACGCATCAGCAGGTCCACCAGATTCTGGTCTTCGTCGAAGGTAAAGGTGCCGGGATTGTGGACTTCACCGAAGATACGCACGGACTGTTTTTTCTCCGCCGCATCACCGCCGGACAACAGACTTGCTGCGTCAAACTCCACCTCAACATTACCGGTCAGCGGAGAAGAGGGAATAAAGATCACATCCAGCGGCTTCAGCTCCGGGATCAGCTGGCTGTCGCCGGAATCCAGATACTCTTTGTAGTTAATGGTCAGAGTCTCGCCGTTACGTTTCAGCTGTACCTTGTTCAGCTGAGCACCGGGTTTCAGGCCGCCTGCTGCGGTCAGCGCCATTTGCAGATTGCCATTACCGGGAATATCCACCTCACCGGGCTGGCGCACATAACCCAGCACGGTAATCAGCAGGCGTTTAGCGTGCAGGGTGATCTGAATGCGCTCGGTCTGACGATAGCTTTCTGATAGCTGCTGCTTAACCAGCAGAGTGACATCTTCAAGACTCAGGGAGCTGACCATCAGCTGACCCACTTCCGGCAGGGTGATATAACCCTTGCGATCCACCTCAAAGGGATCTTCAAAACCCGATTCACCCACAAAGGTGATATTCAGCTGATCACCGGGGCTGATCAGAGCCTCTTCTGCATAAGCCGGTTGGGGAGCACTTACCGTGATAACCGCTGCCAGTATCAGTACCAGCATCAACAGTTGATTCTTAATGGTGTAAGACATCCTAGTATCCTCCCCAGAGGTCCGTTACCGCAGGCCAGTTTTTAACCTGCTGACGACGACTGCTGCGTTCCAATAAAAGCTCTAAACGAAAAGCCACACGGCGGTTTTTGCTGCGGGATGGTTCCTGTGCATTGCTGGCAATCGGGTTGTGTTCGCCCTGACCATCAATCTGAATCTGGTACTCGGGGATCTCTTCCTGGCGCAGATAATCGGCAATGGTGGTTGCCCGTTGCATTGCTAATGTCGCGTTGTTCGACTCTTTGCCACGGGAATCGGTATGACCGGTCAGCTTGATGCGATAAACCGGATGGTCTTTCAGCCAGCGCACCAGTGCCTGTAACGGCTCATCCATCTGTTTCGGCATACGGGCGCTGTCCGTTGTAAAACGGTAATCGGTCAGCTCATTCAGCAGTGGCTGCATGGCTAACAGGGTGCGATCCGGTTTGTTTTCAATACAGGTGGTACGGGTTTGCAGGTAACGCAGGCCGTGTTCGGTATCGTTTATCTGCTGGTCTAATAAACGCAGGTTATGCAACGCATCCTGATCAAGACCGCTCAGGTGTTCACGCTGAACCCGATAGGCCAGCTGTTGCAGACGATAGATACGGCCGGGAATACAGTCACCACCACCGGAGAGATTCAGCTGCTCAATACGAAGCTGTGCAATACGCAGGGCATCGCCCACACGATTGGCTTTCTCCTGATGCAGTGGGTAAGGGTAAGTTTGCAGAGCGTCAACGGGCTGGCGACGGACAGAATCCAGTACCGAGCAGCCACTGCTGATCAGCAGTGACATGCCCAGCAGAGTGATTCCGAACCATGATTTTGCTTGAGTGGTTGAAGGTTTCATCGCGTTGCCTCCCTGACGGTGTCCTGTTGTTCTGATTAACAGGTATTAGAGTGAGGCTAAGACCGACCGAAAGGCCGGCTTAGCTCACCGGCTCACTGATGCAGCTACGGATATCGGCATAAACCGGAATCGCACGGTTCAGGCGCAGCAGCGTGGTCAGCTCTTTGGGTTGACCGCTCAGACCCACCAAAACCAGCTTACGGTTCTGTTCGCGCAGACGCTTAAACAGAAACACCAGAGCGCCAACACCGGAAGAATCCATAAAGGTCACATTGCTCAGATCGCAGGCGATGTTTTCAGCAAACAACTCCGGGATCTTCTCCATACGGTCTTTGCCCTCGGCAACAGCCACACAATCCAGCTCGCCACTGATCTCAAGAACTTCATACTCGTTACAGGTGTAGTGAGATTGATACATGATGCTTCTCCTCGATCATTTTGGTCTCATCGGGGTAAGAGCATAAAGCAGGCCAGAAGTTATTTTTCTCTAAGTATCAAATGGTTAGGTATGGTTTTGTGGAGGGAGGTGCGTTTTGAGAGAGGGCTGGTAGGGGCATTCAGGCTGAGAGATTTGCGATTTGCAAATTGGGAATCAAATTGCGAAAAGGTGTGAGGGATCACGCTCTTCTACAAATAGATTGTTTGATAATTATCAGAGTTCAATTTTATAAAATTCAATGAGCATAAAAACTAACAAAATGTCGACAAAGATTTTAATATTGCTAATTAAATTGAAAATCGAAAAGGAAAAGTTCGTGACCTCTCCAGTTATACCTCAATCTCTGAAAAGTCAATTGTTAAATGGTAATGTTATTCCATTGGTTGGAGCCGGTGTCTCGATGTCCGTGAAAACCTTGGATGGTGAGAGAGCTTTTCCATCTTGGAGGGAGCTACTTCTTAAGGGAGCTATCAAGCTAGAAGATGAGGGGAAAGAAAAAGAGTCACAACTAGTCACCTTGCAAGTTGAATTAAATAAATTCCATGATGCAGCTAAAACGCTTAAAGAAAATCTTAAAGGAAAGACTTGGGGACAATTTCTAGACTCTATATTTGCTGTGAACTCACAGAACCTAGATCCAGGAAGCAAGGAGTTGCCTCTAGCGCTATGGAAACTATCCAATCGTATAATTACTTTAAATTATGACAGAATAATGCTTTGGGGTAATAGTGGTTCATCGGATGTTGTTGATTTTGATAATTCTAACAATGGTCGAATAAATGATTTTGCTTGCTCTAGCATTAAAAGTGATATGCTCTGGCATCTTCATGGAAAAATATCTGAACCAAAACATATGGTATTGACTCCAGATTCATACGATAGATTTTATGATGAAAGCGCAAGGGGTATTTATGAGGCAGCACTCAGTAAACTTAAGGAGGTGATATCAAATAAGGTGATGTTGTTTGTTGGGTGTTCTCTCGAGGATGTAGAGCTTTTAGATAAGATTAATGCTGAAGATAAGCTATTCGATGGCAACACAGGTCCTCATTATGTCTTGGTTAGAGAGGCGCAGAAAGATAATTTTAAAGATAAGCTTGTAGGTAGTAATATTGAAATAATTACATTTAGTGACTTTGGTAGTCCACTTGTAGATCTTTTAAATAATATTTCAGCTTATAAACAAGCTGAAGAAATTTCTGTTGACGACAAAGAAGATAATGATTTTGATGATTCAAAAGATTGTCAAATCGACAAGATTTGCTTGCTAACTTCATCGCCACTTGATCGTCCAGTTGCTATTTCTGATGTTTTAGCAAAAATGAAGAAATATAAATATCCGATATGTCATCAACCTCTAACTGAAAACAATGTGATGAATGCTGATGGTTTTTCAGTTCTGTTCATTGTTGCAATAAATACTTCTAGTGGGTTGCTTATAGAGGACGATAATGCTTGCAGTGACTATATATCAATCTGTGATCTAGGCCTTTTGTTTACTGATAGCGTGAAGATTGTAATATTGATTACAGATAAAAAGGTTGATGAAAAGTCTTTTAATGGGGTTGATTTCCCCTTGATAATACTGCCTTTAATTGGGGCTGATGGTAGAGGTATTAAGGTTTTAGATCGTTTTCAGCATCAGTTATTTAAGAAGAAAGATATTGGAAGTTTATCCGATAATTTGATTCGTACTTTTCATGTTGATAATGATTTGTTGGATTTGATTAATTTAGAAGGTAAAGCCCACTGGTCATCACCTTCTGATATATTGTCTAAAAAAATCAGTCATACAGAAGTTCAAGGGTTTATAGGTAGATGTACCGATCTGGCAGATATAAGTCAAAAGTTATCAAGGGCTAGAGATAACAAGCGCCTGCTGACTGTAAAAGGTAGTGGGGGGCTCGGTAAAACTACGATTGTAAAAAAAGTTGCCTTTGAACTGTCTAATCGAGGCGCATATAGTGGCGGGGTCTACTTTGTAGATTGTGAGAAAATATCGACTATTAATCAGTTTGAAATGAGTATTGGTGATGTATTCTCATTGCGTTCTGCTGAAGATGTTTTTGAACATCTTTCTAAAAATCATGATCAATTGGAAAGGTTGATTATTCTTGATAATTTAGAAAGCATATTGCACTTGAAAGAAAATGAAGTAGAAAATAGAGCTGTTTATAATCAGGTTTGTGAAATCATTTCTAGAAGTTTGGAGTATGCGAATATAGTTGCTACCTCTCGTGAGTTAGTTGGTGTGGATTGGGAAGATTGTATATCATTTCGTCAAATGGAGTCCGAAGAAGCTTTAGATCTTTTTAATCACTTGACCAAAAATCATTATGAAAGTTCGGATGATCAGGTATTCGCACGAAGAAAGATTCTGGAGCCATTGCTTAACAACAATCCTTTGGCTATAAAGCTGATTTGCGATGGGATGCCAAAGGGTAAAAGCCTATTTGAATTGAGTAAAGAGCTTAATGAAGACTTCTTCGGTTGTATTAATGAAGAAGATCTTTCTATTATGTTTAATGAGAAGGTTGATGAAAATATCACAAGGCAAGAATCATTGTATGTGTCGATTTTATACTCCTATAAGACCCTGACTCAAAGTCAAAAACGTACCTTTGAAATATTCTCATTGTTTCCAGATGGGATTAGCTTTAATAATTTCAAAAAGCTTTTTTCTAAAGCTGATAGTGGTTATGATTCTAAGGGGGGAGTTAAGAAAACTGTTAGCGATAAGGATATTGCGGCTCTTGCTAATAAGTCTCTTATTGAAGTTAATAATGGGTCGTTCTATAAGCTTCAGTCTGTTATTCAGCGTTTTGCTAAGCATCAGTTTGAAAGACATACGGATGATCAGGGTAAATCTGATTTGTATAGACAGGCATACTTTTACAATGATGCATTTATTGATTACTTGTATAGTGTTATTCATAAGACCCCCGGACCTGAAGGTGTTTTCTTTAATCTATCTAATAACTTTGTTGCTGCTATAGAATATGGGGTTGTGAAAAATGTAATTAGATCTCAGTCAGAGCTGGAAAGTTATTTTAATGCTGTTGAAAGAATGGTAGGTCTAGCCGTAAATATAAACATGACAGATGTTTTTCTTTCTGCGTTAGAGAGGGCAGATATTAATAGCGCTATTATTGACAAAGATGATTATAAGGCTAAGGTAGCTTTGGAGATTTTGAAGACTTCATGCTCTTATTACCTAGGTGATTTTCAGAGATCGTATGATAATTTGAAAAAATTAGTTCCAATTGAGACTGTAAATTCTGAAGGTGGAATTGATGATGTTTTTGATTCAATTATTATTACCAATTCTCTGAATATATATTGCATGGAAGGTAAGGCGCTAGATAGGGTGGAGTGCCGTATTAAAAAAGACCTATTTGAGCGTCGGCTTATAGATGTATCTGACGTACAGACAGGGTATGATGTTAGCTTATTATTTGGCTTGGCTATGCCGGATAAGTTCTATTTCGAAGCTTTGGGATATTTGAAAGGAGGGATAGATTTACATGAAATTGACTACGTTATTGATAATTTGAATGAAAATTCTCATTTGGAAAGAGTAAGCTTGATCTATATTAAATCAAGGTTTTATGAGGTTGATATCGAGACTATTGAAAGCCTTGTTGATGTGAATCCATATACAAAAGGTTTGAAAGACATTATGTATGCGATTTGCTTTGAAAGGATTGATGATAGATTTGAATTAATCGTCGGGTTTTATGAGTCAGCTATTTTAAGGTTGGATCACATTAAGTTTTACTGCGTTCAGGCTTATTATTTTTATGCAAAATATCTAAATAAAAAAGATATATATGAGTTTGAAAGGGTATATGATATTGGGCTCGGGTTGGCTATGAAATATCATTATAGATATTGGCAGCATATGTTTCTTTCACTGCGTAACTCTTCTCTAGGTAACTATGATGCTGCAAATTATCCGTTGCCTGGGAATCCTGATATTTCAGATCTACTTAACAAGCAGGCTTCTTGGATTAAGAAAAGATATGGAAAAAAACTCAATAATTTTTCCAAGTAGATTCAATGGTGCTAAGGCTAGCCTAGTAGCACCATTGAAAGCTTCTGAATCACTGCCCCCGTCCCAACACCACAACGCTGATGGTTTTCAGGCAGATATGCAGATCCATCAGCAACCATTTCCACATTCCCGACAGGGACACCGCGTAGGCCAGATCGTAGCCGAGTTTATTCCGGCTATCTTCAATGGTCTCATCGTAACCCTGATACACCTGAGCCAGGCCGGTAATACCGGGCAGTACCCCATACATACGCTCGTTAAACAGTGGGATCTGGTTCTCCAGTTTACCCATAATGCCTGCGCGCTCCGGGCGTGGGCCAATCATCGACATTTCACCCTTCAGCACATTCCACAGCTGTGGCAGCTCATCCAGTCGGGTTTTACGCAGAAAGCGTCCCACTGGGGTAATACGGGGATCGTTCTTGCTCGCCCAAACCGGGCCGCTGTTTTTCTCGGCATCGGACACCATGGTGCGGAATTTCACCATATCAAACAGTTGAAACTGTTCGGCGTTGGCTGCGCCGATCCGTTGTTGTACAAAAAAGATCGGGCCTTTAGAGCTGACTTTAATCGCCAGCATAATCAGCGGCCAAAGGGGCAGGGTGGCTAACAGCAGGCCGATGGCCAGTGTCAGGTCGAATATGCGTTTTGCAACGCGCACTTCTGTCGGTACAAAGTCCGCTGCAGTTTGCACGGTGCTGGTATCGCTGTTTTGAGGCAGATCGCTGTAAGTTTTCATGGTCTTTCTCCGGAAATCTTTGCTGTTCTGAATCTCAGACTTCGTTTTCAGTAGGCTCAATTGGCGCTCTTAAAGCGTTGCTCTCTTGGTCAGAGCGCCTTAGCCAAATCGCTTTAGCCACGTTTCCACGAGGTTTTGTAATCACCCCGCAGGTAGCACAGGCCGCCAATCAGGCCGATAAAGTGTCCGCTGATCAGGTAGTGCAGTTTGATCAGAATGCCGCTTTTGCTCGGAGCAAACTCCTGCTTCAGAACCAGTCCGTACACCAAAACCTGAACCAGTAACACCGGCAGGAAGATCAGGCTGGAAACGCTCAGCCAGATGCTGCTCAGCAGGCAGATCACAAAGCACCATGGAATGAAAGGACGCAGCCACTTGCAGGAGAAGAACATCCAGCCGGTGGTGCCGTAACTTGGGGACAGCAGTTGGGTCAGGCGCAGGCTCTGTTGCATATTGCCTGCGGAGATGCGCAGGCGGCGTTTAAAGTCCTGCTCCAGTGCGCTGTTTTCCAGCTCAATCGCCACCATACGTGGCTCGTAGATCACGCGATAACCCTGACGGATCACTTCGCAAGGCAGAATAAAGTCATCGTTGATGGTATCTGCTGCCAGTGGCGTAAACAGGGATTGGCGGATCAGGTAGAAGGCACCGTGTGCACCCAGTGTTGAGCCCAGATCGCTCTCGGCCTGCTTAATGGCGCACTGGTACTGCCAGTAGCTTTTTTCCTGCACCTCGGCATTCGACAGGAAGCGATAGGTGGCGCACACCGCACCCACATCCTGCTTCTCAAACCAAAGTGCTGCAATTTTGAGGGAATCCACCGCAATCAGGGCAGACAGGTCGGTAAGGGCGACAATCTCATTATCCGCCGATGCGATAGCGCCGTTCAGCTGTGCCAGTTTGCCCTTGTTGACCGGGCTGTCCAGCAGTTCGCAATTCAGGTGCTGACACAGCGGCTCGTTTAACGCGTCTTTCGCAAACTGCAACGAGTTATCGGTGCAGCCATCAAACAACAGGCGAATGGTGAGCTTGTCAGCAGGGTAATCCACAATCCCCAGATTACGCAGTTTCTCGGCCACTAACGCGCCTTCGTTGTAGATAGGAATCAGCAGGGTGATGCCCGGCCAGTCCCGTTCCTGATTGATATCCGCAAGTGCCTGATCAGCCTCAGACTGGGGATACAGAACCGGTGCCTGAGGCTGGTGCTGATCTGCCTTTTTACGGGCTAAGCGGGCGATCAGCAGCGGATAACCAAAGTGATGGTAAACGATCAGGGTGCCTGCCACGGCTAACAGAGCCAGTGGCAGAAGCAGGTTGGCGTCAAAGTTGATCAGTTGCAGATTCATAGGACTAACCTCCGCATCAGGTTTCGCGCTTTAAGCTGGGATCAGGCGGTAACCGCCTTAACCCTTGGCATTCGGTTGTGAGGTGGAATAGAGAGGAGCATTCCACTTCATCAGAGCACGGTACTGATGTGCGACTTTTTTCAGATCATGATTTGCCAGAACATAATCCCTTGGGGAACAGATGCTTTCCCGTGTAAACGCTTTTAATGCATGGGTTATGCCAGCTGCCAGTGCAGAACTGTCTTTTACCGGTACTAAGACCCCTGTTTCGGCACAAATCGCCTCTTTACAGCCGCCGGTATCGGTAATTACCACAGGAACACCGCAGGCCTGAGCCTCAAGTGGCGACAAAGGCAGGCCTTCTGCCTCTGATGCGAGGCAAAACAGGTCTATCGCCCGATAGAAGATTGGCATATTGCGAATATTGCCAAGGAAGTGAACCCGGCTGATCAGACCTTTCTGACGGGCCAGTGCCATCAGATCGCAACGCAGAGGGCCATCACCCGCCAGCGCCAGATGGATATTGGCTGGCAGCAGTTCCATCGCTTCCAGCAGGTAGTGATGACCTTTACCGGGCACGAGTCTCGCCGCGCAGCCGATCACCACTTTATTGGTGGGCAGATCCAGCATCTCGCGGGATTTGATATGACCACCGGGGTTAAAGCGTTGGGTATCGATACCGTTCGGGATCACATTCAGCGGCTGCTGCGGGAAAAAGCTGCGTAATACACTGGCGACATGCTCGGCATCAGCCACTAAGGTGGGTTTCACCAGCTTCAGCGCCAGTGCTTCTACCTGACGGCGGCGTTTGCTGGACTGCAGGTGCCAGGCGTCATGTTCGGTATGCACAACCGACTTGATACCTGCCATACGCGCCGCCAGACCGCCATAGAGCAGGGGGCCGATATGGTGGGTATGCACCGCATCCGGTTTCAGCGCTTTAAACAGGCGGGTCAGCTCTTTGACAATGCCAAAGTTGACACCGGACTTCTTGTTCATAAAGATCAGTTCACAGTTCAGGTAGTTCAGGGCATCCCAGCGTTTTACCGACTGACGATACTGACCTTCCAGACTGATAATGGTGACGTCATCGGTATCCTGATAGACGCGCTGCAGTTCCAGAACCATGGCTTCGATGCCGCCGGGGGCAAGATGCTGTACAACTTGGACAATTTTCATAGCGACTCTCCTTCGATTACAGCACCGGCTTCATCGTCATCGGTGTCTGCGATCAGTAGTTCATCAAGGTCAAGGACGTAACTCTCTTCTCTGATGCGTGGTAAACGGCTTAAAACGGGTACGCCAGCAATCTCCTGTACATCGGTGATGTAGCGCAGGCGGCTGTCAGAAACTTCCAGCAAAATGGCAACGCCGCAGCCCAGTGCCAGACCCGCTACCAGACCTGCCACAGCAAAGATCACGCTGGACAGGTTGCTGGGGGCAGATGGCTCAAAGGCTTTGTCGATAATTTTGATGCGGTCACGCTGTTCGTAGGCACCCAGTGCCCCTGTGATCTTGGCGCGCTCGTAGCGGTCGAGCAGCTCCTTATAAACTTTGCGCTGCACATCAAGGTCACGGCTCAGGCGCAGCAGGCTCTGTTCGGTATCGCCGCTGCTGTTGATCAGCTTCAGCATCTCAGCCTGCTGCTGTTTCAGGGAGGCCAGCTCCTGCTGGATGCGGTTGTAGCGCGCCTTGCCGGATTCGATCACCTGCACCTGACTCATAATCAGCAGGTTTTCACGGTTGCCAGCCTGTTCCGGTATGGCGACGCCACTGGCCTGCCAGAGACGCTCCAGCTCTTCAACGCTGTTAACACTCTGCAGCAGGCTGACCAGCTCCTGACGTTCGTTTTCCAGACGTTCAAGACGTTTGCGGGCGGTGATCACCTTGCTGTGTTTTTCGGTGTAGCGGGCGGTGAGATTAACCAGATCACTTTTCACCTGAATCATCTCTTTCTCAATCACGCCCACAATGGGGTTGGTGTGCAGCAGCTGCTTATGCAGGGATTTCTGTACCCCTTCCTGACCTGCCAGTTCGGTTTCTTTCTCGGCGATCAGGCGTTTCAGGTTACCGATCTCGCTGACATTGGCGTTCAGCAGTCCCGGCAGCTGCATCACGTTGCGGGATTTAAAATCCGACAGCGCCTGTTCCGACTGATCGAGAATATCCCGCTGGCGGTTCAGCTGATTGAGCAGGAACTGCTCGGAATTACTCACCGAACTGCGCTCCGGTGCCAGCAGCTGATTGATAAAGACTTCGCGCACATTGGTCAGAATGGAGGCCATCTTCTCTTTGGTGGGACTGCGGTACTGAATATTGATCAGATCCTTACCGTACAGATTCACCGTCAGGCGGGATGAGAGCTGGGCGATAACACTGTCTTTTTTACTGGCGCTGTCGTCCGGCTTGACCAGCTCCTGCTGCTCGGCCACCTGCTGCAAAATATGGCGGCTGTGCAGCAGGGTGTTGAGGGCTTTCATCCGTTGCTGAATCTGGGTTTCCACGGACAGATCTTTCAGGAAGGGGTTGAGTTTGGCGCTCTCCTGAATCAGAAACGAGGTATGACTGTCGTAAACCCGTGGGGTCATCATGCCGATGCCAAGGCCAATAAAAGGCATCAGCAGCGGTGGAATCACCAGCAGATAGCGGTGACGCCAGGCTGCCGACAGTATTCTGTAAAAACGTGCCTGCACTGCAAGTTGCATAACAAGCCCTCCTGAAATGAAATCCTATTCAGGAGATTGCACAGGCTGTGCCAGCTGTTTGATCTGCTTGATGGTATTGATAGCTAACTGGTTGTTTTTAATTGCTTCTTTTTCTGTATTGCGGCTCCAGTCAAGACTGATTTGGCCCTTGATCTGCTGCAGCAGAATTGCAGAATCGATATCCTGATTTGCATTTTGCATCAGCCAGTTTAACCAGCGCAGGTCGTTGATTCCCTGACGGATACCCAGCAAAGACGCATGCAGAACCGGCGGCTGGCACACCCCGGCAGTGGGCATCAGCAACTGCACATCGTCCTCCCGGCCATCGGTAGGGTCATAGGGGTGGGCGGTGGGCATACGGCCATGCCACTGCCAGAAACCACCCGCACCGGAGCGCCACAGATACAGTCCCGCCGCAAAACGCAGCTGAGGCAGGTTATAGAGATAAGTTTGGGTGTTACTGGCTTTAAGATCCGCCAGACGCTGAGCGGTAAGGCCATAGCCCTGATTGATCAGCACCGCATCATAGTGGCTTGCCAGACTGTCATGGTGGCTGTGGTTCAGCTGGGCTAAAACCTGTGCCTCGGGCAGGGTTTGCTTGAGTTGCGTGCGGAACAGATCCAACTTCTGATCACTTTGCAGATGAAGCCCCGGCTCATCGGCCAATGACCAGATCAGATAGGGGAAGGTGCTTTTCAGCTGATTCAGCCGGATCAGCGCCTGATCCCGTACCGGTTGGGAGTCATCACTTAACAGACGTTTCACCGGCGTATAGGCGGGGTAGGGTGGCAGCAGCCCCTGCAACAGCGGGCTTTGGGCAGCCTGTTTGAACAAGGACTCCTTACCTTGTAACGGTGTTGGCAGGGCAGGAGCGACACCGGTTAACCCCAGCTGATGCAGCAGTCGGTAGTCGCAATCCGCCTGTGTTTGTTGCTCATGTGTCTGTTGTTCTCGGGTTTTAAACCAGCTCAGGTGCGGGGCGTAATCCAGATAGATACCTACGGGTTTATCAGCGGCGGGCAGCTTCAGGTTAAGGGGCTGAATCGCAAACCGGATACGGTGCTGGCTGAACTGCAGGCCATATTCACCGGCAGGCGGTTCTGATAAGCCGTTGGACAGGCTGACCGCGATTAAGCCTTTGCGATCGGCAACAGGCTTATCCGGCGAGGGAAAATCCGCCTGACCGGTAATCACCCACTGTTCGGCCTGACCGGATACCAGCGGCGGGTTCTCAGGATCTAAAGGATGCAGAAACAGCTGAGGTTGCAGGGCTTTTTCCTGACCACCGGCGCGGCGCAATCCGGTTTTAACCCGAAACAGCTTGAGATTTTTTAAGGGCAGGTTCACCGCTTTAAGCCTGCCTGCGTCTTTGGGAATATCGACCCGTAGGCTGATCTCTTCCTGATCTGCCCAGCGCAGGGGCTGATCAGGTTGGGTTAGGATAAGAGGGGGCAAATAGCGGGCTAGCTCGGGGTTTGGAATAACCGGCCAGTGTTCGGTAAAGCGGTTGTAGCTTTGCTGTTCGTAGTCTTCAAATGCGGTTTTTGCCTGAGCGAGCTGCTCCAGATTATTGGCGGGGGCTGCTAACAATGCCGAGATAAAACGCCCTGCCGTATCCGGGCTGCTGAAGGCCAGGTCCAGTTTGCCCGTTTTTACCTCGATCAGGGCATCAACAGGATGGCCGCGCTCACGGGCAAAGCTTGTCCAGAATGCATTTTGCAACTGTTTCAGCCACTGATTCTTGCTGGCACCTTCTGCAGATTGAGAGCCGTTATCCGGTAATTCAGGTTGGTTCAGATAGTACTGACTCAGCCACTCCTGCTGATCCAGCTTTTGCAGCAACACCGGCTGACCATTGATTCGAATGCTGCGTTCAAGGGCGTGGGGCAGGTATTCCCATTCGCCAATATCATCCACCCAGAGCCGCACTTTCCAGAGGCCGTTGGCGATGGGCAGGCTTAACCCTGTAAGCCCCTCAAAACCATCGGCCAGTGCAGGATCAAAGTAGGGGCGGTTACGGTTGCGTATTGCCCCTGAAATGGCAATTCCGCGAGCTGAATCAGCCTCTTTTAGCGGGAAGCTCACAGGGGTAAAACCCGCTGCTACCGGCTGATCCTGTGGGCCAAAATCCCAGCCGATCAGACCCTCAGGCAGTTTCGGGCTGGCTTCCAGCGTCACCGATTGCCAGCGGACGGTGCCATTCAGGGGGCTTAGGAAAATCTGCCGGATATCTTCTGAGGTGAAAGTCTGTTTACGTTCGGTTCTCAGATTATCCAGCGACAGGGTAAAGCTGAAATTTCCCTGTGGCAGCAGCTGTTCACGATTAAAGCGGGTGAAATAGTTGGACGAGCGCCGTGAGTCGATACGGATCAGTAAGCGTGCCGCCTCAGCACGGGTGTTCACGCCCTGAATTTTGAGCTGTAATCCCGGATCAACCCCCTTATCAAAACGCCAGTGTTGCTTGGCCGCCCCCTGTGACAGGGTTAACCCCAGCTCGTTTGAATCAACGGATGATCTGGTGTCGTCAGCTAGGGGTGGGGCAGACATCAGTAGCATTAGCCCCGCCAGCAGTAACATTCCCATTAGAATACGGCCTAATAGCTGCAGCCAGATATTCAGGCTGTCCGGCAGCTGCCGCTTACTGTTAGCCACGGTGGGCTCCACGGGAGGCAGGTTCAAAGGCCATAGCTTGGGAGGTTGTCATAGATTGCTCGGCTGTTATAGGTTGCACGGGGCTTGCGTGCCCCGAACTCTGGCTGGCCAGAAAGCCACTACGGGCACGAATCAGCTGACGGATCACCCGGGTTTTATGCTCCCAGCTTTCCGGTTCTACCGCCTGTTGGCGCTGCTCGGAAGCGGAGGCAGCTTGCTGAGGCTGTAATGACTCTGCGCTCACCACCTGATCCAGCAGCTGAATAAAGTGACCGGCGTTATCCGCCAGATGCACCAGATGCTGATAGCGTTCTGCAGCAGGGAAACGCAGTGAGACGATCTCGGTGCCAGTGGCCAGATACTCTTTCAGCTTGAGCGGATTGCAGTGGGTAATTTGCTCACACTCCCGGAAGGGCAGCAGGGCGATATCCCAATGCTGACAGTAAGCCGCCAGCTGCTGATGAGGAATTGCATCCAGCCAGATCACATTAGGCTGTTGCAGCAGATCCTGTGTCTCCGTATGTACTGCGCCGATCAGCATCAGCGTCCAATCGGGAAAGCGTTGGCTGATCTGTTTCAGCAGCTGAATATCCACCCAGTCGGCCAGTTGGCCGTAAAAGCCCATTGTTTTTCCCATGGGAAATTCTTCTGGTTTTTCAGTGGGTTGGCTGAAGAGATCAAAATCAACACCGTGTTCCAGAGCACGGGTTTTACCCATTGGGAATTTCTCTGCCAGACGGGTACTGGCGGTCAGTATCAGGTCACAGCGTTCGGCTAACTGAGCTTCCATCCGGCTGATCACAGCGTGATCAACACCAGCCAAAGAGGCGAAATCATCACCGCAGTAATAGATGGAGAAATCTTCGCCACAATGGCCGATCAGATCCGCCGCACTCGGCAGGGAGATCCAGAGCACTGTCGGTTGATCATCGTTGATCAGGCTGCAGATCTGTTTTTTCAGCTGATAACGGTTGAACTGACGCACCAACTGACTGCCGAAAAATGGGATCACTTTAGGATCAATCAGGTGTGATGGCTCAATCTGCCCGGCTGCATTCTGTTGTTGAACAGGTTTAGCGATAGCTGCCCCCGAAGTCAGCATCGCTTTGCCTTTGCGATAAGCCCGGGCGAAATCATGGCGGTTCAGTTTGGGTGATCGTAACCCCAGAGAGTTAATCCAGATCACTTCGTCCTCTGCCGCGATGCGTTTAAACAGGTGTTGCGTGCTGCTGGGATGACTGCCCCAGTCTTCACCAAAGACGATCCAACGCATAATAGCCTCCCGTCCCGCCGGTTTGGCGGGCAACAAAATTTAGACAAAAAACAGATAGAAAAGGGGGTAACGCTCTGCTGGAACGCGCTAGAACCCGATCAGGCAGCGTTTTCCGTATCCTGATGATGTTTCATCGCAATCGGCTTGCGGCTCAGGCTTTCCGGGCAATCATCCGGCAGCAGTTTGCGCACGATTTTGGCGGGATTTCCGGCGGCGATCACATTGGCAGGCAGATCTTTGGTGACCACGCTGCCCGCGCCGACAATGGTATTTTCCCCGATGGTGACGCCGGGCAGGATGGTGACACCGGTTCCCAGCCAGACATTTTTCTTCAGATGGATCTTACCGATCTGATCCTCGGTATCCGGCGCGCCTGCGGCACGGGCGTCGGCATCCAGCGGGTGGCCGGGATAGCCCGCCAGAAATGCACGGCCAGCCATACGCACGTTATCTTCCAGAATTACCTCTGTAGCCACGGCAATGCTGGTTTGCCAGCCGATATCGACGTTATCACCGACAATCAGCTGGGGGCGCTCTAAGCTGCACCAGCGGCCGGAGAAGGTACTGATACCGGACACCCGACAACCTTCACCCATCTGAATACTCAGGGGCTGCAGCACCTGCGGCATACCGGAGTAGAGAAAGAGCTTTTTGCCACCGGTAATCTGGCTTTTAAAGACCGGAGACCAGTAAAGGCGGCGGGACAGGCTCTGGAGCAGGTTTACCACCACCTTGTGAGCCATATAGATGCCTTTGTGCAACACAGGAATCGAGGGCAATTCCAGCGTGTTCAGTCGTACCCAGTTGTTGCGAATCGCTCTGGCAACCGGATTAGGGCTGTTTTTAGCCCACTGCTTGAGTTGGTTGATCGCTTGAGACATGGGAACCTCCTTGGCCGGAACGGCGGCTCAGCAATCGTTGTTGCTGATAGCTGTGAGCCTTAGCGCTGTTCTGACGGACTCTGGATTTAATGATTCTGAATTAACTGGTTTGCATCCGGGGAGACGTTGGCATGAGTTTCTGTCGCCCCATTTGCTTCACTGTCTTCAGTTAGTGCATCAAGCATGCCATTTGCAGATTGCATCAAAGGCTGCAGGTTGTGGCTGACCGCCATGCTGAGTGCAAACAGGATATAGATCGGCCAGGTAAAGCCCTGAGTGAGAAAGGTGCCGGAGATCATAAAGCCCACCACACCGGCCAGTGTTGCCTGCGCGCTAACGACCATGGCGGCGGGCAGAATCGGTTCTTTCTTTTTCAGACGATCATGGCGGTGCTCAAGGCCGGGATGATGGTATTTACTCACGATAACCTCGGCTCTTTTGGCGCGGGCAAAGAGGTCGTTAACGCCCATTGCTTGTTTAATATTATTTTTCAGCAGGCGTACCACCACGGTGACAAAGGCGATAAAACCGACAAAGCCTGTTTCTGCCAGCACACCGAGCCAGGTACTGTGTACCGCGTGGTTTTTACCGTCCCAGTGGGGGCTGTAGAAGAAGTAGTTGTAGTAGAAGTTGTTCAGGCCAACGCCACTTAAAGGATTGCTTAAGGCCATATTCCACGCGGCCTGCCAGGCATAGATGCGCCCCATGGCAGAAGCGTCGATGCCGTCTTCAGCGGCACCACCGGATGAGCGATCTGAAATCCCCGCCAGCACCAGCAGCAAACTGGCCGCAGCGCCACCGGCCATAACCAGCAGCGCTTTGTTTTCCACTTTCTGCCAGGCAAAAACACCGGTTACCGCCAGAATGCCCAGCAAACCACCCCGGCTTTGGGTGGCGATAATGGCGGAGACGATAATGAAGTAGCCGATTAAGGCGAAAAAACGTGGCAGCTTGGCAGTCACAGGGGCAAAGAAAAGTGCCAGAGAGAAACTGGTCGGGAAGAGCAGCACCAGCGCCAGATCGTTAGGGTCACCCAGCATAGAACCCATATCACGGCTGATGGTCACCCGGGTGCCTTCGACCAGTCCGATACCGTTCATCTTGTTATTCAGGGCAACCAGAGCGATCAGGATGCCCGCCAGTAAAATGCTCCAGTTGCAGATTGCAAAGTCCCGTTTGCACTTTGGCAGCCAGGCGATAATCAGCATCATGATGCCGATTTTGACGAAGTTACCGGTCCAGGCTGCAATCGCTTCCGGACGGTTACTGGCAAAGAGAACACCCACTGTCGTCAGGGCAAAAAACACCGCCATGCCGGTGAAGTGGCTGTTCCAGAAAATTTTAATCTCTTTGGTGATGGCAAGGTGCCATGCGGTCACGCCCAAAGCCCCCAGTGCCAGCAGCTGAGGAATCTTAAAGGGGTAAAGCACCGGAAAGGCTTCATGAATCCGGAAAAAGGAGAAGATGATAAAGCCGAGGCAGATCCAGATCACAAGGCGCATCGCCATCCAGCCCAAGAGTGGCAGTAACGCCAGCGGCAGAATCAGCAACGGGTGCGGGGCAAACCACCAGGCCAGTGTCATCACCACACACAGGCCCAGCGGCATCAGCATCTGATTGAGTGTCTGTAACATCGCCTTTCTCCTTTTCAAACCTGCCTATTCAAACTTGCTTAGGTCGGATCAGCTCTTTCTGAGCAGGCCACCATCGGTTTTCAGCAGTACCCGATGACAGATGATCAGACTCACCAGCATACAAAGCAGTAACCAGGCCAGTTGCAAAATGAGACTGTGCGCAGGGATCAGGTTGAAAGCCAAAAGCAGGCTTTGAGCGACGATCAGAAGGCAGGGAATCAGAGCGTAGATCAGGTGTTGTTTCTGATAGGGCAGTTTTAACAGCCGCTGGCTGATCAGCAGATAGGCGATCAGGCGCAGCACCTGACTGACCAGCAGAACTGAGACCGCACCGGCTGCCGCACCGTAGCCTGAAGCAGCACCGTAATCGATGGCAAAAGGCAGGGCCAGCAAACAAAGGGCACCGGTGACCAGTTCGATCAGCATCTGGATCTCACTACGTTCGGTAGCGAAACAGCCAAGGTTAAACAGGGCTCCCCATTGTTTAAAGATGCCCGCCAGAATCAGCCAGGGCAGAAACTGATGCAGAGATTGCAGTTCCGGAGAAAACAGCAGTGGAGTCACCAGAGGAGCAGCAACCACAACACCAAGCCCCAGTACACTGGCGATAATGGCTCCGGCCATAGCGCCGGAAGCGGCTTTATTCAGGCCGTCCTCCTGCTTCAGTAGCGCAATGCGTCTTGGATACCACCACAGCTGAAAGGGTTGGCTGAGAAGTGCTGCCAACAGAAAGAACTTTACCGCCAGTACATAGGCTGCAAGGGTTGTAGCATCTGCCGATTGGGACAGCAGCAGAATATCCAACCCTTGGGTGGCGTACATCGCAAGGCCACTGATCACAAAAGGCATCCCGAAGCGTATCTGTCGGGTGAGGCTTTTGACCTGAATCCGGATACCGGCATCTTTGATCTGAAGCCAGAGCAGTCCTGTCACCTGCAGGAGTACCGCAACCAGAGAAGCCGTCAGAACGCCCATAAGACCGTACCCCTGTTGCAGCAGAACCACCGCCAACAGGGCATAGAGTAGTGTGCGGCCAAGGGTGAGTTGCAAAAAGCGAAGGGCTTCTTCCCGCATTCGCAGCCATGCCAGCGGCACCGCCAGAACCCCTTCTGAGCTGATCAGCAGGCTTAACAGCAGAAACTCCAGCTGAGACACCGCCCAATATTGGTTGATGACCGGCAGTAACCAGATGCTGTTACCTGCAAGCAGCAGAAAGCTGATCACAGCCAAAGTAAGCGCTGTGCCGGTTGTAGTGGCAGAAGCTTTTTTACGGCTTTCGTCATCCTCGGCAAGTCCCGCCTCACGGTAGAGGTTATTCACTAAGCCACAGCCGACAATCACTGTTGCGCCATTGACTAAAGCCAGCAGTGTCTCCAGCCGGGCAAATTCCACCACGCCCAGCTGAAGGGTGACAAAGGGCAGCAGCAAAAATGCTACTGCCTTCATGCCGATAATACCGATGGCGTAACAGGCCTGCTGACGAACCACAGGGCTGTTTTGCCATTTGCCTGAGAGGGCGCCGATGCGCTGTGAAAGCCGCAGCACCGTATGGGGATTTAATCGCTGTTTAAGATTCAAGCTCAGCATGGGAGGTCACCTCGCGGCAGCTGTTAATGGCTGATGAGAGCTGTTTTGCCTGATCGCTGATCTTAAAGTGGGCTAAAAGGTGCTCCCGACCCTGTTCGACCATCTGTTGAAGCAGACCCGGAGGTAGCTGAGTGAATTTAAGAATGCTGGCAGCCAGCGCGAATTTATCGCCACTTTTCACCATGTCACCCACGGGGAGTTTTTGACCAAACTGGTCGGTGAGCATTTCGCGACAAGCTTTAATGTCGGTGGTGATCACAGGGAGTTTCAGTGCCAGCGCTTCTTTAATCACCAGTGGACCGGTGTCTTTCACCCCTTGGGGGGTTACGACAAAGGGGGCAGCCAGAGCGGTGTAGTGATGGTGGTTTTCCGCAAACCAGCTTTGGGGTTTGGCTCCCAGAAAATGCACAAAGCCCACCAGATCCAGACGTATCATGCGGATCAGCAGCTCCAGTTTTAACGGACCGTCACCGACGATATCCAGCTTTGGCCGTTCCCGGGCAGGGATGTTGGCCAGTGCATGGAGCAGAACATCCACGCCTTTGGTTTCAGAGAGGCGACCCAGATAGAGCAGGCGGTTCTGGTTGTAGAGGTTGGGGGTCTGGCTTGAGAACTGTTCAGGGTCGATACCGCAGCGGATGCGACGGATATCCGCCGTGGGCATCAGATTGCGCATGTCCTGCTGCATCTCATCGCAAACGGCAACCGCAAAATCAGCCGCCTGCAATTTGGCTGGCAGATCTGCCGGAGAGCGATAGATATCGTAACCGTGGCAGGTAAAGGAGGCGCTGACACCTGCCAGACGGGCTGCAGCGATGGCGGTAGCCGCTGAAGCCAAACCGAAATGGGCATGAATATGTTCGCAACCGGTTTGCTCCACTAAGGCAGCCATTCGGGCGGCGTACCAGAGCAGTGAACGGCGGGGCAGCCCTTTTTGCTGGTTGATAAAGCTCATCGCATATTGCAAACGCGCAGGGCTGGCCGACAGCTGCCAGATCACCTTGGCAACGGGAACCTCTTTCAGCAGTACCAGTTCTTCTGCAAGATGCTGATCCTCCGGTTGAGCGGGGCCATCCAGTCGCTCAAAGCTGGCGACAACAATCTCATGGCCTAAAGCCCGCATTGCTCTGATTTCATTACCAATAAAGGTTTCCGATAGCACAGGAAAAGCAGTGGTGAGATAAGCAATCTTTTTCATGGTGGTCTCCTCGCCAGACCGGAAAAACCGATCTTGTTTTGGCATGGCTGATGCATTTCAAAGGTCAGCAGCAAGAAGAAAGGCCTTTGAGTTGCACTTTGCGAAACGTCAGCAATCGCAGTGATTCAAAGGGGTATCTGCAAGTGAGATGCCAAAGCCAAAACGCAACAAGCCCGGTCAGCAGGCTTCTGAAGGATGGTTAGAGAAAGGAAGAGGGATGCCAGCTGAAGGGCAGCGGGAGTAACGATCATGAAAAACAAAAATCAGATGACCAAGCCAATTGAGAACGAAACCCAGCAGGCAACATGTGATGTCAGTGTGATTATGCCGACTTATAATTGTCTGGATTATCTGCCGATGGCGATCGCCAGCGTGCTGAGTCAGAACGTCGATCTGGAACTGCTGATTGTGGATGACGGCTCCAATGATGGCAGTGGCGAATGGCTGGCTCATCAGGCGGCTCACAATGAGCGTATCCGAATTCTGAAGGGTGAACATAAAGGCGTATCAGCCGCCCGTAATCTGGCGATTGCCGAGGCTCGGGGTGAATATGTGGCTTTTCTGGATGCGGATGATTACTGGTATGACGACAAACTGAGATTACAGCTGGCTTATCACAAAAGTCAGCCGGATCTGGTGCTGAGCTTTACCGATTACGATCACTTTTCAGAATCCGATGAGGATCTGGGACGCTGCTTTACTTTCTGGCCGCGTTTTAATCGCCTGCTGCAGGATGAAGAGCAGTGTTTGCGTCTGACAGGCGCGTTAAAAACCAGTGTCTATGAAGAGAATGTGATTGGAACTTCTACCGTGATGGTGCGAACCGATGCCTTGCAGAATGCACAGGGCTTTGATGAAAACCTGCATTCTGCCAGTGACTGGGATCTGTGGCTGCGTTTGCTGAATGCGGGGGATTTTCTGGCGATTAAGCCGAGCCTGATGGGCTATCTGGTGCGGCAGAACTCGATCTCACGCAATGTGGAGCGTCGCCTGAACAGCTTTGAGCTGATTCTGGATCGTTTTCAGCCTGCGATGGTAGCGCTAAACCCAGCCTGCGTGGCTCCGGCTCGAGCCCGTCTGGCGCTGGCCTGGGCAGAAGCCTGGCAGGAGCAGAAAGATGGCTACTGGAAAGCGATTGGTGCTTACACCAAGGCTTGTTATCAGCTGCCAACATCCCGCAATCTGAAAGCGCTGGCAGCACATATTATTCGGGGGCAGAGCTGCTGATCCTTAACGGAAGGGATCATCAATCACTAAACACCAGTACCTAAAAATGAAAAGCAAAAAACTAAAAAAGGCCAGCTGGCCTTTTTTAGTGTCTGGGTTTTGAAGTTTGAGGTTTGAGGTTTGTGGCTTGTGGCTTGTGGAAAAAGGGTAAAGGATCGAGCCAGTTAAAAAAAAGCGGCCTAGGCCGCTAAGTGCAGGTAATGCTCGATAATCCGGGGAACAACCGCCTGTACGCTGTAATGGTGTTGGATGGTCTGATAGGCGTTTAAAGCCATCTGCTGACGTTGCTGGGGTGTCATCCTCAGCCATTGATCAAGGCAGCATGCCATTGCTTCGATATCGCCCTGAGGGACAATCCAGCCATTTTCGCCATGGACAATCAGTTCCGGCAGATCCCCAAGGGCGAAGCTGCAGACCGGTATTCCCTGAGACATCGCTTCCAGAGCAGCCAGTGGCAAGCCTTCATATTGCGAGGTGATACAGAGCACGCCAATACGGTGCCAGTGATCGGCCATCACCTGCTGGCCGTGAAAATGGCATTGCTGATAGCGCTCTGACAACTCGTTATAGAGGGGGCCATCCCCATAGAGATGGAAGTAAGCACGGCTCTCTGCCGCCATGGAATCGTTCAGTCGGTTTGCCAGCTGACAGAAAGTCTCAGGGCCTTTTTCAGGACTGAGTCGTCCCACAAAGGCGACCTGCTCGCTGGAAGCGATCCGGTGGCTCTGAAACAGGCTCTCCTGTGATTTCAGTTCGACAAAATTAGGGATCAACATCCCTTTGCCCGCGATACGCTGATGTATCTCGGCGCTGACCGAAAGCGGTGAGAACCAGCGGGAGGTCAATTCATCCGCCTGAACATAGCACTTCAGCCGACCGGAGCCGGTATCACCGTTATGATGGGTAGGCAGCGCTGTCCATTTGCCCGGCAGGCTGAACATCTTATTGATCAGATTGCCCTTATAGCCGTGGCTGTGTACCAGAGATCCCTGTGGGATCAGCCGGAACAGCTGGCGAATTTTTCCCTCTGCGCTGTAAACGGGAATATCAGCCTTAACCAAATCACGCCACAAAGGATGCTCTGAGCCGTCATAGCTTTTCCAGAACACGACTTTAACCGGCAGGGTTCTTTCTGCCAGCGCTTTAGCCAGATTAAGTACGTGGGTTTCAATCCCGCCCATACCCCGGCTATCAAGAAAGAGTACGATCGCTTTCATGGTCATACCTCCTGCGGTTTCGCAGTTTTGCGTTTTTGCAGTTCGCAATGGATACAGGGGTAAGAGCAAAGGCAGTGCCATTCGCGTAATGCAACGAGATGCGACAGACGGGTTTTAATGTCTGAAAAAACGATTTTTAAAATGCAAAATTGGTCGTTTTGGCGAAGATAACTGACTGTATTTAATAGAGAATTTCAGGCTGGCACAGAGCTTGAAACAACCCCGGTAAATTCCACGAAAGGGACGCAAGTCCGGGGAGGCCATCATGGCTAAGTATCTGGTTACAGGCGGTTGCGGTTTTATCGGTTCACATCTGTGTGATGCGCTTATCGATCTGGGGCATGAGGTGGTCGTGCTGGATAACATGTCCACCGGTAAGCATGAAAATCTGAATGCCAAAGCCAAACTCTATGTTGGTGATATCAATGACACTCTGCTGGTGAACGAACTCATGTCACGGGTAGATGGTTGCTACCATCTGGCAGCGGTGGCATCCGTGGTTCGCGCTAACGAGGCGTGGAAAGAGTGTCACACCATCAACCAGAGTGGCACGGTGAATCTACTGGAATGCAGTGCCCGTCAGAGCCGAAAAGTCCCTATGGTCTATGCCTCATCAGCAGCGGTTTACGGCGATAACGCTGCGATGCCTCTGGCGGAAAGCAGCCAGCTGCGCCCGCTGACCGCATACGGGGTCGATAAACTGTCCTGTGAGCTACAGGCTCAGGTCGCTGGCCGTATTCATAATGTACCGACCCTTGGCTTCCGTTTCTTTAATGTATTTGGCCCCCGTCAGGACCCAAGCTCTCCTTACAGCGGTGTGATCTCGATTTTTGCCGATCGTATCCGCCAGCATAACGGCATCACGATTTATGGCGATGGTTCTCAGATCCGCGACTTTGTGTATGTGAAAGATGTGGTGGCTTATCTCTGTAAAGCGATGGATCTCGCCAGTGTGCGCGCTCCTGTCTTCAATATCTGCACCGGACGCGCAAGCTCAATCAAAGATCTGGCCAAAACCCTGTTCTCGATTGTGGGTTATGAGGTTCCTGTCACTTTTGCCGGTAAAAAAGCCGGTGATATTCAGGTATCCCTGGGAGATCCGCAGCAGCTGCTGAGTTGCTTCCATCAAACAACTCGGTATGACCTTGGCTCCGGGCTGATGGAGATGATGTACGAGGGCATTGAAGAGTACAAAACTGTGGTTTAAAGGGGTCTGGCCGAGTCTGGCTAAGCGCCACCAGGTAGGGAAGGCTTTGAAAGAGTGTGAGTCACGCCCTGAATAATCCGGCACGAAAGCGGTGCCGGAAAAAGCGAAACGGGAAACCGGAGGATAAGACCATGAAAACTTATCTGGCACTTTTAATTCTGGGCTGTCTCAACCTGATCGCCTGTACTGAGCCACCGCCAGCAGACGATGCAGCAGCTGGTACAAATAACAGCTCAAACAACGGTTCCGGCAACAGTATCATCGGTAATGCCGAACCCACGGTGAGTGTGTCGACTGCGGAGCTGATCGCTGATCAGGGCTTTGGCTTCGACAGCCAATACGATCTGACGATTCAGGTTGCTCTGCCAGCATTGGCAACGGAATCCACCATCGTCAATATCTGTCATCCAACATCCGCTGGAGCTATAGACCGCAATAACTGCGTGTCCCGTGCGGCACTCAGTAGTGGCCGGTTGGATCTGGTACTGAATATGGCGGCACATCAGCAGGCGCTGGTGATGGAGATCTGGCAGAGATCCGATATGACACAACCTATGAGTTACAGCTGGTCTGTGGCTGAAGGTACTGTCTGGCAGGTTCAGGATTGAGGAGGTGACCTATGACTATCTATCCCTATGATCAGAAGCCCCTCAGTTCCAAGACCGGGGAGCATAAAATGAGCCTGAGAACTCAGCTCAAGAGAGTCGGGGCACTGGCGGGTTGTTGTGCCCTGCTGGCTCTCTCGGGGCAAGCTAATGGCGCTGCGTTTGATTCCTGCCCAACCCATGGCTTTCTGATGCAGGGTTCACCGGCCAAGCTCTACAGTGTTGATCTGGCGACAGGCTACACCCAGACACTGGCCAGTGATCTCGGCACCTCCAGTACCCTGAATGCGATCGCCTTTAACCTGCACGATAACTATCTGTACGGTTTCAGTAATCAGTATAAAAATCTGGTGCGGATTCATAACGATTACAGTATTGAAAACCTGAATCTCAGCGGCATGCCGGCGACCAGTTTTTACGTGGGGGATATGGCGGTCACTGAGAACGTTTATTACTTCTATCGTCCGGGGGCGAGCTATGGTCTCTACAAAGTCAGTCTGGACAGCCAATCGCCGGATTATGGCGTTATCAGCCGTATCAGAGATGGCTCAAGCCTGAGCCTTGCAATCTATGACTTTGCCAGCCATCCGATCAATAACTACCTGTACGCGGTAGATAAGCAGGGCAATCTGCATCGTATTGGGGCAGAAACCGGCAGTTCAGTAAAACTCAGCAATGTCGGTGTGACTGGTGTGTTTGGCGCTTCCTATTTTGATGATCAGGGTACGCTTTATATCAGCCGAAATGCCGATGGTTATATCTTCCGTATCGATGTTTCAGAAAATAATCCTACTGCAGAGTTTTTCGCTAATGGCCCTCAGTCCTCCCAAAATGACGGTGCCCGTTGTGCCACGGCAACTCTGATCAGTGAGCAATCCACCATCGATTTTGGTGATGCTCCGGACAGTTATGGCACCACACTGGAAAGCAACGGTGCCCGACACATGATCTCCGAGGATCTCTATCTGGGTGTTTCCGCTGGTGGTGATGATAACGGTGTCAGCCAGATTACCGGTTTTGAACAGTCGCTTGATGCGGTGGTGCAGGTGGAAGCAACCGGTGCCGGTTATCTGAATGTCTGGGCAGATTGGGATCAGAACGGTCAGTTTGATAACAGCGATCATGCGGTTATCGATCAGGCTTTGGTAGATGGTGCCAATATTGTGGCGGTGGATGTGCCTGCAGATGCGGTGCTAGGCCAGACCTGGGTTCGTGCCCGTTACTCTTCCAGTCAGGGTATTGGCCCAACCGGCGGTGTTTCTGATGGTGAAGTGGAAGACTTTCAGGTCGTGGTAACCGAGCAGGGAACGTCCATCATTGTTTATCCCGGCAGTAACGAATACACCACGCTTGCCTATGAAGACAAATGGCCGAAGCTGGGTGATTACGACATGAATGATGTGGTTGTGGCTTATCGCACCTACCGCTATCTGAATGAGGGCATGGTGACCCGCTATGCGGTTGAAGGGCGAGTACTGGCTGTCGGTGCTGGTTATAAAAACGGCTTTGCTATTCAACTGGACGGTATCGCTACAGGCAACATCAATACCTCTGCCATGCGTTTTGAGCTGAATGGAATCTCACAAACCAGCCCGGCACTGGAAACGAATGCCGACAGTGATGACGCTGTACTGGTGGTCAGCGAGAATCTCTGGGATCAGGTAAATCCCATCAGCGGATGTACTTTCTACCGCTCTGAAAAGGGTTGCGACGAAACCAATCAGCTGACTTTTTATATCTCAGCTCCTTTGGTGAATCCCGTTGATCCGTCACAGGCACCGATGAATGTCCTTAACCCCTTTATTTTTGCCACACCGAATACCTATCACGGTCTGAATTATCAGCCGGGTCGTGGGTTGGAAGTACATCTGAAAAATAAAGCGGTGAGTGCAAGATTCGATCACAGTCTGCTGGCGACCCATGACGACAGCTCAAGCTACCCGCTGAGCACCTTTGTCACCGCTAATGGTATGCCTTGGGCGCTTGAGCTACCGGCGCTCTGGGATCATCCGGTGGAGAAGGTAGATCTGGTGTCGGCGTATCCTGAGTTTGTCGATTTTGTAAACTCATCCGGTAGCCTGAAAAAGAGTTGGTACCTGAACCCTGCCAGCGAACAAAAGATCATTCTGAACTTTAATCAGCTGCAGGATTGAGCAGCTTCAATATCGTTAGAATGATCTCATCAGGCCCTTGAAGCTTTTTTGGAATCTATTGACTCAGATGGATTATCGAGTTAATTCCAATCATGATGAAAAATATAAAATAGTGGTCAAATTATGAGCCATAAAATTCATCACTTATGTGACCAAAAAAGTGGTCTCAATTGTCAGACAATTAACTTATTGAGCATTCATATGAATAATATTACCTTACAAATCAATGATATATATTTTCGAAGTTTTTGATTTTTCACACCCACCAACATTGACATGGTGGGGGTCGCTGGTTCGAATCCAGTCATGTCTACCAAATTTAAAAGCCCGTAACTCTGAGCAATCAGGATTACGGGCTTTTTCGTTGGACCAATGCTATTTGCTTTCATCACCTCAGATGAGACATAAGTTAAAGGTGGCAGTGAACCCCATTAAAAATATATGTATTATCAGAATCTTATGATGGCAGCATTAAGTAAATCGATCAGGTAAGGATACCCAATGGCCGTTCAGGTTGCCGTTTGTAGCGTAGCGCAACTGTTTGCATTACCGACAACACAAGATTCCCAATCCCCAATTTTTTGTCGCTCACCCGATATCAAGCAGAGTTCAACTCTCAGCGGAACACTCCGTATCCCGGAGTATCAGCGGGCTTATGAGTGGAAAGAGAAACAGCTGCAACAGCTGATAGACAGTATCCGGGAGCATCTCAACCAAAATCCGGCGAACTCTGAACCGACCGTGCCTTACTATTTGGGTAGTCTTATTCTGCATCAGAATGATGAGCACCTGGACATCATCGATGGCCAGCAAAGGGTCACCTCATTAGCGCTGATGGCACATCTGAAGCTGGAAAACGAAAAGGTACAGCAGCCACAGCCGGAGCTTCGTTTTACGTCACCACTGAGCCAGGCGCATATTCGCCGGAATCTTGCTTGGTTACACCAAAACAGAAACGAATGGGCTGGACTGATCGACTTTGACAAGCTGCAGTTCACGCTGGTGATAACCGACAACCCGGATCAGGCCTATCATTTTTTCGAGACCCACAATACCGATAGTGTGCGCCTGAAAGGGCATGAAATTATCAAGGCGCATCACCTACGGGCTATCGCACAACGGTCACCAGAGGGTCAAAACAAAGCACTCGGCGATGTAAACGACGCTGCGAAAAAATGGGAAGCCTTGCAGGAACTGCCGTACCTGATTCAATTGGTACTGAAAGGGCGTTTCTGGAAACAGATTCGGGGTAGTAGCTATCCTTCGGTCAGAAATCCGAGAGCGATTCGCGACGCCATTGTTGATGAGTTAGCAGACAAGACTTCGTCTATTGTGCAACAAGATGACAAGAGCGGCGATATCGGTTTTGCCAATCTGGCGCGTCTTAACCCGGCAGGCGCAGTAAAACCCACAGCCAGCGGGCAATATTACGATCTGCGCCAACCCCTGAATGCCGGTTGGAACACCCTGAATTATCTCGATTATTTCACACAGCTAAAAAATCGTTATCTGGTTGAAACGCCCATCGGCCCGGCACCGAATCAAACGGGCTTTTACGACTTCTACCGTAAGCTGATTCTCGACGTTGAGGGCTGTGGTTTTATAAAGCCCCTCTATGTCACCGCCCTGCTGCTCTATATCAGCCAGTTTAGCGATAACCAGCTTGAGGTGGCCGCCAAAAAACTGTTTCGGGTGATTTACTCCCGAAGAGTGACGAATAAGGTGGCCGTTAAAGAGAGCAGTATCCCCAGTTTTATCGCTGAAACACCAGTTCTGGATTGGATCTGCGTCTGCTTCACGCCGATGCAACTGTTTGCCATGCTCGATAGCTTTGTCCTTGAGGTGGACGCTACAGGCTTAGGCTCAAAAACAGATGCTTCAGGTAAACATGTGCCGGAGAACAGCGTAAAAAGACGTTTTATTGCCAAGGTTGCAGAGCATTTTAAACTGACCGTCTTAGATGGAAAAGATGCTCAAGCTTATGCCAATAATTTTGCACAGGCGTTCGATAAGCACATCCGGGATCTGCCTTTGGAAAGCAAGGAGGTAAACCAGTGAGCGACGCGAACAGCCATACCCTGCAGAGTGAGTTGCTGACTCTGCAACAGGTAAATGACGAAAAACTCAGTTTTATCATCCCAAGCTATCAGCGCCCCTATGTCTGGCAGAAAGAGGATATCAGCAAACTGTTTGATGATATCTGCAACGCCTGCAGGCACAGGGAAGGCGAGTATTTTATCGGTACGGTATTGTCTGCCCGAAGCGCAGAGGAAAATCAGGCAGCTCCGGATGCCCACTGTTACGAACTGATTGATGGCCAGCAACGCACCACCACCCTGATGCTGATCGCTATCGCCCTTGCCAAACAGGATGTCGCACACCCGATAGTGGATATCCCTTTTGTTGAGAAGCGTGAGGATCATCCCCGTTTACGATTTGCTGTCCGGGATCAGGTTCAGAGGCTGTTTCAGCAGTTTGTTTTTGACACTAAGGAGGAGGCAGCAATCGATTATGCCGATCCTTACCTGAAGCATCTGAATGTCGGTCTGAAGGTACTCAGCAGCCGAATTAAAGAGCTGTCCGACGATAAAGCTGAAGCCAACTGCACGGACAATAGCCGCAATGACAAGTCCCTAACGCCACCCAGCCGGAAGGAATTGGCAGACTATATCTATAAGAAGGTTTGCTGGGTCAACAATATCGTTCCTGCAGGTTTAGATCTTAACCGCCTGTTTACCACCATGAACACCGCTGGGGTGCAGCTGGAGGCCAGTGATATTCTAAAGGCCCAACTGCTGAAGAAAATTCATAGCCAAAAATCAGAATACGAAGCGATCTGGCTCTGCTGCCAACCGATGAGTCAGTATTTTGAACGCAATGTGAAACGTCGGTTTCAGGGCACGCAATGGGCGCAGGTTGGCTATAAAGATTTTGCAACCTACGACCCGGAACGGTTTCGTTTAACACCGGCTGAACACAGTGAGACTGAGCCGAAAGGGCAGGGGCATTCCAGCAATAAGCCGGAAGGCCTAACCATTGCACAACTGGCGGCGATCTCTTCCTCACAGCCTGACGACAGCAAAGGTCAGAACATCAAAGGAACTGCAAAACCGGATGATGACGATACCTTGCAATGCCGGTCAATCATCGGCTTTCCCTTGCTGTTGCTCCACGCTTTACGGGTTTATAAGGTACTTGAGCAAATTTCCCAGGAGAAAACGGTACAGGGAACTGCTGAAGGAGACCAATTGTCCGCTATTCTGCAGGGTGATATTGACCACCGCCTGCACAGCAAAAACCTGCTGAAAAGCTTTGAACACTTTGAGAAAAATGCCACAGAAGCTCAGGTGAAAGCCTTTTTTGAAACTCTCTGGCAGGTACGCTTTCATTTTGACGATCAGGTCATCAAGCGGGAACTACTGGCCGATGGTAAAGAGGGCGAATTGGTGCTCAGCACCGTACCCCCCTCCGTTTCGGGTAGTTTCAGCCGGGAATCGGTAACGGTGAATGCCCTAAGCCAGTTACAGAGCGTGCGTTACTACACCGGCGAACAAAGCGCCCAATACTGGCTAACGCCCTTTATCGCCCGCCTGATACAGCAAGCAAAACCATTAGAGTGCAGCCTTGGCAGCCAGGCTTTCAATAACAGCATCCAGCTGCTGGAAACTCTGGACAATCAACTCTCATTGACCACCCTGACGCAGAAAGAGGCCAGCTTTGCACAGGCCAGCCCAGCCCCTGACGTGCAAGCATCTTTGCCGTTAGAGGTATGGGAGAAAAAGAAGCCCTATTTTCTGCAGGCTCTTGGCGTCCGGTTTGAGCATTACTGGTTTTATAAGCTGGAATCCCTGCTTTGGAAGAAACTGAAAAACAGCGAGGGCCGGCCGGATGGTAAAGAGGCGGATAAATTTAACGCTTACCGGATTCGTTCCAAAAATTCGGTCGAGCATGTCCATGCCCAACATGATGAAAATAATCGGCAGTTAAAAAGACATATCCTCGACAGTTTTGGCAATCTGGTGCTGTTGAGCCCAGGGGAAAACTCCAGCTACGGCAATCAGGATGTTGCAAAAAAAGAGATCGATTTTCTGAAAAAAAACGGTTTTGATTCGCTGAAACTAAGAGAGCTTTTTAAGGCAGCTCCAGATATGAAAAACGGTCTCACGGCTTTCCATATCCGCCGCCACAGAAACAACATGATTCAACTGCTGACTGAGCATTATAAGCCTTCGGCAACACAAAAAAGCCCACCACAAAAACCTAAGCGTTAAAGCAGTAACCGCTTGTTGAATAGTGAAAATTTAAGCCGCATATCACCCCATCTGCGGCTTAATCCAGTAAACTACCCAGCATATTTTTTATGGGCCTTGTGCACTGCCTGCAGCTGCATATCTTAAAACACATGTGCGAGAAGTACGTTTTCACCTACGACGACGCCAAAATGCTGGAACTGGCCCAGGCGATGAAAACCATCGTTGACGATACCAGCCAGTACCCGGACTGGAACAACCGCGATGATATTAAAGCCCAGCTGAAAATGGATCTGATCCTGCTGCTGCACAAATTTGGCTTCCCGCCCGTGGCCAATGACCACGTTTATAAAGGCGTGCTGGAACAGGCGGTGAATTTTAAAGCGAATCGGTAACGAGAACTTAAACAGAGGACGTTGTATGTCAGCTAAAAACTTTATTGATGCTCTTACGCGAATGCAGCTAGACCCTGCATTCGAAACCGTTAATCGTTTGGCGGTATCCCGCAATGGTCTTGATTATGTCTCTATGACGGAAACTCAGAAATGCGCCATGCTTGAGTGGATGTTAACCCCCAATGAGGGACATGGGCTGGGTGACTATTTTATTAAAGCTTTGCTCAAGGCGGTGTATCAAAAACTCGATCAGGATACTGGAAGTCAGCAGCGGGCGCTCAAAGCAAAGGTTGATAAAATGGGACTTTGGTATCCCTACGATGCTTTGAACAGTAATTTTTCAGCTGCATTCGTAACAAAAGAAGTTCCTCTTCCTGGCTTTGAGGGTTCTCGGAACCGGGCTGGGCGTGTGGACTTAGTCATTTATGATGAAACTCAGCGCACTCTGATTGTCATTGAACGTAAAGATGGTTCAAGGCTCAGTGATGGCCAGCTTTCAAAATATTATGAACATTTCGAAGGTCTTTACCGCGAAAATAATAAAATTGCCCGTTATTACTTATTGTTGGACAGCTACGAGTTGGACCATAGCAAAACAACCGCTGAAGAGGATCTACGTAATTGGATTCAGCTTGGTGACGATTGGATAAAAGCTGCGATCGATCCGCTATTAGAAAGACAACTAATAGCCAGTGATCTGAGAGAGCAGTTCCGCTATATCCGTGATTATGTTTTTGGATATTGGAATGAAGATACCGAATCTTATTACAAAAACTACGATAAGACGTTGTTGAGTTTTCTTCATGAAAATCAGGCTCATTTGGATCAGCTTAACAGTGCCACGATTCAGCCTAAGGATCAGACCGCTGTTACTATCACGGCTATCAACGACGATCAGCTTTTTAATCAGCTACTCCCGCATAGCTCTGGTCTCAAGCCCACAGAGCGTCAGGCTCTCGGTCTCTATATGCGCCATATGCAGTTGATACAGGTATTGAATGACTATGGTGCTATGAATGTTCTTCAGGGGGCGATAGATCGCGCATTCAGTCATCAGGGGGAAGCCTATTTTGCAAATGAGATTCATAGCGGGCGAGGCTGGCACAGTCTGTTGCTATGTCCTGCGACTCACATTCCGAATGCCGTGCAATCAATAGAAAATGACTGCTGGCCTTATATGTTAGAAATTGTGTTTAAAGAGGGATCAAAAGCCGAAGATGCTGAACCAGAGCCTGACACGGTTCAGGTTTGGCTTTACAGTGAACCGGAAACACATCAAGAGCTTAAGCCCTTGGCAGAAAAAGTATGGCAGGTTTGTAAAACCTATTACCTTGAGAATCCTACAGAACGGAAAATGTCATTCCGCGGGAAGTATCAGCTATTAACCACCTTCGAAGGTAAACAGTCGCTGAAACTGGACCCTGAGGGTGGGCTTTACTCTCTGATCGATAATTTCAAAAACATTACCAGCTCACTATAGCGAGATAGGCTGGTAATCGACGATCCGATTAGAATCGATTTGTGCCCATTGAAGTCTGTATCCTTAAGATTAACAGGTAACTTTCGCTATACAGGCTTCATTGGGTCGCAGCCCAGTGCGCTTTTCCGACCAACGCTACCTTTAAAAAATAACTCAACTCACCGGGAACCTTTGTGTAATCAGGTGCTCTGAGACAAAGTTGAATTGACAACTTACTGTTTTTAAAGCTCTAATTGCGACTCTTTTTGTAGGAAATCAAACGGATGGTTCAAACCCGAACTGCCACATTAATGATTGTCAGCCTGATGCTGAGCCTGATTTTATCAGGTGTTCAGAGTTCTGTGCTGCATCCTGCATTAATGGACCATGGTTCGGCTTCTATGAATCACAGCTCGGCAATGGCAACTCATAATGAAGCAGCCGTTGATCATCACGCTTCCCACGGCATGGATCATTCCGGGGTTAACCTCAGTGATTCACCGTTATCCTCTGCTCATACTGATCATCAGAACTCAGACGATTGTCGTTTGAAATGTATTCTGGCGATGTGCGTTTCCGGTAGCGCTGTGTTGTCTGCTGTCGAATTCCACTACCCTCAGGAAGCCACCGTTTTGTCGGCTTCTGTCTCTGTTTCTCTCACTCAATCCCAGCCTGAAAACCCTTTCCGGCCTCCCATCTCTGCCTGAATTCGCTTTTTCACGTCTGTAATAACCGCTTTTAATCACTTTTATAGCGGGAATAAACACAGAACGGGCTAATTGCGTCTTTCGGCATAGGTTTATTCCCCTGTTATATCAGGACGAGCTGATGAGATCTTTCTTTTACAGTCCTGCCTTGCCCTCAGATCACGCAATTTTCCACTTAACAAAGTGGTACAGGCCGTTCTGCCATAAAGCTTTGAAAAGCACAGCTTTAAAACGACAGGACATTTCAATGCGTTTTAAAACGTCACCACTGAAAGCATCACTGCTGGCGGCCTTTTGGCTGACCAGCGGATTGGCTCACGCTCAGGTTTCGCCCATTGCGGGCAGTGTTAAGGATCTGGTGTCAGCAGAAGCTCTGGCGATTGAGCAGGACCCGATGCGTATTAACTATCAGGCTCAGCAGTCACGCTGGCTGGCTGAAGGCACCATGAAGTCACAGCTGCCGGACCCTATGCTCAAGTTCGGGTTTGCCAACCTGCCGATGGACAATCTGGCGGAAGGTATCGGACTGGATCAGGACCCCATGAGCCAGTTCAGTGTGGGTTTCTCTCAACCATTTACCCGGGGGGATAGCCGTGAACAGACCCGGAAGGCATTTACTGAAAAGAGCCGCCAGTCACAGTCTCAGCAAGCATTAAGAGCGCTGGAGGTTCGTTATGCCGTCCGCCAGCTCTGGTATCAGCTGGCTTACAGCCTGAATGCCGAGCAGCTGTTGAAACAGCAGTTGGATGCGCTGAAGCAAAACCTTTCTAACGATATGAGCAGCTTTCAGCTGGGTAATCGCCAGAGTCAGGATCTGTTACAGGCAGAACTTCAGCAGGATCGCCTGCGGGAGAAGCTGCGCGCTAATGAGCAGCAGATTCAGCAGTTACGTGCACAGTTAAGCCGCTGGCTGGGGGAGAGCGCACTGTCGCTGGACCCACGCCATTCTGCCGAGCTTAAAACACGGGTCAAAGTCCTGTTGAATACGCAGAATGCTCCGGTAAACAGCGGAAAAAATTCTTCCGAGCCGACGCTGGACCGTCTGATGGCTCACCCGGCAGTCCAAGCCGCCGGACATGAGATCTCATTTCAGGAACACCAACAGGAAATCGCCCGGTCGGCCTATGCCCCTTCCTACAAACTGGATCTGAACTACGGTTTGCGTAACAGCGAGCTGCCCAATGGCGATAAGCGTTCTGATCTGCTGAGTGTTTTTATCACCATGGATCTGCCGCTGTTTACTGGTCAGCGGCAGGATCAGGGCTATCGTGCCGCTGTTGAGCAGAAAGCCTCTGCACAGGCGATGCGGGATGATCTTTTGCGCCGCATGCAGGCAGAGGTGCGTTCCGCACTGGCTCAGCAAAAGCTGCTGGTGCAGCGTATCCGGCTGTATGACACCCGCTTAATCCCACTGGCAAAAGATCAGACTTTAGCGGCTAAGCAGGCCTACGAGTCCAACACAGCAGCTTTTTCCCGCTTCATTATGGCTCGGCTGGAAGAGCTGGGTTTGTCACTGGAGCAGGAAAAGCTGAAACGGGATCTGGCGTTGATCGACGTCCAACTGAATTTCTTACAAGGGCTGTAACCACAGCCAAAACGAGGATTAAGTTATGAGCAAGCGTTTTATACCTGTGGTTACCCTGCTGGCAGGCGTTATCGCCGGTGGTGCCGGTGTTCAGTATCTGTTGCCACAAATGCACGGTATCAGTACTGCGGAAGCCAAAGTCTCTGACAGTGGCACTGTTACCAGTGAAAAAGCAGCGGATGAGCCCCTGTACTGGGTTGCCCCTATGGACCCGAATTACCGCCGGGATAAGCCCGGTAAATCCCCAATGGGTATGGATCTTGTCCCCGTTTTTGCCAACAAGGGCGAAGATGGTAACAAGGATGACGCACCCGGTACGGTGAAAATCAGCCCTGCCGTAGAGAATAATCTGGGTGTGCGTACTGCTGGAGTTGTCTTCGACAATCTGGTTAGCCGCATTCATACCGTGGGGGCTATTTCGCCGGATGAAGAGAGCCAGTGGCAGCTGAACAGCCGTGTTTCCGGCTGGATCGAAAAGCTTTATGTCAAAGCCGCCGGTGAACCTGTGAAAAAGGATCAGCCTCTGTTCCGCCTTTATTCTCCTGAGCTGGTCAAGGCACAGGATGAGCTGATCGGCGCACTGCGCCTTTCTAATGGTCAGGCTATGGTGGCTGCAGCTAAACGCCGATTGAAAGCGCTGGGGATGAGTGAAGCCCAGATTGCACAGGTCGCTAAACAGCGCCAGTCGATGCAGGAAGTCACCTTTTATGCCCGTCAGGAGGGTTATCTCAGCCAACTGAATATCCGTGAAGGGGCTTTTATCTCCCCGGCAACCTCTCTGCTGGAAGTGGTCTCGCTGGACAGTGTCTGGCTTAAGGCCGAGCTGTTTGAGTCTCAGGCCGGTCTGGTCAATGTGGGCGACAAATCGCGTATCACACTGGATGCCTATCCGGATCAGGAGTGGCAGGGTGAAGTGGACTTTATCTACCCGGAGCTGAACGGGGAAAGCCGCACCCTGGTGGTGCGCCTGAAGATCCCGAATCCGGGGCAAACCCTGCGCCCGAATATGTTTGCCCGGGTTGAGATGCAATCTGCCGCAGAAGCACCCACGCTTCTGATCCCTCGTGAAGCCCTGATTCGCTCAGGCACGCTGAATCGTGTCGTGGTGGCGCTGGGGGATGGCCGTTTCCGTTCAGTCAGAGTCGATGCCGGTCGTGAAAATGGCACTCAGGTTGAGATTCTCGATGGTCTGCTGCCGGGACAGAAAGTGGTGACTTCGGCTCAGTTTCTGCTGGATTCCGAGTCCAGCCTGACTGCGGATCTTAGCAGACTGGCGTTCTCACAGCAGACTGATCATTCGGGTATGAATCATCAGGGTATGGATCACTCTGCCATGGGACACGGCTCGATGAATCACGAAGGCATGAATCATAGCGAAATGAACCACCAGAGCATGAATCATCAGGGTATGGATCATTCGGCCATGGGGCATGGCTCAATGGATCACAGCACGATGAGCCACGAAGGCATGAATCATAGCGGTATGAACCACCAGAGCATGAATCACGAGGGTATGGATCATTCCCAGATGGGGCATGGTTCAATGGATCACGGCTCGATGGGTACTCCGACACCGTTGCCAGCGCCGACTAAAGATGATGAGGATCTGGACTGGCTGGATCTGGAGGAAGATCTATGATCAGCAGCATTATTCAGGCCTCCATCAATAACCGCCTGCTGGTCATGCTGGCGGGGCTGGTTCTGGTGCTCTATGGCGCTTTTACCGTTAAAAACACACCGGTGGATGCGATTCCCGATCTTTCGGATGTACAGGTGATTATCAAAACCAGCTATCCCGGTCAGGCACCTCAGGTGGTGGAAGATCAGGTGACCTATCCGCTGACCACCGCCATGCTCTCGGTTCCGGGGGCGACAGTGGTGCGGGGGTATTCCTTCTTCGGGGATTCCTACGTTTACGTCATCTTTGAGGATGGCACTGATATCTACTGGGCCCGTTCCCGCGTGCTGGAATACCTGTCTCAGGTGACACCGAATCTGCCCTCAACCGCGAAACCTGCACTGGGGCCGGATGCTACCGGTGTGGGCTGGGTGTATGCCTATGCACTGACGGATCGAAGCGGTAACCATGACCTCAGCCAACTGCGCAGTTTGCAGGACTGGTTCCTGAAATATGAGCTGCAAACTGTACCCGGTGTCGCGGAAGTGGCCACCGTGGGCGGTATGGTGAAGCAGTATCAGATTCGGGTCGATCCGGAGAAGCTGCGTGCCTATGATCTGCCGCTGTCGGCGATTACACAGGCGGTACGCAAGGCCAATCAGGAGGCCGGTGCCAGCGTGATTGAGCTGGCGGAAGCGGAATATATGGTTCGTGCCACCGGTTATATTCAGTCGGTGGAAGACCTGAACCAGATTCCGGTGAAAGTCAGCGCCAAAGGCACGCCTTTGCTGCTGGGTGAGATTGCAGACATCGTGCTTGGCCCGCAGATGCGTCGAGGCATCAGTGAGCTGAACGGCGAAGGTGAAGCCGTGGGCGGTGTGATCGTGATGCGCTTTGGCGAAAACGCCAGTGCCATAATCGATGGCGTGAAACAGCGTCTTGAGGAGCTGAAAGCCAGTCTGCCGGAAGGGGTTGAGGTGGTCACCACCTATGACCGCTCGTCCCTGATCAGTAATGCGGTGAATAACCTGCAGGATAAGCTGCTGGAAGAGTTTATCGTGGTGGTTGTGGTCTGTGCGCTCTTCCTGTTCCACCTGAGAAGCTCGCTGGTGGTGTTGTTCAGTCTGCCGGTGGGTATTCTGACCGCTTTTATTGTTATGTCCTGGCAGGGTATTAACGCCAACATTATGTCGTTGGGTGGTATCGCTATTGCCATCGGTGCCATGGTGGACGGGGCGATTGTGATGATCGAAAACGTCCATAAACACATGGAACGCACCCCGCTGACCGATGAAAACCGCTGGCAGGTGATCGCTAAAGCCTCGGGTGAAGTTGGTCCTGCGCTGTTCTTCTCCCTGCTGATTATCACCTTCAGCTTTGTGCCGGTATTTGCACTGCAGGGGCAGGAGGGCAAGATGTTTGCCCCGCTGGCTTATACCAAAACATACGCTATGGCGGCTTCTGCCGGGCTTGCGGTGACGCTGGTGCCGGTGCTGATGGGCTACTTTATTCGCGGTAAGGTGATTGCCGAGCATAAAAACCCGATCAACCGGGGTTTAACAGCGCTCTATATGCCGGTACTGAAAGCAGTGCTGCGCTTCCCGGTTGTTACGCTGGGCCTGACGCTGGCACTGCTTGCGGTAAGCCTCTTGCCGCTGAAACAGATCGGCAGTGAGTTTTTCCCGCCGCTGGATGAAGGCGATCTGATGTATATGCCGACCACTTATCCCGGTATCAGCATCGGTAAGGCGCGGGAGCTGCTGCAACAGACCAATAAGCTGATTAAACAGCTGCCGGAGGTAGAAACCGTGTGGGGCAAGGTGGGTCGTGCGGATACCGCGACTGATCCGGCACCATTGACCATGATCGAAACCTTTATTCAACTCAAACCACGGGATCAGTGGCGCGAAGGTGTGACGACTGATGATCTGAAGAAAGAGCTGGATCGTCTGGTGCAGTTCCCCGGTCTGACCAACGCTTGGGTGATGCCGATCAAAACCCGTATCGACATGCTGGCTACCGGTATTAAAACCCCTGTGGGGATCAAGATCGCCGGGGAGTCTCTGGCTGAGATCGAACGTATCGGTAAGGAGCTGGAGCGCATTATCAAAACCGTGCCCGGCACCGCATCCGCTTATGCCGAGCGTGTAGCCGGTGGCCGCTATATCAAGGTGGATATCCGCCGTGAGAAAGCCGCTCGTTACGGCCTGAATATCGACGATGTGCAGGCGGTGGTGACCAGTGCCATCGGCGGTATGCAGATCGGCCAGACCATTGAGGGGCTGGAGCGTTACCCGATCAATATCCGTTATCCGGCCAGCTACCGGGATTCTCCGGAGCAACTGAAGCAACTGCCGGTGGTTACGCCATCCGGTCAGCGCATCGCTCTGTCGGATGTGGCGGATATCATCATTGAAGAGGGGCCGCCGATGATCAAAACCGAGAACGCCCGTCCTAACGGTTGGGTGTACGTGGATATCGAAGGCCGTGATCTGGGCTCTTATGTGGTCGAAGCGCAGGGTGTCGTGCGTGAGCAGTTACAGCTACCAGCCGGTTACTCCGTCAGCTGGTCTGGTCAGTACGAGTACATGGAGCGCGCCCGTAAAACCCTTGAAGTGGTGATTCCGGCGACGCTGGGCATCATTATCCTGCTGCTGTATCTGGCGTTCCGCCGAATGGGCGAGGTGCTGCTGATTCTGACCACACTGCCTTTGGCGATGATTGGTGGTATCTGGCTGATGTATCTGCTGGGTTACAACTTCTCCATCGCCGTAGGTGTGGGCTTTATCGCTCTGGCCGGTGTCGCGGTGGAGATCGGTGTCATTATGCTGCTTTATCTCAATCAGTCGCTGGATGAACTGAAGGAAAAATCCAGCGCTGGTTTCAGCATACAGGATCTGCAACAGGCGATTGTGCTGGGCGCAGGTCTGCGTGTACGCCCGGTGATGATGACGGTAGCCACCGTGATTATCGGCCTGATTCCCATTATGTACGGCACAGGCACCGGCTCCGAGATGATGCAGCGTATCGCCGCACCTATGATCGGCGGTATGGCCTCAGCGGTGGTATTGACCCTGCTGGTAATACCGGCACTGTTTTATCTCTGGAAACGCATCAGTCTGCGAAAATTTCTGAGTGATGACCTGTAACCCCTCAGTTGAACGCTACGAACTAGCCCATGAATAACGAAAAGGGTGGCAGCGGCTTTGTCACCCTAAACAACACTTAATGTAAGACTCTGAAACACTCTAAAAATAAAAGGTGAACTGAATGAAACACATGATCAAAAAATCCCTTCTGGTACTGACGTCTGCAGGCTTTCTGGCAACAGCAGCTCCAAGCTTTGCCCACAGCGCTCATTGTGAAGACACTGAGTTGAGCAAAGTGATGGAAGGCATGAAAGATGACCTTAAAGGCTATGTTGGCGCATTTAAAAAGTCTGATAGTGAAGAAATGCAGCAAAAACTGGATGAGCTGATTGCTGCTTCGGTTAAAGCGAAAAAATATGTGCCCCTGAAACTCCAGCAGGAAGATAATCCAATGCCAAATATGAGTGCAGAAGAGCACTCTCAAATGGGTAGCATGCAAGGCATGCAGAACATGGAAGGGATGTCTCATACCGCTCACATGGAACACATGCGCTATCTGGAAGGTATCGACAAACTGAACGGCCTGTTCCGTCAGCTGAAAGCCGCAGGTGACGACAAAGCTCAGGTAAAAGCCGTGCTGGGTGAGATCAAGCAACACAGCAAATCCAGCCATGAAGCTTTCCGTAAGGATTGTGATTGATTTCGTAAAGGTCTGAATCGATTACAAAATAGAAGCCGGATCAGCATCATTGCTGATCCGGCTTTTCATTTTTAAGGTTTTGAGCTTAGATAATACGCTTCATTTCTGCATAGTCGCCGCGAGTCCTGAGGAAACAAGTGGCAGACTCAGAGTACGAATTCAGACACCGAAATGCCGCCATGGCGTACCTGATGCAGTCCTATGGCAATTTTGATAATGAAGTCGAGCAGGAGTTACACAATTACTTTTCTAATTGTGCTTTACGCATGAGCTGTGTGGACCTAGCTAAATCATTTAATTTTTTATCCAACAAAGGTTTTTGTTCTATTAGCAATGAGCAAATCATTTCTGAACAAGAGACCCGTCAGGTTAATGCCCTAATGGCGACAAGTGGTATGTACGACGAGGCAGGTAGTTTTGCATTTCAGGTGGGCTTACCGGGCAAAAGCGTGTTGGCGGTGGCATTGTTGCCATTATGCCAAACCGATTTTCTGTATGCGTTTGGTCACCGGCATTAAACAATGTAGGTAATTCCAGAGCGGGTGTCGCAGCACTTGAATCGATGACACGCCATATTGGCTGGTCAGTTTATTAACTACTGGGTTAGGTTACCCGCCATATTAAATCTTATCGCTTAAGTCTGCCCACCAATAAGGCTGTGTTCTGATAAATCGGAAACGCGGGCTTTTCTTTTTCCCATGGGAAAATTCTTGAGTCGGTTGAGTCATCAACACGTTTCAGAACTGAACAGAACAGAACGGCAGAAAAACAACCCTTAAACAACACAACACCCTACGCGTATAATAATATGTCCTGCACTTGCTTTTATGGAACATGCTCTTAAGGAACAATATGACCCAATCCGACTGGCCCACTGGAATGATGGTGATTCAGGGCAATCATCTGGAAGAACTCAGGGATGTAATGACCGGTTGGATACGCCGCTATCCGCTTAGCCCATTAGAAGATGAGCAGATTCTGGTTCAGAGTAACGGTATTGCTCAATGGCTGAAGATGGCGCTGGCAGAAGATGAGGACAAAGGGGGTTGTGGCATCGCTGCGGCAATGAATGTTCAGTTACCCGGACGCTTCATCTGGCAGGCCTATCGCTGTTTTGAGCCGGATATTCCAGGCCGCTCCCCATTTGATAAAGGGCCTCTTACCTGGACTTTGTATCAACTGTTGTCAGATCAGAATACGTTGCAGGAGCGTATTCCTAATTCTGAATGTTTATCTCCTTTGCTGGGCTTCCTTAAGAAGGATGCAGACCCACGCCGAACGTATCAGTTAGCTGCAAAACTGTCCGATATGTATGACCAGTATCAGATTTATCGTGCAGACTGGCTGACGGCCTGGGAGGAGGGGCAGGACATTCTGATCAGGGTCGGTCAGGAGCCAAATCATATCCCTCTCGCTGATGAACAGCTCTGGCAACCCGCATTGTGGCGTCTGCTGAGTCAGACGATTCTGGAGCGTCCACTGGATGCCGCCCTTGATGAAGAAGAACGATTCTGGGCGAAGAAAAGCCGGTCTGATATTCATCGTATTATTGTCGAGCAGTGCCAGCAGCTGAATGAAGCTCCTGAAGATCTGCCTAAGCGTGTCATTGTTTTCGGAATCTCCGCGCTACCACAGCAAACACTGGAGTTATTGCAGGGCCTGTCCCGCTTCAGTCAGGTGCTGCTGTTTGTCCATAACCCCAGCCCACATTACTGGGGCGACCTGATTGAAGGTCGTTCATTACTGAAGCAGTACACCCGTACAACTGCCCGTAAATTGCCGGAAGGCTTGCCTCTGGAAAGTCTCAATCTGCAGGGGAACCCTTTATTAGCTTCCTGGGGTAAGCAGGGGCGTGATTATCTGCACCTGCTTGATGAAAATGATCAACCCGATGCATACCGTGATCACTTCAGCAGTATCGATCTGTTTGAGCCACCTGACCCGGACGAAACCGGCGGTATGCCTCTGCTACGTCAGATTCAGGCTGATATCTTTGAGTTACGTAGTCTGGATGAACGTCAGCGACTGAGTGCATTACCAGAGCACCAGATAGATGCCGACCGCGACAACAGCCTCCAGTTTCTGATTGCTCACAGTCCGCAGCGTGAGATCGAGATTCTGCATGACCAGCTTCTTGATGCCTTTGAGCAGGCTCAGAAGCGGGGCGAGTCACTTCAGCCCCGGGATATTCTGGTTATGGTGCCGGATGTCGCCGTATATGCCCCTCATGTGCAGGCGGTTTTTGGGCGTTATCTGCAGTCTCAGACGGGGAGCGCAAACGAATACAGTCCCCGGGATCCCCGGTATATCCCATTCCACATTTCAGATCAGGGACAGCGGGGTATTAACAGCCTGCTCACCGCCTTTGAAAGCCTGCTGCATCTGAGGGATGCACGCTTTGCAGTTAGTGAGTTACTGGATCTGTTGGATACTCCGGCCCTTCAGCTTCGTTTTGGTCTGACAGAAGAGCAACTGCCCAAACTGCATCAGTGGATTAAAGGTGCGAATATCCGTTGGGGGCTGGATCACCAGCACAGAGCTGAACTCGACTTGGCTGAGGCTGGTGAGCAAAACAGCTGGTTGTTCGGTTTACGGCGCATGCTACTGGGCTATGCCGTAGGCCAGCATGACCGCTGGCAGGGCATTGAACCGTATGATGAGATCGCAGGTCTTGAAGCCTCGCTTATCGGTCCCTTGGTACTCCTAATCGATGCCCTCCAGCTCAGCCGAGAAGTGATGATGACACCCCGAACACCAAGAGACTGGGAGCGGGTTATTAATGAACTTTGTCACCGTTTCTTTACCACTCAGGAACCTGCTGATGAGCGTGCTCTTAGTACCATCAGCAAGGGCTTAGACAGTTGGTGTCAGGAGTGTGAGCTGGGGCAGTTAACTGATGACCTGCTACCTCTGGAAGTACTGCGCGAGGAGTTGTTGAGCCGGATCGATCAGCCAACTCTGACTCAGAAGTTCCTTGGCGGTTCGGTAAATTTCGCCACACTGATGCCCATGCGAGCGATCCCATTTAAGCAGGTTTGGTTGTTGGGTATGAATGATGCTGATTATCCCAGAAGCCAGCAGGCGGCGGATTTCGATCTGATGGCTAATGACTACCGGCCCGGCGACCGTTCCCGTCGTGAAGATGATCGCTACCTTTTTCTGGAAGCCCTTTTATCCGCGCGGGAGCGTCTGGTGATCTCGTGGGTCGGTCGTAATATCCGTGATAACAGTGCCAAACCGCCGTCGGTATTGGTCGGGCAGCTTCGTGATTATATCGCAGCGGGTTGGCGACTGGCCGGAGATGAGACTTGCACCAAGAACGGACAGAAGGGTGACACTCTGCTGAAGGCAATTACCACTGAGCATCCTTTGCAGCCCTTCAGTATCCGCTACTTTTTAGCCCCGGACGGCGACCGGTCTGCGCACTTTACCTATGCCAAAGAGTGGCGGGATGTGCATGATGAGTCGCTGATATCCCAGGCGAACCATCAGGCCAGTGAGTTACTGACCGATCTGGCTCTGATCCGTGGTGAGAAACAACTGCCACCATTCGATCTGGATGCGCCCCTCAGCCTTAATGATTTGGCAGAGTTTCTGCGCCACCCGGTTAAGACCTTTTTCAGTCGCCGTTTAGGTGTGCGTTGGTTTGATGAAGGCGAGATGGCAGAGGATGAGGAAATATTTGCACTGGATGGCCTGAGCCGCTGGGCACTGCAAAAGACATTAATCGAACGTGTCATTCAGCAGCAGAGTGAGTATCCGGAAGAGAGCGCTGATAACCTTCTGGATGTGGCTCTTGCAAGGATACAGGCTGCAGGGGATCTCCCGATGGCCGGTTTTGCCGAATCAGAACAGATCCGATTGAAAGATGCTCTGTATGAGCCCCTGAGTCTGCATCAGATGCTACAACAAAAATTCCCGCATCCTCATGTCAGTCGCATCCGTAGCTTTGGATTATCAACTGGTGACCAGCTTGAGGCTCAACTCAATGATCTGTGGCAGGATGATCAGGGCAGAACAATTCGTCTCATTCTGCAGCCCAGTCGTTTGCTGCAGGGTGATGACCTCAAGTACTACCACCTGATCAGGCATTGGCCTGCGCACCTGTTCGCACAACTGGATCAACCGGTAACCACCCATCTTCTGGGTGCAGACAGCCAGCAGCCGATTCAGATGCAGCCGCTTCCTCCTGAACAGGCTGAAAGTTTGCTCACCGATCTGGCTGAAGCCTGGCTGGAAAATATTAATCAGCTCTGGCCTTTGGCCTGCAAAACAGCGTTCAGCTACCTCACGGATGGTGATCCAGCCGGTGAATATCTTGGTGGCTTTAATCGCAGTGGTGAAATTGATGATCACCCGGCGTATTCCCGCTTTTGGCAGGACTTTGAGGCTCTGACAGATGACGGTCGATTCGACCAGCTGGCAGAACGGCTTTATGGACCTATGCTGGCTTGCCTGAAACCGCCTCAGCCAATTGAAGATCCGCAGGGTAATGATGGCAGTGATGAATCCACCAACAACAGCACTATTCAATTGTATTCATCACAAGGAGGTGAAGCATGAGTCGGGATTTTGACTTCCTCAGCTTTCCACTCACGGGCAGCCAGCTGATTGAAGCCAGTGCCGGAACCGGTAAAACCTTCAGTCTGGCTCTGCTCTATACCCGACTGGTGCTGGGGCACGGATCGGATGGAACTGCCTTTTCGCGCCCACTGACACCTCGTGAAATTCTTGTGGTGACCTTTACCGACGCGGCTGCAGAAGAGCTAAGGGATCGTATTCGTGCCCGTCTGGTTGAGGCTGCGGTTTTCTTTCAGGCAGACCCGCAGTCTGTTGAGGATGACATTAAGAATCCATTGTTCAGCTTGCGTGCAAGTATTCCCCAGTCGCAATGGGCGGGTTGTGTCTGGCGTCTTAAGCTTGCTGCTGAGTCCATGGATGAGGCCAGTATCTCCACCATTCACAGTTGGTGTAACCGTATGCTGGTCGAGCATGCCTTTGATACCCGGGGTCTGTTTAACCGTGAGCTGGTCACCGATCATAGTGAGCTGTTAGCGGAGGTGGTTCGTGATTATTGGCGCAAGCACTTTTATCCTCTGCAGAACGAGAAGATATCCCTGATTCTGGATTGCTTTGCCTCTCCTGATGCGCTTCAGGGCCGACTTCAGGGACTCATGGGCAAACATCAGAGCGGCCTCAGCTATGAGGGGCGGCCGATAGCCGTGCCTGACATTAATGGATGTCTTGAAGCGCATTATGCGTATCAGCAAGCGAAGGCCGAAGAAGACGCCAGGAAGATCGAGCTTGAGCAAACGGCGCGCCGTGAGTGGGCTGCCCAACAGGAAGCGATCGAAGCTCATCTCTGGGAGCTACAGCCTGTGCTCTCCGGCACCCAACACGACAGTGCCAAGCCGGAGAAATTTACACTGCTACTGGAAGCGATTTCACGCTGGGCTAATGAAGAGGGTAAGGCTCCCGCAAAACTTAAGAATTTTGCCGAAGGGGCTTTCAGTTTCAAAAAGGGAAAAGAGCAACCTGTACAACATTTCCCGGCATTCACAAGCCTGAAAGCACTCTATAACCCAGCCTCTTCCGACGTAACTGGCGACTCTTCCGAACAAATTGAGGAACCCGATATTGATCTGCGTTCAGCCCTTACCGCTCACGCCTTAGATTGGGTCAGCACCCAGTTTAATGAACGTATGCAGCGCCGGGCAGAGATGGGCTTTGATGATCTGCTGACTCAGTTGGCCGATGCTCTGAATGATCCGGAACATGGTCAGCACCTGGCTGCAACTCTTGCAAAGGCCTTCCCGGCAGCAATGATCGATGAGTTTCAGGATACCGACCCGATTCAGTATCAGATTTTCAACCGCATCTATCAGCTTGAAAGCAATCATCAGGATCACCTTCTGGTAATGATCGGCGATCCCAAACAAGCGATCTACAGCTTTCGTGGTGCTGATATTTATACTTATCTTCAGGCACGTCAGGCTACAGAGGGCCGTCATTACACGCTGAAGCGTAACTTTCGTTCCAGTCAGGGCGTGGTTGCAGCCTGCAATCATCTGTTTACCCATGCGGAACAGCATAATCGTGGCGCCTTCCGGTTCAATGCCGATGGTAATAATCAGGTTCCCTATGTCGTCGTTGATGCCAATGGCCGGAATGACCACCTTTGCTTCGCGGGGCAACCGGTACCTGCGATGACGTTGTGGCCCTTTGAACACGAAGAAGGTGAACCGCTCAGCATGACGGCATACCGTCAGCAGGCGGCCGAAGTTGCCGCCAGCCAGGTCACTCACTGGCTTAATCTTGCGCAGGAGCAACAGGCAGGTTTTGCAGAAACCGGCAGCACGCAGTTAAAGACACCTCTGAAGCCTAAAGATATTGCGATTCTGGTACGTACCGGTAATGAAGCACGGCTTGTTCGCGACCAGTTGGCAAAGCGTAATGTACCCAGCGTTTATCTTTCCGATCGTGAATCAGTTTTTTCCAGCAGTGAAGCCAAAGATCTTTTGCATTGGCTCAGAGCTGCCGCTGAGCCGGGTGATGAACGCCTGGTTCGAGCAGCCCTTGGCAGCAATACTCTGGAATTACCTTTATCTCGACTCTCCGGCTGGCGGGAAGATGAACTCGACTGGGAATCCCAGATGCTGTTCTTTGGCCGGTTGCGCCATATCTGGCTCCGGCAGGGAGTCCTCGCGATGGTTCGTCAGTTGATGGATCACTATCAGCTACCTGCACGGCTGCTGAAAAAGAAAGATGGCGAACGTGCTCTGACAAACCTGCTGCACCTGGCAGAGTGGTTGCAGCAGGCAGCGGTTGAGGTGAAAGGAGAGCAGGCGCTGATTCGTCATCTTTCAGAACAGATTGAGTCTGGTGACAGCCACAATATTCTGCGTCTGGAGAGCGATGCTGATCTGGTACAGGTAATTACCATCCATAAATCTAAAGGTCTGGAATACCCACTGGTACTGCTGCCCTTTATCGGTAGCTGGAAAGAAATTGATGGTAAGATCCCTCAGGTTAACTGGCGTAAGGGACTGGGCAGTGAACAGCGTACCTATGCAGAAATTTCCGGTAAATCACGATTTGGCGAAGCCTGGGATCTGGCGAACGATGAGCGTATCAGCGAAGACATGCGACTGCTTTATGTCGCATTGACCCGAGCCAGTCATGCCCTATGGCTTGGTATTGGCCCTCTTAAATCGGGCAACGCTAAGAAGCCTCAGATCGAGCGGTCAGCCATGGGCTATCTCTTAGCCGGTGGTGACAATACTCTGACCAAATCACCGGAGGCGGTGATGGAGGCCTATCAGAATCTGGCATCAGGCTGTGACGATATTCGTCTGCTGCCTCAGACACCGGATGTTCTGGATAATCGTCTGCAACAGCCTGAAAAGCCCAGTCTTAGTCCGGCCCGCACACCACCGCGATTAAACGCGCTGACTAACTGGTGGATCGCCAGTTATTCCGCCATTGAATTTGGTCATACGCCGGGGGGAGGCTCGTCAGGCAACATCAGCTCTGAATTATCGGCTGATACGTTAGCCGATCCGGAGCTGGCCATTGAGGCCACGGCTTCTGAGACCCGCAATGAACCTAGGGTTCGGGCCCCCTTACCGGATGAAGTCCAGCCGGATACCGTCATGCACCAGTTCCCGGCCGGTGCAAGCTGGGGTACCTTCCTTCACAGCCTGTTGGAATGGGCTGCGGCGCATCGGTATCGGGATTCAAAAAGTGGTCTGATCAAAGGTTTTAAGGCCGCAATTGCGGACGATGAGGGCCGTCTGGAATATCTTACGCGCCAGTGTGAGTTTCGTGAGATAGAACATTTGGCCGCTCCCATCAGCCTTTGGCTGAAAGCGTTTTTGCTGATGCCATGGGACAGTCTGCCGGAAACCGCCATTTCTTCAGGCTTTTCCCTTGCAACCTTGTCCACCAGGTCCTGGGCCGTGGAATTAGAATTCCTGCTGGAAAGCCACAGCGTGAGTACACAGCAGCTGGATCAGTTGGTAACCCGTTATACACTCGATCAGCAGCCACGTCCTGCCGCCTTGCCTAATCAGCTAAACGGTATGCTGAAGGGCTTTATCGATCTTGTTGTAGAACAAGACGGACGTTTTTATGTGGTGGACTGGAAATCCAATAAGCTGGGTGATGATGACAGCGCCTACACTCATGAGGCTATGAGCGCAGCCATTCTTAAGAAACGATATGATCTGCAATACAGTCTGTATCTGCTGGCACTGCACCGGCAACTGAAAGCCCGGTTAGCCGATTATGACTACGACCAACATATTGGCGGTGCAGTTTATGTTTTCCTGAGGGGGTGGCAGGGAGAAACGTCAGGCTTATTTTTTGAACGACCACCAAAGGAACTGATTGAATCCATGGATCAGCTGTTTCGTGGCGAAACACTCGCTATCGGTTTTAACAGTAACGAGACCGGCGAACAGGGGATGCTGCTATGACGATTAACAAGTCTGAACGCGCCGAAGCAACCCGGGCCGATGGAGTGCTGAAAGAATGCGGCATTACTGAGCGAGCTTCTATGATGGCACAGCTGGATCTCTGGCAGGAAGCAGGAGCGATCAGGGCGCTTGACCTTGCGTTTGCACGTTTTATAGCCCAGCAGATACCCAAAAATGAATCTTCAGACATCCTGTTGCTGGCTGTAACCCTGGTCAGCGAGCGAACGGCCCATGGTCATGTGTGTCTCGATATTGCACAGGCACAACGGGAACCAGCCTCACTCTTATCGCCTATATCAGATGAAAGCCTGCGGGATATTATTGGCCGTCAGCTGAGATCTCTGCTTGCTTCGGTTTCACTGGAGGATTGGGCGGAACAACTGGCGTCCTGTTCTGCCGTTCAGGATCTTCGACAGGGTCACTGTGAAGATCCGGCGTTAGCGATCAGAGGGCGCCAACCTCTTGTCCTGACGGGTACTGCGGAACAGCCACTGCTTTATTTACGCCGATACTGGCAATATGAGCAGGACGTTCGTCAGGGGATTGAGCATCGCCTGACACCGCTTCCTGTTTCTGAGAATAATCATGCCCTGATGCAGATTGTTTTTGGTTCTCAACCGGACCAACTGACACCTAACTGGCAGAAAATAGCCTGCGGCTTGTCTGCCCGTAGTGGATTCAGCATTATCACCGGCGGGCCCGGAACAGGCAAAACCACGACAGTTGTTCGCCTTTTAGCACTGCTTCAGGGACTGGAGCTGGCCGAAGGCAGGGCGCCTCTGGTCATCCGGCTTGCAGCACCTACCGGTAAGGCTGCAGCACGGTTGAATGAATCCATTGCAGGTAGCGTTCAGCAGCTAAATCTGACACCCGACCAATTGTCTGAGACACAAAGAGAATTGTTTGCGGATGCCCACAGCCTCGGGCAGTGGCAGGCCTCAATTCCGACCGAGGTCAGCACCCTGCACCGCCTGCTGGGTAGCCAGGCAAATACCCGACATTTCAGTCACAACAGAGCCAACCCATTACCAGCGGATATTGTTGTCGTCGATGAAGCATCGATGGTTGATGTAGAGATGATGGCCAAACTGATGGATGCCCTGCGACCGGATGCCCGCCTGATATTGCTGGGTGATAAGGATCAGCTGGCCTCAGTTGAGGCCGGCTCTGTACTCGGTGACTTGTGCCAGCAGGCTCAGGACGGTCATTACAGTAAAAAAAGCTGCGCATATGTTGCTCAGTCGACGAACCAGATTATTGGAGCTGAGTATCAGGCGACAGAAGCGACGCTGAGACTGCCGAAACTGGCACGAATGATCAGCCAGGCAACCACTATGCTTCGCCACTGTTATCGCTCTGAAGGACAGGGGCTACTGGACTTTGCCGCCTGGGTAAATCAGCAGGGCATCCTTGACTATGGTTTAGCCGGGCTGCAGCGCTATTTCGATCAGTTCAGTAATGAGCTTCATTATCTGGAGCTTCCTTTCATTGATGAGAAGCAACGGGATTGGCGAGCCTTTGACCAACTGGTGGTCAATGGCTATCAGCCTTATCTGCAAAAACTGCAGGAACTGAATAGTGTTGCGACTCAGTCCGATGAGGTGCTCGAGCAGTGGGTACTTGACTTGTTTGATCAGCACAAAAAATTTCAACTGCTTTGTGCGTTGCGTCAGGGAGATTTCGGTGTCGAGGGGCTTAACCTCAGAATCCGTCAGCTACTGGTCAATAGAAGACTGATTACCGGTGGAGAGCAGCAGTGGTACTCAGGCCGACCGGTACTGGTGACACAGAATGACTACAGCCTTAAATTGATGAACGGCGATATAGGTATCTGTCTGGAGATGCCTGTATCGGATGGGGACATTGCCGGATCTGGAATCAGCCCATTCCGCGTGGCATTCCCCGATGGCAAGGGTGGTATTCGTTGGGTACTGCCAAGTCGCTTGCAGGGGGTTGAAACTGTATTTGCCATGACCGTTCACAAATCACAGGGCTCAGAATTTGAACATACCGCGCTGATCGTACCGGACAAAGTGAATGCCGTACTGACCAAGGAGCTGCTTTATACAGGCATTACGCGTTCGAAAAAACGCTTCACCCTGATTGCTCCGGAAGCCAAGGTGCTGGAGACGGCTCTTAAGCAGAAAATCAGCCGGGCGAGTGGGCTATTAGCTGGTTAAATGAACGTGACTAAAGCGATTAAAACCAGGATTCACTTCAACAAACCTACCCGCTCAGGATGAGCGGGTAGGCTGGTTATCAGGTGGCGTCCATTCCCTCCGATAAATAGCCCATGGCCATCAAGTCTTACTTATTACCCCGATCTTCCAATCTGCCGACTCTCTCGATAACAGCTTGGTGCTGCTGTGTTTGCATTTCTTGCAGCTTATTAAGGCTAAGACTGGCTGAATCTATCCGATCTGTTAACCCCTCAAGGTTTTCCTGATTGTCCTTTTGCAGACTATCTAAAAGCACGTTCAGATTATTCAGCTTGTCTGCATTCTCCTGAGCAGAGGCATTTTGTTGTGACTGGGATTCCTGCAGCTGTTTTAACAGTGACATGATTTGGCGGTTGTTCTCCTGAGCTGCTTTCATCTGCTCAAGATGTTTCTTCTCCTGTACCTCCAGCCGTTGTTCTTTCTCTTTTACCTGCTGCCTCAGATTATCGGTCTGTTTGATCCAGTGCTGCTCTGACGCTTCGCTGCGTTTTCTTTCCTCATTCAGTTGTGTTTCAAACAGTGAAAGGGCACTTTGCAGATCGGACTGAAGTTTTGCGGTCTGTTTTTTATGTTCCGTTTCAAGGGCAGTAGTTTGCTCTGCATACTGTTTTTTCAGATCTGTGATCTCTTTTTCGCTGGCGTTTAGTGCTTCCTTGCTGCTGTCGACCGCGAGAGAGAGCAGCTCATTTTCTTCCCGACACTGTTCAATCTTTATCTCACTGATGCCCGCCTGTTTTTCCAGCAAGCGTATCTCTTCAAGCAAAGCCTGATTTTTATCTTCCAGCCACTTATTACGCTCTTCCGTTGCAACCGCCTGCTCAATGGCTTCCTGCTTTTCTGATTCAGCCTGATCCAGAGTTTTCTGAATCTCCTGTTTGTAGCTTTCCAGCTCTTTAGTGGCATCTTCACGGGCCTGCTGCCATACCGCCTGCACCATACTGTTCAGATTGTCCGGGGCAGGGGAACCGCCTGCGACCATAGGTTGCTGCTGTCGCTCTGACCGCCAGCGTTTCAGATGTTCTGAAATGGTGGTGAAGCTTCCTGTACCCAGCCTTTCCCTTAATCCTGCAATTGTGGGGTTAAGTCCTTCTGACTGCATCTCGTCGATGGCTTGTTTCACGTCGTTATAACTAATGCCATTTCTCGCCATTTTCTCTAATTCCTATACCGGTAACACACACTTTAAACACGCTATACAATATTACGTATTATGTATTACATAATATATTTAATCAATATACACACTAATTCACGGTAACTCTAATAACCGTGAATTTTTAGGATTACACTGCTAGAATGCCGTCTGAGATAGGCAGGTGGTGTCAAATCAACGATAAAGCGCCCTGGTAGGCATAAAGGCATGGCTAAACAGCAGATACCCATAAAACCAGCGGTAATAAAGGCAACGTCAATACCAAAAATGCTCAGAGACAGAACCCGGAGAAGATATGTCACAGCTGATTGAGGCGAGCAGCCACTCTGCAGCGCCCGTCAAAACCCTGACAGGTCAGACTGACCTGATGCCGCTGGAACGAATGACGGGCATCACAGAGACGCTGCCGGAACAGTTAAGCGGACGCTTTGGCAGTAACAGAAATGAGGTACAGCCTCAGATAGCCGCAGGCAATGACCTTGAGGCGGTGCAGAGCTGGCTACTTGAATATCAGGATTCTCCTGAAACCTTCCGCAGCTACCGACGGGAGGCCGAGCGCCTTATCCTCTGGTGCTGGCATCATCAGGGCAAAGCCTTGTCAGATCTGAACCGACAGGATATCAGCGACTACCAGGCCTTTATCAAAGCGCCGGAGCCGGCGGCATATTGGTGCGGAACCCCAAGTCCCAGAACATCTCCCAACTGGAAACCCTTTCAAAAGGGGCTTAGCCCCAACAGCCAGAAACAGGCACTGACGATTCTGAAGGGGCTGTTCAGCTATCTGAGGGATGCGGATTACCTGCGAGGTAATCCCTTTGCCCTGATACGCCAACAAAAGGACACTTCAGCAGAGGTTACAGGCAGCCGAAAGGTTGAGCGCTATCTGGAACAGGAGGATATTCGCCATCTGTTTGAGCGCTACGAATTGGCCGACGAAGGCATAGATACCTTGTCCGATAAAGGGGAGCGGGAACTGATTCGCGAAAAGACGCTGCTCTATTTTCTTTACTATCTGGCTCCGCGAGCTAGCGAAGTTGCAGATGCAAAGATGAGCGACTTCTTCCAGCGTCGGGGCCGCTGGTGGTGGCGGGTTATGGGTAAAGGGAATAAATATGCAGAAGTCCCCGTACCGAACCCTCTTATGATTCAGATCCGCCGTTATCGGAAGTTTCTGGGTTTGTCTGCGGAGCCTGAACCGGACGAAGAAGGCGCGTTTATTCGTTCAACCCGGGGCACCAAATCGATCAGCGCCAATATGATCTACCGGCTCAGCAAGAAGATGCTTCAGGATACCGCTGAAAGCATTGAACCGAACTTTCCGGAGGCTGCAGCCCGAATGCGACAGGCCTCAACCCACTGGTTTCGCCATACCGCCATTACACACCTTGCCGATCAGGGTGTAGACTTACGGCTGGTCAGCAAAACGGCACGTCATAGCCAACTTGAAACCACAGCGATCTATTTCCACGCAGAAGATGAGGCCTGGCACGATGCCGTAAACCAGGCTGTTGATGCCAAAAAGCGATAAAAGACAGGATGTGATATGACAGATTTTACTCATAAGCTAACGCCAGTGATTAAACCGGGGTCCGACCGACACAAGGAGATGGTTGGCTGGCGACATCAGATTCACGCGCATCCTGAACTGGCTTATATGGAGCAGAAAACATCTGACCTGATCGCTAAAAAGCTGACTCAATGGGGCATTGAACACACCCGCAACTGGGCCGAGACCGGGATTATGGCCCGCATCAAAGGCCAGGCAGGTGAAGGGCCTACTATCGCCCTGAGGGCAGATATGGATGCGCTTCCCTTGGATGAGGCCAACACCTTTGCACATCGTTCCCAGCATCAGGGAAAAATGCACGCCTGCGGTCATGATGGGCACACAACCATGCTATTGGGAGCGGCCAGATATCTGGCAGAACATCCTGACTTTGCCGGCGAAGTTGTTCTGATTTTTCAGCCTGCGGAAGAGGGGCAGGGCGGCGCACGGGTTATGGTCAATCAGGGTATATTCAAAGATTATCCCGCCGATTATGTGTTTGGCCTTCACAACTGGCCGGGGCTTGAAGCCGGGCACATCGCCGTTCATGACGGTCCTGTTATGGCGGGCATGGATACCTTTGAGATTCTGATCAAAGGCGTCGGCGGCCATGGGGCGATGCCTCATCTGGGCACAGACCCTACCGTGATCGCGGCACAGTTAATCAGCGCTTTTCAAAGTATCGTCAGTCGGAATATCAGCCCGTTGGAATCCGGTGTGATCAGTGTCACCCAGATGGATGCCGGTACAACGACCAATATCATTCCGGACACAGTGACTCTGAAAGGTACAACCCGAGCGCTGAACGATGAAACCCACGAGTTTCTGCATCAGCGAATGCACGATCTGGTGCACAATATCTGCCTGGGCTTTGGCGCAACCGGTTCCATAGCCTTTGGCGGCGCTTACCCCGCCACCATTAACCAGACCAAAGCAACCAAAGCCCTTGAAACCATCGGCAAGCGAATGCTCGGTGCACATTATGTACAAAGCCAGCTGCCACCCAGTATGGGGGCCGAAGATTTCTCCTACTTCCTGAAAGAAGTACCGGGATGCTATTTCTGGTTAGGCAACGGTTCAACCGAAGGCAGCTGCACGCTGCATAGCCCACATTATGATTTTAACGACCAGATCCTTGCGATCGGAGCCAGCCTTTGGGTTGCCCTTGTCTACCATCACGGGCTGGCATCCCACTGACGAAACATTTACTGACTGATATACTTGGTCTTTTATTGTGTGAGATATCAGGTTGACCGCTGTTTAACGACGCTTTCAGCCAAATCATTTCATCTTTTACCTAAATACAGACACTGGAAGGCAGCGTTATGTCCGAAATCAATCAGGCGCAGTTAGATCTTGTTGATGAGTTCGAGTTTTTTGACGATTGGATGGACAAGTATCAGTACATCATCGATATGGGTAAACAGTTGCCTGAATTCCCGGAAGAATGGAAAACGGATCTGAACAAGATCAACGGCTGCCAGTCTCAGGTCTGGATTCATCACGAATTCAGCGATGGCAAAATAAAACTGCATGCCATCAGTGATGCAGCTATCGTTTCAGGCCTGATCGCTCTTCTGCTACGAATCTACGACAACCGCACCCCTGCAGATATTCTGGCGACCCAGCCGGAATTTCTGGCAAAGCTGGGGCTTGATAAGCACCTGAGCCCGACACGAAGCAACGGCTTACACGCCATGCTTCAGCGCATTGGTGAGGTCGCAACCAGCTACGCCTGATATGCCAGACAGAAAAGATTGGTGACAAGCCACTATATCTTTTCAAACAGACTAAAACAACAAAACCGCCTTTTGGCGGTTTTGTTGTTTTTGTAGCAAGGTAATATCGGTAAATCTCGACTTCTATCCCAATCTACCCCAGTGCGATCAGAAAGCCATTGATGATCATGGCATTACACACATCGATAAAAAACGCACCGACCAGGGGAACCACAATAAAGGCCTTGTGGGATACGCCAAACTTCTTCGTTACAGCGGTCATATTGGCGATAGCAGTAGGTGTTGCCCCCAGCGTCAGCCCCGCATAACCGGACGTCATCACTGCTGATTCGTACGATTTGCCTAACAACCTGAATACAACAAATACAGAGAACAGCACTGTAAACAGAATCTGCAATACAAGCACCAGAACCAGTGGCAGCGCCAGATCTATCAGAGACCACAGCTGAAGCGACATCAGAGACATAGCCAAAAACAGGCCAAGGGATAAATCAGACACCAGCGACAGCGTGGGTGTATTGGTTGGCCACGGCACCTTTTTAAAGATAAAGGGCACGGTATTGGTCATAAAGATCCCCGAGAACAGGGCCGTTACGAACATAGGTAATTTTAAGCCCATGCCTTCGGCGATAGCGTTCAGCTGAATACCCAGACTGATCGCGATACTGATGACAAACAAGGAAACCAGCATACTGTGAACCGAGATACTGGTGTTTTTTGTTTCGTCATGCTTAATACCCACCGTCACCGGCGCGGTTTCCGTATAGGGCTTAAGATCATGCTTATTGATCAAATACTGTGCGATAGGGCCGCCAATCAGACCACCAAACACCAGACCAAAGGTCGCGCAGGCAATACCGATCTCCAGGGCATTTTCGATCATATATTGGCTTGAAAAGACCGGAGCCCAGGCGATTGTCGTGCCATGGCCGCCACTTAATGAGATAGAACCGCTTAAAAGCCCCATGTGAGAGCTTTGCTCGGTGATCTGCGCCGCACCAATACCGGTGAAATTCTGGACAAACAGAAAGATGATCGCCAAAAATAAAAGAATAACCAGCGCAGAACCACCCTTGATAAGGGTAGAAAACTTAGCCGACAGACCCACCGTGGTGAAAAAAACAATTAATAGTGCATCCCGCTGCTCTAATGAGAACTTAACCTCGATACCAAACAGGGCATAGATAAGACCCAATATGATGGACGCTAAAACGCCACCGGTGACAGGCTCTGGAATATTGTAATTTCTGAAAAACGAGATCTTCTTATTGAGATACATGCCAGTAAACAAAACTAATATGGCAAGCATAAGGGTTTCACTAAAATCTAAAGACATCAAATGGCCTATGTAAAGGTCTTATATAGCGGGGATATAAAGCGCAGGTGCGCGATTAAATAAATTGTTGGAAAGGGGTGTATCTGCCTGATGTATGAGGTGGCTAGGAGATCAGTCAGGAAACTGATCCCTCGATTACCACCTCATATTCGGGCAGTCACGACGAGGTTCAGCCGTTATGATGCCTGGCTCGCCTGAGCGACAACCGGGCCGCTATGGAAGCGGAAAGTATCATCGTCTGATTCAATCAGCTCTTTTTCCACCTCAGCAAAGAAGGCGATGCGGTCATCGATAGGACCATCCGCATACTGTTGCGCCAGATCGAGATAATCCCGGTAGTGACGACCTTCTGAACGAACCAGCGAGCGGTAATAGGTCGCCAGGGCATCATCCAGATGCGGAATCAGCGCCATAAAACGCTCACAGGAACGGGCTTCGATAAAGGCACCAATAATCAGCACATCAATCAGCTCGTAAATACCTTTGCGCATATGCTGACGCAGGCCCGATGCGTAGCGGGCCGCACTGATATGCTCGTACTTAATACCGCGCTCCTGAAGAATCCCAACCACCTGTTCAAAGTGGAGCAGCTCTTCACGAGCCAGTTGGGACATTTTTTTCAACAGATCAGGGCGATCAACATAGCGGTACATCAGATTCATCGCATTGGATGCCGCTTTTTTCTCGCACTGAGCATGATCGATCAGCAGAATATCCAGGTTGTCTTTTGCCTGTTCAACCCACAAAGCGGGAGTCGGGCAGGGCAGGAATTGATAGATCTCTTCGAGCAAATCAGGATTTTTCACAAATCAGCCTGTCTGTTTCTTCTAAGATAGTTTGGTTGATCTTCTGGTAGATGATCTCCAGAAGACGGAATGAGGTATTGTGCCGACCGGTATCCGGTGACAACCGGCGCGCCTGATCCGTTAGTGTAATGCCGTAGGCTTCAATATCCTGAATCCGTCCGGCACCCACTCTGAGCAGATCGACGACCCAGCACTGGGGCGCAAAGCGCTTAGTATAGCGGATACGGCGTTGCGTAAGTTGTTGTTGAAGTTGATTTTTATCAAGCAACTCAAAATATTCGGTGACAGCGGCGATGGTCAGGGATTCAATCCGCTGCATCACGGATTCCCGCATATCCGCCTCAGCATGACCCCAGCTCAGAATCTCATCAGAATGTCGCTTGCAGCCTCGGCAAACATCATCACCTAACGTGGTGCTGCAGATGCCGATACAGGGGGATTCAATTCTTGCCATGTGTTGAGTCTTTTTTCTCTTTATCCGATGTTTCGTTGTCTGGCGACGAATCGTTATTCTGCTCTGCCTGCTCATCAGCAATCTGGTCACATTGATGCACACCGTTATGCCAGCAACCTCGCTCTGGTACAGGGTCGTAGCCACCTTTAGCCAAAGGGTTACAGCTCAGTATTCGCTTCACCGCCAGAATCGTGCCCTTAATCGCTCCATGGGTTTCAAGGGCTTCCAGAGCATAGCTGGAACAGGTGGGGTAATAGATGCAACGGTTTGGCAGCAGGGGACTGATCACATAACGATAGAAATGCACCAGAAGCTTAAGCAGGTATTTCATAGCGTAGAACCGCAGCTGTCAGTCGGAAGATTACTTACCATAAAGCTCTTCCGGGTTGATCAGAGGCTCGGAATCAACTTTGAGCGCGTCCTGATCAACAACGGCATAGAAACAGCTGCGACGACCGGTATGGCAGGCCGGGCCAATCTGATCCACCAACAGCAAAACCGTATCGCCGTCACAATCAACACGCAGCTCTTTCAGGTGCTGTACCTGACCAGAGGATTCGCCCTTGCGCCAGTACGCCTGACGGGAGCGGGACCAGTAGCAAACCCGCTGGTTTTTAAGGGTCTCTTTGATGGAATCCAGATTCATCCAGGCCATCATCACCACTTCACCGGTATCAAACTGTTGGGCGATAGCCGGAATCAGGCCATCTTCGTTGAACTTCAGGTGGGCAAGCGCAGTTTCAAGGTCAAAAGTCTGATTCAGTTCGGCCTTTTCGACCTCTTTCCAGTTAAACGATGCGCTAGTCATGATGAAGCCTTAACCTATAAGGTGCAGTAAAATAGTGTGTTCTTTTAGCTCTCAGCCTCTGCATCAGTTTCCAGAGGCTTTTTACGGGCGGCTACTATAGCAGAAATGATAAAAGTTGCAGCTGCCAGCAGGATGATACAGGCTCCAGCGGGCAGATCCGGCTGATAAGAGATCGCCAGTCCGCCGGAGGTAAACAACAGCCCCAGAAGTGATGCCAGTGCCATCATACTGCTCAATGTCTTGGTGTAGTGACCTGCTATGGCAGCAGGCAGGGTCAACAGGGCGATAACAAGAATAAGCCCCACCACCTGAATCATCAGCACAACGGTCAGCGCCACAATGCACAGCAATAGCAGGTAGAGAAAGTTAACCGGCAGGCCTCTGAGTCGGGCAAACTGAGCGTCAAACGCCACCGCCTGAAAAGGACGATAAAGCAGGGCGATGGTCGCGATAATCACGGCGTCCATTCCCGCCATCAGCCAGAGATCACCTTTGGCAACCAGCAGAATATTACCAAACAGATAGCTCATCAGATCCACCTGATAGCCCGGTGTCTGACTGATAAAAAGCACCCCGATCGCCATACCGGATGCCCAGAGTGCACCTATCAGCGTATCCTCACGCTCCTGCCAATAAAGCTTCACCCAGCCAATAATCAGGGCGGAAATAACAGCGGCGATCAGCGCCCCGACAAAGGGAGAGCCGCCGAGATAATAGGCCAGTCCCATACCGCCCATGACAGAGTGGGCAATACCACCAGCCAGATAGCTGATACGCATTACCACGACATAGCTGCCAATCAGGCCACAGGCGATACTGGCAAGCACACCCGCCAGCAGGGCATTTTGCAAAAAGGATTGTTCGGTAACGGCGGAGAAAAATTCCATGGTTTATCTCAAACGAATCGGGTTAGGGCTGATAACAAAAATCAGATGGCGTGGGAGTGGTGGTGAATCATATGTACATGATCGCCATACATCTGCTCAATCACATCCGGGGTGATCGCGTGAGTCTCATGACAAAGCAGCTCTTTATTCAGGCAGGCAACCCGATCCACATAATCGGTGATAAAACCGATGTCGTGTGAAATCACAATAATCGACATGCGCTTGTTTAACTCTTTGAAAAGCTCAAAGACGCCTTTCTCCTGATGAGAATCTACGCTGGCGGTAGGCTCATCCAGCAGAAGCAGTTCCGGCTCAGTAGCCAGTGCCCGTGCGATCAGAACCCGCTGCAGCTGACCACCGGAGAGCTGGTCAATGGTCCGCTGGGCAAACTCTGCCACACCGGTTTCTTCCATCACTCTGCGGGCAATCGCTTTATCTTCCTTGTTGTAGCGTTGCCAGAGCCGCCCCGGACGAATACGTCCCATCAGAACCGTCTCTTCGACAGTGATCGGAAAATCGTTGGGAAATTTAGCAAACTGAGGCACATAACCAACACGTCGGCTGGCTTTCTTCGCTGATGTACCAAAAATACGTACACTGCCCTCATCAGGTTTAATCAACCCCATGATGAGTTTCAGCAAGGTACTTTTGCCCCCCCCGTTTGGCCCGACAAGACCCAAAAACTCACCCTCCCGTACGGCAAGGGTGACATTATTTAAAACAGGGGAGGCCTGATAGCGGAAACTAACGCCATCAAACTCGACAATATTTTTGGCAAAGCGACCCATTATTGCCAGGACTCCAGCAGTTGTTGGCTCAATTCCCGAATAGCCTTCGGTAAGTCTTCCGGTAAAGGATCAGCCTTCACAACCCGTGCACCGATGCTTTCCGCGATGCGTTCAGCCGGTTTTTGATTGAACTGTTCCTGAACCAGAATCACTTTAATGTTCTCAGCTTTGGCTTTTTCTGAAAGCTTAACCAGCTGACGGGCGGAAGGGGATTTACCCTGATACTCAATAGCGATCTGTTCCAGATGATAACGGGCAGCAAAGTGCCCCCAAGCCGGGTGGAATACCATAAAGGTGCGACCTTCATAGGCTTCAAACTGTTCATGAATCTCATGATCCAGTGCGATCAGCTCATCCGACAGCTGCTTATAACGACGCTCAAAGTGCTCTGCAGCCTGTGGCACAAGGCCTTTCAGGGCATCAGCCATAATTCGTGCCTGAGAAAGCGCCTTGATCGGGTCCATCCAGACATGGGGATCTTCACCGTCATGATCATGTTGATGATGATCGTTATCTTCGTGAGCCATCACATCATCATGATGTTCATTTTTATGTTCGTCGTGGTCGTGGTCGTGGTCGTGGTGATCATCATGTTCATCCTCATGATGAGCACCATGCTCAGGCTCCCCCTGATGTGACGGGTGGGCAGTAAGAGTCTCTTCCGCAGCGCCAAGTGTATCGACCAGCACCATATCTTTGTTTAAACGACGGATACGGGGGAGCCAAACCTGCTCAAAGGGAACGCCTGTGGTCATCAGCATCTGCGCCCTGGCCAGACGAGCCATCTGACGGGCAGACGGATCATAGCTGTGCGGGTTGTGGCCGGGCTGCACCAACACTTCGATGTCAACCTGATTACCCGCAATACGCTCCAGCAGATATTTTTGTGGCGAGACACTGACAAAAACCAAAGGCTTATCAGCCGCGGCCACAAAAGGGGATATCAGCATAAATAGGGCAGCAAGAATCAGAACACCCATGCGCTGTACGACTGTCGAATTTAGCATCTGATTAAACAAAACGGTTGCGGTGGCTTGTCTTGGACAGGCTGAAAAACTGACGCTCATTTAGCGTTCTTGCTCCTGCGTTGAGATAACTGAGAGAGATAGGCCGGATTTATGGGCGGATTAAGCTGAAAATGCCCCACAAAGTTAATGTTACAACATAACAAACCGGTCGTCAGGCGCGAATCTTACAATATTAAAAAAAACTGTCCAGCCACTTAGGAGCGCACTGTGAAAAAAAGCGTGACCCTTGTCGGAAAAGCTCCCGTTAAATGTAATAACCTGATGATTTAGAACTAAAAAATATCTATAGTTTGATTAATATCTGGCTTCACTGAAAGCCGATATCTTTTCCCTATAAAACGATAACAAATCCTCGGAGAACCATTATGTTTCGGACTCTAGCTGTAGCGGCGGCTTTAGTGCTGGCCGGCTGTGCTAACCAGCCATTAACCCATAACTACCAGGGCGATGTGCATCTGCAATCGATCCGTATTGATGTAGAACCTCTGCGTGACGGTGCGGATGAAGCCCAGAGTGGCGGCCTTGGCGCACTAACCAAACTGCAGAAAATTGCAGAATCGCTGGATAAGGCGATGGATCCAGAAGAACAGAAAAAAGTAGATGCCCAACTGCAGGAGTTCGAACAGATTCTGGTACAGGGTATTCGTCAGGCGACGGGCATTCCACTGGTAGCCTCGGATGATGCGGATATCAACATGGTATACAACGACAACGCTGAACTCAGCGAGGTGCGTTTCACCTATAAGAAATTCAAGGGCGCAACCATGGATCTGACCGGCAACATCTATTACGGCTCCAAATCCGAGATGGCGCTGGGCGGCAAACTGATGGGTACGATGGTTTACGAGGTTAAGCCGGTTCTTAACCTGCAGATCGATGCCCGTAACCGTAAAGATGAGCCGTTCTGGCAGACCTATGTCAGCTACCGTTCAAAAGAAGAGTTCCGCCTGAGCAATGATTACATCATGGGACTGACGCCGGATGAGATTGAAAACAGCGATATCTTTCTGATCCCACTGGCAAAGGGGATTGTTAAAGAGATCCACAAAGACGTTAAGAAGAAGTAATCAGGATTAGCAGCAAAAGGCCCAAGGAAGGGCTCAGTAATTAACTGCAAGGAAATTGAAAACGGGCGGAAGACGCAGGAACAGATAAAACCGGTTCGTATGTCCTCGCATCCAATTTAACATAATATACATTATGCAGAATTTTATATGATTCCATAAAGTCCTGATACCAGCTTCAGCTATCAGTATCAGACCTTATTTCCAATGACTCCAGAATCGCCAGCGCCTTATCAAAATCAAAGCTGTCCGCGTACTGCAGAATCTCTGATGCCGCGTTTGCCTGCGGTGTATCCTGAAGCGCAAGCATCAGCTCCAGTGCAGAATCCTGTGCTTCACTGTCACCGTGATTCAGCTGTCGCTGAAGATTCGCTGCGATCTCAGTCACACGGGAACGCTGCTGATTTTCCAGCACAGGTTGCTGAGATATCAGATCAACGCCGTTGCCAGCGGGATTACCTTCAGAGTCAGGAGCCTGATCCATCTCACCTGGCTGTTCCATCATGATGGTTGCATGCTCTTTCATGCAGTTTTCGATAGCCTGGGTTAAACGAGCCATTTCAGCATTCACCAGTTGCAGACGATCATCCGGAATATCACCTTGTTTCTTATGTTCCTGTTCAAGGGTTGAAGCCAGCAGGTGAAGTTCCGTCATGCCGAGGGTGCCCGCCAGCCCTTTGAGTGTGTGCAGCTGCCTGCCAAGATCCTTGCCCGGTAACTGAGTAAGATCCGTTTCGCTGTACTGCTCAATAAAAGAACGGAAAAGACGCTGCAATAAGGCCATATCTTTATTGGCAGAGGCAAAAGCAACGGACATGTTGATCCCTTCAATATAACAAGGGGGACGATCTATCGGCTCCTCTACCCGCTCAACCACTGGCAATGCAACACCTTCCGGCTTCAGCCACTGGTAGAGCATCATTTGCAGTCGCGAGGGATCGATCGGTTTGCTGATATGGTCTGACATACCCGCCCTGAAACAATCCTGACGATCGCTCTCCATAGCGTTAGCGGTCATCGCAATGATCGGCGGCTGTTTGACCAATCCCAGATCACAGATCATCTGACTGGCCTCAAGCCCATCCATAACCGGCATCTGTACGTCCATCAGTATCAGATCGAAAACCTGCTTTTTGACCGCTTCAACAGCCTCTGAACCATTATTTACCAGAGTCAGATCAAGCCCATAGGGCTCCAGCAGGCCAGTGATAACCTCCTGATTGATCAGGTTGTCCTCGGCAATCAGCACCTTGGCTCCCAATATCTGACGAATACTGGTGGCTTTAAGATTCTGATTGAGGGTAGAGGACAAACCGCGATGACTCTGCCTGAGCATATCCTGTAGGCTATCAAGGATTTCGGAAGCAGCTACCGGTTTAAGCCATACCGCATCAAACAGTTTTTCCTGCGCAATGACCGCCAGATCATGCTCATCCCGTCCGGTTAACAGGGTGATCATAGGAACACGCCCCGACGGCAGTTCTGCCCGAAGTTTTCGGGCGATGCTGGTGCCATCCAGCTCCGGCATCTGCTGATCCACCAGCACCAGATCCAGTGCGGTTTCGGCGGACTGCGCTTGCTTAAGCACAAACTCGTAACCGGAGACCGCATCATCTGAACAGTGCAAACTGATGCCCTGAGCTTCAAAAAGACGCTTAACCGCTGCTAACGCAATCGGATCATCATCGATATAGAGCGCCCGCAACTGGTCAAGACTTCGGTTGGAATTCTGGCTGGTAGCGACATCAAGCGTGAGGGTAAAACTGAAGCAACTCCCCTCACCCGGTATCGATGACACCGACAACTGCCCGCCCATCATGCGCGTCAACTGCTGACTGATGGATAGCCCGAGACCCGTGCCACCATAAAGACGTGTCGTTGAGGTGTCTTCCTGAGCGAAGGCTTCAAAGAGGTTTTTCTGCTTCTCCTCAGACACCCCAATACCGGTGTCACGAACACTGAATGTCAGCGAAACCTTCTCATCAGATAGCTTGTGTTGCTCGATATCCAGCTCGACATAGCCATCATTGGTGAATTTAACCGCGTTACTGAGCAGGTTCAGCAAGACCTGACTGATTCTCAGGGGGTCACCGATACACTCACTGACCAGATCCGACGGTGGATTGAAATAGACAGGGAGCTTCTTCTCATTAGCCCGCACCTGGCTCAGCTCAACAACCTGCTGCAACGTTTCTGCCAGAGGAAACGGAATATTCTCAAGTTCAATTTTACCGGCTTCGATCTTAGAGAAATCGAGAATATCGTTAATAATATCCAACAGATTGTTAGCGGATAGCTTGATCTTATTCAGGTAATCCAGTGTCTTGTCATCACTTGCACTGCGCAGGGCCAGATGAGTCATACCGATGACGGCGTTCATCGGCGTACGGATCTCATGACTCATGTTCGCCAGAAAATCACTTTTAGCGCTATTGGCTGCATCTGCTTTCTCTTTCTCCCGCTGAAGTAGCGCCTCACTCTGCTTCTGGCGGGTAATATCGGTCCGTACAGAGATAATGGATACCAGATTCCCATCCTGATCGAACAGAGGTAATACCGTGGCGTAAACCCAGTAGAAACTACCGTCTTTGCGCTTATTACACACCTCTCCCGCCCAGGGCTTATTAGCGTGCACATGGTTCCAGAGCTCTTTGAAGAACCCTTTTGGGTGAATTCCCGAGTTAATAACCCGATGATTTTTTCCGATCAGCTCATCCGGCTGATAACCACTGATCTGCACAAAGCGATCGTTGATATAGGTAATATTCCCTTTAGGATCCGTCATGCTGACAATAGCGTGCTGATCCAGGGCTTTTTTCAGAAAACCTAACTCAAGATTCCGCTCTTTGGTTTTTTCATGCTCCGCTTTAAAGCGAACCAGCAGCAAAGAGATCAGCAGAATAAACAGGATAAAACCAGCGACACCAATCTGGGCTAATTGCTGATTCAGGTACTCAATCTTAAGGTTGATATAGCCGGTAACGTGGCGGAACACCTGATTACGCAGAAAACTAATATCACTGATAAACCGTGTTGCCGCGTCAAAGAAATCCTGACTATTCCGACCACGGGGATCAGCGATCAGAATATCGACCTGTTCTTTAAGTTTCTGGTAGTGGCGGTGATTCCGCGCGGTATAACTGGCAAGACCCGCGTCTGCAATCAGTTGACTGGAGGCCAGCTCATTAAAAAGAGCGCCCTCGGCCTGAAGTTCTTCAAAAGCACGCTGCAGATTCTGGAAATTCATGGTGGCATTGTCGGCCAGCGTTGCACTGTCGGTGATATAGGCTGACAAACGCCCCCGCACCTGCCCTGCAATCTCGGCATAAAAGGCCGTGTTAATCAGCAAGTTGATCGCTGGTTCAATACGGGTTCCCTGCCAGCCATCACTTTTTTTCAAAAGTAACTCGGCATCACTTAAAAGCTCTTTGATATAGGTCGTGTGCAGATTAAAACTACTTTCGCCGGATAAACGGTTTTCATCGAAGCAGTTGATCGCAATGCAATCTCTGAGTTTGGTGACATTCCGGTAAGGCTGACCGGTCAGCGCTCTTTTTTCATGCAGGAGAGGTTTCAGGCTATAGATCAACATCTGGTTGATCTGATCGTGGTCTAAATCAAGGCCTTTGCTATGATCACCGGCATCGATGACCGCCTTAAGGCCACGGCGATGCGCCAGAAGGCTGGCAATATCCTGAAGGGAGTGACTGTTCTGGGCGTTGTGCCGGAAGGAATGCAAAGCGCTCAGCTGGTTGATTGTCAGAAATGCCGCCACAAACAGCAACAACAGACCGGTCAGTGTCAGAGTCAGGAGCGCATTGCGCACCTTTCTGCGATTCAGGCACAACAAAAATTTCTGCAGCGTTGTTTTGCTGGTCGGTATTGTGGTCATCGTAGGCTCTGCTTTACTGGTACAACCGGTCTGCTCACGAAAATATCCCTATAAGATGCATGGCTGCTGCATGATAAATTACTTATTGATAAAAAACATTCTTGTAAGCTGTTTTTTAACCTTTTTTTCCATTAGTTTTATAAGCAACGCCAGCCGCCAGCAAAAGCACCTGCTTGAGTTGTCCCGCTGCAGAGAATCAGACGAAATTTGGCCTGGAACGCTATGAAAAAACTCCTGCTGATTGAAGACAGTAAACTCTTCGCTAAAGCGATCTCCCGTGAACTGGCGATCAACAACTACTTTGAAGTTCATCATGCCGCGACAATGGAAGAGATGAACGCATTGCTGGCCAACAACACTTATTACGTCGCGATTGCTGATCTTGTGCTTCCCGATGCCAGTAGTGGTGAGGTTATTTATAAACTGATCGGCCTTGATATTCCGGTGGTGTCACTGACCGGCTCTCTGGATGGCAGTCTTCAGTCATCCATTTCATCACTTCCTATTGTAGATTACGTCGTAAAAGAGAGTAAAAGTGATATCGCGTATGTGGTTCGCCTGGCCGAACTGATGCTCTTTACTCAAGGTATGAAAGTATTGCTCGCCTGCGGCAGTGATGACGACTTCTCTTCAGTGGCCAACCACCTTTTGCCCTACCGGTTTGAACTGCTTTGCATTCAGACTCTGACGCAGGCCAAGGCGGAACTTGCCAAGCACCCCGACATCGCCCTTGTCGTCTGCGATGAAACCTTAGCGGATGGCTCCGGGCTGGATCTGGTGAACCTGATCCGAAAAGATCAGGATGAACTGGCGCTGCCGATTCTCTTCACCCTTACAGAACAGGGCCCGGCATTTGATGCCAAACTGCTGAAATCCGGTGTGAACGACTTTGTTGTGAAACCTTTCTCCCGCGAAGAGCTGTCCAGCCGACTGGTGACACAGGTCAGCAACCGTATTCGCTACAAGCAGATTCAGAATTACTCTGAAACGGTTGACCGCTATATCATCACCTCCAGCACCGATGAATTTGGCATCATCCGCAGCGTCAGCCGCGCCTTCTGCGAAATATCCGGCTATACCCGCGAAGAACTCATCGGCCGCAACCACAATATTGTGCGTCATCCGGAGATGAAAAATGCGATCTACAAGGATCTTTGGCAAACCATCAGCTCAGGTCAAAGCTGGCAGGGGGAGCTGAAGAACCGGAAAAAAGATGGTTCCTTCTATTGGGTGGATGTCCATATCGACCCTATGCTGGATGCCGCGGGTGACATCATCGGATACACCGCCATTCGACAGGATATAACAGACAAAAAGTATATCGAGCAGCTCTCCGTGACAGACCCAATGACGGGTCTGTTTAACCGACGCCACTTTAACCAGGCGTTTGCCGGTATCTCCGAAGAAGTGGCGCAAAAAGGCAGCTATCTGGCTTTTGTGATCTTCGATGTTGATCATTTTAAGGGCTACAACGACAACTATGGTCATCAGGCGGGAGATGATGTGCTGATCAAAATCGGCCAGTGCGTCTCTCAGTTTGCCAATAAACTCTCTGCTCTGGCTTATCGTCTGGGTGGTGAGGAGTTTGCTCTGCTCTATCGGGCGGACAATGCCGAAAAAGCCTCTGCTGTCGCTGAATCTCTGCGGGCGGCCATTGAGGCACTGGAGATTGAACACAAGTACAACTCCGCCTCAGAATTTGTCACCGCGTCCTTCGGACTCTATCTGCAACAGGGACTGGCCGATGTTGCCGAGACATACAAAATTGGTGATGAAGCCCTCTATGAAGCGAAAGAGTCCGGCCGCAATCGGGTGGTCGCCCGTTTTTAAACACTGAAAACTCAGGGACTTGGTTCAGATCAAAGTTGGAGACAATTTGTAACCGTAATCTTAGGTTCATCTAAATAATTTAAGGTATGCTTGATCAATGTTGCACTTGCGTCATGTGCTATCTTTTTGGTTTGGCAGCCTTTTATGCCGTTTTACTTTACATGGAGGTAGTTGTGTCCCAGCTATTAATTCGCTATTCCCGAATTCTTGAAATTGTTGGCGATATCGTCAAAGTTCATGTGCCTACCTCTGAAAGTGGCGCCTCCCAGATCAGCTTTGGTGATCTGGCTCTGATTGAAAGTCAGGATGAAGGGCAGGATATTCTGCCCCGCACCGCACAGGTTATTCTGCTAGATGGTGAAGAGGTTTCTCTTCAGGTTTTCTCCGGCACTAAAGGTCTTTCGACCCACTCCGTCGTCCGCTTCTTAGGCCGTCCGATGGAAGTAACCTTCTCTCCTAATATTCTGGGGCGTACCTTCTCCGGCACCGGATCGCCTATCGATGGCGGCCCGGCACTGACCGACGAACCCCGTATCGAAATTGATGGCCCGACCGTTAACCCGGCACGCCGTATCCTGGCATCACGTATGATCCGTACCGATGTACCTATGATCGACGTGTTTAACTGTCTGGTAGAAAGCCAGAAAATCCCTATTTTCTCGGTTGCCGGTGAACCCTATAACCAACTGCTGGCACGTATTGGTGCTCAGGCGGATGCGGATATCGTGGTCTTTGGCGGTATCGGCCTGATCTTTGATGATTACCACTTCTTTAAGCAAACCTTCGAAGAAGCCGGCGCATCAGCCCGTACCGTTATGTTTGTCCATCAGGGCTCAGATCCGACGGTAGAAGCGCTGCTGGTTCCGGATATGGCTCTGGCAGTAGCAGAGCGTTATGCGGTAAATGAAGGCAAGCGGGTTCTGGTGCTGCTCACCGATATGACCGCTTATGCCGATGCTCTGAAAGAAGTGGGCATCTCCATGGAACACGTACCCTCCAACCGTGGCTATATCGGCGATCTCTACTCCCAGCTGGCACGCCGCTATGAGAAAGCCTGTGACTACAAAGGTGCCGGTTCGGTAACCATTCTTTCGGTCACCACCATGCCCGGGGATGATGTCACCCACCCCGTTCCGGATAACACCGGTTACATCACCGAAGGTCAGTTCTATCTGCATGATGGGGTGATCGATCCTTTCGGCTCCCTGTCACGTCTCAAACAGCATGTGATTGGTAAAGTCACCCGGGAAGATCACAGCCAGATCATGAACACCCTGATTCGTTTCTATGCGGCCTCTCAGGATGCCGAACAGAAACAGGCGATGTCATTCGAGCTGAGTGAGTTTGATGAGCGGGTTCTCAAGTTTGGCCGCCTGTTCCAGCAAAACTTTATGGATATCGATGTCAGTATGCCTCTGGAAGAAGCTCTGGATACTGGCTGGTCGATTCTGGCTCAGTGCTTCAGGGAAGAAGAGCTGCTGATGAAGCAGAGTCTGATTGATAAGTACTTCCCGAAATCTGATGAGCACGATCCCTCCCCCGAAAACGCCTGACAGGAGTTGAAGCGTGGGTAAGCTGGCACTGAATAAAAGCACTCTCAACAAAGAGGGTCGCAAGGTTAAAGCGTACAGGAAATTCGTTCCCGCTCTGGATCTGAAGCGTAAGCAGCTTCTGGCCGAGCGGGCTAACTCCCGAAAAGCCAGGACAGAGCTTGAAGATACGCTTCAAAGTCTCCGTCAGCAGGTACGCGAACAACTGCCAATGCTGTCAAACTACAAGGGCAGTGTTGATAATCTGGTTCAAATTGAAGACTTCTCTCTGCGTCAGGTGAATCTGGTGGGCATTCGCCTGCCGGAACTGGAGAGCGTTTCCCTCAGGGTTCGCCCCTACTCAGCGCTGGCCACTGAACACTGGCTGGATCCCCTTGTGGTTCTGCTGAAAAAGAGCGTTGAGCTACAGCTGAAACAACAGGTGCTGAACAAGCGTCTGGAATTACTGGACGTTGGCCTCAGAAAAACCACTCAGCGCCTGAATCTGTTCGACAAGGTTCTGATCCCTCAGGCCGAGAAAAATATCCGTAAGATTCGTATTGCTCTCTCCGACAGCGAGCGGGCCGGTGTTGTGACGTCCAAAATCGCCAAAAACAAACGGCTGAAGGCAGGTATTGCATGAGTATCCTCCAGCTTAAAAAAGCATCCGTTATCGGAATGAGTCAGAATAAAACCGAGATGCTGGATGCGATTCAGTCTCTTGGTGTGATGCATATCATCCCTCTGACCGAAATCAGCACCAAACAAACTGTCGAAACAGAAGACACCAATCCCGAGTTACTGAAGCGCTCCCTGCAATATCTTCTGAGCAGCCCGCAGAAACGTCGTCAGGTTACCCGGGACAGTCAGCTTGATCTGAACAAAGTACTGCATCAGGTTGATCAGAACCGTCAGAACCGGATTCGATTGAGTGAGAAGCGGGATTTTCTGGATCAGCGTATTAAAGATCTGGAGCCCTGGGGAGAGTTCACCCTGCCGGATCTGGCTGACCTGAACCATGAGAAACTCTGGTTCTATCTTGTTCCCAACTACAAAATGCAGGATGTGGAAGACTCTCACCTGCCCTGGATACAGGTACACCGGGATAACCGCCATACCTATATTGTTGTGGTTTCAGCAGAAGAGCCGGATGCCACCATTATGCCGGTGCCCCGGACTCATACCGGGTATGTGCCCTTAAGCGAGCTTAAGGAACAGCTGGAAGAAACAGAGATTAAGTTAGAAGCCGCCGAAGGTGAGCGTGAAGCCCTGACCCGATGGATTTTCCTACTGCAACAAAGTGTTGCCAGCACCGAAAACCAGGCGCTTTTGGAAGAAGTTTCCGGCCAGACCCGTGATTATGGCGAAGTCTTTGCCCTACAGGGCTGGATCGCTGTCCGTGACCTTCCCCAGCTGGAAGCCTTTGCCGAAGAACAGGGACTGGTGCTGTTGGAGGAAGATCCGGCAGACGATGAAAATCCCCCGACTTTTCTCGACAACCCTGAAGTTTATGGCGGCGGTCAGGAGGTGGTCAGCTTTTTCCAGACCCCGAATTACCGCAGCTGGGACCCGTCCCGGGTGGTGTTTTTCTCCTTTGTCAGCTTCTTCGCCATCATCATGTCTGATGCGGGCTACTCGCTGCTGTTTGGTGCCATTATCGCCTGGAAATGGAAAGCGATGGCTGAGACAGAAACCGGTCGCCGCCTTCGTGCCATGGGCGCAGCGCTGACAGGTGCCGGTGTATTCTGGGGTGTTCTCGTCGGCAGTTACTTTGGTGCCAGCGCACCGGTATCCCTGCTTGGCGACATGAAGCTTCTCGATCTGAATGACTTTGATGCCATGATGGCGCTTTCCATCACCATTGGTGCTCTGCACCTGATTCTGGCCAATCTGCTGATGGCCTGGGTACGGCGGGGCAGCAATCAGGCACTGTCATCCGTGGGCTGGGCGGTTTCAGTCTCGGTTGCACTGGCGGGTTGGCTGACCACATTCACACCGATCCATTGGGCGATCTTTGGCATCGGGCTAGTGTTGGTACTGCTGTTCTCAACACCGGCAACAGGATTCACACTCAGCCGTCTGATCTCCGGCCTGCTGGCACTGACCAATGTCACCAAGATTTTTGGTGATGTACTCAGTTATCTGCGTCTTTTTGCCCTGGGTCTTGCCAGTGCATCTCTGGCCATCACCTTTAACCAGTTAGCCGCCGACGTGGGTAACGCCTTACCGGGGATCGGCTTACTGCTACACATCTTAATTTTACTGGCAGGTCACCTGCTGAACTTCGTCCTCACAGTGGTCAGTGGTGTTATTCACGGACTGCGTCTTAATCTGATCGAATTTTATAACTGGAGTCTGGCTGATGAAGGCTACCCCTTCCAGCCATTTTCAAAACAGGAGGTAACACCTTGGATAACCTGATCTTAGCCCTGGGATGGGCAGGTTTGTACGGTCCTATGGCAATGGGTGCAATTGGCAGCATGATTGGCTGTTCCCTGGCCGGTCAGGCCGCCGCCGGAGCGCTGCTGGAAACAGAAACGGGCCACGGGCGTTATATCGGCATCTCTGCGATGCCCTCCTCTCAGTCGATTTACGGCATCGTGGTGATGTTTGCCCTGAACCGTGAACTGACCATAGGTAATGCCCCGGGTCTGGCGGCTATCGGTCTGCTGTGTGGTCTTGCACTGATGTTCAGTGCGATCTATCAGGGTCGTAGCTGTGCATCCGCTATCAACGTGTCAAAAATTCGTCCCGAGATCTTCGGTATGTCTCTGGCACCGGCGGCCATCGTTGAAGGTTTTGCGGTATTTGCCTTTATCTTCGCTCTGGTTATCAGCGCTGGTGTACCGGCCTGATCATCGTTAGTACAGGGAGAAGTCCGCTATGACAGATATTGAAAAAAATCACGCCTCCTCAGGGATTGAAGCCCTGATCGACAAGCTACGTCAGGAAGGTGTTGATAAAGGGCGCTCTGAGGCCGGACAAATTCTGCGTGATGCCGAAAAAGAAGCCGATCTGCTGCTGAAACAGGCCCGCGAAGAAGCGGATGCCATGATCAGCAAAGCTAAGCGGGAAGTCGCTCAGAAGCAGCAGGCTGGTGAAGATGCGTTGAAAATGGCCGCCCGGGATCTGCTTCTGGATGTCAAAGAGAGCCTTGCCAGAAGCTTTACCGATCAGGTGGAACGCCTGATCGAACAGCAGATGAACAATCCTGAATTTGTTCAGCGTATGGTTCTTGAGCTGGTGGGACGCACTGCAAAAGATGCCGGTCTTGATGAGGCCGACAAGGTTGAAGTTCTGCTGCCGGAAAACATCATCGGGCTCGATGAACTGCGCCGCAATGCTGATGAGTACAAGACAGGTCGCCTGAGTCAGTTTGTACAGTCTTTATCCGTGGAACTCCTGCGGGATGGTGTCAGCTTTGATACCCATAAAGGCAACGGCATCCGTGTCCGCCTTGTGGGCAAAGAAGTGGAAGTAGATCTGACCGACAGCGCAGTATCTCAACTCTTACTGCGTCATCTGCAACCACGTTTTCGTGCACTGCTTGAGGGAGTAATCCGCTAGTGAGCTACTACACCCTGGTTACCGCACTGCCCGATCTGCCATCACTGGCCAAGTGTAAACAGATGCCGATCTCCAGAATCGCTCTGGACCGACGCCTGACCATGCTCAGTGATGAAGATCTTCAGCAGTTAAAGCTGGCAGAGAGCCTCTACTACTTTGGCTCTGAACAGCCGGAGAACCTCTCTGATCAGAAGCTGGTTTACCAGTGGCAGTATCAGCTGACTCAGATTCACTCCGAAGAAGTAAGACAGTGCGTTCAGAGCCGACTGGAATGGCAAAGTCTGCTGGCAGCCCTGCGCCAGCGGGAACAGGGCGATAAAGGCCCTGAGCACTTCTATGGACTGGGGCGCTGGACAACCCGTATTCGCCAGCACTGGCACGAACCGGCTTTCGGCCTTGAAAATGCCCTCCCCCTGATGGCTGAGCTGCAGCCGCTGATGCAGAAAGGTGCCGCCGGTGAGGTGGAACACAAGATCAATCAGTGGCTCTGGAATAATCTCCTGAGAGTTGAGCGCAGCCATCACTTTGCGCTGGAAACCGTGATCTGCTTTGTATTGCGCTGGGGACTGGCAGAAAAACAGATACAGAATGATGCTGATCAGGCATTACAGGCCTTTGAGTCCATGGCTGAGGTGCTGATTGACGCACCTGTCATCAGGGAACATATAGAATCAGCCTTTGAGGAACTTTCCTAATGAAGGATGTAAAGATTACAGCCCGTGTAACCGGTGTTCGGGATGATATTGTCACCCTGAGACTGGAAAAGGATGAACAGGGTAACTTTTACCCCCTAATCAAAAACGAGGTGGTCTACATCTGTCCGTCTCGTATTCCTGCCGATGACCGGCAGGAATATCTGCAGGCCGAAGTTCTGCGTGTTCGTCATGGTGAAGCAGACGTTCAGGTATTTGAGAATACCCGTGGTGTCGCCGTTGGTGATGCGGTACGCCAATCCGGCCAGATGCTCTCTGTAACCCTCGGCCCCGGCCTTTTGGGTCAGGTTTATGATGGTCTGCAGAACCCACTGGAAATTATTGCCGGTCAGCATGGTTTCTTTCTGCCCCGTGGTCTTCAGGTAGAAGGTATCGACAGCCAGAAACAGTGGGCTTTCCAGCCAACGGTTAAAGTGGGCAGTCGTCTTAAGGCGGGTGATCCGGTCGGCCATGTGCAGGAAGGTCGCTTTAAACATAAGATCATGGTGCCCTTCAATCAGGTTGGCGAAGTTGAAGTCACCTGGATTCAGGAAGGGACGTTCACCACGACAACGCCTATTGCCCGATATAAAGACCATAAGGGTAACGAACACGAACTGACCATGCAGCAGAAGTGGCCGGTGCGTATTCCTGTGTGTCAGCCTTTGCTAGCCCAGCGCTACAGCGAACGTGAATACCCGGAACAACCACTGCTGACTTCAATTCGCCTGATTGATACCTTCTTCCCGATTGCGAAAGGCGGTACTGCCTGTATTCCGGGGCCTTTCGGTGCAGGTAAAACGGTTCTGCAGAGTCTGATTTCACGTTTCTCCGACGTGGATATCGTGATTATTGTGGCCTGTGGTGAGCGTGCCGGTGAGGTAGTAGAAACGATTACAGAGTTCCCTGCCCTGCCCGATCCTAAGGGGGGCACCCTGATGGACCGTACCATCATTATCTGTAATACCTCATCCATGCCAGTAGCCGCCCGTGAAGCCTCGATCTATACCGGTATCACCCTGAGTGAGTATTACCGCCAGATGGGCTACAACGCCCTGCTGATCGCCGACTCAACCTCCCGTTGGGCACAGGCGATGCGGGAAACCTCCGGACGTCTGGAAGAGATTCCGGGTGAAGAAGCCTTCCCGGCGTATCTGGATTCCTCGGTAAAAAGCCTTTATGAGCGTGCCGGTCTGATCCGTAACAACGAGGGTGAGCAAGGCAGTCTGACGCTGATCGGTACGGTTTCTCCGGCCGGCGGTAACTTTGAAGAGCCGGTGACGCAATCAACGCTGCGTACCGTGAAGACCTTCCTGGGTTTAAGTGCAGATCGCGCCTACAAACGCGCTTATCCGGCGGTTGACCCTCTGATCTCCTGGTCCCGTTATCTGGATCAGCTGAGTAACTGGTATGGTGAAAATCTGGATGCCGAATGGGTTGATGATGTTAAGCAGATGCAGAAGCTGCTGACTCAGGGTGAAGATATTCAGCAGATGATGCAGGTAACCGGTGAAGAAGGTGTCACCCTGCAGGATTTCCTCACCTTTAACCGCTCTCAGTGTCTGGATCAGGTTTATCTGCAGCAGGATGCCTTTGATGACGTGGATGCCTCGACACCTATGAAGCGTCAGATGCGGATTTTCCGCCTGCTGAAGCGCTGCCTGCTTGAACATCCGCCGATGGATGATAAAGACACCATCCGTGAGCACTTTACCAAGCTGGCGGGCTTCTTCCGCAACCTGAACTACAGCCATGAAGATGGCCCGGACTTTAAACGCTACTGGAAAGAGATTCATAACCTGAATAAATTCCCTTTGAACGAACGGATGTTCGCTGAAGAGTAGCCTTAAAACCGCAACCGAAAAGGGAACCTATCGTAGGTTCCCTTTTTTTATGGTTAAAGAGTGTCTGTATGGTTAAACAATAACTGTATAACTAAACAGTACCCGTTAAGATCCGGCATGATCCCAATTTTGCCGCAGAGCATTCGCCTGCCCACCCCGGCGATACTCATCCGGCGTCATGCCCATCAGCTTCTTAAACATCGAGATAAACGCTGATGAGGTACTGTATCCCAGCTCAAGGGCGATGGTTTCGACCTTCTCGCCACTTTCCAGTTTTGGCATCGCCCGCACCACCCGCAATCGCTGACGCCATTCGGCTATGGAGATGCCCAGATCACGCTGCGCCTTCCTTGCCAGTGTCCTCTCCGTTGACCCTAAGTCCATCGCCAGTTGCTTTAATGTTTGCTGACAGCCCGGATTCTGTTCAAAGTAATTCAGCAACCGGGTCAGCAAAGGATCTGTGGAATGGGGCAGATAACTACCGGCACTGGAAGCCTGAGTCAGCAGATCAAAGATCACCGCGTTAAACCGTAGCTCCCCGGGATTATAAGGTGCCACCGGTGGCGAGGCTTTCAGATGTTGCAGCATCTCCCGGATAAGCGGCGTCATAATCAGCGAGCAAGCCTGAGGCGGCAGTTGCTGCGCCAGCGCCGGATCGATATAAAACGAACAGTGCAGGGATTCATGGCGGTTAAGACCGTGATGCTCCGTATCAGGTGGCAGCCACAAGGCGTAGTTAGAGGGCACACGAAACAGGCTGCCCTCAGCCACCAACTCAAGCACACCGCTAAAGGAATAGACAAACTCTCCCCAGGGATGCCGATGCGCCGGATAGATCGTATCCGATGGCATGGAGCGTTCGAGATAGTAGATGGGTTCCGGCAGACGCTCAAAATGCAGAGGCTTATGAATAAAGGGATATTGGCTCACTGCCTGACTGCTCCTCACTACCAAATGTCTGATTTACGCTATATGTATTTTATCAGACAAATGATAATGCATTCCCGTTTCAGTATCGTCACCTGAATACAGCAAAATACAGGGTGGTGAGCCCGCGTCCGGTAACAGATTAAGTGAGAATATGATGGGTACACGTAAGTCGATGGATCTTTTTGCCTTCAGCCTGATGGTGCTGTTTTGTCTGGTGATGGCTTTTCAGCAGGTTTTGCTGAAAGCGGTAGCAAACGATCTGGCTCCTGTGTTTCAGATCGCTCTCCGCTCCGGTATTGGCGCTATTCTGATCGGTATGCTGATGATCTATCAGCGGCAGGGCTTTCGTTTAGCACCGGAGAACCGGATACCGGCTCTCACCATTGGTAGTCTGTTCGCCTTTGAATACCTGTTACTGGGGGAAGCACTTAACTACACTTCCGCCGGACATGCCGCCGTTTTCCTCTATACCTCCCCTATTTTTGCGGCGATTGGCCTGCACTGGAAAGTCGCTGGCGAGCGCATGAGCCCCCTGCAATGGCTCGGTATCTTTATGGCTTTTATCGGTATCGTGATCTCATTTCTGGGACAGGAAGGCAGCCAGCAGATCAATGAAGATGTCCTGTTTGGCGATTTTCTGGCCCTGTGTGGCGGTGCGGCATGGGGTCTGACCACAGTGGTCGTGCGCTCCACCGGCCTGTCTCATCTTCCGGCGAAAGAAACACTGCTCTATCAGCTGCTGGGTGCCTTTGTCATTCTGGTCGGCTGGGCGATTTATGCGGATCAGGCTTATTTCAACCCAACACCCAATGCACTGATGAGCCTTGCGTTCCACGGTGTTATTGTGGCTTTTCTCAGCTTTCTGCTCTGGTTCTGGTTGCTGACTCAATACAAGGCATCCCAACTGGGCACCCTTTCTTTTCTGACACCGCTGTTTGGTGTCCTGCTAGGTGCGTGGCTTCTGGGGGAAAGTATTGAAGCTAGTTTTGTCATAGGTGCAGCGCTGATTATTACCGGCATTCTGCTGGTAAACGCCTCCTCTTTGATCGCCAGGTTCTTCAAAAGATGAAAGGTCATCAGAAGGCGATAGCTCATCATAAGACGGGGAAAACAGGCTGAAAGAGCCACCTTGATTGCCTAGCTCTAATCATCGGGTTGCAACACTTCGGACAGGGTTCGTGCGAGGGTTTCGATCATATGGGTCAGGGTCTGCTCATCAGGCCCTGTGAAGCCCAGTACAAAGCCCTGAGGTATCTCCCTGCCATCTGCCTCATGTTCTTCGGTAAGCCCTGGACGGAAGTCATGGTAGTAATGCCCTGACAACGGCTGCATACGAATCCTATGCCGGAGCATGGTTTCAGAAATCATCTGTTCCAGCGGTTGATCGCCAATTTCAGATAGGACAACTAAACAGGGCTTCAGAAAAATCAGCAGATGCATGCCTCCCTGCGGCGGCTGCCAGTCAAACCATTGACTGAGATTTTTCTCGCACAGGTTAAGCAGATAGTCCCGTTTTTGCCGGTAATGCCTGCGCATCCGGTTAATATGACGGGCAAACTCACCATTTTGCATAAACTCGGCCACCACTGGCTGCATCGGCAGTGCTGCCGAGCCACCTAACTCAATCCGACTTTGTTGCAACAATGGGTAAAGCTCCCGGGAGGCCACAATAAAGCCAAGACGCAGCCCCCTGAACAGCACCTTGGAAAAACTGCCCACAAAGAGAACACGACCGCTCCGATCCACCTGCATCAGCGGAATCCCGCTTTTACCGTTGTAGTGGAATTCATTGTCGTAATCGTCTTCAATAAGCCAGCCTTGCCCCTGCAACAGATAATTCACCCACTCCTGCCGCCTTGTGCTGCTCATTGCAACGCCTGTCGGATACTGACGGTTGGGCGTTAATACCGTGGCCGTTACCCTCTTTTGAGCCACCTTCTTTTGAGTTTGTTCAGGACGCGCAGGCGTCACACAGCCCTCGGCATCCACCGATAACACGGTTTGCTGCTGTTCCGGCTGGCACCAGCTTCTGACCAGCTCACGAATCGGCGGATAGGTTGGATTTTCACACTGCCAGAAAACACCGGGCTCTACTTTCTCCAGCGCGTGACGAATCAGTGTCAGGGCATCCCGGCTACCGGCAGTGATCAGGATCTGCTCTGGAGAGCAGCTCAGCCCCCGTAACTGATAAAGGTAGTCGGCAACAGCACGCTTTAACGCCGGTAAACCTGTCGGGCAGTTATCCCCCAGCACCATAGGATCCGGTGTACGCCAACTGGCACGCATACTTTTAAGCCACGCCTGCTGCGGAAAGGCATCGGCATCGATCCCGGAGTTAAACGAGATCAGAGGCGTTGTCTCCTGAACAGGAATGGGTTCAGCGTGCTCCAGATCCGCTTTATGCTGCTCCAGCAATAGACCGGCATCATCGGAAACATAGATCCCACGCTTACTGCGGCTGATTAAAACACCCTCTGCGATCAGCTTGTCATAGGTATTCACCACCGTACTGCGCGAGACTCCCAAGGTGTCAGACAGTACACGACTACCCGGCAGGCGATCTCCGGCCATCAGTCGGCCCTGCTGAATATGAGTCACAATCTGCTGGTATAGCTGCTGATACAGCGGGCCGCTATCCTTACTGAGCAGGAATTGTAAGCTGCTGATGTTATTTCGTTTTTGGCTCATATTGATAAAGAAACAATGCCTGGTCTCGCCACATCTGGACTGATTAAAGTTTTAAAAACTGGATATTTTTAATCATACCTGTAACCCATAAGCTTGTCTCAGGCTTTCATCGTTACAGGAGAAAAGATCATGACCCGGAATACATCTTCAGCTTGCCCCTCCCTTAGCCAGACCGCTCTGACACAGGTAAAGCGTGGCCCTAAGCGAGCACTGAATGACAGAGAAGCGATGTTGGCATTTATCGACCAGTCACTGCTCTGCTATGTCGGCTTTCAGATTAACGGGCAGGTACGGGTGATACCTACATGCCACTGGCGTGAAGGTGACTACCTCTACTGGCATGGACATAGTAAAGCGGCCAACATTGCAGGTAGCGGTCAGGATGAACAGAAAGTCTGCATCACCATTGCCAATCTGGATGGTTTGGTCATGGCACGTTCGGCTTTTCATCATTCGGTGAACTACCGCTCCGCCATGATCTATGGCGTACCAGAAGCCGTAACCGATCCCGATGAGAAGCAGCGCCATTTTGAGCTCTTTGTTGAGAAGCTGAGTCCGGGACGCTGGGATCAGTTACGGCCGGTCACCGATCAGGAAGTGAAGGCAACAGGCGTTATGCGGGTGAAGCTGGATGAAGCATCCATGAAGGTCAGAGCTGAGGCCGTGATTGATGATGAGGAAGATCTGGACTGGCCGGTATGGGCCGGAGTCCTGCCGATTCAGCAACGTTGGGGCGAGCCTGAGCAGGATGAGCTGCAGTCCGGCAACGCGAACCTGCCGGAGCAGCTGAGTACACCGGTATTACCAGACTGCGATATCTGCTGATCCACGGCACCAGCCAAACAAGGGCTTTTATCTCAGATGGAAGCCCTTGTGCTTTTGTGCAGATCCTTACCTTCACTTGTACTTCCGTTATTCACTGATCATCCATGAGTTAGTCGCTGGATACGAGTTCCTTCGGATAGGTTGGTTTATCATCTGGAAGCAGCTGCGTACAGACACGATTTCGCCCCATTTCCTTCGCCTGATAAAGCGCATCGTCAGCCCGACGACAGAGGATGTCGAATGTATCCCCCTCCTGCCAACTGGAAGTGCCAATACTGGCGGTACATTGACCGATCTGGTCAAAACGATGCTGGCGTATACGGGTCAGAATCGACCAGGCCAGACGATGAGCCTCCTCAGCGGAGGTATCCGGACAAACCACCAGAAACTCTTCACCACCCCAACGAGCGATAACATCTTGATCACGCCCCGCTTCCTTAAGCAGTTCCGCAAAACAGGTTAATACCGCATCACCCCGATGATGCCCATACTCATCATTCACCTGTTTAAAGTGATCAATATCCAGCAGTAACAGACTTAACTGGGGATCTTTCTCCCGGTCAGCATGTTTAACCAACTCCTTCATCACATCTTCCAGATAGTGACGATTTTTCAGTCCCGTTAGCTGGTCAGTGGTCGAGAGCTGTTCCAGCAGCTGATTCTTCTCTTTCAGTTCATCATGCACCTGCATCAGCTGGTCACGGCTTTCGTGGATTTCACGATTGAGCTTACTCAGCTTACGGTTCCAGAGAAAAATAAGACTCAGCAGGATGGCAGCACCGGCACCAACCTGCTTGATCAGCTGATAGTCTTTAGGTTCGGTGAGAACCGGTGTTTGCAGCCATTGGTTGGCGGCATTCTCAAACTGCTCCGGTGTAATCGACTGAATCGCCTTATTGATAACCTGTAACAGGATCGCATTGCTGCCAAGGGTTGCCAAAACCGAGGGATATTGACTGACAAGCTCACCGGAAATCTTAATATCGGTCCGGTGATCTTTGGCAATATGGCGACTGATAGCCGGCAGTGTATCGATAACCCCGAACACAGTGCCTTCTGCTACCGCGTTCAGCGCCATCTGCATATTGTCGTAAGCCTGAAGGTTCAGTTGCGGATGATGGTGATCAAGGTAGGCATGAACATGGCCATTGCCGACAACGGCTACCGGTTCTGACTTTAGATTTGACAGCCGGTCAACATAGACCTCATCCAGGCGGGTCGCAATGACCAAGGGACTTGCCAGAAGCGGCTGGCTCAGCTCAATATCTTCGGGATTCACACCGGGGGCGGCCCGGGAGATGATATCGCAGCCACCCGCCCTCAGTTGTTGCATCGCTTCCTGATAATGCTTAACCGGCACCAGCCTGATATTCAGGCCGGAGTTCTTACGCATAATATCCAGCAGATCGGCAAAAGCTCCCAGATGCTGTCCTTGCTTTGTCAGAGTCTCGTAAGGCAGATGATTGGTGACACTACAGATGCGCACAGCAGCCCGATTATCCATCCAGCTCAGCTCTTCACCGGTCAGATGGAGGTAATGCTGGCTCTCAGTTGGGTTTGCCGTCCATTTGTATTGCAGCTGACGCATCTCCTGCTCGCTGAGCGCATTGATCGCTTTCTGCAGAATCTGATGCAGCACCGGATTATTACGGTTTACGGCCAGTCGTAATGAAAGAGGCTCGGTGGTTTCCATCTGGGGAGGTGAGGTCGCAGCCAGACCGGGAACACTGTATTTGTGCAACAGATGCTCGGCAACGGTCATACTTTCGATCGTTGCATCAGCCTGTCCCGTGCTGACCATCAGCAAAGATTCCAGACTGTCTTTTGTGGGGATGACACTAAAACGCGGATCCTGACTGAGCATGTCATAGATATAGAAGCCTTCCGGCACAGCAATGGTCGCCTGATGCAGCCGCTCAATGCTGTTAACCGGGTGACGATCGGCCTTGTAATAGATCCCCTGTGCCTGACGCAGGTAGGGTGTGGTAAACCTCAGGTACTCTTCACGTTGCTCGCTGAAGGCGATGTTAGCCATAACATCAAGATCACCGCTGCGTATCATCTGCAGATACTCCTGCCAGCTGTAACCTGAGATAAATTCAACTTTCAGACCGACTTTTTGCGCCAGAAGACGCATAAGCGCAATAGAATGCCCCCGGGGCATGCCCTCTTCATAGAAGTTATAGGGCTGGTAGTTGGTCTCATTCTGTACCCGAATCCAGGGATTATTTCTGACGTAATCCCGCTCCTCAGTGGTCAGTGTGACACCGGCCTGCTTTGCCGGCAGATCAGCCGGGGCGATACCCAGCCAATGGTCTGTCAGCTGCTTCCATTCTGCCGGGGTAATACTGTCGAGGCCTTTTTGCAGTAATGACTGAATCGCAGGCCGGTCAACTCTAACCCCGAAGCGTAAATCCTCACGCCCCAGATTTTTAACCGTAAACTCACCGGCAACCTGAATATTGAGATAGGCATTCTTACTGGCGTAATAAAGTCCGGAAGTCAGATTCTGCAGACCCACATCGATCTCACCCAAAGCGACCGCCCGGGTCAGCTGTTCATAATCGTCATAGGTGCTGATACGAATATCTTTTAACTGACGAAGCTCCGCCAGATAAAAAATATCCCGCAAAACGCCAACATGCTGCCCGGAAAGGTCCGCCAGTCCCTCATAGCGGCCAAAACTTTTATCCGTGAACACGGCAATGGGAATTTCAAAATAGGGCGAGGTATAAAGCGTGAAGGAGGTTCTTTCCGGTTTAAACGAGATATCCGCAATGGCATCGATCTCTTTGTCATTCAGTCTTTTGAGATTATCGCTCCACTCACCGATTCGTGGTTTCAGCGTGGCGCCGGTCTTCTCTTCAATCAGATCAAGAAGATCCGCAACAAAGCCCTTATAGGTGCCATCTTCAACATAGGAGAAGGGAACGAAGTCATACATAACGGCGACTTCAATGACCTGGCCCTCCTGAGTCAACGCCTGCTCTGCGGCGGATAGGGCAAGATTGCGTTCAGATGACTGCAGGATGCCACCGGACGTGGCAAAAACCGACTGAGAAAGGACTAAGAGCAGGATTAAAAAAAAGCAAACAACGAGATAAGGCGGTCGGCTATAAAAAGAAAAAGGCATTTTATGCAGATAAACGGGCGCCTTACCTGCATCGGTGTTGGATGGCATCACTTAAATCCCTTTATTAGACTTATTTTATCCTCCGATATTACAGGCTTAGATGCACGCGCAATACAGGTTATATCTGACCATTTCTGACAAAACCGATCTCGGCCCCTTTGGCCCGCCTTTACCGGCTTGTTTTACCGCCCCCTTTAACGGCCCAGCAAGGCCTTCAGCTCTTTCTGCAGCTGCGAGCCCTGCTTTTTGGCTTCGTGATAAAGATTATTCACTCTGAGGTACTCCTGCTCAGCGGCGTCCAGCTTACGGCTCAGTTCAGCGATCTCTTTGGCCTGCTCATCGGATAGCTCAAGGGCCTGAGCCAGACTCTTCTGCTCGTTGCGCAGCTCTTCCTGATGATAGGACTGCTTCTGATCCGAGGACTTCAGCTGACTTCTCAGCAACTCCATCTCCCGCTCATATTCATTCAGTTGCTGGCTCAGCTGACTGATTTCACGGGCCTGTTCGGTACTCAGATCTTTCGTCCAGGCGTTATCCGCTTTTGCGCTGCTCAGATCCAGTTCAAGCTTGGAATAGGCTTTTTCTGCATCTGCCAGCTGCTGCTGCAGACGAACCACCTCCTCTTCCTGAGTTTTGGTGTAATGGGAACGCTCGGCGACCAGCTGCTCGACTTCCCGAATATCCGCGCGGGATTTCTCCTCCTGAGCTCTGGCATCTTCAGCCGCCTTTTTCAGGGCGTCTTCCAGCTGGGTGATCTCAAGGTTTTTCTCGTCCAGCTGACGTTTCAGCTGGTCGTTATCAAACTTGTGTTCATCGGTCTGGCGGGACAGATCATGGTTAGCTTGTTCAAGATCTTTGGCAACGGAGAGCTGCTGGTGGAATTTCTCCTGCAGCTCGCTGATATTGGTATCTTTCTCAGACAGATTCTGTTCCAGCTTTTCGATCATACTCAGCCGTTCATCGGCAGTTTGCTGAAGCTGTTTTTTCTCATGGGCAAAGTTTTGTTTCAGCTGCTCAAGAGCGTGCTGATGTTCCTGCCAGATGGTTTGCCAGATCTGTTGCTGACTTTGACGGAAAACCTCCTGCAGGGCCGCAGGAGGCGGTGGTGTCTGGGAAGCTGACGCCGAAGCGCCGCCCGGAGTATAGCTGTGCAATATTTCAACACATTGGGTGTAAGGAACGCCGGTTGCCTGATGAAGCTCTGCGGCGGTAATAGCACTTAAGGTCTGTCCTTCATCCAGCCAGCGTTGGATCTGTTGTGTACAGATATCCTGTAAGTTAGCATCCTGATTCATTGTTCAGCCTTACTGCGAAGAATTATTGTTATTGGGAAATCCTGATCAACTGATTCCGCGAATTATCCAGACACCGAATTGCAGACATCATTCCCTGATAAAAACATAGATAGCGGGTATCTTTTATACGGCTTTGGTCATGAAACCCGCATATTCCGTTGATTTCAACTCCAAAAGCCATCTTTATTATTTGTGAGCAGCATGAGCCAGGACGTTACCGATCTTTCAGCCCCATCTCCGGCCTCTTTGTCAGACCCGTTTTACTATCTGCTGAATGCCCGTCAGGTGATTGACTGGTGTTTACGCTATCACAGTGACCTGCTTCTTGATCAGGAGAGAGAGCTGCTTAACGCCTTTGTACAGCTACCGGAATCTGCTCAGGGGCTTTTGATCCGGCTGATCATGCGCAAGGGGGGGCTATTCCGCACTGATAGCCTGGACTACACTGAAATTTATGCCGAAATTGGCGATGATCTGACACAGGCGATGGAGCCTCTGGCGCAGATCGGACTGATTGATCCAATGCCGGTTCTGTCTCTGCCCGCCCTGACGACGCTCTGTCGCAAAGCAGAAGCCCTGTCCCTCATCCGTCATTGCGATCCTGACAACCCTCCTCCGGCTAAGAACAGCAAGCAGCAGCTGATCGAACAGGCGGAGCAACTGATATCGGCGGCATCGGGTTCAGAAACCACTTCCCCAGATGAGAAAACCGTTAACGCGTGGTGGCCTGAGTGTCCCTTCAGGCTGATCCGGGTGACACAGCGGCCACTGTTTGAGCGTCTTCGGCTGATGTTTTTTGGCAATCTGTATCAAAGCTGGTCTGAATTTGTCCTGACAGAACTCGGCGTGCAGCAGTTCGAGGCGGTCAGTTTCTCTCCCGGCTCCCGGGCATTTCAGCAGCGTTATGAGGTTGATCTGTATCTCGCCATGCACAACCTGCAGCAACAACTGGATGAACTCAGGTACAGCCCTTCCGATAAAGCAAAGGCCGCAGAGCTAACAGCGGACGTTGCCGAAGCACTGGAGACACTCGCCGAACAACTTATGAGCGTAGAAGCCGCGATCAGCACTCAGATCAAACCCTCGGCCTCTCATACGGAGTCGGACTGGCTGCTACGGCGCTATCAGAAACTCAGCTTTCAGATCGGCCACTTTGCCGAGAAGCAAGGCATGACTTCACTGGCGCTGAATTGCTATAGAAAGAGCGCCAATGATGATGCGGTTATTCGCCGCCTGCGCCTGATGGAGCGAACTGAAGCGCCGGAACGCGTGTATCAGCAAGCCAAAGAGTCGTTGGAACTCACCGATAAACCGGAACAGCGCCTGTTACTCAACAGGATCCTGCAGCGTTCCGGTCGTAAAGCCGGTATTAAGACCGGAAAGACAAAAGCCCAAAAGATCACACTGGATGAGCAAACCCTGACGCTGCACTTCAACCCGGAGCAGAATGTTGAGCGTCAGGTCGTTGAGTATTATCAGTCACAGGGCGAACTGGCCTTTCATGTTGAAAGCCGCCTGATCAACGCTCTCTTTGCCCTGCTGTTCTGGCCGGTTCTCTACAAGCCTGTTCCCGGTGCATTTTTTAACCCATTTCAGTCCGGCCCCAGAGATCTTTATCGCTCAAGCTTCATAACCCAGCGTCAGCAGGAGATAGAAGACAGGTTTCGTCTGCTACAGGCCAGGCATCAGAATCCAGAAGTTGAATGCTATAAAACCGCCATTCTGGAATGCTATCAGCAGAAGCAGGGTATCCGATGCAGCCTGATCCACTGGCCAGCCATTAGTGAACAGCTGCTGGAGCTGAGTCTGGATCTGGTGCCTGCCAATCATCTTGAGGCACTTTTCCGCCATCTGTTACTGGATCTTCAACACCACAGGAAAGGACTGCCGGATCTGGTGGTCTTTAACCCGAAGCAAAGAAGCTATCGTTTTGTCGAAGTTAAAGCCCCTAATGACCGGCTGCAGGATCATCAACGGCTCTGGTTAGAACAGATGCAACGGGATGGTATACCGGCAGAGGTGCTGTATGTTCAGTGGAAGGATCAGGCTGAACCACGTTCGGCCTGATGTTTAACCGCCCGCCCCAGTATGGAGAAATAATCCCTGAAACGGGCATTGATCCGCTCCCTTTCCTCCCCTTGCGGATAAAGGCCGTGCTGGGCTTCAGTGGACGCTTTAGTGCCCTTCACCAGAAAGTTATTTTTAATGACGGAATCCTGCACAAAAGCCTCAAAGGCCCGGGCAGATAACTCTTCCGGCTGACTGTAGTAATTCATACCCGTTGCTTTATCCGCCAGAAGTGAAGCCTTAAAAAGCTTGCTGGGTTCTTCACCGCTCTCGTTCAGCATGATGGCAGCGAAACAGTCGCTGAGCTTTTGATTCAGGCGATGCGGTATCAGATCCTGATCCCCCGCTCCCTGCTCTAACCATAAACCCGAAGCAAAACGTATCCCACCTGCGGTCACAAAGGCTTTGTCCGCCAGATAATGATCCAGCGCGTGAAACCACTCATGGGCGATACTGCCGGGACCAGCATTCTTAGCCAGAGCAAAAGCCCTTTGATTGGGCGCGTAATGAGCCGCAACCCCCGGTCTCCCCCCGGTTCCATAATGCAGTGCCAGCGTTCCCCGCAGTGAGATAACGCTTTCCGGCACCTGCAAAATCAGCATCAGATCGCACAGCGCATCATAGAAACGCCCGGCAGCATCCGATTTCTCCTGTTTGGTCACCCAACGCCCGATCTCAATAGAGCGAAAATCGAAACGACGGCGCAGCTGCACAAAGTCGCAACCCGCCTCAGTACGGTGCCTGGGGCCGGTACGATAAAAGCGTTTTTCTCTGACAGATGTTGGCGGCTGATCGCCGGAATCCTTAGCCATGGTGCCCCTGAAGCGATACATGTTTATTTATACAGCAGTCTATAATAACCCATTCTGAACCGGATCTGTACTCAGGGAAGAACAATCCGGATCACGCCATCACCGCCCATTAAAACGCGTGTTAACGCTCCATATAGGAAGATAAAAGACAAAGAAAAACCCCGATCCTGCCAACGGATGATTAGCAGGATCGGGGTTTAAAGTCGCTATATCACGGGTGACAGAAAAATCGTTAACGCCTCAGTAAAGCATCCTGCCCTTCCTGCACATGCAGTTGGCGCTCTAGCTCTTTCTGCCGTTCTTCCTCTTTCTCCTTGGCTTCTTTAATTGCCTTCTCCTCCGCTTTGATCTCAGCTTCTTCGGTGACTTTCTCAATATCATCGGTTACCGCCCAAGGCTCAGCCGGGGATGGGCTCAGCTCACCATGACGCGGCGCGAAGCGCTCTTCAGACAGGGCTTTCAGCAAACCGAAAATCATGCCGATCACCACCACAGAGAAGGGCATCGCCGCGGTAATCACCGCAGACTGCAAAGTGCCAAGACCACCGGCGATCAGCAAAACCGCCGTTAACAGGGCCAGAAATACACCCCACAGGATACGATGGGCAGACGGTGGATCAGCATCACCGCCGGATAAGATCGTATTGATCACCAGCGTACCCGCGTTGGCCGAGGTAATCAGGTAGGTGCCAATCAGGACAATCAGCAGAGTTGAGATCACCGGGGTAAACATTCCCAGATCCATACCTTCAACCGTTACAAACAGCGCGGTGGAAACATCGTTCTGAACCGCCGCCGCAACACCACCATTCGTAAACAGCTCCTGATAGAGAGCGGTGCCACCAAAGAGGCCGATCCAGACAATGGTAATAATCGTCGGCACCAGCAGAACACCCATAACAAACTCACCAAAACTGCGGCCACGGGAGATTCGGGCGATAAACATGCCGACAAAAGGTGACCAGGCCAGCCACCAGCCCCAGAAAAATACCGTCCACTCTGACTGCCAGTTATCACCTTGGGTCACATTGGTATGAAAGGTCATACGGATCAGAGACTGAACATAATCACCGGTTGCTTCAATGGTCACGCCGATCAGATACTGGGTTGGCCCCAGAAAGAGCATAAAGAGAACCGCCGCGATACTGAGCCAGAAATTCATCTCAGACAGCATACGGACACCACGGGAAACACCGGATACGACAGAGGCCGTGGCTATAAACATGATCACCCCGATCACAGTCAGCTGCAGGGTGGTTGAGTTTTCCAGCCCGAACACCTGATTAAGCCCGGCATTCATCTGCTGAACACCCAGCCCAAGCGTGGTGGCGATACCAAACACCGTACCGAACACCGCCAGCAGATCCACCAGATCACCCAACGGGCCTCTGACTTTCTCACCGAAAAGCGGGTACAGCACAGAACGCACCGTCAAAGGCAGGTCATGGCGATAAGCAAAGTACGCCATGGTCAGTGCAACAAAGGAGAAGATTGCCCAACCGTTTACGCCCCAGTGGAAGAAGGAGAGACGCATCGCCACAATAGCGGCATCCCCTTCCGAGGTTCCCGGCAGAACAAAGGGGTTCGCATTGAGCTGCATGATCGGCTGTGCCACCGACCAGAACAGGATACCGACACCGGTACCTGCGGCAAACAGCATGCTGATCCATGCAAAGAAGGTAAACTCAGGTCGTTCCCAGTCACGCCCCAGACGCACTTTTTTGTATCGCCCGGTACCCAGCCAGACCATAAAGAACAGCAGAAAAGCCACCAACAGAACGTAATACCATTCCAGAAAGGGATCCAGCCAGGTGCGTGCGGCATCAATCCCCATGGCGCTGGTTTCATCAAACAGGCTACCCATCACCAGGGTGATGAGCACCATAAGTATCGAAACCTGCGTCATTCGGGGATTCATCCCTTTGAACAAGCCGTTTTGGGCCTGATTGTACATCTCAAATCCTTAATTTTTGTCCAGAGTGCGATGCAGAGCAAAAGCTCTGCAAAATTTGGTTATAACCCTAAACAAAATAATGGGATATTCAAGGTTTAATCAAGATTTCTCACTGCAATGAGAGTTGGCACTCCCGTTGGACGCCACAGGCCTGAGCAAAGCCTTCGTCGTGGGTAATTAAAGCAAAACCGCCACGGTAATCGACCAAGGCCTGGGCCAAAAGCTCTTTTGCCGCAAGATCCAGATGATTGTCCGGCTCGTCCAGCAGCAGAAAAGCACCTGTCACATTGTTTTGATTCCTAAGGGATAGCAGCTGTAGTGCCAGTCGCATTTTCTCTCCGCCACTTAACTCGCCGCTACGTTGAAAGACCCGCTCCCGTCTGAAGCCGATCGTCGCTAACAGAGTACGGGCTTCCGCTTCCGTTAAGGCGGGTTGAGCCTTTTGTACCTGCTCTAGTAGTGAGGCGGTGTTATTCAGGAGGTTAAAGTGCTGATCGAGATAACAAAAAGCAGAATAATGGCTGTAAAACGTCTGAGCCTTATCGGGATGATCAGGGTGCACTTCAACGGTCTGATCAGGCTCATCCAGTGACAATCCAGCCAACAACTTAAACAGAGTCGACTTGCCGCTCCCATTGCTGCCCCGAAGGTAGATACGGTCACGACTGCAAATCTGCAGAGAGATCGGCTGATCAGAACCTCTGGGCAAGCGATACCTAATAAGACGGGCAAGCAACTTTTGCGGTTTCCCTGGGGCTTTAACCGAAGCCAGACCTCCAGTGTGAGAAGAAAAACCGTTAAGAGAAATTCGTATCTCTGTCTCATCCGGCAGCCTCTGGCGCATCTGCTTCTTCTGCCCATTTAACTGAGCGTCACGAACTTCCTGACGTCGGCTCAGGCTCTTCAGATGACCTCCCGCTTTCTCTTTCTTCGCATCCAGAATCAGCTTACTCTGGCTGCCACTCTTTCTGAGCCGGTTACCCTGAGCGGCTTTCTGCTGGGCCTTTTCCAGATTCTTCTGGTGCTCTGCGTTTTGTTTCTTAATAACCTTTTCGAGATCTTTTTGCTCGTTCAGGATGGCAGAACGCTGTGCGGCCTTCTCCTTACGATAGAAATCAAAGTTGCCGCCATATTCGGTGATGCCATTACGATCCAACTCCCAGATACGATCCATCTGATTCAGCAGGGTAAAGTCGTGGCTGACCAAGAGGACAGCGCCTTGAAAAGCCTTTAACTGCGCCATCAACCATTGCCGCCCCTGCTGGTCGAGATGGTTACTGGGCTCATCCAAAATCAACAGACTGAAAGCCTCCGGCTGGCGGAAGATATTCCACAGCCGAAGTCGTGTTTGCTGGCCTCCGGAGAGCTGCCTCAACGGTCGGTCAGGGTCCTGAGGCAGATTCAGTTGCGACAGCTGTTCATTCAGACGCTCACGAATCTGCCAGTCATCTGCCAGACGCTCAAACCAACAGGGTTCACAGCTACCCTGCTCAATTTCGCCCAGCGCCCGGAGTTTATCAGTCAGCCCCAGATAATCAGCAATTGATGTTGAGGCATCAGATAGTGCGTCATCGACTTGCGAGAAATAGCCGATACGGTCAGGACTCATTCCACCGTAATCGACATGCCCACTACCGGGCCTGATCTCACCCGCTAATAACCGGGCGAGAATACTTTTGCCGCAACCATTACGTCCCACAAGTCCGGTGATGCCAACAGGCAGGCTGAAGTTAAGCTCAGTAAACAGGGATAGCCCGTTTGGCAGTTGATAGGTCAGCTGATGCGCAATCAGACTGGTCTTTGATGAGTAACGTTTATTAGGCATAACAAGCCCTCTGTATTTTTCCAGGGACAAAACCTCAGAAAGGAGAACAGATGGCTACAGGAAGGCAGATCAGCCATTAATTACATAAAAAGTTTTAAAGGCTGAAACCTGAAGATCAGGTAACACATTATCGAAGGGTAAAGCGGGTATCGGCCAAAGCAGACACACTAATCCTGTAGCACCAAAAAAAGAGGTAAACAGGCTTAGTTGTTCATGATGGCAAATACTCCGGGGGAGATAACAGGAGATGGAATTGCAACATAAAAGCCCGTCTCCTTCAAGAAGACGGGCTGCTGGGTAGATGCTTTTTTAAAGCTATTGGGATCAGTTCAGGTATTCTGACAGACGATCCGTATGCTTCTTGGTTTCGTCAATAAGGTCACTGATCTCGTTGGCGGAATCGGTCGTTCTCAGAGACAGCTTGCGCACCTCATCCGCAACCACCGCAAACCCCCGCCCCGCTTCACCGGCACGGGCAGATTCAATAGCCGCGTTCAGTGCCAACAGATTGGTCTGCTCGGAAATACCATTGATATTGCCAATAATGCTGCCGATCCGGTCGAGAACCTGAGTCATCGCGCTATGGGTTTCTGAAACAACCTGATTCCGTTCAGAGATATCACTGCCATACATCAGGTATTTTTTCACACTGCCATCAATATCCAGTACCGGTGTTGCCGAGAGTGACAGCACGATCTCAGTACCCTCACGGGATTCAAACTTGAGTTCATCGGTAATCGCGCTACCCGCTTTGAGCCGCTGACTATCGGAACCCTCCAGCTGGTCAAACAGATCCCCCATGATTCTCCTTAGCTGCTCATGGCTTTCAGTAGCAAAGAGTTTATGGGTCAGTTCATTGGCAAAATCGAGCTGCCCCTCAGGTGTCCACTCCATCACCAGATTAGATCGATCAATCGCCTGCAGACGCACATCATTTTCGAGCGCCTGTCGCTTGGTGGTATCAATATTCGCCTGAATTGAGATAAAGCGAGCCACCTGCCCTTTAGCATCAAAAACTGGGTTTACCGCCAGCGAAATCCAGTACGCCTGACCGCTCCGGTCATAGTTCAGAATCTCTTCATAGAAAGGCTGTCCGTTGTTGAGCGCATGGCGGATACGTCCAACAGTTTCCGGATCGGTATGCTCACCCTGAAGAAAATCACCGGGCTTACGGCCTATCACTTCATCCATCGTATAGCCGGTGAGCTTGGTAAAACCGGGGTTAACATATTCAATTTCACGGTTGGCGTTAGCGATAATCACTGAGTTATCGGTTTGGTTCGCCACCAGAGACAGCAGGGCAAACTCCTCTTCCTGCTTTTTGCGGGCAGTAATGTCCTTGATAAAGGCGGTATAGAGAATACGGCCTTCCAGCTCAATTTTGGAAAGAGAGAAGTTAACCGTCAGTTTTCGTCCATCAAAGGTTTCCAAAGGCAGGTCGATCACACCGCCAACCACTCTGTCCTCCCGGGTTGTCCGGTTACGATTCACATACTCATCATGCTTCGGCTGGATAAACTTCGGCACCAGCACTTTGACATTTTTTCCGATGATATCTTCACGTTTACAGGCCCAGAGTTTTTCTGCGGCCTTATTGAAAAAGATAACCTTGTTCTCTTCATCAATGGTCACCACCGCATCAATCGCCTGCTCCAGGGTCTGATCGATGATCTCCTGTGCCTCACGCTGCTTGGAGATATCTTTTACCATCGCCGTGTAGCCAATCTTACCGTTACTCTCAACCTTGGACAGAGAGAGATTCACCCAGAGTAACTCGCCATCTTTACGACGCAGCTGAAGGTCCAGAGCGCTGCCGACCAGCTTATCTTCACCGGTGGAACGGTGACGGTTAACATAGTTGTCGTGATTGGCCTGAAACTTATCCGGGATCAGCATTTTGACATTCTTGCCCAGCACCTCATCAGCGCTGTAGCCCCAAAGTTTCTCAGCAGCCTTATTGAAATAGCTGACGCAGTTGTTTTCATCGATAGAAACAACACCATCAATGGCCTGATCAAGAATCTGTTTCAGGTGATCATTTTTTCGATTAAAAAAGTTAAGCATGAAGTGGCCCCTGAGTTTTTCTTTCTCTACGGGGCAGCTACCGAAGCGGTTCGCCACAAAGCACCAAAACCAAGCAAAATAGTCGGAATTAGTTTAAAAGCGGAACTGGCGCACAATATTGGCTAGCTTACGAAACGGATTTCCCATGGGAAAATGATGCGAGACTTTAATTATTCTGCCGAATTAGCAACGCCAAAGGGCACATGCACCATCGCCAGATTATGCGCTTTAAGGTGGCCGGTCTGATCATCAAAGAAGAGATGGGGCTGGAAAATATCAAGGATGCGCCGCTTATCCATGCCGCCCAGAAAGAAGGTTTCGTTCGCAGAGACCCCCCAGCTTTCCAGAGTGGTTATCACCCGTTCATGGCTGGGCGCACTTCGGGCAGTAATGATCGAGGTGCGCAGGATACGTTCATAAGCAGAGTCTTTAGCCTGCTCCCGATCCTCCAACGCCTGCAGAGCCGACAATTTGCGGAACAGATCCGCCAAAGGACCGGGGTTATGAACCCTGTCCTGATTTTGCAGCTCATACTCCTGAAACCGTTCCAGCCCCTTGGCTTTAAACACCGCTTCCGATTCGTCGTCAGCCAGCACGCCATCAAAGTCAAAGGCGATACGCAGTTCGGAATCCTCCTCGTTGTCGCTGACATTTGATGGCAAAACCAGCCCCGCCGGATAGCGGGCTTCTACCGCTGCCCGAACATCACTTTCATTTCCGGAAAGAAACAAACTGGCATTGAAGGCCGGTATATAGGAAAACGGCGAAGCGCCGCTGACAAAGGCCGCCCGCGTTATACCCAGACCATAATGCTCGATAGAACGGAAAACCCGTTTGCCGGTAGCGGGTGAATTACGGGATAACAGAATCACCTCTACCGGCTGTTCACCGGGGAAGCGTTGATTAAAGCTGAGAAACCGGCGGATAAAAGGAAACGCCACACCCCGGCGAAGCACCTTATCCAGGTTCTTCTCCTGAAACGCCTTATAAGCGATAGCCCCCTGTTCCCTGAACACCTGATCGGATTCTGTCAGATCAAACAGCGCACTGGAGGAGACAGCAATGACCAGCTTATCTTCGATGGGAAATGGCATAGCAGATTCCTTTGCGATCTATCAGTAGAGACCCGTTTTGTGCCAACAGCTCGATACAAAGCCGTTAGCACTAAACAAAGCCATTAGCATTAAACAAAGCCATTAGCATTAAACCGAGCCGTTGGCACCAAACAGAGCCGCGACCGCACTTGGGTTTGAACCAAAAAACAGATGCAGGTAGGTCGCCGTTAATCCTTTGTCCCGATAGATAGGCTCACCGGGAGCCGGATGTCTTTGTCGGCGACCATGGGCTATCGGCTCGGGCGTTCTGTGACTCAGGGATTTATGATGGGCATGCCCACGAATATCACCCTCAGGCAGGGGGGCCGTCTGCATCCCCTGACAGCCTCGTTTGCCTCGCATAGCACCATCACCTTCTATCAGACCCAGCAAGGGATAGGTTACCTCCTCCAGATCTGTCAGTGTGTCCAGGCAGTAGAGAAAACCTCCACACTCCGCCAGTATCGCTTTACCTGACTGATGAAACGCCTGAATCGATGCCAACATGCTGCGATTGGCAGATAACTGAGCGGTGTGCAGCTCAGGGTAACCACCGGGCAACCACAAAGCATCCGCTTCAGGCAGCTGGGTATCATGGATCGGCGAAAAAAAGCAGTAATCCGCCCCCAGCTGCTCCAGTAAACGAAGGTTGGAATCGTAAATAAAGCTGAAAGCGCTGTCTTTAGCGACTGCGATGGTTTTACCGGTCAGAGGCTTTTGCCTTAGAGCAGGATCTGTATCCACCACTTGAGGAGGATAAAAATCTACCGGGGCTGGCATCTGCATAATCTTTTGGCCGTTCAGCAGATCAGCACCATATTCAAAGCGCTCTTCAAGCTCTGCCGCCATCTCACTGGCCTGCACAAGCCCCAGATGACGCTCTGGCAGTGTCATACCTTCATCCTGTGCCAGTGTCGCCAGAATCGGGAACGACTCCGGCAGGGCCTCTTCAATCAGCTCACGGTGACGGTCACTGGCGCAACCATTGGCGATCAGCCCGGCAAACTGAAGCGCCGGTCGGTAATGGCTCAGTCCTGCTGCCAACGCACCTGCGGTTTGTGCCATCCCTTTCACATCCATCACCAGCGCAAGAGGAATACCAAAGCGTTCCGCCAGATCGGCGCTGGATGGCGTACCGTCAAACAGTCCCATCACCCCTTCCACCAGTATCAGATCCGCTTCCTGAGCGGCATTAAAGAGCATCTGCTGGCAGTAGTTCTCACCGGCCATCCACATATCCAGCTGTTCAACAGGTTCACCGGAGGCCTGACTTAAAATCTGAGGATCAAGATAATCCGGACCGGTTTTGAAGACCCGCACGATTTTGCCCTGACGGCGGTAAGCTCTGGCGATAGCGGCCGTGGTAGTAGTCTTACCACAACCTGAATGGGGCGCTGCGATAAAAAGAGCCGGACACTGGATCGCATCCCGGTTAGTGGATTCAGTCATGAATCGGAGCCTCTGGATAGCATCACTCTGAGAAGAAAGCCCCAGAATTGAATAGGTTAGATATCTCGGCTGATTTTGCAGCCCAGGCTTAAAATTTACAACGCACAAAACAAGACCAGAAAATAAAAAGGCTGAATATAGCGGTACAGTTTGATTCGCGGGTACAATTTAATTCTCAGGTACAACTTGATTCGCAGGTACAATTTAACTCTCAGGTACGACTTGATTCGCAGGTACCTTCGCCTGATACATCAGCGGAATTCGCCAATCTGAGATAACCGACAGGATGTTTAATCTATGCCCCGTTACCGCTACGAATATCTGGAGCAGGAACTGAAGCAGCAGATACGCTCCGGCTATCTGAAAAGTGGTGACAGACTGCCCTCTATCCGCACGCTATGTCGCGAATATCAGCTTTCAAAAGCCACGGTGCTGCATGCACTGCACCGTATGGAATCGGAGCAGCTGCTACAGGCTCGTCCCAAATCCGGTTATTTTGTCCGCATGGCGGATCAGGAGCGTCCGGTGCCGATGCGGGTCAATACACCCCACGCCCCCGCTCCGGTTTCAGTACCGGCGATCTTCCGGGACATTATGGCGCGAGGTGCCGCCTTTGATATTCTGCCCGCGGCGAGCCATCAGGATACCTCCTCTCAGCTGATCGTGCTGAACCGCCTTATCGGCCGCCAGATGCGACTGAGACCGGAGCAGAAAGCGGGTTATTACGATGAACCCGCTGGCAGACCTTCCCTGCGTAATGCTCTGGCCGATCATTTAAGACACCGGCAGCTGAGTGTGGACCCGGATGAAGTCTGTATCACCAGCGGTTGTCAGCACAGTCTGTTTATCGCCCTGATGATTACCTGCCAGCCCGGCGATACGGTAGCCGTAGAGTCCCCCGCTTTTTATGGCGTACTGCAGGTTATGCAACAGCTGGGGCTGAATGTGATTGAGATTTCAGCCGATGCGGTCACGGGTATCGATGTGCAGGAGTTAACCGAAAAACTGCAGCACTGGCCGATAAAAGCCTGTGTGGTAACACCAAATTTTGGCACTCCGGCTGGCTCCTGCATCCCGCAGGAGAACCGCGCAACACTGCTGGAACTTGCCCGCAGGAACGAGTTCTGGCTGATCGAAGATGATATCTACGGTGATCTGGGCTTTAGCTCCGCTGCGCATCCCCCTTTAAAAGCACTTGATCAGCCCGAACAGGAAAAAGTGATTCTGTGCGGGTCACTATCCAAAAGCCTGTCGAGGGATCTTCGGCTGGGCTGGATTATGGCCGGGCCGCTGCATAACAAAGCCGTACAGATGAAACTGATCACGCAACTGGCCAGCCCGCAGGCGACACAGGAAGGCCTGGCGCAATTTATTTCGGAAGGGCATTACAGACGGCATCTGAATCAGTACCGCATCAAACTTCGCAAGCAAAGAGATGCCTTAACGAACCTGCTGGCAGAGAACTGGGGGGATAAGATTCTTTTCAGTCAGCCCGGAGGCGGACTCTGTATCTGGGTGCAGCTGCCGGAAGACTGTGACAGCCAGAAGGCTTATCAGGGCTTGCGTGAGCAGGGCATCCTGCTCACGCCGGGCATTCTGTTTTCGGCGCATGGCCTTTACAACCACTACCTGCGGCTTAGCTTTGCCCAACCTTTAACGCCGGATCGAAAACAGGCGCTTTCGGTTCTGTTTGAAACCCTGCTAAGCAGGATTGAATAGCAGGTCGGGAATAAAAATCGACGGCACGATAGAAAGAAAACGGGTGAACGTCAGACGCTTATTCCCCCTGCCCCGTCCCAAGAGCGACTGATTTAAACGCGTCCAGTTGCTCTTTTTTCTTATGCAGCTCTTCGTCGCTATCGGCAAAGCGTGCGGCAATGGCGACAAACTCCTGCTGAATCTGCTCAAAATGTTTCACCAGCGTCGGATCAAAGTGACTGCCACTTCCCTGCCGGATAATCTCAACGGCTTCCTCATGGGGCATCGGCTCTTTGTACACCCTGCGACAGATCAGCGCGTCATAGACATCCGCCAGTGCCATTAATCGGGCACACAGAGGGATATCCTCGCCAACCAAGCCCTCCGGATAGCCACTGCCATCCCATTTCTCCTGATGACTGTAGGCGATCTCTTTGGCAACCTGCAGAAAATCGACCTGAATCCCCAGCTGAGCTTCCGCGTGCTCGATAGCTTGTCGGCCCAGCAGGGTGTGGCGTTTCATGATTTCGAACTCGTTCCCCTCAAAAGGTCCCGGCTTAAGCAGGATACGATCCGGAATACCCACCTTGCCAATATCGTGCAGGGGCGCGGATTTAAACAGGATATCAATATACTGGTCGGTCAGCAGATCACGGTATTGCGGCTCATCACGGAGCTTCTCAGCCAATGCCCGCACATAAAACTGGGTTCGGCGGATGTGATTGCCGGTGTCGGAATCGCGAGTTTCAGCCAAAGAGGCCAAAACCATAATGGTGACATCCTGAACCTGAGTCACCTCCTGGGTACGGCGACGAACTTCCTGTTCCAGAAACCGGTTTTTATCCTTCAGAAAGTCTGCATGAGCTTTAAGCTGCAGGTGATTTTTAACCCGTGCCAGCAAAATTGCCGGATTCACCGGCTTGGTCAGGTAATCCGCCGCACCCAGAGCAAGTCCGCGGGCCTCGTCCTCCGATTCAGTTTTTGCGGTCAGAAAAATAACGGGAATGTGTTCGGTGTCAGGATTTTCTTTCAGCAGGCGGCAGACTTCATAGCCATCCATTTCCGGCATCATGATATCCAGCAGAATCAGATCTGGTTGTGGCTGCCCGGCGGCGATCTCGAGGGCTTTCACCCCCCTGTTTGAAACCTTCACCCGATAATGCTCCTTAAGGAGACCTGACATCAGTGTCAGGTTATCGGGAGTATCATCAACCACCAGTAAGGTTGGTTTTTCGATCCAATGTCCGCCCTTTATTGTCATAAGCAAAGCTCCCTACCACGATAAAGCGGTCTGATTCATCCGTTCGATTCTGTTAACGGCGTCTGTAGATACGATGATAGTAATCTGTGGTTGTAAACAGCTTCTGCCCCATGAGGCTCAGGGATTCTGTCAGGCCGACCACCAGCCCTGAAACCGGCTGCATCTGTTGATGAAACTGACTGATTAGCTGATCCTGTTGCTCTCTTTTAAGATAGATCATCAGGTTCCTGCAGGAGACAAAATCGAACGGTTTATCAAAGTGTTGGGCAAAAATATCGCCCTGAATAAACTGCACCTGATCTCTGATAATACGTTTAACGGTGACGTTGTCACCTGACACCTCGAAATATCGGCGGATAAGCTCCGGGGGCATTTCAGCGAGTTTTTTTGCGGGATAGACCCCTTTCTCAGCACTACGGATAGCATCCCGGTTCAGATCTATGGCGATGATCTCTACAGGGATTGCCTCCTCAAGCTGTCGGCACAGAATCGCCAGCGAATAGGCCTCTTCACCGGTTGCACATCCGGCAACCAGAATCCGGAAAACGCTGGGTTCATTGCCAGGGGCTATCTGCTCACGTTTGTTCTGCATGAGCGGCACTAAAGCCTGAGCCAGAGAGCGATACACATCCGCATCACGATAAAAGGAAGAAACCGATACCAACAAATACTGCTCCAGTACCTCAAGTTCACGGCGATGATGCTGAAGATAATCCAGATAATGCCGGGCTGTTGATTCACCTAATTCAGCGGCAATCTGTGATTTTCGCTTATCCAGCCGCCTCAGAAGGGTTTCCTGCTTATATCCGGCAAAGGAGATGCCGGTATATTCGTGAATCAAAGCGGTGATCTGTGCCAGTTCCGTATCTATCGGCTCTGGCGACATCACATTCTGCGTTGGATTCAAGGGGGCTGAATCAGTCTGAAGCGGCCGAGATGATATAGGCTTCAGGCTTTGCGCTCTGACGGGGATATTTGGCCTGATTCTGACCTGCAGGCCGTCGGCAATTTCCGCTACAGTTCCCATAAAATCGGCGTTAACCGCATCAGAGGCTGACTGGGGCATGGAGTCATAAGCAGCCTCATCCGGTGACTGAATCCAGACCTCTCCGCCCTTCTGCTTAACAGCTCTGCAGCCATAAGCGCCATCAGAGCCTGCGCCCGACAGGATCAAAGCCAATGTTCGTACACCGTATTGATCAGCCAGCGACCGGAAAAGACGATTAACGGATGGACTGGAATAGCTATCGGCAGCAGGCGCTTCCAGCCGGATAGCACCCTCAGTGACGATACCATCCTGCTCAGCGGGAAGCAGATAGAGCCGCCCACCTTCCAGCGGGGTGTTATCCGCAGGAATCGTCGCGGGCCAGCGTCCTTCCCGGTTCAACAGACCCAGTACCAGTTCGGCATGCTCGTCTCTTGCCATATGCTGGGCAATCACAACAGCAACGTCCTCCGAAACAGGCAACTGTGAGAAGAGCGACAGGAGACCATCCAGGCCTCCGGCTGAAGCTCCGACACCAACAATCAGCCTGAGATCTGTTTTGCTTGCACCACTCAGAATTGATTCTCCTGCAAGAACTCAAGGGCCTGATCAAAATCAAACGCCTCAACCGCCCGTACCAGAGGCTTGAGTCTCTTGTTTTCTTCCGGACTGAGCTGCTTCTGTATCTGTTCCAGATACTCGATAGCCTCGGCATCGCTTTCTTTCAGCAGTCGCATGAGCTCATCAAATTCGTTCTGAGCCTTATCTCTCAGGGATTTGTTATCGGATTCTGTCTGATCCCCCGCTTCATCCTGAATAAAGGGCTGTGTCTCAAGGCCGGCGATGACCTTGTCCATCTCCTCCTCCACTGCAGGCAGATGCGCCTTAAGCTGATCGCACTCCAGAGATTCTTCAACACAAAGCCGTTCCAGCTCAGCAGTCAGCTGATACAGGTGCTCCGCCCCGATCGTTGCGGCAGTACCTTTCAGCGTATGCAGATAGCGGGCAGGTGCCGTTGGGTCGCTGTCTGCACAGGCTTCAGCAAAGTTCTGACGGAAGTCTTTCTGACTCTCGTAGAACATTTCCAGCATGCGCTTATACAGCTCGGCATCCTGCATCATGCCGTTAAGACCCAGAGTGGTATTAATACCAACAAGCCCTCCGAAACCCGTCAGGTCATTCTCGGGCTGTGCTGATGATGCCTCTGAGCGAATAGCTGTTGTTCCCGTCCACTTGGCAATCAGGCGATACATAAGATCAACATCGATCGGTTTACCCAGATGGTCATTCATCCCCACCTCGATCACTTTTTCACGATCACCTGCCATGGCATTGGCCGTCATCGCAATAATCGGCAGATGCGCCAGCTCAGGTATGGCGCGAATCTGGCGGGTTGCTTCGTAACCATCCATCACCGGCATCTGACAATCCATCAGCACCAGATCAAATGCGCTGTCTTCTGCCAGCCTGTCCAGCGCTTCCTGACCATTGCTGGCCAGCGCTGTCTCAATTCCGCCCTGATGTAACAACTCCAGCGCCAGCTCCTGATTCATCGGGTTATCTTCCACCAGCAGAACCCGCTTGCCCGTGAGGTTAATATCGGCAACGGTCGGTTCAACCAGGGCCTGAGATTCAACAATCACCCCTTTGTCGAGGGCATGGCCCACCGCTTCAAGCAGGTTTGAGGCGGTAACCGGCTTGGTCATAACCGCTGCGAACTTCACCTGATTCGCTTTTGCGGCCGCTAACGCTTCTTCACGACTGTAACCGGTGATCATAATGGCGGGAGGACAGCTTATCCCCTCGGCGTTGTAGAGCGCCCTGAGGGTCTGAACCCCATCCTGCTCCGGCATTTTCCAGTCTATCAATAGCAGATCATAGACTTCACCGGACAGGAGGCGCTTCTCAGCCTCGAGACCGCAGGATGCGGTCTCGGGCTGCATACCGAAGCTTTGAATCAAACGCGACATGATTTCACCGGCAGAGGGGTTATCATCAACCACCAGCACCCGCAGATCTTTCAGCTCATCGGCACGATACATACGGCGGGGAAGCGGGTTGCTCTGCAGCTGTAAACGCGCCGTAAAGTGGAAGCAGGTGCCCTTGCCATATTCACTTTCAACCCAGATCTCGCCATCCATCAGCTCGACCAGTTTCTTGGAAATGACAAGCCCCAGCCCTGTTCCGCCATATTTACGCGTGGTGGAGGCATCCGCCTGACTGAAACTCTTGAACAGCTTACTCAGCTGCTCTTCGGTCATACCGATGCCGGTATCCCTGACTTCAAAGTGCAGTTCGACCTGGTCACCAAGGGTTTTAACTTCATCAATACTGACCACGATCTCACCGGTTTCGGTGAACTTAACCGCATTATTGGCAAGATTCGTCAGAACCTGACCCAGTTTAAGCGGATCACCTATCAGAGCCGTTGGCAGTTCAGGGGCCGTGTTAAACAGCAGTTCCAGCCCTTTCTCTTCGGTTTTAATCGCCAGCAGGTTGGCCAGTTGATCCATCACATCATCAAGATGGAATTCGGTAGACTCCAGCGTCATCTTACCGGCTTCAATTTTAGAGAAGTCGAGAATCTCATTGATAATACCCAGCAGGTTTTCACCGGCTCGATGCACTTTTTCCACGTAGTTACGCTGCTGCTTATCCAGATCAGTTTGCAGCGCCAGATGAGACATGCCGATGATCGCGTTCATCGGGGTGCGGATCTCATGGCTCATATTGGCCAGAAAATCACTTTTTGCCTGTGTCGCCTCTTCTGCCAGCTCTTTCGCTTTCAGCATCTCCCGTTCTGCAGCCTTGCGTTCGGTGATATCCCGGACACTGACAATCAGATTCGGTTTACCTTTCAGCGTAATCGGCACCAGTGTCACTTCGCAGGGTACATCCTCCCCTTTTGCGGTCAGATGCAGCCAGTCAAACTGATACGGTTCATCCTGAGAAAGCGCCTTCATAATGTTTTCACGCCCCTGCTCCGCCGAGCGCGAGCCATCGGGCTGGTATTCCGGCGACAGATCTAGCGGGCCGCATTCCAGTAAGGCATCGATATCATCAAAGCCGTAAATCTCGGCAGCCCGCTTATTGGCATGGATAAAGCCTTTATCAGGATTCAGTACCAACAGGCCGTCGCTGGAGTTCTCAAAGTAGGCGTTAACCTTCTCTTCAGACTCTTTCCGTTCAGAGATATCTTCCAGCATCCAGACGGTGCCTTTTGACAGGTCATCAGGATCAATGGCACGGCTACTGAGATGACACCAGAACAAAGAACCGTCGCTACGCATCAGCTGTTGTTCACGCTGATGCACTTCACCGCGGGACAACTCGGAATAAGCTACACCACCCAGTTCATAACTCTCATCATTGGGATACCAGGTGCGGGTGTTCTGACCAATCAGATCCTCGTGAGGGCAGTTAAAGAGTTCAGCAAGTTTACTGTTTGCTCGCTGTACGACACGATCTTTCAGCAGGACAATGGCAAGCGTTGCTGACTCAAAAATGGCCTCCTGCTCTTCTGCAGCATCATTAAGAGCCTGTTCGGCCTGTTTGCGTTCGGTAATATCCCGATAAACCACCACGGCACCGGTAAGACGGTTATTGGTAAAGACGGGGCTTGCGGAATACTCAACCGGTAATGCGGTATGGTCTTTTTTCCAGAGCACTTCACTGTCACTGCTTCGGGCTTCACCATCCTGAGTCGTCTGGTAGATAGCGGTGTCGTTAATGGCACGGAGATGCCCCCCGGCATCAGCAAACTGCAGCAACTGAGCAAAGGGCTGACCCAGGAACTCGGCCTCGTCATAGCCAAGGCTTTGATAGGCTGCGGGGTTAGCAAAGGTTATATTGCCATCCCGATCCAGCCCCACAATGCCGCTTTTCACGGCTTCGAGAATCTGACGACTGCGCTCTTCTGCCGCTTTAATCTCCCGCTGCTGGGCTTCCATCTCAACAGTCTGCTCTTCAAGCTGTGCAGCCTGACGCTCCATTTTATCTGCCTGATGCTGGCTTTCTTCCAGCAGCTGACGGGTTTTCTGACTACGCTCCAGAATCTCAAGATTCATGGCCAGAATCGGCATCAGCCCCTCAATAACTGCCTGCTCAACATCACCAAAACGCACAAAACTTGCCAGCTCAATGACCGCTAACAGTCGGCCATTGTGTGAAACTGGATACACCGCGATGTTGGCGGGTTTACCCTCACCCAGACCGGAACTGATTGACAGATAGCCTTCCGGTGGATTGGTGATGATGATGGTTTCCCGCTCCATTGCGCACTGCCCCACCAGACCCTCACCGGGTTTAAGACGGGTATTGAGCTGCTTACGCTCTTTAAAGGCATAACCACCGATCAGCTGCAATGACTGATCATCCTCATCAAACAGGTAGAACACCCCCTGACCCAGATGAATCAGAGGAGCCAGCCGCTTGAGAAATTCCTGCGAAAGCTCACGCACATCGTCCAACTGCTGCAGCTGGGTGCTGATCTCAGAGATATGGGTTTTGATCCAGCGTTGGTTTTCGATCTCATGCAGCTCCGCTTTAAGATATTCAGCATGTCCCAGTAGCTGGCCCACTTCATCAGGAAACTGTGTTTTATCCGGCAGGGTCTGCTGACCACGCTTCAGCAGGGATTCCATCACACGGCCAACCGTCCGCAGGGGCTTACGAACGCTGCGAATGGTTATGCGGGAGAACAGATAGCCAATCAGCATCATGACAAGGAACAGACTTGCAATAACGACCTGAGCCTTCTTATGGGAGACTTCAGAAACAGACGTTGCCTGCTCACTGATCCCGGTCTGACGGGTTTTCAGCTGACCGAGCAGCTCATCAAGCTGGCGCAGGTACATGCGGATACCCAGCGGTTTATTAAATATGCTGTCCGCTTCAGCAAGCCGGTTCTGATCCGCAAGGGCCAGAAACTGTGACATCTGCTGACGATAAAGACCAAACTGCTGATTAAAGCTGTTAAAGAGAGGCATGACCCCGGGCTGTAGCAGTGGCTCAATCCGGGTTAACCGTTTATTGATTTGCCCCATATCCTGAGTCAGCTCCGCCACAAGACGGCGTCTGTCTTTGCTGTCGGCTTGCTGAATCAGTTCAAGACTCTGCAGCTTAGCCTGCAGTATTTCTGCATTCAGCTCTACCAGATCATTCAGGATTCCGGCTTCTCTCACCGATGCGGCCCGATTGATGTTGTTTTCTGTCGTTAGCCAGAACGCAACACCGGCATAAGCCACTGAAAGTACAAAAATGGCGGTGAAGATCCAAGTCATCATGGATTTGAGTGATAAGCGGGACCAGTATGCCTTTAGGGTTTTCATGGCGGAGTCCTTGAGGTCTTCTGAGATAGCGGGAAATCGTTATAGTTATCCGCAAAGATACATTAAATAAGTATTATTAAGAAATATTATTTGAGTTGCCTGAAACTGAGCTTTCTCTTATAAGCGTAGCAGCGTTAGCTGCTTTTAAGCTGTTATCGCAGATTCAGGCCCGATCCTGTGACCAGGTTCCGGTCGTTACAGAGGATATAACCTCGGATAAGTACTGATACTACGGGAACTTTCTGCGTACCTGTCGGGTCGTAGTGATCGGAAAATGAAAAATATCCGTAATAAAACCGCCATTAGATCTGCCAACGAAGGCCTGGGCGGTAAATTGAGAAAGTAAAATCCATAAAAAAGTAGCCATAAAGCAGAAACGTAATTAAAGAGACGTCATATGAAGGCTATCAGGCTGCAATAATAAAGAAGGAGTCTGATGATGAAATTTAAAGAACTGAAAAAACTGATCCGTACCGGTGCCGAGCCGGAAGTCGAAATCGTTACCCATGCCACTCACAGTCAGTACGGTATCCGTATTCAGACGGGTAACGAAACATACCGCCTGGTCAACTGGCGTAATCGCCCGCTGATCTTCCGCAGTCTTGATCAGGCGCGGGAGTCTCTGGCTCAGGCCGGTGTTAAGCATGCAACGCTGGTTCAGCATGTGGCCCACGATGAGATCATCGGACGGATTGCCACTTATGATGAACCACACCTCTCGCGGATCCCAATGTCCGCGTAACAGGCAAACGCCTGAAAGGATCCCTCCTCTATGGAGGGATTTTTGTTTCCCCTCCCTACGTTACTTTGTCACACTTCGGTATCCGATTATCCGAACAGACACGCTGTCTCACTCAATAACCCTGGCGCTGAGATTCTGATGAAAGTTGCGGTTCGTTCCCTATGTGAATTTGCTGCCCGAAATGGCAGTCTGGAGTTTCGCTACACCCCGTCTCCGACATCCGAGGAGGGTATCCGGGGTCATAAGAAGCTGCAGTCCCGTCGCGGGGATCACTATCAGGCGGAACACCTTCTGGAAGGAAGTTTTGCCGGTATTCAGCTCAAGGGACGGGCCGATGGTTATATTCCTCCGACACCTGAAACCGATGAACGCCCTGTACCTTTGCTGGAAGAGATTAAAACCCATCGCGGGGAGTTAAGCCGTATTCCTGACGGACAACGTCAGCTGCATCTGGCACAACTTAAAGTGTACGGCGCTTTGCTTTGCCTGCGGGATCATCTGGAGCGTGTCTCCCTGCGGCTGGTTTACTTTGATATCGACAACGATCAGGAAACACCGGATGAAGCGATCTGGCAGGCGGACACCTTAATTCATTTTGCAGAAACACTGTGTCAGCGTCACAAACACTGGCACCAGCAGGAAGCGAAACATCGCCAGAGGCGTGATGAGGCGATCCACCAACTGGCCTTCCCCTACCCTAACTTCCGGCCTTACCAGCGCGAATTAAGCGAAGTGGTTTACAAGGGAATCTATACTCAGCGCCCCTTATTGCTGGAAGCCCCCACCGGTCTTGGAAAAACACTGGGGGTAAGCTTTCCGGCCATTAAAGCGTTGGCAACCTGTCAGCTGGATCGTTTGTTCCTGCTCTCTTCCCGCACCACCGGCCGACAGCTCTTTATGGATGCATTACGGTCATTATCCGGCCATGAAAACATTGAACCGGAGACTCACGATCTCTTTCCCCTGCGCATTCTTGAGCTGAGTGCCAAGGAAAAAACCTGCGAGCATCCGGACAAAGCCTGTCATGGTGATTCCTGTCCCTTAGCGGAAGGCTTCTTTGACCGCTTGCCCGACGCGCGGAATCAGGCGGCCAAAGCCTGCTGGCTGGATCAGGCACAGATCAGACGCATCGCTCTGCAACACGCTATTTGCCCCTATTATCTCACGCAGGAGATGGCCCGCTGGAGTGATCTGGTTGTCGGTGACGTCAACCACTATTTTGATCGTCAGGCGATACTGTTCAGCCTCACCACACAGAATGACTGGAAAGTCGTTCCTCTGATCGATGAAGCCCACAATCTGATCGATCGCGCCCGGGGAATGTACTCCGCAGGGTTGGATCGGACTCTTTTCAGCCAATCTGCGAGACAAGCACCGGAGACACTTAAAAAACCGATTCAGGCCGTGCAGCAGGGCTGGCGTAAACTGATTGAGGCTGAAGCATCAGGCCAGACAGAAGCCGTTGAACAATTACCGGCAGGTAAAAGCCTCTCCATCAATCTGGAACAAGTGCCGGATCAGCTCAATGGTTATCTGCATCAACTGACCTCCAAACTGACTGAGTATCTGACGGAACATACCCCGCCCCCGGAACAACAGGCACAACTGCAGCAGTTGCTGTTCGATACCCTTAACTTCCTGAAACTGGCGGAGCTGTTCGATGATCACTCTCTTTGCCGGTTACAGCTCTCTAAAGGTCAGCCGAGATTCCGAGAGCCTAAGGTCAAAGCCCGCCTGCAGATTATGAACCTGATTCCGGCGGAATTTCTGCGGGAACGCTTCAGCGCGACCTATGCCAGCGTGAGCTTTTCCGCAACGCTGAACCCTGACCACTATTATCGGGATCTTTTGGGGTTATCAGAAGGGGAAACTCCAACTCAGCAGAAAGCCGCTCTTTGGTTTTCACTGCCCGGCCCCTTTAAGCCGCGCCAGCTGGATCTGCGTCTGGTGCCGATCAGTACCCGTTTTCGGGACAGAGCACGATCCGTTTCGCCACTTTGCCAGCGTATCGCCCATCAATATCAGCAAAAACCGGGCAACTATCTGGTTTATCTGAGTAGTTTCAGCTATCTGCAGTTATTAAAACAGGGGTTGGAACAGTCTTGCCCGAATATCCCCTTACAGATTCAGACACCGGGCATGAGCGAGAATGAACGGCATCATTTTATCGATAGTTTTCGCACTCAACAGGGACAGATCGGCCTTGCGGTTCTTGGCGGTGCGTTCTCTGAAGGCATTGACCTGCCGGGTAAGGCACTCATCGGTGTTTTCGTCGCAACTCTGGGGCTGCCACCCTACGATGACTTTCATGAGGTGCTCTCCGCCCGACTGGACAAGCACTTTGGCGATGGCTATCGCTACACCTACCTCTACCCCGGCTTGCGTAAGGTGATACAGGCTGCCGGGCGCTTAATTCGCACACCAGAAGATACCGGTGTTATTGAGCTGATTGATGACCGCTTTTTGCAGCCGGATATACAGGCACTCATGCCGCGATGGTGGTTTGAAACCTCCGGGCATTAACACGGAGCTTCCTACCGATAATTCACTGATAAAAAGTAATTGAAGGGGGCATAAGCTTAGTCCTGTTGTGCATTAGCGAAGGAAAGTCTATGTTATAAGAAAAAACAGGCCGTTTATGCTCCCCACTACCAACAGCAAACCGCTTCAGACACTTTCGCAGCTATTCCGTCTTTTTTTATCAGGCTGCGCCCTCTTCTTTTTACCTTTCACGGCCGCTGCGGCGGATACCGATACCGTTCGGGTTGGCTTAACCACCACCGATTACAAGCCCTACTGGAAGATCACTGCTGACCGGATTGAAGGTTTGGTTGTCGACCGGTTACATCAGATCTTTGAAGGCAGTGAATTCCAGCTCAAAATCATTCCTGTGCCCCGAAAAAGAATCGAGCAGGCATTCAACGAGGGTGATATCGATATCCGCATCAGTGACATTCGCTGGCTGGATGCCTCCCATCGTTACCATGCTTCCGATGTTTTTATGCAGCTTGATGATGTTTATTGGAGCCGGAATATTAAATATCTGCCCTATCCCACAAAAGCCTGTGCCGTATTGGGATTTGTTTACTCCGCTGAGTTTGACCGGAAAATCACCGACGGAAGTTTTACCCGGGTCAATGTCACTCACCCGACTCAGGCTTTTCAGATGCTGGCTTATAACCGCTGTGATATCGCCATTGCAGACAGTCGCCTTGGCCGCCATATCGTCGAACGGGATAACCTGCAAGGTAAGGTCAAACAGCTTAACTGGAAGGATCGCACCTGGGCATTGAGGTTTATTGCACAACCCACTGAGAAAGGGCTACGTTTAATCAATCTGATAAATCGCAATTTAAACGAACAGCCGATGAGGTAGCCCCCGGCCCATTTGACCTATTCTCTCCCCAAACCCAAACCCAAACCCAAACTGCTCTGATAACAAGCCAGGGGGCTGATCGCCCGACCACAGCCCCAATAAGCCACGGGTTACTCCGACAGGGAACATTATGACTAAGAATCAACCGTCTCTCAGATATGCTATTGGAATCACGCTCGCGATATTTTCTACTGCCGAATCTGCACAGGCTCAGCAAGTTGCAGACAGCCTGGCACCGGAAGCAGCCAGCGGTTTCGAGACAAAAACCGCTCATACTGCAGAAAAGTTTATCGTTACCGCTGCCAACCCCTACGCCGTGGAAGCGGGGTATCAGATTCTGAAAGAAGGTGGCTCTGCGATTGATGCCATGGTGGCGGTGCAAACGGTACTCGGACTGACTGAGCCGCAATCATCTGGGCTGGGTGGCGGCGCCTTTATGCTCTACTACGACGCCAAGAAACAACAACTGACCACCTTTGATGGCCGTGAGACGGCCCCTCTGGCAGCCACACCCGAGCTGTTTCAGGATGAAACCGGCAAACCTCTTAAGTTCTTTGATGCCGTGGTCGGTGGCCGTTCTGTCGGAACCCCGGGTACCGTTAAGCTGATGGCCGATACCCACGCCCGTTATGGCAAACTAAGTTGGTCACGACTGCTGCAACCAGCGAAAGATCTTGCTGAACAGGGTTTTATCGTTTCATCCCGTATGGCCGGTGCTATTGCCCGCGATCAGGAGCGCCTGAGCCGTTATCCGGATACCCGCAGGTATTTCTTCACCGATCAGGGAGAGCCGTTACCGGAGGGCTACAAACTTAAAAACCCGGACTACGCACATACCCTTGGCCTGTTAGCCAAAGAGGGAGCTGACGCTTTCTATAAAGGGCCGATTGGTCAGGCTCTGGTTAGCAAGGTACAGAAGATTAAAGACAACCCCGGCGTACTGAGCGAAACCGACCTTCTGAGCTATCGCATCAAAGAACGTGAACCGGTCTGCGCACCCTACCGTAGCTACCAGATCTGCGGCATGGGGCCACCAAGCTCCGGGGCGCTAACACTCAGCCAAATTCTGGGAATCACCGAATCCTTCGACCTTAAAACCCGCGGGCCTCAGGATCCCGTCAGCTGGCAGATTATCGGTGATGCCTCCCGCCTCGCTTTCGCCGACCGTGGCCGTTATATGGCCGATACCGACTATGTGCCAATGCCGGAAGGTTTGCTGGATGCCGATTACCTGAAACAGCGCGCTGCCCTTATTGAGCCGGGCAAAGCACTCAATTCGGTACAGGCTGGTGAACCACGTTGGCGGAAGGCGATCTCACAGGCGGACGATATCTCACTGGAACTGCCCTCCACCAGCCATCTGGTTATTGTCGATGGCAGCGGCAATATTGTTTCGATGACCACCACCATTGAGAACGGGTTTGGTTCCCGGGTGATGTCCGGTGGGTTTCTGCTTAACAATGAGCTGACCGATTTTTCCTTTACCAGCCACAAAAACGGTTATCCGATCGCAAACCGACTGGAACCGGGCAAACGTCCCCGCTCGTCTATGGCTCCCACCCTGGTGATGAAAGACAGCAAGCCCTATCTGGCCATCGGCTCCCCCGGTGGATCGCGTATTATCGGCTATGTGGCATCAGCACTGATCAACCATCTGGAGTGGGGTTACCCGCTACAACAGGCGATCAACCAACCCCACCGAATCAACCGCTTCGGAACCTTTGACCTTGAAGCAGGAACCGATGCCGAGCAGATGAAAACACCGCTGGAAGCGATGGGTTTTAAGGTCAACATCAGGGATCTGAATTCAGGACTGCATGGTGTGTTATTTCAGGATGGAAAACTGATAGGGGCTGCTGATCCCCGTCGTGAGGGGATCGTGATGGGAGACTGATAGGTTTTATTTTGGGCGATTCTGGTCGAATATAGCCTGAATCGTCCCGTTCTGATGGAGTGTTTCAAGGGATATCTCTGCAATTTCAGCCAGCGCCTGATTCTTTGAACGCCGGGATATGTAAAGGTCTGCCCTCGCACTGCCCAGAACCATCAGCGTGTGAGTCCGCCCTGCAGGGATATCTTTTTTCGCCAGCGCATGAAACAGGGTCTGATCCAGACAGACTAAGGCAGCCAAACGTCCCTTTAGAAGCATATCCAGCCCCTTGTCCATCGAATCAAGCGCTACTTTGCTGAGATCCGTATTATCATCAAAAACCGGGCCATAGCGTGAGCCTCGTACATAGCCGATCGGCCGCCCTTTAAGGTCCTGCAGGCTGTTAATACCGTCAGCATCCCTCAAACCAGTCACCAATACCTTAAAGTCTGAAACTTTGCCGACAGATTCGCCAAACTGATCCGATTCCGGACTGTTAAACAGCACGGCAAAATCAGCCCTTCCGGTTTTAATATCGTTGATCACGCGGGGGTAAGGCCGGATATGGTTGGTAAAATGAAGTATGCGGTGCGAGCGATGCTTCATCTCCCTCTGAAGCGCAGTATTTAACGCCACCAGTAAACCTTTCGGCTCATAATCCTCGTTAAACCATCCCCAGGGTTCTACTTTACTGGTTGAGAACGTCAGGTCATGATCGGCAAACACCGGCTTAACGGTCAGAAGCAGCAGAGCAGGAAATAAGCAGTGAAATAGCGCTTTTATTAGCTGAGGCATGGTGTGTACCTGACAGAGTTTATTTGAGCTTAACAGAACAGGCAGATGCCTCAACAGACAGACATGACGAACGGGTTCTGCTTTTACCATCACATCATTGGCATAACAACACGCTATAACCACTCGTAACCTGCGGATTTATTTACTTAAATACCACTGTAGGATATTCGATCCCCTATTATAATCCCGCGAAAAATCACACTGTTCTGCTAATCCTGACGACTACAGCCATTCAAAAAGAGAGTGTTATGCGTTTACCGTTTTTCGGACTGTTATTATTTTCACTGTTCATCACCAAGCTATCTGCCGCTGAACCGGCAACCCGTCACCATGCATCCATTCTGATGTATCACCATATCAGCGCCGAGACGCCGCCCTCCACCAGCACACGCCCCGATGTTTTTGTGCAGCACCTTGATCTGCTTGAGCGGGAAGGTTTTCAGGTCTGGTCGCTGGAACAGGTAGCTGATCATCTGCAGAAAGGCCAATCAATGCCGGACAAGGTGGCCGTCATCACCTTTGATGATGCTTATATCAGTGTTTATGACACAGCGATGCCCATACTTGTGGAGAGGAACCTGCCCTTCACGATTTTTGTGAATGCCGAGCCGGTTAATCTTGGTAAATCGCTTTATATGAGTTGGGAGCAGCTGTTGTCTGCCAAACAGAAAGGGGCAACGATCGCGAATCACTCCTTAAACCATCAGCATATGGTGCGCCGCCTTGAAGGAGAATCTGAACCCCAATGGCTGGACAGAATGCGGGATCAGGTTGTTCAGAATCAGCATGAGCTGATCAAACATCTGGGCAAGACCCCGAAGCTATTTGCCTACCCATACGGTGAATTTAATCCTTTACTTGAACAACTGCTGGCGGAGCTGGGGTATCTCGCTTTTGGGCAGCAGTCAGGCCCGGCAAGCGACTCAACCTCGCTACAGGGAATCCCCCGCTATGCTGCCGGCGGTATCTACGCTAATCCCAAAACCCTGAAGACCAAGTTGCTGGCGCTGCCATTTCCTGTGCTGTCTGATTCTCCCCGCTCCGGCGTCCTGAGTGCCAATGAGCGCAGCCCTGAGCTTGAGCTTGTTTTGGCAGAAGGCGAGTACCGGATCAATCAGCTACGCTGCTACGGCCCCGGCGCGGAAGTCATGCCGATAGAAACAGAGAAGCTGGCGGACGGTAAAACAAAGCTTGTGATCCGCACCGGGCAGACTTTAAACGCTGGTCGGCATCGTTATAACTGTACGGCTCCGCACAAGACAGAATCACGCTGGTTCTGGTTTTCCCGCCAGTGGATGCTACCCCGTGAAGATGGCAGCTGGTACCAGGGATAAAAACCAACGCACCCAATAAATACACGCCTTAGAGTCCATTTATGTGGAAAACCACAATAGCCGGGCTTCGTCCTTTGACGAATAATTTAAGTTCATTCTTATTTATGTCTAAGGCGTGTTGTCATGTTGAAACGACTTCCTCTATTCGTCCTCGGGGCATTCATCGCGTCTCCCCCGTCTTTCGCTCAGGATATGCCACCCACCGCAGCGGTTTGCGCCAGCTGCCATGGTCAGACCGGGCTGGGCCAACCTAATGTCGCACCTATGCTGGCAGGGCTTGATGCCGGTTACCTGTCAGATCAGATTGAGCTTTTCCTTAATGGCAGTCGCAAAGACCCGCTAATGACCGCGATGTCGGCATCGGTCAGCGAACCCGCCGTTCGCCAGCAGGTCGTTGAGTATTACGCCAGCCTTCCTGCCCCGGAGGTTAAACAACCGGAACAACGTGGTGATCGTATCCGATTTGATACCGCCGCCGAAAAGCTTGCCTATCAGGGTGACTGGAACCGAAACATACCCGCCTGTACCACCTGCCACGGCCCTGATGGCGTGGGTGTCGGTCATTTCCCACGTCTTGCCGGTCAGCAGGAAGACTATCTGGCCCGTCAGCTGAATCACTGGAAACAGGGACAACGCAGTGGCGATCCACTCAATATGATGGGGCACATTGCCACTCAACTGACATCCGCTGAAATCGAAGGCCTTGCGGACTTCTTCTCAAACGTGCCGGGCGGGAATAAATAATCATGAAAACACTTCTTGCTTTACTGACCATCAGCTTTGCATCAGCAAGCTTCGCCGCTAATGAGCTTCCGGATCGCCAGACAGAACTGCCTGCGGTTAAGAAAAACCCTGAAACCGATTATCTGATGCCCCGCTCATTGGATCAGGTGCCGGATACTGAATTTGGCGACATGGTGCGTCTGGGTTATTCACTGTTTGTGGATTCTCAGCAAATGCGTGGCAAATATGTGGGCAATGATCAGAACTGTGTTAACTGTCATATGCAGGCTGGTCAGAAAGCCAATGCGGCCCCTCTTTGGGCGGCTTTTACCGCTTATCCGGCTTACCGTAAAAAGAATGATAAGGTGAACAGCTATGCAGAACGTCTTCAGGGCTGCTTTACCTATTCAATGAACGGTAAGCCACCGGCTTATGATTCACCGGAAATTGTCGCCCTGAGCGCCTACTCCTACTGGCTCGCTATGGGTGGCCTGATGGATCGTTACGGTCTGGAAGGGCAACCGGTCCCTGAAGTCAGTGCAAAACACCTGCAGGCCGGAGCAAAAGCCGCCGACTTCCCTTTTCCTGAAGCCATTACCAAAGCCTTCCCTGTTGAGGATCGCAGTAAGCTGAAAGGCCGGGGCTATCCAAAACTTGCCAAGCCTGAACAACAGCCATCTATTGAGCGCGGTTCAGCGGTATACAGCCAATACTGCTCCACCTGCCACAGTGCCGATGGTCAGGGTATGCGGGGGCAGGATGGCCGCTCGTATATTCCGCCACTTTGGGGAAGCCAGGCCTACAACTGGGGAGCCGGTATGCATCGTATCAATACCGCAGCCTACTTTATTTATGAAAACATGCCGCTGGGTAAAAGTATTCAGCTGACGAAGCAACAAGCCTGGGATGTGGCGGCTTACGTGAACAGTCATGAGCGCCCACAGGACCCACGCTACAAAGGCGATCTGGAAGCAAACCGCAAGCAGTACCATAAGCATCAGGGTTTCTATGGACAGGAGATCGGGGGTAAAACCCTAGGCAAGGATGCTTACCCATCAGGAACGGTAGATCACTGATCCTCCGACCCGATAGAACCTCTCAGAATGCCACTGAATCCCAGTGGCATTTTTTATTGAGCGGCGTTTTATTCTGACTCAGAGGGTCTCATTCAGTTTTCCGTAGCGGAACGCTAATTCTGCGATGGTGTTCGCGGCAAACTTCTTCATCAGGCTGGCTCTGTGAACCTCAACGGTTCGTACCGCGATACAAAGCTCATCAGCGATAGAGGCGTTACGCTGACCGATGATCAGAAGCTTCAGAATATCAATTTCACGGGAAGTTAATGTGTCGAAGGCTTTTCTGAGCGCAAGTTTCTCAGCCTGTTCCAGGGAGGTGTACAGCGCATCTTCAATAGCCGGTATTAAGACATCGGCTTTAACCGGTTTCTGAAAGAAATGAACGGCACCGGACTGCAGCGCCTGAACCGCCATAGGGACATCGCCATAACCGGTGAGAAAGATTACCGATAGCGGACTCCCCTCTTCCCGTAACCGCTGGTGTAACTGTTGTCCGTTCAGGTCAGGCATTCGACTATCCAGAATCACACAACCAGCGGCACTGGGATCATAATTTTCTAAAAAAAACCGTCCATCAGTATACGCCTGAGTGTGAAAATCATGATCCTCCAGCATCATGGACAGGGACTCGCAGGCAGCCTGATCATCATCAACGATGTAGACCGGTAATCTCTTTTCTTCAGGTTGCATTCAGCCTTTCCTAACGTGTTATTTTTTTGATGGATGCCTGTGACGCGGCAGTTCGAGGGAAACCTCACAGCCATGAGGCAGATGATTACGAATACGCAGCGTGCCGCTTTGCCTTTCAACAATATCCCGGCTAATCGTCAGCCCCAATCCCAACCCCTCGTTTTTTGTGGTCAAAAAAGCCCGTGGATAGCCCTCAAAAAGTAACCCCGTACCGTTATCTGTCACGGTTATCATCACGCTTTCCTGACGGGATTCAATTTCCACCAGAATACGCCCCTTGTATTCGCCCGTTGCGTGTCGGGTCTGATATTCGGTACAGGCATCAATAGCATTACTGAACAGATTGACGAAAACCTGCTGCATGCCGGTACGGTCCAGCCAGAGATTCTCTGCCAACTCAGCCTTATTAAGCTGTAGCTCAATCCCCTGTTCATTAAGCTGGTGCTTGATCAGCTCGGCACACTCCGTTATCAAAGCTTGCAGGTCACTGGATTGATAACTGACCTCAGGGCGTTTAATCAGGCTGCGCAGACGCTCAATAATGGCATCTGTCCGGTCGAGCTGAGTCACCACCTGATCCAGAACCGGGGTTATTTTATCAGCCGGCAGCTGTTTCTTAAGTCGGGTCCGGACACTTTCGGTGTAGTTGCGGATGGCACTGAGGGGCTGGTTGATCTCGTGGGCGATGGATGTGCCCAGCTCTCCGACAATGCTGACCCTTTGCGCATGCTCCAGTTGACCTTGTTTCTCGGCAAGGCGGCTCAATGTTTCGGTAAGTCGGATCCGACTCTGCTTAAAGCGCATCTGAAGCCAGAAATGGTACGCCACCATCAGCAATAACGCCGATAGCATCATCAGCGCCCAGTCTCTGTGGCTATTCAGCCAGCGAAGCACCTGCTGCCACAAAGGGCGTACCAACGGGTGCAGATCCAGAGTTTCATAAAGCTGATCGACACTAAGCAGGCTTACAGGAGGTATCCAGCCTTTGACAGCATTTACCGGGGACTGAGAAGCCGAATGATCAGAAGGCATTGCCAGTAATGCCTGACCGATGCGCTTAGCGAGGCCGATATCACCATGGGCTGTTCGGGCGATCGACCAGTTGGGGTAAAGTGCGGTTGTCGCCCTACAGTGATTGCCTGTTGGCGACCCCGGCTCAGGCATCCTAAGGCCGGATTTTTCAGAAGGAACATCACCATCACTTCCTGCGAGCACCCGAAACTCATCGCCGTTTAACAACCCGTCCCGATCCATCTGTTCCAGCAAACACACAGGAACCACAGCGGCATCAACGACACCATCTCTGAGCTGGTAAAGACTGGCATCCACAGGGTAGCCCAGAAAGTGAACGTCAGAAAAAAAGCGGATCGGATCAAGCCCCTTCCGGAACAGGTGGTGCACCAGGGTCAGATAGCCGCCAAAGGCCTCCTCGGAGACAGCCGCAATAGGTTTGTGGTACAGATCCGAAATACGGTGATAACCCGAATCCTTTTTAACCACCAGTGCTGAACCTATGCCATGACTGCCCATGCCGGACATATTTTGGCTGGCGATCCATGACAGCTCAAATCGGCGTCCCAGTTGCACCGCCTGACCGGGATTAGTGATGATAAAGTCCAGATGACGCTGCTCCACCGCCTGCGCCATATTGGTGAGGTTAAGCGGGTGCAGAGTAAACTCGACACCATCAATCTGCTGATTCAGCCATTCAAACGTCGGCTGCCAATTCTGGCGGGCTATCAGCTCCCCCCTTGGAGCCAACACACCCACTGGAATCTCTTTGTCTTTGGCACTGACTTCAGCGGTATCAAGCAGCATAAGGTACAGGGCGAGAAAAACAGGCAGCAACCCCTTTAAAACGGCAGTGAAAAGAGGATGGGAGAAATGAGCAGATCGCATGAATAACCAATAAAGTGTGCTGGCTATGAAAGACAGCGGTTAAGAAACATAAGCAACTGCTGATAAGTTTAAAGTGGTCAAACCCTCTCTAAAAGCACTATTACCTTTTGCTACATAATTGTGACGAATAAGGGAGGGCAAACCCGTTGAGCAACCATTCACGACTGTGAGCCCCACGCTTTACTGTACCGCCCTGACGACCCGGTTACGCCCCTGCTCTTTGGCCTGATAAAGCGCTGCATCGGCCGCTTTCAGGAGATCTTCGGCAGTGCCGGCATCGTTTGGGTAACTTGCTATACCCAGGCTGATTGTAATCTGTGTCGTCTGACCGGCCTCTAATGGGATAATACTGGAAGCGACCGCTTCTCTGAGCTGTTCCGCTTTTAGTGCTGCGGCATCAGCATCTGTCTTGGGCAGCACCACAACAAACTCTTCTCCGCCAAAACGACACGCTTTATCACCATTGCTCTCAGGCAGTGTCCTCATTAAGGTTCGGCCAACGGTACTTAAAGCCTCATCGCCGGCCTGATGACCATAGGTATCATTGAACTGCTTAAAATGGTCTACATCGCAGATAATCAGGCTTAGCTCTTCTGCCTGACTGGCTGCTCCGGAGAGCGCTTCAGCAAGAATCTGATCAAAACCACGACGGTTATACAGCCCCGTCAGACCATCCGTCACAGCCATTTTCTCAAGAGAATGCTCCTGCTCTTTGATCTGCTGTGTCATTTGATTAAAGGCATCGGCAACCGTCGCCAGCTCTCTGGGTACCTGAACCTGAATCTGATGTTCTCGATCCCCTTTGCTAAGCTTGAGTGACCCTAATGCCAACTCATCCATGCTGTTGACCAGTGACCGGTTAATGATAATTACCCCTGCAATGGCACCGATAATTGAGAGCACCAGACCGACCACCACGATATATTCTGACTTATTCAAGCTTATAAGTGCCTGCTGGTGTGTTATCTCATTCCGGATGCGGATCGCATCATGAATCGCTTCAAGCTGATAAGCCAGATGATCCAGAGTCGCTTCAAACTCAATAATCTCCTTCCCTAAAGTGGCGTCGACTTCGATCGCGCCTTCAGAGAGTAACTGCGAAGACAGAACAGTCAGCCGCTGCCAATCCTGCTGGGCATTTTGCAGCGGGGTCGTGTTGTACCCCTGTTCATCCATCGTGAGACTGAGCTTTTTTAAGCTCGTCTCAATATCTGCTGCTTCCACCAAGTACTCCTCAGAATGCCTGGGATCGCCATCGATAGCATGATCGATGACAGATTCAGAAAGATCCCACAGAGAGAGCTGCAGAGCTTGCAGGGGTTGAAGTATGTGTTGCTGTTTCGAGGACACTTCAACAAGAGGCTGGATAATGACCTCACGATAAAGATGATGACCTGTAAAGGCTGACAGGAAAATCGGCGTAAGGCTCATCAACATGCCGGTGGCCAGCCAGAACTTTAGGGAACGACGTTTCCAAAACTCAGGGATTGTTTTTATTTTTTCGCGCATCAATCTAAACCTCATCACAGAGCGGCTATGACTCTGATGCCGGTTGATAATAGGGAGGGACATTCCTAAAGATTAGGCCATCGGGAGTAAAAGGAAGAAATGATTGCGATCAGAAAACAGCAGAAATGAAGATTCCGGCTAACAGGAAAAATAGGCATAGATAAAAAACAACCCCCGAACCAGAAGGCCGGAGGTTGTTTGGTCGTAAGCCTTTGAAAGGCTTAGCAGATATTTAGCAATGGATTAGAAGGAAACGTTATACGCAAAGGACAGTACATTCGCACTCAACTCATAATCAGCATCCAGCTTGCCACGCCCAGCATCTTCAGTCAGCGTACCGTCACGTACCACGCTGACATCTTCAATAGCAACATGGGTGAATGCTGCAGTCACTTCACCTGCTTTACCTAGATTATAGCTAGCTCCCAGAGAGAACCACTTGCGATCACCATCCGGAGTTCGGGCTGAACGATACTTGTCTGTTGCCGGTGAGTTATCCATCGCAACACCTGAGCGCAGGGTCAACTTATCGGACATGGCGTAAGTTCCACCCACTGAGTAGAACCATTGGTCCTCAAAGCCAAAGGTTAGTACCGAATCATCCTGAGCCTTACCATCAGCACCCTCTTCAAACTTAATTCGCATCTCATCAAGTGAACTCCAACCGGTGCGCATTGCAGTAGCACCAATTGTTAACTTCTCATTAAAGTCATGCTCAGCACTCAAGGTTAAGACAGAAGGAAAAGTAAGGCTATCTGAAATAGCGGCATCATCAATACCCTTAGCCGCCTTAATATTAGGATGCACATCCGTATACTGGGCATCACCTTCAAAATCAAAGTCCACTTCACTCCGATAGCCCAGCCCTAATCGAGATCCTTCGACAAACTCAAACGTTGCCCCTAATGCATAGGCAAAAGCAATATCATCAGCTTTTAATGAACCATAACCCTCTCCCGAGCTTGGACCAGTAGGACTAGGTATCGCAGCATCTAGCTCAACCTCGCCTTTATGAATCTGTAAACTGCCGCCTAAAGAGATCTTTTGATTCAACTGATGAGCCAATGTAGCAGATAACGAAATATCTTTTACTGATGTCTTTGCTGAATGATAACGACCCGCCCACTCATCGCCATATTCACCAGACAAACCGTAAGGAACATTCAGTGAAGCACCTAACACTGTTTTATCGCTCAATGGAAATGCAAAATATACTGAAGGGACAAAAGTAGTATCAACTACATCATTAGGGGCATCCCCCGTCATCGGCATAGCTGGCGCAGCACCTAAAGCTGACAAATCCGGACTAGATGCAGAGTTAACATCCACATCCATTTCTGGCATTACCAAAGCACCTGAAACATAAACTTCCATGCCCTTTGCGTTAGTGAATAGCGCCGGATTCCAGAAACTAAATGAAATATCTGAACGACTTGCTGCAGCACCAGCCAAAGCATTACCTGAAGCTGTTGCACTATGATCGTTTAACGCAAAACCAGCAGACATTGCCTGGCTGCTAAATAAAGCTGCTGCTACCGCCAGGGAAAGTTTGGTTGGGAACACGGTTCTTATCTTCATTTTTGAGTGCCTTTAAACATTTTGTTTTTATTTTTAAGCTACGCTTTAAAACATACGTTTGACTAGATTTGCACTCAAAGAGAATTTTGTCAAACCCTCAAGAAACAAAAAAATCCTTTTAAGTTATACAGTTAGAACAACAGACGCTTTCAAACAGCACCAGATCAAAAAATGCTTAAGAAACATAAAGATAGGATTTTTTTGAAACGCACAATTATGACCACGCAGTCACGATAGATTTTACAGCAAGCCAACACACTGTTTAGATAGGGAAATACGGTATGCGGTATGCGGTATGCGGTATGCGGTATGCGGTATGCGGTATGCGGTATGCGGTATGCGGTATGCGGTATGCGGTATG
>JBLXDJ010000001.1:827966-981444 GCA_048264105.1 Oceanospirillum sp.
CGGTGAATTATTCAGGGGGAAGAATATAAATCAAGGGATAAGAATTTATGGGTCACCGCGGCAGGACTCAGCCAGGAGTTGGTAAGGAAAGAAACAACTCTTGGAGTGCGATTGAGTAGAGAAGGAAAGCCTTTACCCTGCACGCGGCGTCAGTGGCGCAACTCAAATGAGCTGCGCCAATCGACTAACTCAAGAAAATCAACTTAGAAAGCGAATTTACCTTGGAAGTTAATATTAGTCAGGTCAGTACCATCGGTACCCTCTGAAGCGGTAACATTCTGAAGTTCAGCACCAAATTGGAGACCGCTTGGGAGTTTGTAGAAGGCATTAACAAACATGGTAGTCTGATCTTCTTTTGCACTATCACCGAATGTTTTAACTTCAGCCATAGCATTGGCGCTAATACCACCACCAACATCCATGCCTACACCACCAGAGAAAGCTGTAGAGTCCTTTTTAGTATCATCATTACCAGTACTAGTAAAAGAACCAACCACCTTCATACCATCAGAAACAGCCATCTTGGCAGAAGCAGTTAAGTGAACCCAGTTAGCATTTTTATTCGCAGCGTCATTTTCGTTAACCAAGGCGCCACCAGCAAAAATACTCAGGCCACTCATCTCCGTTGAGAAACCTGCTGCAATATCAGGAATACTTGGACCATCTTTTCCTGCAGACCCTTTACCCCAATCTTCAATACCAAAACTCAGCTTGGCGCCTCCCATATCCATTGTTTGAGCAATCTGAGGATGACGGTTGGCATAAGCAGAACCACCTGTCAGACCTACAAAGTCAATAGTCGGCAAGATACCATTCAGGTTGGCCGCAGAGGACCAAGTTTGACCTACTTTCCAGCCATCAACCATTACGACGGCATGACGCAGACGCAGATCATTAGTGGTGCCCGCAGCGTTACCACCGTAATAATCACCCTCAAACAAAACAGTTGCATTTGAAGGACCAACATTGGTTTGCTTAAGGTTGAAGCGACTAGTGATAGCAGAACCAGTCGTGTCTTTCTGGTCATCAGCGCCTTTCTGAGCTTTAGTATCCATTGAAAATTCAGAAGCTACATAACCACCAACGGTCAATTCCGCGTGAGCGGTTGTAGACATAGCTGCTGCAGCCAGTGGAAGAAGGATAGTTCCTGCAATTTTGTGCTGAAGTTTCATGTTTTTCCTTACCTTTAGGTTGTTGTTATTAGTGAGGCAATCAGACGGAAATTGTCTTTGTTTTTGCCTCACTCAAAAAATTTAATTTTTGTTATCGAGAGTGTGGCTTGGCTTCTCGTCGGCGTTCAGATTCTTCAAAATCGAGATTTCTGTCAACTGGCCAAAATGCACCAAAACATGACCCAGGACCTCCGGCATCGCACCAAAATAATTCAAAAAGCGACGTCAGATTAATTTTTTTGTAATAAAAACATGACCAATTGATCTACCTTACAGTTGTTTGAATATCGTGACCCATCGGTCGCAAATAATCCTGTTTTTACGCAAAAAACAGGATTATTTACTTTTCAGGCATAAAAAAGCCCCGTATTCACGGGGCCTTTAGCATGATTGCCTGTAGACTAAAGTATTGGATTTATAGGCTTTTTCTTAAAACTCAAACCTACCGCTGCTCACTGAGATACCTCTTAGCAGCCTTATGAATGGGAGCCAGCTGCCCGGCATTCTCAAAGGTAGATCGCTTATCAATATAGTTTAACGCCGGATGCATGCTTCTGAACTGATCAAAATTCTCATTGATAACCTTGGTAAGTTCCCGGGCAATATTGTCAGGTAACTCTCTGTGGGTTACGAAAGTCGCCGAAAGCTGAAAGGTATCCACTGGCAACGGGTTCCCCTTATAGATCCCACCTTTAATCTGACCGGCGCTATAAAAGGGATATTTTTCAGAGAAACGCTCAATGAGCGTCTTGGGTAATGAGATAAGACGACTATCACAAAATGTTGTCGCTTCGCCTATAGAGGTATTGGGATGTCCCACGGTATAGATAAATGCATCTAACCTGCCGGAACAGAGCGCTTCTGACATCTCTGAGGCCTGCAGTTCGCTGGCGACCTTGAAGTCTCTGTAGGTCCATCCCAGCTCGCCCAATACCAGATCCATGGTATTACGCTGACCAGACTCCGGATTCCCCAGATTAACCCGTTTACCTTTCAGATCTTCAAACGACTGGATACCACTGTCCGCCCGTACCACAACGGTGAAATCTTCGGTATGCAAACGCATCAGAGATCTCAGGTCAGTGTCGGCTCCCGCTGCAGTGAACACAGAGGTTCCGCGGGTTGCGTGATATAGCCAGTCAGACTGAACAATAGCTAAATCCAGCTCCCGTTTGCGTATCGCTTTCAGGTTATAAGTTGAGCCAGGGGTACTTTCAACAGCACACCTTATACCATGACGCTCCCGCTCCTTGTTAAGCAGTCGGCATATCGCACCTCCGGCAGGGTAATAAACGCCGGTGATGTCGCCTGTACCCACAGTTATAAAGGAGGTCTCATTTGCTGTCGCAAAAGTGGCAGTCGTTGCCAATAGTGCACTCATAAGAATCGGGGGGATAAAACGCCGCATCAAGGAACCTTTATATTGAATACATATAATTGCCAGATGCGCTAATTGTAGGGTGTTATGTGCAAAATTGGGAGCTCAAAAGACTTATACCCTCTGAAACATAGGGAGATAAACAGCGTACAATCAAAAGAACCAGCCGAAGCTGGTTCTTTTAGCCATTTGACTGGCTGGATAAGCAACCCGATAAAGATCGGATTCATGGCTTACTTGAAGTAAGCGTTATCCGTCACCGTATGGTCTGTAACATCACGAATACCTTTGAGCTGAGGAATTTTTTCCAGCAAGGTTTTCTCAACGCCATCTTTCAGTGTCAGGTCAACGGCAGAACAACCCTGGCAACCACCACCAAACTGAAGAATGGCGATATCATCATCGGTCAGCTCTACCAATTTGATTTCACCACCATGAGCAGCCAGACCCGGGTTAATATCAGAGTACAACACATAGGTGATCTGCTCTGCTAACGGGCTATCTGCACTTACTTTTGGCATTTTGGCGTTTGGCGCTTTGATCGTCAGCTGGCCACCCATACGATCCGGGTTATAGTCAACGACGGCCTCTTCCAGATAGTCAGAACTTGTTTTATCCAGATAGATCGGGAATGCAGCACCTTCCTGAAGCAGATCCTCAGCTTCTTCCTCTCCGGGGCGGCAATACGCAAGACAGGTTTCCGCATAAGGCGTGCCTGGCTGAGTGACAAATACGCGCACACCGATGCCATCGGCATCCTGCTTGCTCAGCAGATCGCCAAGGTATTTTTGAGCACTTTCTGTAATTTCGATAATGGCAGACATGTAACGTCACCTAAATTCTACGATGAATGATTACGGACATTTTAGGGTAAAAACAAGGCGTTGAAAATACCCTACTGTTTTTATCGGACTTTTACGCTCAATCCGGGAGACCGGGATTGGCCAATATTAAAATCCTGCAAGTTCCTGCAAATTTTTTTCAGGGTCAGTATCTGGCGACTTTGATATGGTCAGCCGCTAATTTTGATTGCGATCAGCACCCTCAAGCTGTTTATAACGAACTGTGAGACCCTATATAAGTGTCTGATCTGACAGCAATCTCTTAAAACCGCTTTTTATTTGATAGAATGCGGCAATCTTACGCGATTGAATAAAATTCAGCGACCTATAACAGATGCCATAAACCAAAGTCGTTAACGGTTTAAATACAGAAGCCGTCCCCGCTGACTATCGCCTAACCCGTATATAGCGTTCGGAGTAACAAAGAAAATGAGCCTTGAAACACGTATTCAAACCTTAAAAACCGCCCTTAAAGAGCGCATTCTGATTCTGGACGGTGGTATGGGTACCATGATTCAGGGTGAAAAACTCACGGAAGAGGACTTTCGCGCCGAACGATTTAAAGACTGGCCTTCCGATATTAAAGGCAATAACGATCTGCTGGTGCTGACACAGCCGGAACTGATTAAACGTCTGCACCTGGATTACCTGAATGCCGGTGCCGATATTCTGGAAACCAACTCCTTTAACGCCACTCAGCTGTCTCAGTCTGACTATGGCATGGAAGCACTGGCCTACGAGCTGAATGTGGAAGCCGCCCGTGTTGCCCGCGCCGCAGCCGATGAAAAAACCGCAGAAACCCCGGATAAGCCTCGTTTTGTAGCCGGTGTCCTAGGCCCCACCAGCCGAACCGCTTCACTTTCACCGGATGTGAACGACCCGGGCTTCCGTAATGTGACTTTTGATACTCTGGCGGAAAACTACCGGGAAGCCACCCGCGGCCTGATCGAAGGTGGCGCGGATATTATTCTGATCGAAACCATTTTCGATACCCTGAACGCGAAAGCCGCCATCTTTGCCGTACAGGATGTGTTTGAAGAGGTCGGCGTTGAACTGCCGATCATGATCTCAGGCACTATCACCGATGCTTCCGGCCGTACTCTATCCGGCCAGACTACCGAAGCCTTCTGGAACTCAATCCGCCACGCCAAGCCGATCTCTGTGGGTCTGAACTGTGCCTTAGGTGCCACCGAACTGCGTCCTTACCTGGAAGAGCTGTCCAACAAAGCAGAAACCCATGTTTCAGCCCACCCCAATGCCGGTCTGCCCAATGAGTTTGGTGAATATGACCAGTCCGGTAAAGAGATGGCGGTGATTGTTGAAGAGTTTGCTGCCAGCGGTTTTCTGAACATTATCGGCGGTTGCTGTGGTACCGCACCGGAACATATCCAGGCGATTGCCGAAGCGGTAGCCAAGCATAAGCCCCGTCAGATTCCGGAGATTCCCAAAGCCTGTCGCCTGAGTGGTCTTGAGCCGTTCAACATCGAATCCGACAGCCTGTTCGTCAACGTTGGCGAGCGTACCAACGTTACCGGTTCCGCCCGCTTTAAGCGTCTGATTGTGGAAGAAGATTACGACACCGCTCTGGAAGTGGCTCAGGAGCAGGTTGAGGGCGGCGCACAGATCATCGATATCAATATGGATGAGGGTATGCTGGAGTCTCAGGAAGCGATGGTGACCTTCCTGAATCTGGTAGCGGCCGAACCTGAGATCTCCCGTGTTCCTATTATGCTCGACTCCTCCAAGTGGGAGATTATCGAAGCGGGTCTTAAGTGCGTACAGGGTAAACCTGTAGTGAACTCAATCTCCCTGAAAGAGGGCGAAGAAGCCTTCCGCCACCACGCTAAACTCTGCATGCGTTATGGTGCAGCTATCATCGTGATGGCCTTTGATGAAGAAGGTCAGGCAGACACCTTTGAACGCAAAGTTGAAATCTGCAAACGCTCATACGATGTACTGGTTAACGATATCGGTTTCCCGGCGGAAGATATTATCTTCGACCCGAACATCTTTGCTGTGGCCACCGGTATCGAAGAGCACAACAACTACGCGGTTGACTTTATTCAGGCGACCCGCTGGATCAAAGACAACCTGCCCCACGCCATGATCTCCGGCGGTGTGTCCAACGTGTCCTTCTCTTTCCGAGGTAACAACCCGGTGCGTGAAGCGATTCACTCGGTCTTCCTCTATCACGCCATTAAAGAAGGCATGACCATGGGTATCGTTAACGCCAGCCAGCTGGCGGTCTACGATGATCTGCCTGCCGAACTGCGTGATTATGTAGAAGATGTGGTACTCAACCGCCGCGATGACAGCACCGATCGTCTGCTGGAGATTGCCGAGAAATACCGCGGCAACGGTACAGAAGAGAAAAAAGAAGATCTGGAGTGGCGCTCCTGGCCGGTAACCAAGCGTATCGAACACGCACTGGTTAAAGGTATTACCAACTTTATTATTGAAGACACCGAAGCCGCCCGCCTTGAAGCTGACCGCCCGATTCAGGTGATTGAAGGCCCGCTGATGGATGGCATGAACGTGGTCGGCGACCTGTTTGGTGCCGGTAAGATGTTCCTGCCACAGGTGGTGAAATCTGCCCGCGTCATGAAACAGGCGGTAGCCCACCTGATTCCGTTTATTGAAGCGGAAAAATCCGGTGAAGTGGAAGCCAAAGGTAAGATCATCATGGCGACCGTTAAAGGTGACGTTCACGATATCGGCAAAAACATCGTGGGTGTTGTTCTGCAGTGTAATAACTACGAAGTGGTCGATCTGGGCGTAATGGTGCCTGCGGAGAAGATTCTGCAGGCCGCTAAAGAGCACGATGCCGATATTATCGGTCTGTCAGGTCTGATTACCCCGTCTCTGGACGAGATGGTGCATATCGCCAAAGAGATGGAGCGTCAGGAATTTGATATTCCGCTGATGATCGGCGGTGCCACCACCTCCAAAGCGCACACTGCCGTTAAAATCGAGCCTCAGTACAAGCGTGGCCCCGTCATTTACGTGACCGACGCTTCCCGCGCCGTAGGTGTCGCCAGTAACCTGCTGAGTGATGAGCTACGCGATGATTTTGTTGCCGGTCGCCGTAAAGAATACGAAGAAACCCGTATCCGAAACGCCAACCGCCGCGCCAAGGCGGACCGCATCAGCTATGAAAAAGCCTGCGATAACAAACTGGCACTGGATTGGGATAACTTCAAACCGGTTAAACCGACCTTTACCGGTGTTAAAGCCTTTGATGATTACGATCTGAACACCATCGCAGAGCGCATCGACTGGACGCCTTTCTTTATGTCCTGGGATCTGGCCGGTAAATACCCGCAGATTCTGACCGATGACGTCGTTGGCGAAGCCGCTACCAGCCTGTTTGCCGATGCCAAGGTGATGCTGAAGAAAATCATCGACGAGAAACTGATTCAGGCCCGTGGCGTGATCGGCTTCTGGCCCGCCAACACGACGCAGGCGGATCAGATCGAAGTGTATGCCGATGAAAACCGCAGCGATGTCAAAGCCCTGCTGCAGCATATCCGTCAGCAGACACCGAAACCGGAAGGCAAACCCAACCTGAGCCTTGCCGACTACATTGCGCCCAAAGACACCGGACTGGAAGATTACATCGGTGGCTTTGCGGTAAATGCCGGTATCGGTGCTGAAGAGCTGGCTAACGCCTACGAAGCGGCCGGCGATGACTATAACTCCATTATGGTGAAAGCGCTGGCGGATCGTCTGGCGGAAGCCTTTGCTGAACACCTGCATGAGCGTGTGCGTAAAGAGTTCTGGGGTTACGCCAAAGATGAACAGCTGGATAACGACGCTCTGATCAAAGAGCAGTACCAGGGTATCCGCCCGGCACCGGGCTACCCGGCCTGCCCGGACCACACCGAAAAAGAGACCCTGTTCAGCCTGCTGGATGCGCCGCAGCATAGCGGTCTTGAGCTGACCGAGAGCTTTGCCATGACCCCGGCTGCAGCGGTAAGCGGCTGGTACTTTGCCCATCCGGATGCCAAATACTTCGGTACCGGCAAAATCGATCTGGATCAGGTGGAACAACTGGCCGAGCGGAAAGGCAAGACCACCGAAGAGATGGAACGCTGGCTGATGCCGGTTCTGTCATACGATCCGGCTTAATCTGTTCAGCCTGAACGTTAAGTCGTTTCATTGCGATCCCTGCTGACCCTGCCCTCCTTTCAGCGACAACGTGAGATCTTAAAGCTCGCGCTGCCGCTGATCGGCGGTATGCTGTCCCAAAGCCTGATCAACCTGGTGGACTCCGCCATGGTCGGGGCTTTAGGCAGCACCGCTTTGGCGGCAGCTGGCGTTGCCGGTTACACAGCATTTGTTATTACCGCGCTGATCCTCGGTATCTCTTCTGCGGTGCAATCGACCACAGCTTATTATTATGGTGCCAAATGCACTCTCTCTCAGAATAAGACGCTCAAAGCGGGCCTGATACTCGCAGTCATTCTGTGCCCCCCTCTCGTTTTGATCTTCTACCCGTCAACCGGTGTGATTCTCTCCTACATCAACTATGACGGTGCTGTTGTAGAACTGGCAGAACCCTATCTTGACTGGCGAGTTATCGGGCTGATTGCGGTTGCGCTGAATCTTGTCTTCAGAGGTTACTGGAACGGACTGCATCATTCTAAGATCTACTTTAAAACCATCGTTCTGATCCACCTGAGCAATGTAGCGATCAGCTATGTGCTTATTTACGGAAAGCTGGGACTCCCGACCATGGGTGTTGAGGGGGCCGGATTGGGAACCTGTATCTCTCTCTTCCTGGGCACCCTCGTCTGGTTTCTCTATACCCGCCTGCAGCTTGGCCGAAAAGCCTTAAGTGAACAGCCTGTGGACGGTAATATTTTACGCCAACTGATCAACAGGGCACTGCCCAATTCACTTCAGCAGACCTTATTTGCATCAGGTTATCTCGTGCTATTCTGGATCATCGGCCAGATCAACCCGCTTTCGGTCGCTGTCGGCCATGTACTGGTGAATCTCTCGCTGCTGATGATCCTTCCTGCTGTGGGACTGGGTATGGCGGCAACCAGTCTGGTGGGCCGATCTCTGGGGCAGAAAGATGATCGGGCCGCTCAACACTGGGGGGCTGATGTTGCTAAAATGGCCGTCCTGCTGCTGATCATCATTGCGTTACCTCTTACCCTTCTCGCTGAACAGGTGCTTGGACTTTTCCTGATTGAACCTGAGGCGATAACTCTCGGCGCTGACCTGCTGAAACTGACGGCCATCATGATGGTCATTGATGCGTCAGCCATCGTATTGACGCAGGCGCTTTTGGGTGCCGGAGCCAGCAAAATGGTGATGCAGGTCTCTGTAACTCTGCAATGGGGGTTCTTCCTGCCGCTGGCCTTCGTGTTTGGCGTCTACCTCGGCTTTGGTCTGGCGGCCATCTGGTGGGTACAGCTGGTCTATCGCTGCCTGAATGCTTCAGGTTTTATCTGGCTCTGGAAGGTCAAAGCCTGGTCGGTAACCTAAGCAGGTTTCCACACCTGACACCTGTTTTTAACGCATCCTTTTTTATTCCTTTATGAAATAAATATATAGATATAAATTCATTTTAAGAATAAGAGAAGACTGCTATTGTTCAGCACATCATGCGGTTAGTGTCTGTTTTTAATTAGAAAAGCACACCCGCTTTACCGTGACTTTTTGGCACTTTTGATACAGAAACCCTGTCGTAGGAAATTAAATGTATAAGTACGACGATTACGATCAGAAATTAGTTGATGAGCGTGTGATTCAGTTCAGGGATCAAACCCAGCGCTATCTTGATGGCAAACTGGAAGAGGCTGAATACCTGCCGCTACGTTTGCAAAATGGCATCTACGTGCAACGTCACGCTCCTATGCTGCGTGTTGCTATTCCATACGGCATGCTGAATTCTGCGCAACTGCGCAAGCTTGCCTACGTAGCCCGCACCTATGACAAGGGTTATGCACACTTTACAACCCGTCAGAACGTTCAGTTTAACTGGCCGGCACTGGAAAACTGCCCGGACATTCTGGAAGAACTGGCAAAAGTTGAGATGCACGCGATCCAGACCAGCGGTAACTGCATCCGTAACACCACAACCGATCAGTTTGCGGGTATCGCACAGGATGAGATCACAGATCCTCGCCCGTGGTGTGAGATTGTACGCCAGTGGTCGACGTTCCACCCGGAATTTGCCTTCCTGCCGCGCAAGTTCAAGATCGCTATCAGCGGCACAGAAGAAGATCGTGCCGCGATCAAGGTTCACGATGTTGGCCTGCAGCTGATCAAAAACGATGACGGTTCACTCGGCTTTGATGTTTTCGTTGGTGGCGGTCTGGGCCGTACTCCTATGATTGGTGATCTGGTACGCAAGAACCTGCCTGCCAAGCACCTGCTGACCTATCTGGAAGCGGTTCTCCGCGTTTATAACCAGTTTGGTCGCCGTGATAACAAATACAAAGCCCGTATCAAAATCCTGGTTAAAGCACTAGGCGTAGAAGAGTTTGCCCAGCGGGTTGAAGCTGAATGGGAACATCTGATTGATGGCCCATCTACTCTGACTGAAAGCGCAATGACCAAAGCAGCGAGCTTCTTTATCGACCCTGCATACGAAAACGCTCCGGACGAAGGCAACTTTGAACAGCAACGCGCTGAAAACAAGGCTTTCTCCCGCTTCGTGACCAACAACACTCAGGCTCATAAGAAAGATGGCTACATTGCTGTAACCGTTTCTCTTAAGAAAACCGGTGTTGCTCCGGGTGACGTAACCGATGCGCAAATGGATCTGGTTGCCGACCTAGCTGACAAGTACAGCTTTGGTGAACTGCGTGTAAGCCACCACCAGAACCTGATTCTGTCAGACGTGAAAAAATCTGAGCTGTTTGAACTGTGGCAGATTCTGGAAGAAAACGGTCTGGCAACACCAAATATCGGCAAACTGACCGATATGATCTGCTGCCCTGGCGGTGACTTCTGCGCGCTGGCAAACGCGAAATCCATTCCGGTTGCAGAAGCCATTCAGCGTCGCTTTGACGATCTGGACCACCTGTATGATCTGGGCGATATCGAGTTCAACTTCTCTGGCTGCATGAACGCTTGTGGTCACCACCATATCGGCAACATCGGCCTACTTGGCGTTGACCGTAAAGGTGAAGAGTTCTATCAGGTTTCACTGGGCGGACGCTCAGGCTCTGATGCCAATATCGGTAAAATCCTGGGCCCTGCGGTTAAACAGGATCGTATCCCTGATGCAATTGAAGCCATCATTGGTGTTTATGTTGAAAACCGTATCGAAGGCGAGTCCTTTGTAGAAGCTTACCACCGCATCGGTCAGGCGAAATTTAAGGAGCGTGTTTATGCCTAAGATTATTCTGAACCAGGAAATCGTTGAGGATAACTGGGTTAAAGTCGACCTTGAAGCTGAACTGCCATCCGGCGGCAAAGTGCTGCTGCCTTACCCTCTATGGGTTGCAGGAGATTATGACGCCTCCGCATTTGAAGCCGTTGGTGTTTGGGTGCCTAACGATACCGTTTTCGGTGAAGAAGCCCTGAAGCTTGCAGAGCTTCCTCTGGTGGCAATCGACTTCCCTGTATTCAGCGATGGTCGTGGTTATACTCTGGCACGCCAACTGCGTGAACGCTTCAACTACCAGGGTGAACTGCGCTCAATCGGCGACGTTCTCCAGGACCAACTCTTCTTTATGAGCCGCTGTGGCTTTAACAGCTATGCCGTTCGTGAAGATAAATCGATTGAAGAAGCACTGACTGCCCTGAAACCATTCAGCAACGCTTATCAGGCCGCGCTGGACAAACCCCAGCCTCTGTTTGCAGAACGCTGGAACTAAGCTTCAGGTTGATAAATACCCCGCTCAGGCGGGGTATTTTTTTATCTGCAGATCAGCCTAAGCCCTCTACCCCTCCAAGCTCCCCTTTCCTTATCTCCTGTAGGTTTAGACATTTCTGCCAGCAACAAAAAAGGGCATCCCTCGGGATGCCCTCTTACGTATTCAATAAGCCTATCTGAGAAGCGGACTCTGCTGAATCCCCTGATACACATCGCGCTCTGTATTATCAGGACGCTCAATCAAAAGAATCTCTACCCGGCGGTTTTTAATGCGGTTCTCCTGGTTGATATTCGGCACCAAAGGTCGCGCATCGGCATTACCCACCACATAAAGGAACTCTTCTTCAAGATCCGTAAGCCAGGTCAACTCATGCGCAACAGAAACTGCACGGGCTGCAGAGAGATCCCAGTTAGAACGAAAACGATCGGTATTAATTGGCTGATCATCCGTATGACCACCAACAATCGTAAACATATCGTACTCTGAAATCAGCTGACCTACTTTTTGCAGCACAGGAACAACAGCGGGTTCAAGGTAATCACTACCGGATGTGAAGGCCGATTCATCCGGGAAACGGATAATAATGTGGTCTTCATCACGCTCTACAATGATGACACCCTTCTCGATCTCATCCGTAAAGTTCGTTTCCAGACGGTTACCGATACTCTCCAGCTGGTTCTCGACATCTGCGTCATCTGCTTCTGTCGATGGCTGAGGCTTCAGAGGCTCGATAATATTCTCATTTTTCGGAGGATTATCCGCAGGGATAATACTCAGAGGATTCAGCTCCTGCAGACCGAAAGAGTTCTGCATCGCTTCTGCAATACTCTTATAGCGCTCAACATCTGTCGTGGAAAAGGACAGGATAAGCACGAAAAAGGTCAGCAGAAGGGTCATCATATCGGCGAAGGTCACCATCCACTCGGGGATTTCTTCCTTCTTGGACTTTCTGCGCTTTTTAGTATTAATATTCATCACCCCAATATCCCTCGCGTTCGCTAGCGGATACCCAGCTTATATTTCTTCTGACATTGACATGCCGGAACGCAGATATTCAGGCAGATAAGTTTCCAGAAGCTCATCCATAACCGTAGGGTTCAGACCTTCCTGGATACCGAGAACGGATTCGGTAATCAGAGACATATTCGCCTCAACTTCGGCACTCTTAAGTGCCAGCTTGTCAGCTAACGGCATCATAAACAACTGAGCAATCAGGGATCCGTAAAGCGTCGTCAGGAGGGCTACAGCCATGCCGGGGCCCAGCTTGGAAGGGTCATCAAGGTTATTCAGCATCTGAACAAGACCAACCAAGGTACCGATCATACCGAAGGCTGGAGCAGAACTTGCCATCGAGCGGAAAATTTTCTCACCCAGTTCTTTGCGGTCAATAGACATGCTCATTTCATTCATCAACACTTTCTGAATGAATTCCGGCGGATGGCCATCAACACAAAGCTGAATACCTTTAGCAAAGAATGGGTTCTCAATAGGCTCATCTTCCAGACCGAGCAGACCATTACGGCGTGCAATTTTTGCAAGATGGTTGGCCAATTGAATAATCTCTCTGGGATTGTCATTGCTTTCAAAGAAAGCAACTGCAAAACCTTCTTTGACCCCAGAGAAGAAGCTGGCAATGCGGTACTTAACCAACGTCACCGAAATGGTACCACCGACAACAATCAGTATACCGGGAATGTTGATAAAAATGCTGGGGTCATCCCCCTGAGCAATACCCAAACCAACAAATGCAACACCTGTAATAAGCCCAAGAAGCGTGGCGAAATCCATTGACCCAACCTTATTTGTGACATTTCAACAAAGTTAGGCAAAAGCATAACTCAGTGAATGTTTGATTAGTAGCCCTTATAACTGACTTTTCAGTAGCTTAAGAGGTATCGGCAGCACAAAAAGATACTTTACTGCCCCAAGGCAATTATCGCCTGAATAACCTATCCGTGCCTTTTTATTTACAGTTTTTTTTATTCATTAATCAACTGCTTTCGAAATTGATCACCATACAGGTGTAGGTCAAATTATACTCTAGGATATACAATACTCCGCTACAATCACCTGCTTTAGAGGCTATATAGCGTATGGCACTTTTTATATCGACATATATCCAGTTCTTTTTCCTGTTCGCCCCTTTCTTTGTAGTCTCGATGTTTCTCGCCCTTACCCGAGGCAACACCAAGCAGGAAAAAAGAGCCACCATTAATCGCGCCGTCCTTTCCGCTGCACTGATCAGTCTGGTTCTGTTCTTTTTCGGAACGACCCTGTTTCAGGTTCTGGGGATCACTCTGGACTCCTTCAGAATCGGCGCTGGCTGTCTGCTCTTTTTGTCCGCGGTCAGCCTGGTTAAAGATGGCGTCCGAAACCATGCTACAGGCGTTCCTGAACAAAACAGCGATGATATATCAGTTGTTCCGCTGGCAATCCCGACCATCATTGGCCCTGCAACCATCGGTGCTATTCTGGTTTACGGTGCGGAATTAAAAACAACCACAGAGACACTGATCGGTGTTAGTGCTCTGATGGTTGCCCTGATGACTCTGGGCGCTTTACTCCATCTTTCAAGCCAAATTGAGCGGGTTCTCGGAAAAACAGGCCTGAATATTTTGAGCAAGATGACCGGCCTGATCCTGAGCGCCATGGCTGCTCAAATCATATTCTCGGGCATAAAAAACTTTTTACAGCTATAGATCATCGTTTTCCCAGATTCAGGTTTCAGCCCGACCCGCTCAGGTTGGCGGAACCCTGTTCAAAGTTTATGATTACGGCTACATGCTGAGATAAAAAAGAGATACTTATATATGAATCAGGACATATCCTCTTTGCGCCGTGTTTTCGACCAACAGGCGCTAACCGAACAGGACCTGGCTGAAAATCCTTTTGATCAATTCCGCGAATGGTTTGATCAGGCCGTTGAAAGTGAGCCGTTTGACCCTAACGCAATGACTTTGTCGACCATTTCTCCGGAGAACCGTCCTGCATCCCGTATCGTTCTGCTGAAAGGTCTCGACCCTCGCGGTCTGATCTTCTACACCAACTACCAAAGTGAAAAAGGCATGCATCTGGCAGGCAACCCTTTTGCGTCGGTTGTCTTCTGGTGGGGTGAGAAGCAAAGACAGGTTCGCATTGACGGCACCGTAGAACGTATCTCGCCAAAGCAATCTGAAGAGTATTTCCAGAGCCGTCCAAGAGAAAGCCAGATCGGCGCCTGGGTATCAAAACAAAGTGCGGTGATTCCCGATCGCGAATGGCTGTCTCAGCGTTGCGACCAGTTCAGTGAACAATTTGCCGGTGACGAGCCTATCCCTCGCCCACCGCATTGGGGTGGTTATCGCATCGTGCCGGATCTTTTTGAATTCTGGCAGGGCCAGCCCAGCCGTCTGCACGATCGTTTCCGTTACGTTATTGAAGGCGGAAAATGGAATATTGAGCGCTTATCTCCATAAATGTTCGTGAGAAAAACACCGGGCAACTAAGTTGCCCGATTTTTTTACACTGCAGTAGCGGTCATTAAGCCCCGCCTCCGGTTTCAAGCCGGTGCCTCTGCCATTCACTTTGCGGCTCATTCAAGCGCATCACAGCATCGATCACCTGCTCCTCCGCATTATACTGGCATTCAAAACCCAGATAGCGCATCAGGCCGCGCATCGGATGATTCTCAACCAGAATCTTACCTATCATCTCCAGAGTACCCACGCTTCGGGAATACTTGATCATTTTCCGCATCAGCAACGCCCCTAACCCCTCTCCCTGCAGATCATCGCGAATCAGGATAGAAAATTCAGTCCGGATATTGTCAGGGTCAGTCCAAACCCGAACCACACCCAGAATCTCACGCTCATCGTCCTGTTTAATCTCTTCGGCAATAAAAGCCATCTGCCTGTCGTAGTTAATAATCGTCAGGTTGGCCAAATCACGCTTGCTAAGCTCTGCTTTGTTATGGAAATAACGGAAGCGGATACTTTGCTCACTCAACTGCCCATGGAACTGAGAAATTGCCGATGCATCTTCACCACGAATCGGGCGAACCTCAACCAGACGCCCGGTTTTAAGGGTTACCGTCTCACGCAACTCTTCGGGATAAGGCATGATGGCGTGATAGCTTGGCTCACCAAGATCAATCTTCACATCAACCACCAGCATCTCATCACGATTGATAATGAGAGGGTTGATCTCAAGCCCCTGAAGCTCAGGGATATCAGCAGCCAGCTGACTAAGCTTTACCAGCACCTCGGAAATCGACTCGATATCCGCCGCCGGATTATCGCTGTGCTCCTTAATCAGACGATAGGCGTGAGAGCGTTTAATCAGCTCATCAGCCAGGGTCATATTCAGGGGCGGCAGCGCCACATGCCGGTCAGCCAGCACGTTTTCTTTGTACCCACCAATACCGAACAGAATTACAGGCCCAAACACAGGATCTCGGGTGATCCCCATGTTTAACAACATCGAATGCTTACCGCGATGCATAGGCTGAATACAGTATTCGTAGATGCTGCTATCAGGGAACTTCTCATTGACTTTATCCCTTAGGCGCATCACAGCTTTGCGCATATCATCCGGGGTCTGAATGTCCTGTACCAAACCAGCAGATACCTTGTGGGGATGCTTACGGTACACAAACGGTTTGCAGTTTGTCTCATGGACAATCTTGACCGCAAGGGGCTGGTTCTGCTGACCGGCAATAATTGCCGCCGCATTCTCATCCTTTGCATACCAGCTTTGGGTCACAGGAATATTGTAAGCCGCCAGAACCTGGGTGCTTTCCTGATGCGTCAACGCTGACCGACCCTCTTTTCTCGCCCGGGAGATCAGTTTTCGTGCACTGCGACGCACTTCATACGGCGTTTCATGGGGAATGCTCGGCGGTGCCTCCTGCAGCAACGCCTGACTGCGACGGTAGTTCACCATGTGCATAAAGGCCTGTACCGCATGCTCAGGTGAGCTGTAGGTCGGCATACCCGCCAGATTAAATTCTTTGCGGGCAGGTCTTGCCTCTTCCATTCCCATCCAGCAGGTCAGGACACTTTTACGGAATTTACCACGATGAGCAATCACAGCATTGGCGGCATCTGCACTAGGCGCCAGTCTCGTCGGCGCGTGAATAGCCAAGACCGCATCAATTTCAGGTGCGTTCGACAGAACCTCAAGCGCCTGAACAAAGCGCTCCGGCATTGCATCGCCACCAATATCAACAGGGTTGGCGTCAGACCAGCCAGAGGGCAAGCACTCATGCAGCTTTTGCCGCGTCTCATCAGAGAGTTTGGCGAGCTTTCCTCCTGAAAGCAGCAGCTTATCAGCAGCCAGAATACTCGGGCCGATACCATTACTGACAATTGCTAAACGATCACCGGAAACCGGTTTAATGCGCGACAAGGACTCCAGCGCATCAAACAGCTCTTCAACATCGTTAACCCTAACAACACCGGCACGGTTAAGAGCCGCGGTGTAGACCTGATCACGATTAACCAGCCCCGGCGTATTAAAAACAGGGCCTTCAAACGACGAAACAATGCGACCGCTTTTTATCGCCAGAACCAGTTTGTTACGTGAGGCCTCCCGAATCGCCGTCATGAGATGGCGGGAATCACTGATATATTCAAGGTGCAGCAGGATGGCCTGAGCATGGCTGTAGCGATTGATATAGTCGATCACATCCGCAATCATCACATCAGCACTATCACCCAGCGTAACCACATGGGAGAAGCCGATACCGCGCCCGTTTGCCCAGTCGATCATCGCATTCCCCAGCATGCCGGACTGACCAATGTAGGCGACTTTCCCCGCCTTTACGTTGCCGGATGAATAGCTGGCATTGAGCTTTCTGCCGGGCACAAGAACCCCCAGACACTCAGGGCCCATGATGCGGACACCGGATTCCCGTGCAGCAGCAAGCATGTCATCTTTCAACGACTGGTGTCGCGGATCTACCAGCCCCTGAGCACTGTTCGTCCGTGACAGACCACCCGTTAAAACCAGAGCCGCCTTAACACCTAAGTGCCCCAGTCGCCCGACCAGATCAGGCACCACCTCCGGCGGAGAACAGATAACCGCCAGCTCCGGAATATCTTCCAGTGCTTCAGCCCGGGGATAACATTTTTCGCCAAAAACGCTGTCGTAGCCCTTGGTATTGACCGCAAAAATCTTACCCGGAAACTGTCCATCCTGAAGATTCCGGATAACCTGGCCGCCCATGCTGAATTCCTTTTCGGAAGCACCGAAAACAGCAATCGACTTTGGCTCAAAAAAGTATTTTAAAAAACGAGTACCCACAAAAATTACTCCGCCGGATTATGGAATGCTGCACCGCATTATCGACTATATGCCAGTATCTCCCAAACACATGTTTTATTAAACTGGTATAAATAGGGAGGGTTTAAATTGATCACATCATACATCAGTCACTCAGAGTGCATGCTTCACGATATGGGCCCATGGCATCCGGAAAGTCCACACCGGATTTCATCTATCAATCAACAACTTGAACGTAGCGCACTTGCGCAGGAATTGCAGCATTATAACGCTCGCCCTGCGACCGAAGAACAGATAATCCGTGTTCACCCTAAGGCTCATGTCCTCTCCCTTGAGCTGAGTCAACCGGATGAAGATGCTCCACTGGTACAGATTGATGATGACACCTTTATGAACCACCAGACGATGCACGCCGCCATGATGGCAGCCGGTGCCGTCGTACGGGGTACTGAGCAGGTTCTGAAAAATCAGGCTGATAACGTTTTTTGCGCTGTCCGTCCGCCAGGCCACCACGCCGAGCGCGTTGAAAGCATGGGCTTTTGCTTTCTGAACAATGTGGCTATCGGCGTTGAGCATGCCAGACAGAACTTTGGTATCAAACGGATAGCCGTTATCGACTTTGATGTGCACCACGGCAACGGAACCGTTGATATTTTTAAGAACGACCCTGATGTACTTGTCTGCTCCAGCTTCCAGCACCCTTTCTTCCCATGGCGCTTTGCAGATTCGGAATGGGACAATATTGTAAACACTCCGCTAAACTCCGGCTGCACAGGTCTGCAGTTCAGAAAACTGGTAGAAGACAGCTGGCTGCCCGCTCTCCAGATGCACCGCCCCGAGATGATCTTTATCTCTGCAGGGTTTGATGCCCACAAAGACGACCCCATGGGCGAAGTCAACTTAGTGGATGATGATTTCTTCTGGGTCACCAAAATGATTATGGATGTCGCCCAAACCTATTGCGACGGCAAAATTGTCTCTGTTCTTGAAGGCGGATATAACCTGAGCGCACTGGGCAGCGCGGCACACAAACATATCGAAGCACTCAAAGGCCTCTGACCTGAATCAGCACTATCACCATTAGATCTCAATCTGGCTAACGGAATGATTCAAAAGGGAAAAGAAGTGGTATAATTTTACAGTTAAAAGTTGTTATACCCTCTTTTCCGCCTATTCTATGGACAGAATTGACCACTCAAGTGTCAGGAGTTTTTAATGGATCCCTTGTTGTTAGAAAAGCTAGAAAACTGCAAGACGCTCCCCTCCCTGCCCGCAGTGGCCTATCAGGTTATTGAACACGCCAAACGCAATGACAGCGATTCTGCACTGATTGCTGAAATCCTTGAGAAAGATCCTGCCCTTGCCGCCAAGGTTGTCGCACTGTCTAACTCCGCCGCCAATATGGGCGCGCGTACGATTGATTCAGTCAAAGATGCCATTACCCGCATCGGACTGGACATGACCATGACACTGGCATTGAGCTTCTCCTTTGCCAAAGCGATGTATGACAGCCAGACAAACTCTATGGATCACCAGATTTTCTGGCGACGCAGCCTTGTGTCGGGTTTGCTTGGCCGCATCATCGCTAAGAAACTCAACCAGCTGAAACCAGAACGCTTTTTCCTGGCAGGACTGATTCAGGATATCGGCATGCTGGCCTTTAATGAGGTCGAGTCTGACCGGTATGGCGTAGTGTTTCACAGCGCGGAGAACCACTCAGAACTCGCTAAGTTTGAGAGAAGCGAGTTCTCCTCGGATCATTCAGAGGTCGGAGCCTGGCTTCTTAACCACTGGGGCATGCCTGACTTTTACGTCAATCTGGTTAAAAACAGCCATAAAAAGCCACAGAAAGGGCTCAAACAGGAAGAGCAGGTTGTTATCTTCTCGGGCCACTTTGCTGATCTCTGGATCGCCGAAGAACGTCCTTCTGTCATGACTCGACTGATGAACGAAGCCAACAGCTGCAAACTCTTTACCAATAAAGATATCAGCGACATTGTTGATCAGGTTTCAGCAGAACTTCCGGCACTTAACGAAATCTTTGAAACGGACATTAAAACCCCCTTCACTGCCGGCAGTCTGATCGAAGAAGCAAAGGAACAGCTTGTTGTCCGGAATATGAAGCTTATGCAGGACCTTGCTCAGGCCCGAAGTGAAGCCACTGAAGCCAGGGCCAATGAAGAGCAACTCAAAGAGCAGCTGAAAAAAGATATTCTGACCGGCGTATTTAACCGCGCCTATATCGAATCCATTTCTGCCAGAGCCTTCAAACACTCAAACGATAACAACCGGCCATTAACCGTGATGTTTCTCGACATTGACCACTTCAAACAGGTTAATGATCGCTACGGTCATCAGGCAGGCGATATCGCCCTGAAACACTTTGCAAAAATTCTGCGTAAAGCCGCCGGAAAAGGCTGCTATGTGGGCCGATATGGCGGAGAAGAGTTTGTCGTCATAATGCCGGGGGTGACGACAGATATAGGCCTTACCATTGCTGAGCGTATTCGTGCGCTTCTGCACGACAACCCTATCAAGGTCGCTGCCGGTATCATGGTTCCTATATGTGCATCAGTGGGGATTGCGACCCATATTCCGGGTCAGAAAGAGTTTCCATCTGCCGAGCGGCTGATGGATGCGGCGGATAAGACGATGTATCAGGCCAAGAAGAATGGTCGTGATCGCGCCCTTGTATTTGGTAATACCCAGTAGCACAACAAGCATCTGCCACTACTCACGGCTCACCATTTAAGAACTACGCCTCCTGCTCTATCTTCTGCAATCGCCCGACCAGCTGCTCGCCATCAGCATCTTCCGAACTCACGTAATCAGCCACTGCCAGTAAAAGCTCGCGGCAAGGGACACCGTATTCATCGGCTTTTGCTTTCAGGGCATCTATCGACTCAACCACACTGACTCCATCATGAGTGATAAACTCTTCCAGAGTTGCGTAGAGATTTTGCTTATAGATCACCTGCGAGATCCGGACAACAGCCGAACCCGCATGGTCTGCCACCAGCGCCACTTTCTCGGATGTCTGACGCGAGCTTGATTCAAGGGACTGGAACAGCTCCAGAAAATCATCCAGCTGCTCCGTGACCTGCAAACTGAGCGCATTACTGCTATGAGTCGCCTCACGAATCGACGTGACCTGAGTATTCAGCGAGCCCAGCACTTCATACACTTCCGTGGCCGTGTCTTTGGTCCGGTTTGACAGCTTCTTAACCTCATCTGCGACCACCGCAAAGCCTCGGCCAGCCTCCCCGGCACGAGCCGCCTCTACAGAGGCATTCAGCGCTAACAGGTTGGTTTGATCTGCAATATCACTAATCAGGTTTAAAGCATTGGAAACCGCAGCACTTGCTTCCTGCAGCACATCGGTTTGTTGCTGCAACTGCTGGATCTGTTCAGTTGACTGATGAAGGTTTGCACTCATCTGTTTTATAGAACGACCGCTATCCTGCGCGACTGAACTGTTTTCTTTCGCAATCCGGTCAACATCTTCAATATCTTCCTGAATTGACCGAACGTCAGATTCACTTTTGAAAAGATCTTTACGCAGTGCATGCAGGTTAATATCGTGAATTTTGCCGGTCAGGCTATTTTGCTCTGTGTAACTCAGGTTTTCTTTAATCGCCAGAATCGCCTGATTGATCGAGCGAAGAGATTCCGAGAAATCGCCCGGCAACCCTGTTGCCTTCGCCTCCCGAGAAAAATCCTGCTTGTTAACACGAATAAAGCACAGCTTCACTTCTTTAAAGTAGGTCTCAACAAAATCCAGCAACTCATTAATCGCCCAGGCCATTTCTGCGGCAAGGCCATAACCCTTGGTATGCGTAGCCCGATGATGGAGCTCGCCGGAAGCGGCCAGATTAAGAACAGAGGTTAAAGAGGTTAAGGTTTTGCGGTGATGGGCATTACGACGAAGGTACCAGACAAGTCCGGCATAAAACACGACAACAGCAGTTATCAGTTCAGGCGTAATGGCCGACCTGTAGAGAGCAAGTAACAAGAGAGAGAACGGGATGCATGAAAATATGAAGAAAATCAGTCGCGCCATACCGCCCTCTCCGCCCGTATCAACGAGCCTGCAGTTGCATTACAAAACGTTCGTAGGAAACTTGCTTGCTTTCAAGCAACTGATTTAAAAAAGCCAAAGAGTGAACCGGCGCATCTGCTTTAGAGTGCCGCTGCTCAATCTCGACCATTTTCTGGTAAACCGGTTCAATAACCTTGATCGCGTCCTCATTGGGGCGTCTGCGGACAGAAAAATAGCCCTGAATATTACCGGCAGTATCAAAATCAGGTGTGATATTGGCAAACACCCAGTAGAAACCCTGGTCGATCGTATAGTTTTTTACAAAACCAAAGAATTCATGCCCCTGCCGCAACTCCTGCCAGAGGAACTTGAAAACGCCTCTCGGCATATCAGGGTGGCGAATCAGGTTGTGAGGTTGATTGAGCAGATCCTCTTCACCGTATCCGGCAATCCGCATAAAAGTACGGTTTGCATAGGTGATACGGCCTTTAAGATCAGTCTTGGAGATGATGAGGTCTTCAGAATCAAGTAAGACCTCAGAAGAATTAGTCAGTGTTTGTGCGAGCATTTCCCTGCCTCTTGTTTCTCATTATTGTTATACCCAGCAGAAAGGGTATGACCATAATGCGCTTAAAAGGGAATTTTTGAATGACCCATGTCAATGTAGGGATATTACATTAACGACGAAAAGGCATTCTAACTCGCAGTTGTTACAGAATTTATATCGCAAAAAAGAGAAATAACAGCAAGATCCACCAGCGGAAAACAACCTACTTTAGTATTAAGACTATAGGCAAGGGTTTAGCGAGATAGGATCTGCTACACCAAAATTATTTTGTGTCAGGGCACATTACTAGCGAAAAATACCCTTGAACTCGATACTCGCATCCCGCGCAGCCAACAGGGCACGCAGTGACTTGGAATGGAACTCACGACGATAAAGCACCATAACCACCAGAATCGTAGCCAACATAAAAATATAAGGATGCCAGAACCAGCAAAGGACAGACAAAGCAAAATAGTAGGCTCTCAGGCCATAGTTGAACTGATTCGCCGCGAGATCAATCAGATCTGCCGCATGTTGCGCGTAGGCTTTTCGCCCTTGTGGCGTCACATCCTGATCCTCAGGGTGAGGAGCAGATCCGATCAGAATGGCGCAAAAATTGTACTGGCGCATCGACCAGGTAAACGTGAAGAAAGCATAAACAAAGATCACAATCAGCAGCAGAACCTTCAGCTCCCACTCAACCCGGGAGTCAGCCGCAGCAAAGGGAAGCTCCGATAGCACCCCCATCGCCTTATCCGTTGCCCCCAGCATAGTGAACAAGGCAGCAAGGATCAGTAAACAACTGGAAGCAAAGAAAGCACCGTTACGCTCCAGATGCGTCATGATCGTGGTATCAGCAATCCTGACTTCCCGCTCCAGCAGCTTGGTCATCCAGTCGACCCGGTAGGCGTGCATCACCTTAGCCAGACAGGCCTTTTTGTTCATCGCATTTCTGGAAAAGAAGTAATAAAGCGTCCACCAGAATACAAACCAGGCAAAAGCGACGATATCCGGAAGAGAAAGATCAAAGTATGTTTGAACCAGCTGCACATTAACCTCAATAACTGACAAGCCTGTCTGAATAATTATTCCCGCAACCCTTTCTGTTCAGAAGGCCGGAGAATCTCCTATAATACACCCTTTGTTCAGGATTCGCTGTGCATTACTCACTGATTAGACAGCTCTTTTCCCTGCTTCTTATATCAACTTTATATTTCACTGCCACTGTCAGAGCCGCGCCTCCTGCCCTGCCGATAACCACCAGCTCTGTGGCTGCAGAAGGGGCTGAAAAAACGGCTGACATTCGCCAGCTTGAAATGGTTAACACTTATTTCAACAGCCAATTCCGCTATATCCGGGACAGAGATGACCGTTGGTTGCAGCGGGATCAACTGATACAACTTGGCGGCGGGGACTGTGAAGATTTCGCCCTTGGCAAGTACCAGACACTTCTCGAACAAGGTTTCAGCCCCAGTGAGTTTCATTTTTTATATGCCAGAATCCCGGATACCGGTGAATACCATATCGTTCTGATCCATCACCCCAGCGGGAAACTTCTGGACAGTCTGACCCCGGAAACCAAGCCACTGGCTGAGCGGCCTGATCTGCAGGCAGAGTTTCGCTTTACCGGAACGACTTTTTTACCAAACAGCCGCAAACAGCTCTCCCGGGCAGAGCTAAAATCGCTGCAGCAGTGGCAACACTATATTCAACAGGCTGAAATGGCAGCGCGCTAGTTCAGATCATTCAGAAAACAACCCAGGGACTTAGCAATGAACATTAAAACTCTTGGTACTGGTGTACTCGCCTACCTGATCTGGGGCTGCTTTCCTCTTTTCTTCTCCCTTGTGTCCCATATCGCTCCACTGGAAGTGATTTCCGCCAGAATCGTCTGGTCTTTTCTGCTCTGCATGATTCTGGTCATCGGGTTAGGGAAGATGAAAGCTTTACGTGCCGCCCTGTCAGGTAAAGCGCTGATCTGGTCGGCACTGGCCGCGATATTGATCTCAACCAACTGGCTGATTTTTGTTTATGCCGTCAGCATCGGCCAGGTTATTCAATCGAGCCTCGGCTACTTCCTGACACCTCTGGTCAGTGTTTTTCTGGCACGCTTTATCCTTAAAGAACAGATCCGTCCACTACAGACCCTGTCCATTATTCTGGCATGTATCGCAGTGGCGTTTGAAATCTACCGTGTAGGCTCACTGCCATGGATCTCTCTGATGCTGGCCTCAAGCTTTGGGCTCTATGGACTGGTGCGCAAGCAAGCCCCTTTTGAAACCCTGAACGGCCTGTTTCTTGAAACCAGCTGGCTGGTACTTCCGGCATTGATCTTCCTGATGATTATCGGCGGATCAGCGCTTAACCCATTACCGCAAACATCCGGAAGCGAGACCGATTTTACCGGCACTTACCTGATGCTGTCGGGAATTGTTACCGCTGTGCCCCTGCTTCTGTTCTCGGCAGCAGCCAGACTTCTGCCCCTGACAGTCATTGGCTTCATCATGTATATCAACCCGACCATGCAGTTTTTCACAGCGATCTATATTTTTGATGAGCCGTTTTCAGGGTTGCAGCTTGTCGCCTTCGCCCTGATCTGGCTGGCGGTTATCACTTTTTGCTACGATTTGTATCAGGTGCAGCGTAAAAATAAGCTGACAACTGTCAAGCCATGAGAAGCATAAACAGGACTCGGTAGACTTTCCCACTCTGGAATCAGGGGTTAAAATGTTACCATTGAGAAATTAAGTAACACTCCAGAGAGGATCAAACCATGGGTGGCTTTTCAAATCTGTTCGTAAATTTGGCAATGACTGCCGGTGTTGCCGCAATTGCGACTGTTGCATCGATTGCTCCTGACGTGATTCTGCCAGCCGTTGCCCTGACACCGGGTCTTGCCCTGGTATTTGTACTTTGGCAGGCTGCTGTTGAGCGTCCTTCCGCGTAAGATGTTTTAACTGATTCAGAGCTTTTATTGCCTCTGATATCAACGAAAAAGGCGGCTAACCCAAGGGTTAGCCGCCTTTTTTTATTCTTCCTGGATTCAAGTAATAAGTGCAAGGCCTCTGACTCAATCAAAGGCCCAACCACTCCATATCAGACCAGCTCGGCCCACAGGTCATGGTCATCGGCTTCAATGATACGACCACGAACCACCTGACCCGGCTCCAGTCCGGTAACATCCAGCAGATGAACCTCACCATCAATCTCCGGTGCATCACCTTTGGTACGACCAATAGCACCATCAGGACCCGCGTGGTCGATCAGAATATCCATCTCAAGGCCGATCTTCTCCTGCAGCTTCTCTGCACTGATCTGAGCCTGAACTTCCATAAAGCGTGCCAGACGCTCCTCTTTGATCTCTTCCGGAATCTGATTTTCCAGCTCATTAGCCGGAGCACCATCCACCGGTGAGTAAGTGAAGCAACCCACACGATCCAGTCGGGCTTCACGCAGGAAGTCCAGCAGATATTCAAAGTGCTCTTCAGTTTCACCCGGGAAACCGACAATAAAGGTACTGCGGATCACGATCTCAGGGCAGATCTCACGCCACTTTTTGATGCGCTCCATGGTTTTCTCTGTCGCTGCAGGGCGCTTCATCATCTTAAGCACTTCCGGATGTGCGTGCTGCAGCGGAATATCCAGATACGGCACGATAGCACCTTCTGCCATCAGAGGAATCACCTCATCAACACTCGGATACGGGTAAACATAATGCAGACGCACCCAGACACCCAGACTACCCAAGGCTTCGCACAGCTCTTTCAGGCGGGTTTTCATCGGACGCCCCTGCCAGAAGCCCAGCTTGTACCTCTGATCAACACCGTAAGCACTGGTATCCTGAGACACAACCAGTAACTCTTTAACACCGGCATCAACCAGACGCTGCGCTTCATCCATCACAGAACCCACCGGACGGCTGTCCAGATCACCCCGTAACGCAGGAATGATGCAGAAGGTACAGCGGTGGTTACAGCCTTCGGAGATCTTCAGATAGGAGTAGTGACGCGGTGTCAGCTTAACACCCTGAGGCGGCACCAGATCGACAAAAGGATCGTGATCCTTCTTCGGTGGCAGATACTCATGCACAGCCCCCACAACCTGCTCATACTGCTGCGGTCCGGAGACACTCAGTACCTGAGGATAGGCATCCAGAATCTGATCACCATCAGCGCCCATGCAGCCGGTAACGATAACCTTACCGTTCTCCTCCAGCGCCTCACCAATAGCAGCCAGAGACTCTGCTTTCGCGGCATCAATAAAGCCACAGGTATTCACCACTACAAGACCTGCGCCTTCGTAGGATGGAGAGATTTCATAACCTTCAGTACGCAGTTGTGTCAGGATACGCTCAGAGTCAACCAGCGCTTTAGGGCAACCCAGACTGACAAAACCAACTTTAGGATTTTCTGTGGACATTAAGAACCTCGAAAACAGATAGAAAAACCCGCGCATTCTACCCCAGCACGGGTTTTGGGTGTAGTGAAAGTAAGCGCTTTACATCCAAACTTTTTCGTTAAAAAATGCCCTTCATAGCAAACCACCAAAACCAGAGGAAGAAGATGCTTTTTAATCTGCTGGATGAAGAAACGTCAAAACAGGAAAACGGCGAAGACCAGCCATCACAGGAGTGGGGAACTTCACTCCAGGACCAGCTACAACAGATGCCTTTGGTTCACCTCCCCGTTCATAAAGTGATACCGGATCCGGATCAGCCCCGTAAGAGCTTCGATGAAGAATCCCTGCTCGATCTGGCACAAAGCATCGAAGAAAACGGCCTGCTTCAGCCTATTGTTGTTCAACCTGAAGATCACAACGGCTCCCATCGCATCATTATGGGCGAGCGACGCTGGCGGGCACACGATTTTGCCGGCAAGGATTCTATTCCCGCGATCATTCGTCCTGCCGGTGACAGCACCGTTCTGGCACTACAGATTATTGAGAACAACCAGCGCGAAGATATCGCACCACTGGAAGAAGCCCGGGCTCTCCAGCAGCTGGTAGATATCTCCGGCAACAAAAAAGAGGTCGCTCAGGCTCTGGGACGATCCCCCAGCTGGCTTTCCAAACGTCTTTCTCTGTTAAAAACCCCTGAAAAAGTGCAGCAGTTTGCTGACCAACAGGATGTCAAAGACATCAACACCCTAAACAGCCTGTCTAAGCTTTATCAGGAAGCTCCCGAAGAAGCTGAACAGCTGATGACAGATGTTACGGAAACGGGCGCTGAAGGCGGCCTGCGGAGCCGTGTTGAGCAGAAGCGACAGCAACTGCAAAATGGCTCTGATACCGCCACTGCCTCTGATTCCACACAGCGAACAAGCGCAGACAGCACGCCTGTCCCCGAGACCTCAGCTGAAGAGCAGAAACAGGACAAAGCAGCCCCCTCTTCATCAATAGCAGAAACAGCCTCTTCCGTTGACCGCCAGCTTTGGCACCTGCAACAACTGAAGCTTGCTCCCCTCAACACTCTTCCTGGTGTTGAGCAGCTCGCGATGACCTTTGCCGAGCTTGAGCAGCGCTTTCGCAGATACCTGCAACAAGCTGATCTAAGTGCTGATTTCAGCGGATTGTGGCATGACTTTATCGAACGTATAGAGCGTTAAACATTAATTAGACAACACTTAACAATACGCGTCATACTTATACTATCGAAAACCATCCGTTTTCTGACCCTTTATGATTCTCAAACGGGAATCTGAACAGATTTTGAAAATAACGAGGTCACCATGGCGTTAACGACTCAGGATTTTGTAGCTGCTGCTAAAGCAGAGATTCAGGAATGTTCCGTACAGGAAGCCGCAGAAAAGATTAAACAGGGTGCATTAGCACTTGATGTACGTGAGCCACAGGAATTTATGCAGGCACACATCCCTTCTGCCGTCGAGGTACCAAGAGGGGTGCTGGAGTTCCGGGTAGATGCACACCCACAACTTCAGGATAAAGATCAGGAGATTGTTGTGTACTGCCAGGCCGGAGGCCGTGGCGCATTGGCAACAAAGACCCTCAAGGAAATGGGCTTTACCAACGTGATCAATATGCTGGGAGGCTTTGCCGCCTGGACAGAAGCCGGTCTTGGTCAGGATAAAGATCCGGCCGAGTGGAGCTAACCACTCAAAAACAGGCTGGGCCGTTCTGATTCGGACACCAGCAACAAAAAACCGGATGAACGTCAGCTCATCCGGTTTTTTTTATCGCTTAAAGCACGGGCTTAACGCCGGTGATTAATGCTCAATCTCAGTCTTACGTGCCCGGGTCAGGAAACGATCAGCGGTCTTGCTGATACTCAGAGAAACCATCTCCCCCAACCGGTCAACGAGCCCCGATTTTATTTCGTAGCTCACCTCATAAACATCGGCATCATCACAGCTTTCTAACAGATACTCATCGCTGGTCTTCAGACCATCAATCAGGCCCAGCTCAAGAGCCTGCTTACCGTACCAGACATCGCCATTAGCCACTTTGGTCAGGTCCAGATCAGGGCGCTGCTCATGAATAAAGTCTTTGAACAGAACGTGTGTTTCTTCCAGATCTTCGACAAACTTTTTACGCCCCTCATCAGTATTCTCACCGAATACCGTCATGGTGCGCTTGTACTCACCTGCGGTCAGTACTTCGTAGTCAATATCATGCTTTTTCAGCAAGCGGTTGAAGTTCGGAATCTGCGCAACCACACCGATCGAGCCGATAATAGAGAAAGGTGCAGCCAGAATCTTATTTGCGGTACAGGCCATCATATAACCGCCACTGGCCGCCACTGCATCAACACATACCGTAAGATCAATTTTCTTATTCGTAATTCGCTGCAACTGAGAAGCGGCAAATCCATAGCTGTGCACCATACCGCCGCCACTTTCCAGCTTAAGTACGATTTCATCTACTTCAGGGCGGGCGATCGTTAATACCGCACTGATGGTTTCACGTAATGAATCAACATCAGAGGCACGAATATCACCGTCAAAATCCAGAACAAATACCCGCTTACGGGCATCTTCAGATTCAGGCTCGTCTTTCTTAGACTTAGCCGCTTTCTTTCTGGCTTTTTCAGCCTTCTTCTCCGCTTTCAGCTCTTGCTCGAAAGCGTCTTTATCGTAAACCGCTTCTTTGACCGCTTTAGTGGTCTCAGTCAGCTTTTCATTCAGGTGCTCAATCTCAAACTCGCCTTCACCGGACTTGCGCTTACCCTGAGCGGCAGCGACAATCAGAAGAAGGATAGAACCTAAAAAAATAATCGCTAAAGTCAGTGTCTTAGCGAAGAACAAACCATACTCTGAAAAAAATTCGTACACGGATTACTCCATCTATTTTATTACGCGACGCAAGCATACAGGATGCTTTTCAGGCTGTGTATTCTTTCCTGTCAATATTCTGGCGAACGGGGTTGATTCAAACGTATGTTTGAAATATGCTCATCACATAGCCGGTCGAAAACCCGACCTGAACGATAAGAAATAATCATATAAAAGGTACAAAGCGATGACTGACGTGGGCAAAACTATTGAAAATCTGAAACAGGGTTTTAAACCGGAAGCGGCCAAAGGTATGGACGAAGTTTTCCAGTTTGAAATCAAAGATGCCGGCGAATACTACATTGAGATCAAAGATGGCGAATGCAATGTAGGTACCGGTGAACACGATGATCCTTCTGTAACCCTGATTATGGACAAAGAGACCCTGAAAGGTGTACTGAGTGGCGAAGTGAACGGCATGACCGCTTTTATGACCGGCAAAGTTAAAGCCCAGGGCAACATGATGCTGGCAACCAAGCTGAACAGCCTGTTCTCTATCTAAACAGCTTCCGCTTTATTAGCGCAGAGAAACCGATAGCACACCTTGTTTACCGGTCTCGCAGCTAAAAACCTGAAAAGCCCCTTTCGATTTATCGGAAGGGGCTTTTTTTTAACCGGGTCTTAACTCATCAGGCGATCAGTTACGCGTCAGAGTTCGCATGGTGACAAACTCTTCGGCACCGGTTGGGTGAATCCCGACAGTGCTGTCGAACACCTCTTTGGTCGCGCCGGCTTTGATGGCAACGGCAATCCCCTGCAGCACTTCACCGGCATCGGTGCCCACCATATGAGCCCCTACAACCTTGCGGGTACCGGCATCAACCACCAGCTTCATCAAATGACGCTCATCGGAGCCAGACAGCGTATGCTTCATCGGGCGGAAAGAGGCACTATAGATCTCAACAGTATCAAAAGCCTCGCGAGCCTCCTCCTCCGTCATACCGACGGTCGCAATATTCGGGTGACAGAAAACTGCCGTTGGAATATTGGTGTAATCCATCTGCTTAGCAGGCAACTCTGGCTGGAACTGGTTATTTACAAAAACCATCGCTTCTGCCAATGCAACAGGCGTTAACTGCATACGGTTGATCACATCACCCAGCGCAAACACGGAAGGTGCAGAGGTCTGAAATTCATCATTCACCAGAATCTCACCGCCTTTGCCAAGCTCAACTCCAGCCTTATCAATCTCTAAACCTTCCGTTTTGGGTACACGCCCCGTCGCACACAGTACCAGATCAACCTCCAGAACCTCTCCGTTGGTCAATGAAACCTGCAGACCACTACTCTGCTTCTCGATAGAGGCGATATTGGCATTCATATGGAACTGAACACCTTTCTTACGAATTTCTTCCGAGGCAAACTGACGTACCTCTTCGTCGAAGCCACGAAGCGGCTGATCACCACGGTAGACCAGATGACTCTCCGCACCCAGGCCATGGAAAATACCGGCAAACTCAACCGCGATATAGCCGCCACCGAGTACCAGGGTTCGTTTTGGGAATTCATCCAGATAAAACACAGCATCAGAACTTACCGCATACTCGCTACCCGGGAATTCAGGAATAAAGGGCTCGCTACCGGTGGCCACCAGAATCTTTTCAGCCGAGTAGGTTTTGCCATCGACACTCACTTCATGAGCGTTTTCAAAACGGGCATAGCCTTCCACCAGCTCGACCCCGGAGTTCACCAGCAGGTTATGGTAAATACCATTCAGTCGCTCAATCTCTTTCGTTTTATTGTCACGCAGCGTCGGCCAGTCAAAAGAGGAACCGTTAACGGTCCAGCCAAAACCTGCAGCCTGAGCAAACTCTTCATGGAAGTGAGAGCCGTAGGAGAACAGTTTCTTAGGCACACAACCGATATTGACGCAGGTGCCCCCGAGAAAACGGCCTTCTGCGACAGCCACTTTTTTACCCAGACCCGCCGCTGTGCGGGCCGCACGGACACCACCGGAACCTGCACCGATAACAAACAGATCGAAATCAAACTGACTCATATTAAATATCCCTAATCATTCAAACTTTTTGCAAGTGTATCACAGGCTTAGCGCTGCCCCGGAAACAGAAAAACCGATCACTAGGATCGGTTTTTCTGATTAGACATCGGGTTCAGGAGGAATAAATCAGGCTTCCTGACCTGCTACGCCAATATTGTGGTCCGCCATGATGGATTCAATCTCTGGCAGACTTGCCGGATCATCAATGGTGGATGGCACCTGATAGCTCTTGCCATCAGCGATTGAGCGCAGAATACCGCGTAAGATCTTACCGGAACGGGTTTTTGGCAAGCGATCAACCACAATCGTCTGCTTATAACAGGCGATGGCACCGATCTCTTTACGCACCAGAGCGGCAAGCTCGGCTTCAAGGGTATCGTCATCACCTTCGTATCCATCTTTGGTAATCACTAGGCCAACCGGCAGCTGACCTTTAAGCTCATCGTTAATACCGATGACGGCACATTCAGCAACGCCACTGTGAGACGCGATAATCTCTTCCATCTCACCGGTAGACAGTCGGTGACCCGCTACGTTGATCACATCATCAGTACGCCCCATGATGAACACATAGCCATCTTCATCGATATAACCGCCGTCACCGGTCAGGTAGTAACCTTCGAAGGTGCTCAGGTATGAACTCTGGAAACGCTGAGGATCACCATAAACCGTTGCCAGACAGCCAGGAGGCATAGGCAACTTGATGCAAACACTACCCTGTTCACCGGCAGGCATCTGATTGCCCTTGTTGTCCAGAATCTGAACATCAAAACCAGGTGTCGGGACAGTTGCCGAACCTGCTTTTGCCGGACGCGGTTCAATACCCATCTGGTTAGAAGCGATAGCCCAACCGGTTTCCGTCTGCCACCAGTGATCGACAACCGGCACACCAACAAGCTCCTGCAGCCAGTAGAAGGTCGGAGGATCAAGACGCTCACCCGCCAGGAAGAGGTTTTTCATAGAAGAAATGTCATATTTCTTCAGCTCTTCACCGTTCGGGTCTTCTTTCTTAACCGCACGGAATGCCGTTGGCGCGGTGAAGAAGGCTTTAATCTTGTACTCTTCGATTAAGCGCCAGAAAGCACCGCAATCAGGTGTACGAACCGGCTTACCTTCGTAAACAACGGTTGTACATCCGGCCAATAGCGGGGCGTAAACAATATATGAGTGACCTACAACCCAGCCAACATCCGAAGCGGCCATAAAGACTTCGCCCGGGTTCATGTCATAGATCGCTTTCATGCTGTACTTCAGAGCAACAGCGTGACCACCGTTATCACGCACAACACCTTTCGGCTTACCGGTGGTACCTGATGTATACAGAATATAAAGAGGGTCTGTCGCTTTAACCGACACACATGCCGCTGGCTGGGCATCAGCCACCAGCGCCTGCCAATCATAGTCACGACCTTCAATCAGCTCTGCGGTTTCCTGCGGGCGCTGCAACAGCACACACACATCCGGCTTATGCTCAGCCAGTTCAATCGCTTTATCCAGCATCGCTTTGTAAGGGATTACCTTCTGAATCTCGATACCACAGGAAGCAGAGATAATTGCTTTCGGTTTGGCATCATCGATACGAACGGCCAGTTCATGGGGTGCAAAACCACCAAAAACAACAGAGTGAACCGCACCCAGTCGCGCACAGGCCAGCATAGCGACCACGGCCTCAGCAACCATTGGCATATAAACAATGACACGATCGCCTTTACCAACACCTTTAGCCGCCAGACCGCCAGCAAACAGGGCAACATCATCCTGCAGCTCTTTATAGGTAATGGACTTTTTGACACCGGTAACCGGGGAATCATAGTAAATCGCAATCTGATCGCCGCGACCATTTTCAACATGGTAATCAACGGCGGCATAACACGTGTTCAGCTCTCCATCGACAAACCAGCGATCAGTACCAAATTCATCTTTCCCCAGAATTTGAGTGGGTTCTTTGTACCATGGTAGATCTGCTGCTTTTTCTGCCCAAAACTGCTCTGGTTGCTGAATAGACTTTTCGTATTGTGCCTGATAGGTCATGTGGCAAGACCTCTTTTTAGTTGTTATCGGTGTGTTGTACGAGTTTAGGCATCAACCGTTAGGGGTTTGATAATTGTCGACACCAACTCTGCCAGATCGTCGACAACTCTAATAGATAAAGTCCCTTTTGAAACTAAGACAAAAGGTGCATCCCGCTAAAAAGCCTATAAACATAGGCTTTTATCGAAACACTTTGGAATCCCCCGACCAAGACTGTCGACAACTACAACCATCAGCGCCTCCTAATACTAAAGATGACCCAGCGAAATGTTGACAATATAATTGTTTGCTTTCATGCGAAGGAAACACCCTTTATAATCAACGCTCTTACGGAAATGAGACTGATTATTTGTTGAATTCCGTAAAATATACTAATATTAATTACAACTAAATTAGTTCTAGCGAGTTAAAAACGATGGCAACTTTCGAGGAATCAATCCAAGAAACCGTTGATCTAGTCGCAATGCGTGATAATGCCAAGGAAGCTACCGCATTATTAAAAGCACTGGCCAACGAAAACCGCCTAATGATTTTGTGCTACCTGGAAGGCAAAGAGCTATCCGTTAGCGAATTAAACGAATCATTAGATCTCAGCCAGTCTGCACTTTCGCAGCACTTGGCAGTTTTGCGGCGCGATGAGCTGGTGAAAACCCGGCGGGAATCTCAAACTATTTACTACTCACTGAATGGCGATCGTGCAAGCACCATCATCAGGACGCTACATCAGATGTACTGTCCAGCTTAAACTCTGGCTATCACCTAACCCTATGCATACCGCATGGGGTTTTTTTATGCCTGTAGAAAGGCAAAACTATGGCGCACAGAAAGACAGACAGCGATGCAATAAGCAGAACGCAGGATGGTATTTCAATATAAGAGTTATAACAGACAATAAAATCAGGAAGGATTGAGAATGGAGGCCGAGGTCGGAATCGAACCGGCGTACACGGAGTTGCAGTCCGCTGCATGACCACTCTGCCACTCGGCCATTCTCATAAAACTGATGTGCAGAAACTAAAAAAGCGCTGAATGCGCTATTTCAAACTGCTAGTGAGATACTAGGATGGCTTAGTGTCTCATGGTGCCCGGAGCCGGAATCGAACCGGCACGGTGTTACCACCGAGGGATTTTAAGTCCCTTGCGTCTACCAATTTCGCCATCCGGGCTAATTGGTGCTGCACAAGACCAAAAAGTATCGTGCATTTTCTGAGATGGAGGCCGAGGTCGGAATCGAACCGGCGTACACGGAGTTGCAGTCCGCTGCATGACCACTCTGCCACTCGGCCATCTCAAAAAGTAAGTGGAGCGGGAAACGAGATTCGAACTCGCGACCCCAACCTTGGCAAGGTTGTGCTCTACCAGCTGAGCTATTCCCGCTGAACTATTCCCGCTGAACTTGGGACGTATTATATACACCCTTTTCTAAGCGTCAATACTTTTTTTCACAACTTTTTGTTTTTATTACAATTATCCGGATTATTGGCACTTAGCCATCAATCATTACATGCCGGACTTCAGGTCTGGCCAGGCCGCCTTAAGGTACTGCACCATCGACCAGATCGTCAGCACGACCGCTCCATAAAGCAGAACCATGCCGACCAGAGCGACATCCGTACCCGGAGTCTGGCTCAGCAATACAAAGATCGACAGCATCTGTAAAGAGGTCTTGGCTTTACCGATCAGAGAAACGGCTATGCTGGCACGCTTGCCAAGCTCCGCCATCCATTCACGCAGTGCCGAGATTACAATTTCCCGCCCGATAATGATCAGTGCAGGCAGAGTCATCCAGATACTGGCGTGAGCGTCGATCAGAAGTCCCAATGAAACCGAGACCATCAGCTTGTCTGCCACTGGATCGAGGAAAGCGCCAAAAGGGGTCGATTGATTCAGTTTTCGGGCCAGGAAACCATCCAGCCAATCAGTCCAGGCCGCAAGCGCAAATATGCCGGCAGCAACGTAGAGGTTGTTCTCCAGCGGCAGATAAAAAACCGCGACGATAAGAGGGATAAAAGCGATACGTAGCGCAGTGAGAATATTGGGTAACTTCATTGGGCCTACTACTGTTCCGGGTGTAAATGAAAATAAATCTGTTCAGCCAGAGCGGCGCTAATACCGGGAACCTTTGCTAATTCCTGAATACTGGCATCCAAAGCCTCTTTCTGACCGCCAAAGTGTCTTAAAATTGCCTGTCGTCTTTTCGGCCCTATCCCTGGAATAGACTCAAAGCGTGATGTCCTTCGGGTATTATCCCGTCTTTGTCTGTGGCTCACAATGGCAAACCTGTGAGCTTCATCCCGCACCTGCTCAATAACATGTAACGCTTTTGAATCAGAGTCGAGATCAATCACCTGATCATTGGTTTCAAGGTAAAGGGTCTCAAAGCCCTGTTTTCGGGTTGTGCCTTTTGATACCGCCAAAAGCACCACATCCGTCACAGCCAGCTCGTTAAATACCTCACGGGCCTGTTTCAGCTGACCTTTACCACCATCCAGAACCAGAATATCCGGCTTTTTCCCCTCCCCTGATGCCAGTCGCTTATAGCGCCGAATCAGAGCCTGACGCATCGCCGCATAATCGTCTCCCGGGGTAATGCCTTCAATATTAAACTTGCGGTACTCTGCTTTAATCGGCCCCTCCGGCCCCAGCACGACGCAGGATGCAACGGTCGCCTCCCCGGAGCTATGACTGATATCGAAACACTCCAGCCTTTCGGGGCGCTCTTCCAGCCCTAACTCTTTTTGCAGCGCCTTAAAGCGGCCATCCATCGTCCCTTTACGCGCCAGATGACTGATCAGGGATTGCTCTGCATTGGTTACAGCCATCTGCAACCAGCGGGCACGATGAGATCGTACCTGAGAGTTCAGTGACACTTTCCGGCCATAGAGACTCCTGAGTGCCTCTGCGAGGGTATCGGACTCCGCCAACGATAAATTGGTGATAATCTCCGACGGCACTTCACGAGTGCCACTGCCCAGATAAAACTGGTTGATAAACCCCTGCAAAGTATCTGCTTCATTCTCTGATAAAAGATCAGACGGAAAATAATGCCGGGAGCCCAGTACTCGCCCTGCACGCACAAACAGAACAGAAATCGCGAAGCCCCCGGGCCGGGAAACCAGAGCAAAAAGATCCGCATCACCCTGTTCGCCATACACGTACTGCTGTTCCTGAATTTTTCGCAGCTGGATCAGCTGATCTCTGAATCGGGCAGCCTGTTCAAACTCAAGCGCCTCAGCAGACTGATCCATTTTATCCTGCAGATCAGCCAATAATTCAACGCTTCGGCCCTTCAGAAACAACACGGCACGATTCACATCATCCTGATAGCCCTGCTGACTGATCAGATCAACGCATGGGGCGCTACAACGCTCTATCTGATGCTGAAGACAAGGACGGCTACGGTGGCTGAAAAAGTTATCATCGCACTGACGCAGGCGAAAAACCTTGTGCAACAGGTTAAGCGTCTCTTTAACCGCATTCGTATTGGGATAAGGGCCGAAATACTGTCCGGATTTCCGCTTCTTACCCCGACTGTATTCGATCTGGGGATAGTCACCGGAACTGAGAAAAATATAAGGGTAGGACTTATCATCCCGCATCAGAATATTAAACGGCGGGCGATGACGTTTGATCTGGGTTTGCTCCAGCAGCAACGCCTCCGTTTCACTGCTGGTAACCGTAAATTCAATGCGACTGATCTGCTCGACCAGTGCTTTTGTTTTCAGGGTCAGCCCCGTCGACCTGAAATAACTGCTGACACGGTTTTTCAGGTTTTTAGCTTTACCCACATACAAGAGTTCATCAGCGCTATCGTACATGCGGTAAACGCCGGGGTGCTTCGGTAATGTTTTTAGAAAAGACTTGGCATCAAATTCAGACATCGTATCAGAGAGATTCCGTGTCTATCATCTTGTAGCGGATCGCCAGATGCGTCAGCTCCACATCACTGGAAACCTGCAGCTTGTCAAAAATTCGATAACGATAGGTGTTAACGGTCTTGGGACTCAGAAACAGCTTATCCGAGATATCACTCACCTTCTGACAGTTCACCACCATCAGAGCGATCTGCAGCTCCCGGTCGGACAAGCCATCAAAGGGGTTTTCATTACCCGGACTCATTCTGCTCAGCGCAACCTTCTGAGCAATTTCAGAACTTAAATAGCGCTGACCATGATGAACCTGACGAATCGCATTGATCATCTCATCAGGCTCGGCCCCTTTGGAAAGGTATCCTGAGGCCCCGGCTTCAAGAGCGCGTGTGGCAAACGTCTCTTCAACCAGTGCCGACAGCGCGATCACCTTGCAATCCGGCAACATACGAACAATTTTTCGCGTCGCTTCCAGACCACCAATGCCCTGCATTTTGATGTCCATCAGCACCACATCGGGTTCCAGTTCCCGGGCCATGATAATGGCGTCTTCTCCACTGCCCGCTTCTCCGGCAATTTCGATCCACTCTTCATCCGCCAGCATTTTGGAAACCGCCACACGAACAATACGGTGATCATCAACAATGAGCAGTTTAACCATACTTACCTCAGCCGGAATATTTTTGAAAACAGTGAGTTAACGAACAGACTCTTATGATAACCACAAACATTAGCCAAACAAGATTTCTGTAGCGCCTTCATTGAAAATAATTAATTATCAGCGTAAATGTCTATAGGTCTGAAGTGCCAAAACACTACAGACCGATACGGTAATGCCTTAATTTGTTGGCAATTGTGGTATGGGAAACCCCAAGGCGCTTCGCCAGCAGACGACTGCTCGGAAAATCCGGATAGAGAGATGCCAGAATCTGCTGTTCCACACGGGACGTAATATCCCCCCAGCAACCGCTGAGATCTAATGGTTGAGCATCGGTATTGTGCAGACTTGGCAGCTTGATATGATCCACTTCGATCACCGCCCCTTCACAGATCGATACCGCCTGATAGAGAACATTTTCAAGCTGACGCACATTGCCCGGCCAATGGTACTGACTGAGCGCCGCTTTGGCGCCCTCACTTAACTCACGTTCAGTGGTACCGATCTGGGTGCAGGCACGATCAATAAAGTGATGGGCCAGCTCCGGTATCCCCTCTTTACAGCTACGCAGAGGCGGAATGGTTAACGTCAGTACATTCAGGCGGTGGAAAAGATCTTCACGGAACAGCGATTGCTCGCAGAGTTCAGCCAGATCTTTCTGCGAGGCACAAATCACCCGGACATCTACGGTGATCTCATCATCACTGCCGATCCGACGGAAACTTCCATCCTGTAAAAAGCGAAGCAATTTTACCTGTAGGTGAGGGCTCATCTCCCCGACTTCATCCAGAAAAATACTGCCACCGGAAGCCAGATCCAATAAACCAAGCTTGCCCTCTTTACGGGCGCCTTCAAAAGCATTCGGGCCATAACCAAACAGCTCAGTTTCCGCCAGATTGTCCGGCAGGCTGGCACAATTGAGCACCATGAAAGGCGAACGCCCTCTTGGGCTACTCATGTGGCAGGCCCGGGCCAACATCTCTTTGCCGGTGCCGGTTTCGCCCTGAATCAACAAAGGCGCATCGAGCGGCGCCATCCGCTTGGCTTCCCGAATCATCGACTGCATTTTTGGTGCCTGAATCTGAAGCGCTTCAAAGCCGAACTCTTCATGTTTCTGCAGGGAGTAGATCTGGGCTCCGAGAGATTCAACCGGATGCAGGGTAATAACCGCTCCTGCAGGCTCCTTACCTGACAGTTTTTCTTCCATATAGATAGGATTGATATCTGCCAGATAGGCTTCACCCCGTATCTCAACCCGAACGCCATTCAGGCGGGATTCGAGTTTGGGCAGCAGGGTATCAAGGTCAAGGTTCTTAACCCGCTTACTAAGGGAGATACCGGATACCTCGTCAACCCGAAGGCTTAGCACACGACCTGAGGCAGCATTGGCGGCAACAACCCGACCATCGATATCAACAGAAAGCACAGGAAGGTCCAGTGACTGCAGCAAAATATCCAGCTCGTAGTGGCGTCGCTCACTGGGAATAAGGTTGATACGCCGGATTTTCTGCACACCGGAGATTTTTTCCAGCCGTGTACGGACACTTTGTAACTGCATATTTAACATGCCGGGCATATACAGATAGATCGCGTTTCCCTTATCGCCACCCGCCTCAGCCCGAACCACGTTAATACGGAATTCGACAAAGACTTCCAAAATATCCCGCATGATTCCAACGCGATTCTGGCAGACAATTTCTAAGCGCATCATTAAACCCTTTACTGGCCACTGCTTGTGTAAACCATTCTATACAGACTAACAATAAAACACACGTTTAATTATTCATCATTGAAAACGGGGTCACGCACACGTCACTCCCGTGCCTTTTAAGCCGCAGTATCCATTGGGATTGGCGTCAAGATATTGCTGATGATACGGCTCAGCGAAGAAGAAGGTTTTGTCGACAGCGATTTCTGTCGTTATCGGGTTATAGCCCGCTGCTTCCAGGCGACTCTGGAAAGCCTTCATACTGGCCAGGGCAATCTGGTAATCAGCCTCGTTTTGGCAGTAAATAGCAGAGCGGTATTGTGTTCCACGATCATTTCCCTGACGCATCCCCTGAGTCGGGTCATGACTTTCCCAGAAAAGCGCCAATAACTGCTCAAGGGACAATTTCTCAGGATCATAAGCAACCGCAACCACTTCGGTATGCCCGGTGAGACCACTGCACACCTCTTCATAGCTGGGATAACGGGTGTAACCTCCCGCATAACCTGCTGCGGTTAACAAAACCCCTGCCTGCTGCCAGAACAAGCGCTCAGCTCCCCAAAAACAGCCTAAGCCCAGGATAATTTTATTTGGGTAATGCTCCAGATCCGTCAGTGTTGCGCCCAGCACACGATGGTCAATCTGTGTCTCAAACAGGTAATCTTCACGACCAGCAAGCGCCTCATCAGGCGAAACCAGCTGGTCTTTGATCCGATTCAGATTTTCCGGTGAATTATCACTACTCAACATAAAAGCGTCTCCGGTATCATAGGGAAAATATCTCTAACTTATTGATAAATATAAACCATACTGAGGCAAACTCCATGAGCAATAATACGCACACCCTATCTGACGATCAGATATGCCCTTGCCAGTCCGGGGAAACTTTTGGAGCCTGCTGCAAGAGTTACATTACCGGTGACGCTCTGCCGGAAACACCGGAACAGCTGATGAGATCACGCTATAGCGCTTACGTTCTGGCTGATCTGGAGTATATCGAGCAGACAACGCAGAAAGATGTCAGACCACAATACGACTTTGAAGGCCTGAAGGCCTGGGCTGAAAACTCAGAATGGCTGGGATTGAAGATCCACAATACTGAAACCGATGGCGACAGCGGTCGGGTACAGTTTACCGCTCGCTACCGTGAGAAAGAGGGCATCATCAACCACTCGGAAGATTCAAAGTTTGTCCGCGAAGATGGCCGCTGGTTCTTTGTGCACGGGAAAGATTACACGCCACCCGCTGAAAAGAATGCTGGCCGGAATGATCCCTGCCCTTGCGGAAGCGGTAAAAAATTCAAGAAATGTTGTATGAACTAAGCGAAAAAAAGAGCCAGCATAATGCTGGCTCTTTTTATACCTGATTCGGTTCAATACTAACGCGCTTTAAACAGGCGGTGACAGCTCTTACAGGACTTAGCGGCGCGATTAACATACATGCGCGCATCTTCCTGATTGGCATATTTGAGGCTGTCTGCCGTTTTTTCCGTCAGATCGATAAACTCAAGCATCTGTTTTTCAAAGCGCGGCCAATTGTCCCAGATACGATCCAGAGCCTTGGTATCACCCTCGTGAGAACGAACACGGAACATTTCAACCAGCGGCTGGCTTAACTCGGCAAGCTTGTCCGCCTCGGCCTTAGCAGCAGCCGCGTCAAACTCTTTCTGAATCACAATAAAGCGCAACTGCTTAAAGCTCGCTTTAATATCCTCAAACTGATCCTGCCGTGCTTTAATCGCAACATCCGGAGCACTGTAGTCTGCCGCAATAACATTGCCGGTAAACATCAGCCCAACAAGCAGGGCGACCAATTTATTCATACCTTACCTCTTAACCGTTGACTCTTAGCTATTAAAACAATGAGTACAGATACGCTAGCTAACGCGCATCAGTTTCAGTCCCCACAAAATAGACGGGTTGATATTACCCAGTTGCTCTACCTTGATATCGCCTTTAATGCCGTAACGCTTGTCGCCGGTATCCCGCATCACAGGATGCATAAAACGGGTTCCGAAACGATCCCGAATCGATGAAACCACCGGCTTACTGCTCTCCTGAGACTTACGCTTGATCACAACACCCATCTCGCCATTAACCAGCTCCACAGTGGCTCCCGGCGGATAGATACCCAGCTCAGACAAAAAGACGCTGGTCAGAGATTCATCAAAGAAACTGCCACGCTGCATAAACAGCTGCTTAAGACTACGCTGCGGCGTCAGAGCGGGACGATAAGGACGGCTGGAGATCATTGCGGAGTAGATATCCGCCAGACCAACAATCTTGGCTTCCAGGCAGATCTGATCGCCACGGAGCCCTTTAGGGTATCCACTGCCATCAATCTTCTCATGGTGCTGAAGCACAATATTCAGCCAGAGATCGTTAGTAATACCTGCTGCTTTGAGCAGATCATAGCTCTCCTGAGGGTGCATTTTGACACGATTTTTCTGCTCATCGGTCAAAGGCCCCTTGTGCTTCTGCAGGCTGTCCTGATATGAGTTCATCGCGACGTTAGCGGTAATTGCGGCACCGATGATCGCTAACTGTGTTTCCTGGGGCAGTTCCAGTGAATCTGCGATGATCGTAGAGATAATGGCAACATGCAGTGGGTGCTTGATCGAGTAATTAAACTTATTGGACAGGTGGATCGATCCGAGAAGCGCATCACCATTCAGTTTAATCAGGCCCTGAACCTGAGCCGCAGAGTCATACAGACGTCGTTCAAGGCGACCTTCCTTGAAGCTCCCATCGCCGGCAATCCCGCCGAAGGCCTGCTCAAGCTCAAAACACATCTCTTCAAGTTCGTTAAAAGGATTGGTGTCCTTGGCATAAACCACAGGTGACGGCAGTTCACTAGCGTGAACTTCATCAGCTTCGGTGGGTAACTCATCCAGACGATAACCCGATGAAACAATTGAGTTGAGTCGTGACTGGGTGGAAATCACATGACCGGAATCCATCAGCAATCGTCCTGTGGCATCGTAAACGGTCCATGGCAACGTATCCCCAATCATAAGGTCGTCTGCCGAGACTTTTATCAGATCGCCTTTATCGTTTATTGCCATTGCGTTTAACCTTTTTTATGAAGCATCCTTTGCATGACAATCCCTCCTCCTGAGGTAAAAACCATTATTTGTCATTATGTTAGCTTGAAATAGTGTAACAATACACCAGTTAAAAGTGACTCAGCGCACAATTGCATTATCAGGAATACTATTTATGTTGCAGGGTTTGTGTCGATGTCTAAGATAGCGTTAAACTGTCAGCAAAAGAACACAAGGTTATAAAGATGAAAGGCATTAGGCTGATTAATCGGGTTAAGATACTGAATATTCTGGATAAGATTGATTTTTTCAGTGCTTTTAATCCGGGTGAAAAAAACATGATTGTTGATACCCGAAGTCGTTTTGTCGCGGCTGATCCGAAGGAAAACATCATTACCCAAGGCGAACGGGACTCATCTTTTTATATTTTACTGCACGGCAAGGCTCACGTTGAGCTTGAAGAAAACGGCAAGAATCTGGCCAACCTGCTACCGGGTGATTTTTTTGGTGAAGTGTCTTTCCTGACCAACACACCAAGAACCAGTAATGTTGTTGCTGACGAAACCTGCATCCTGTTTCGATTCGACAAAAAAGTGATGAATTCACTACCGCCTCTGACCCGTGAAAAGATCAAAGACAAAATTATCGCCAAACTGGTTAATCTTCTGGCCGCCAAAAACGAGAGCCACAAATAACCGACAGTATCTTTTAACTGATAGAGCTTTTTATCAGATAGCACCTTTGGCTGGCTGCCAAAGAAGGTTCCCTACCCTCTTAGCCAGCCATAATCCTTCTCATCATCCCCTGAAATCCGGTACTCCGCAGCCACGCCGCCACTATACTCACCCGCCTCCAGTTGCTGAAAAATATCAGCCAGCGGCAGACGTCCGGTATTTGGCGCACCACGCCCGGGGGCATCAGCAAATTGTATATGGCCAATCGCCGGAGCATGGGTTTCAAGTTGAGCCTGAACAGGCTCATCCATCATCGCCATGTGATAGATGTCGTACTGCATAAAGGCATTGGGGTGGGCTACTGCGTCATAAACAGCCTTCATCTCATCGAAGCTGTTTATCAGGTAGCGAGGCATATCAACGTTGTTAATCGCCTCAAAGGTTACCTGAATACCTTCATGGACCATTAATTCGGCAGCGTATCGGATACTCTCCACATAGACACTCAGGCATGCCTCACGGTCATCGGTCTCATCGATATTACTGGCCAATACGTTGATATAGGAAACACCCAGCTCCCGACCATAGTCTAGAGCCTGCTTACATGCCGCAAGAAACTCATTGTGGTATTGAGAATGGCAACTGTAGCTATGCCCGCCGCTGAGCAGATCACCCGCCGGTACATTAATCAGATAGACGGAAACCCCGGCAGCATCTGCCCAGGCCTTAAGATCAGCGACAGGCCATTCATAGGGGAACTGAATCTCGACCAGACGAAAGCCGAGATCGGCTGCGCGTTGAAAGCGCTCCTGCATCGGTGAATCGGCAAACAGCAGAGAGATGTTTGCAATAAGCGGATTACTCATACACTTCAGACCTTATCAACATCGAGATAACGCTTAATCAGGGTTGACGGATCGTCACCACCAAAGCCGTTATCGCTATGCGCCTTCATTAACTGGCGGGCCAACTGAGTCATCGGTGCCTCAGCTTCGCGTTGCCCCGTGTGATCAACCGCCATCGACAGGTCTTTAAGCAAAGTATCAACATACCACTTCGGAGGCGTAAACCGGCGCTCCGCCATCTCAGGAGCCAGAATTTGCAAGGGTTTTGAATCTGCAAAGCCACCTTCAAAGGCATCAGCCAACTTATGACTATCAACCCCCGCCTTCTCGGCAAAGGCAACAACCTCAGCGATAACCAGTGCATTACAGCTGACGACCATCTGATTACAGATCTTCGCGTACTGGCCTGAGCCGCTAGGCCCCATATAGGTGACTTTAGAGGAAAGGTGTGACAACACATCCCGAATACGATCCAGAACCGCCTTGTCTCCACCTGCCATCATCGCCAGAGTTCCCGCACGGGCACCCGGAACCCCACCCGATACCGGACAATCGATCCAATGGCAGGACGCGTCTGAGGCCTCTTTTGACAGCTGCTGTGTTACCAGAGGATCAATACTTGAGCAGTCTACCAAAACAGTATCTGCAGATAAGGCAGGCTGTATCTGCTGCCATACCGACTGTACGGCAGCACTGTCAGTGAGACAGAAAAAAACAATGTCAGCGCCAGAGGCCGCATCCTCAGCGGATAAAGCCAGCTGGGCACCTTGTTCAGTCAGAGATGAGCACTTATCGGGCGTACGATTCCAGACTGTCAGATCATAGCCCGCATCAAGAAGGCGCTGGCTCATAGGAAGCCCCATGAGACCAATGCCTAGAAATGCAATTTTCATTGAATCCTAACCCTTACCCCTTAACTAACGAGTTAAGATCATAATCAACCGTCACCTTGTTACCGCGACCTTCATAGACCACAGCACGACAAAGCTGCTGTACCAGCTTAATACCCCGGCCATGCATAGCGGTCTGTTCAGCGGCGAGCTCTTGCTTGAACTTCTCGTAGTTAAAGCCGTCGCCGGTATCCTCAATGGTGATACGTAGCAGAGACTCATCGTGCAGACGCAGTTTACTGGCCGTAATTTCGATATAGCCGGTCTCAAGGGATTCAAGACGTTCCTGTCGCTCTGAGAGATATTTCTCAAAAGCATCAGGACCTGACTTAAGGCCTGAGTCCAAACGCAGCAAGCCATGATCAAGGGCGTTATTCAGTAATTCGGCCATAATCAGGAACAGCTTCTGATTATGCGCCTCAACCCCTTTAAACTGGCCTAATGCACCCAGAATCATAGGAGTAAGGTCGATCCCGCGAACTTCAGATACACCCAGATGGAAATTAACACGCCAGTCCAACGAGTCAGCTTCTGCAACAGAAGACAGAACCTCAGACTGCTGGTGGTCACTGAAAATATCGAATCCGCTGGTTTCATGGGCCGGCATATCAACCAGAGCCAGCGTCACATCATCATGGGGTGATTCATCCCCCATAAAGGTTTCCAGCGCAAAGCGAATGTCATCCAGGCGGTTTTCCGGATTATGTAAACAACCCAACAAACGCTCGATACCAAAAAACTCGCCTTCGCTGTTTTCCGCTTCAATCAGGCCATCGGAAAACGCGATGATCTGATGTCCCGGACGATAGGGAATAATCTCGCTTTTGACTTCATACTGATCTGCCGTCAGAACACCCAATGGCAATTGAGTGGACTCAAAGGTATCAGATACATGGCCGTGGGAATCAACACAGTAAAACGTTGGCAGACCCGCGTTCCATACTTCAGCATAGGACTCTGCAGGGTCGATCATCACGATACCACAAGCGACAAAACAGCCCGTTGGCATCGCCTCTTTAATACGACGGTTCAGCTCTTTGGCAATGGTCTGCAGCTCAAAGCCCTTGTACACCATTGAGTAAAAGGTACCGGAAATGGGCAGCGTGTTAATCGCAGCCGCCAGACCATGGCCGACAGCATCCCCCAGAAGGAGATAGAGGCGGTTATTAGGTGAACGGGCAGCACAAAGCACATCGCCACTGAACTGTTCTGCAGGGGTGATCATTGAGCTGACCAGAGGATCTTCCAGACCTTTGCTCTCTGCCATATGCTCCATAATATGGCGCGAGATGCGGCGCTCAGCCTCATCCTTCTCAACATATTCCTGAAGAGCTGTATTCTGACTATGCAGGGTATTCTGCATATCAACAATGCGCTTAATCGACTCAATTTTGGTATTGAGGATGACCTGATTGATCGGTTTAAACAGATAGTCAGCACCGCCGGACTGATGCCCTTTGATGTAATACTCTTCAGTGGCAGCGGCAGAGATAAAGATGATGGGAACCCAACGGGGTGAAGACATCTCCTGAAGCTTCTGAGCAGCCTCAAAACCGTCCATTCCCGGCATCATCACATCCATGAGAACCAGATCAGGCTGTTGTTCCTCAAATACCTTTAAAGCATCCTCACCGTTTTCGGCAGTTACTACTTCATGGCCGGAACGCTTAAGCATTGCCTGGAGCAATACAAGGTTTGCTCTGGTGTCATCAACAGCAAGAATACGCATAGTCAGGATACCGCTCAGGAGATTTCAAACAACTTATCGAAGTTGGCAATGGCCAGTACATCTTTTGCAAGCTGGGAACAGTTGTGCAAAGTAATCTTGGTATTTTGCATATCAGCTTTTTCCTTAAACTGAAGCAACATACCCAGCGCAGAACTGTCCAGATAATCAACCTGACTCAGATCTAGCACGATCGCTGTCGCTTTATCATCCAGCAGCTGCTGATATGTCTCGCGAAAGACCTTGTGCGCATTAAAGTCAAAACGGCCATTAAGGCGCATTGTGCTCTGGGTACCATTAGTAGATGTTTGAATATTCATCGTGACTCCAAAACGATTTTAAACGGGAACTTAGGTTAATTATTCACGGTTCGTGCAAGCTGTACAGGAATTAATTTAAGAGGATGCACAAACTCAACAGCACCAAGGTTAGCAGCAGCCCGGGGCATGCCGTATACGACGCAACTGGCTTCGTCCTGACCAAAGGTGCGGGCACCGGCATCACGCAGACGCTTAAGCCCCTGAGCCCCGTCAGCCCCCATACCTGTCAGGATGACAGCAGCAACACTTTCAGCATAAGGGATTAGTGAATCATACAGCACATCCACAGAGGGCTTATGGCGGTTCACTGGCGGGCCTGAATCCAGGCGAACAACAAATTGACCGCCTTCTTTGCTGACCTTCAGATGCTGATCACCCGGGGCGATAAAAACATGACCAGGCATCAGCACATCGCCCTCTTCCGCTTCCTTAACGTTGAGACGAGAAAGGCTGTCCATACGCTCGGCGAAGGTTTTGGTAAACCCCGGCGGCATATGCTGAGTGATAACAATTGGGGGCGATTGTGCAGGCAGGGGCATTAAAAAAGATTTGATCGCTTCAGTTCCGCCAGTTGAGGCTCCCACAGCGATGATTTTCTTGAGTGCTTTGGGTGAAAAAAGAACAGGTTTATCGTCCCCGCCCTGTGCAGCAACTTTTTTGCGGATTCCTGCCAACCTCGGCCCAGCCTGAGCAGCAATACGAATTTTGTCACAGATCATATCGCTGTACTGCTTCAGCTCGCTGGAGACACCGACTTTTGGCTTTGCGATAAAGTCGATAGCACCGAGTTCCAACGCACGAATCGTCGTATCTGAACCCATCGTAGTCAGTGTTGAAATCATCACCACCGGCGTCGGACGCAGTCGCATCAGTTTTTCAAGAAAATCTAGGCCATGCATCTTTGGCATTTCAACATCCAATGTCACAACATCAGGGTTTACCTGACGAATAATTTCCCGGGCCTCATAGGGATCCCGCGCCATACCAGTCACAGTCATATCTTCCTGCTCACTGATAATCTCTTTTAACAGATTACGAATCAGCGCAGAGTCATCAACGATAACAACCTCAATCACGATGCTTACTTCCTTCAATCATCACGTTCAGTCAAACAGCTCGATATCATTAGATACCGGAGTCTGACCAAGAGATTTACTGTACTGGTTCTCAATTTCAAGAACCTCACGATCAACACCACCGGTGCTGAGACGTTTCATCAATACTTTACCTGTCGCAGGAAAGAAAATGACCTTGCGCGGGCAGGTATCAAGAAGGTCACGGGCAACAATAGGAATTGACTCAAAACCTAAATAGTCGATAACGAACTGAGCATTCCGCTTACCGACGTTGCTGGTGGTCATGGATTCAACCACATTACCCCCGCCAAAGATCTTAGCCTCAAGATTTTCCCGACTGGCACCACGCTTAAGAATCTCATTGATAAGCATCTCCATGGCATAACTGCCATAGCGTGCAGAGGCACTCAGAGGATTAAAGACATCTGAATTACCGGGCAGCATGAAGTGATTCATACCGCCAATATTCATTTTCTTATCACGAATGCATGCCGAAACGCATGAGCCGAGCACAGTACTGATAGCCATATCCGTTGAGGTAACATAAAACTCACCCGGCAAAATTTTCGCAACCTGACAGTTAAATTTTCTGTCGAAATAAATTTTAGGTTGCGATGCTTCATGCAAAATTTCCATGGCATTTCCTACCGTTTAGCTCAAATTATGCGCTTTCACATAGACGGTGTGCTTGCGAAGCTTAAAAAGATCAGAGGCATGAGGGAAACTCTCTGAATGCCCCGCGAACAGCAAACCATCGTTATCAAGGTGCGGAAGAAACTTGCTTAAAACCTTGTACTGAGTTGGCTTATCGAAATAGATCATCACGTTTCTGCAAAAGATGATATCGAAAGGCTTATCAAACGGCCAAGAGTCACTCAATAGGTTCAAGTTAAAGAAGTAAACAAGATCCTGCAATTCAGATTTTACTTTAACTAACCCTGAATTATCACCCTTTCCTCTAAAAAAAAACGCTTTAAGTCTTTGATCAGAAAGTCTTTCCACCCTATCAAAAGAGTAGACGGCAGAACGGGCTTTTTCGAGAACTTTAGTATCAAGATCAGACGCCAGAATCTCTACCGGTGGTTTATAGCTGCCAAAGTGCTCAATCGCGGCCATTGCGATCGAATAAGGCTCCTCACCAGTCGAGGCGGCGCAGCACCAGATCCTGAAAGATTTCTTTTCCGGATGATCGGCAAAATACTCTTTCAAAATATCAAAATGATGCGATTCCCGAAAAAAGGAGGTCAGGTTTGTCGTCAGGGAATTCACAAACTCCTGCTGTTCATGGCTATCAGGGTCCGTAAGAAGCTCGAGATACTGCTGAAAGGTGCGCAAGCCGTTGGCTCTTAAACGACGGGACAGACGACTATAGACCATATCCCTTTTAGTCGCGGCCAGATTGATCCCCGCACGGTCATAAATCAGGCTTTTAATCGTCGAAAAATTTTCATCCGTGAAGTGAAATTCACGATCAGGGCGTGTCGCTGACATCACATAATCCTAAAAAATAGGCTGCCATTTGGCAGCCTATTGTTTGACGGGAGACTGGCGGCTTAGAACTCTTCCCAGTCATCATCCAGGCTAGGCTTTGATGACTGAGGAATCGTTTTTGGCGCTTCCTTCGCTGCAGGCTTAGCCACAGGTTTTGGCGACATCACCGGTGACCTGACTTCAGCGGCCGGAGCGTTCAGCATCGGCGTTAGCGGCGCATCCGGGTAGGAGGTATCCGCACTCAGCTTGAAGAGACTGACCGAATTCACCAGTGAGCGTGCCTGCTCTTCAGTGGATTCCGCAGCCGCTGCCGCTTCTTCAACAAGCGCAGCATTCTGCTGAGTTACTTCATCAATCTGCGTAATCGCAGTATTAACCTGCTCAATACCGGAACGCTGCTCTGCGGAAGCCGCTGAAATTTCAGTCATGATACTGGTCACCTGACCGATGGCATCAACAATATCCTTCATTGTTGAACCTGCGTCATCCACCAGTTTCGAACCTTCATCAACCGTATCAACAGAGGTTACGATCAGTTCTTTAATCTCTTTAGCAGCACCGGCACTACGTTTGGCAAGGTTTCGTACCTCTGTTGCCACAACCGCAAAGCCTCTGCCCTGCTCACCAGCACGCGCTGCCTCTACGGCCGCGTTAAGCGCCAGAATATTGGTCTGGAACGCGATACTGTCGATCACACTGATAATCTCCTCAACCTGCTTGGAGTTATCACTGATCGTACGCATCGTGCTCACAACCTGACTGACAACATCGCCACCTTTCTGTGCAATGCGGCTTGCGCCCTGTGCCAGACTATTCGCCTGAGATGCGTTTTCAGCATTCTGCTGAACGGTAGACGTCAGCTCTTCCATAGAAGCGGCTGTTTCTTCCAGGCTCGACGCCTGCTCTTCCGTACGCTGCGACAGGTCATTATTACCTGCTGAAATCTCGCTGGCTGCTGTATTGATAGCATCGGACGCTTCTTTAATCTGGGTCACGATGCCGGTCAGCTGATCAACCGTTGCATTAGCGTCATCTTTTAACTGACCGAACATGCCTTCAAAGTCTTTGTCGATACGCTCAGTCAAATCACCTTTGGACATCGCACTCAGAACACGGGCAACCTCTGAAAGACCATCTGAAGTGGTTTCCATCAGGTTATTCATGCCATCAGCCAGCTCCAGGAAGAAGCCATTTTTACCATTGGTATTGATCCGGCGGTTAAAGTCGCCTCGGGAAGCGCCTTCTACGATGTCCGCAATTTCAGCCTGAGCCAAGGTTTCATTGGTTGTATCAGACCATTCAACAACTGTACCCAGTCGCTCACCATTCTCATTGAAGATAGGGTTAGCAATGAAGGCAAAGTAGCGGCCGGCGATAGAGATCTTGGCATTATGGGTCGTCTGAAGCGCAGCCAGCATATGTCTCTGATGCTCAGGATCCTTATGGAAGACATCAATGTTCTGGCCAATCAGGGTATCAACTGCAAACTCAGGCAACTCACGCTGAATCAGGTGCTCTGACTCGCGGAACATACCGCGAAGTGCATCGTTGATATAGATAATGTTCAGATCGTTATCAGCCATCATCACATTACTGGAAACATTATCCAGCGCATTACGGATTCGGCTGTTAATGTCCGCCAGTTCCTGCTGCTTACGATTGACTTCTTCAGCCTCTGCTTCACGGCGCAGGATATCGGTCATATCACGCCACTCAACAACAAAGCCCTGACGATTATCCGGCGAACCAATCGGTGTTACCTGCAGATCAAACGTGCTGGCACCGATCTTAAGTGTAGCTTTATGACCATCCGTCAGACCTGACAGCATACGACGCTGCATTTCCGGATTCTTGTGGAAGAGATCGATGTTTTGTCCCAGCAGATTACTGGCGTCAAAGTGCGGCAGATCCTTCTGGATTTCAGACTCGTTACGCTCGAGCATCTCCAGAATAGACTCATTCATATACACAATATTCAGATCTGCATCTGAGATCATCACATTGGTATTCACAACATCAAGACCGCGACGGATACGCTGGTTTTCACCCATCAGCTCATTCTGCTGATCCTGTAGCGCCTGCTCTTTAAGCTCCTGAGCCAGAGAATCGGTCAGATCCTGCCACTCAACAATATAACCATTGCGCTCACCGTTGTTGGAAATCGGGTGAACCACCAGGCTGAACGTCGTATCACCGACATTGATACGCGCTTTGTGCGCACCGGTCAGCCCTGTCAGCAGTTTCCGCTGATAACCAGGATTGCGGTGGAAAATATCAATATTTTTTCCGACAAGGTTGTTCGCATCAAAGTGCGGCAATGACTTTTGCAGATCCGCTTCACGGTCCCGCAGCATGCGCTGAATCGAAGCGTTAACATAAATAATGTTCAGCTCAGCATCAGCAATCATCACGTTGGTATTAACAACATCAAGACCGCGCTTAATACGTGACATCTGATCAAACTGACGCAGCTCTTTCTGTCGTTTCTTGCTGGAATCAACCTGAGCATCAACCAGAGCACGAACCACAGCGCCAATCTCGTTATCAACGACAGGTTCCGAATGGGCGGGCTTGCCGTCAGAAAAGTGTTTCGCGATGGCCATCAACTGGTGAACAGGCTGTTCAACCTGAGCCAAAACAGAGCGGGCACCGCTGAACAGTACGACTAACGCCGCTGCCTGCAGAGCTAAAGCCCAATAAAGTGTATTTTCGCCTTCACCGAGGAAGGCCACTAAAGCGCTCGCCGCGATCAGACCACCCGCTGCAAAAGCAACGCTAAGCAGCTTTGACCGTATTGATGTTTTTGTACTCATTGCCCGTTCTCCAACTGAACCTGCATCTTGAATCTAAAATCGTTATTAGTGGCTGTCATTCAGCGTGTGCTTTTGTTTTATCAACCAAAGCCATCTCTTCGCTGGACATCAGCTTTTCGATATCCGCAATAATCAACATCTGTTCATCGACCGTTGCCAGTCCAAGGATGTATTCGGAGTCAAAGTTAGCTGAAAAATCTGGTGGATTTTTTATGTCATCACCAGCAAGACTCACAACATCAGACACACCATCAACGACCATTCCAACAACCCTGTTAGCCAGGTTTAAAACGATAACAATCGTGAATTCATCGTAATGGGCATCACCCAGATTAAATTTGATTCGTAAATCGATAATAGGAACGATGACGCCACGGAGGTTGATAACACCTTTGATAAACGAAGGTGCGTTCGCAATCTTCGTCACTGCGCCATAACCGCGTATTTCCTGAACCTTAAGAATATCAACCGCATAATGCTCCTCACCCAAAGAGAAGGTGAGGTATTCCTGACCAAGCAGGCGGCCGTATTCGCTGTTATCCTGATTTTCAGCTATCTGTTCTGCCATGCTAAAACCCCTTACACCAGCATGCCGCCTGGCTTCTTATTGGCACGCTTTTTATGCATGCTGATTAATTCTTCTACATCAAGAATCAGGGCTACCCGCCCGGTTCCCAAAATCGTTGCACCGGAAACACCATCGACCTTGCGGTAGTTTGCTTCCAGACTCTTAATAACCACTTGTGACTGACCTACCAGATCATCCACAAAGAGACCAACGCGTTTACCGTCAGACTCCAAAATAACCATAATGCCCTGCTCGTAATCATTAAACTGAGCAGGCATATTCAAGAGATCGCCCAGCCTTATGATCGGCAGATACTCATCCCGGATACAGATCACCGCGCCTTCACCGGAAACCGTTTTAATATCACTCGGGTCAGGCTGCATTGAACCTATGATGCTGGTCAGCGGGACAATATAAATCTCTTCACCCAGAGCAACCTGCAGACCATCAAGAATCGCCAGCGTCAAAGGCAGACGGATACTGATGCGACTTCCGATACCTTCCATCGATTCAATTTCGAGACGACCGCCCAACGAGGTGATGTTCCGTTTCACAACATCCATGCCCACACCACGTCCGGACACATCAGTCACCGCTGCTGCTGTGGAAAAGCCGGGAGCAAAAATCAGCTGCCAGACCTCTGAGTCAGGCATATTGTCCGATACCGGAATACCCTTCTCGATCGCTTTTGAAACGATGCGTTCGCGATTCAGGCCTGCACCATCATCCTGAACTTCTACCACGATGTTGCCACCCTGATGAGATGCTCTCAAAAGAATGGTGCCGGTCTGATCTTTACCAGCCGCCCCACGCTCTTCCGGTGATTCAATACCGTGGTCGAGGCTATTACGGATCAGGTGAGTCAGAGGGTCGGTCAGCTTCTCAATCATGCTGCGATCAAGCTCAGTGTTCTCACCCACCATCTCGAGCTTAACTTTCTTATTCAGCTTACCGGCAAGGTCACGAACAACCCGCGGGAAGCGGCTGAAGACGATGCTGATCGGCATCATCCGGATCGACATAACAGAGTCCTGAAGATCCCGGGTATTACGCTCTAACTGAGCTAAACCGTTAGCCATCTTTTCGTGCAGAATCGGATCGACCTCAGAGGCCATCTGCGCGAGCATTGCCTGGGTGATCACAAGTTCCCCGACCTGGTTGATCAGCTGATCAACCTTTTCGACACTAACGCGAATAGAGGAATCGCCCCCGGACTTGGCCGCCGGAGAAGATGCAGAACGTGCCGCTGCCGCCGGTTTTGCCGTCTTTTCGGCAACTTTTTTTGCACTGGTGTCTGGTTTAGCGGTTTCAGGTGCTTTCTGGCCTTTGACGGGCTCAAAGAAACCATAACCATCAAATTCTGTACCACCATCGGCATCACCCGATGGTTTAGCTTCCGGAGCTTCTGACTTAACAGGCGCTGAAGGCGAAGCCGCCCCACCACCGCCAGACGATGCAACCGGCTCTTCATCAAAAAATCCGTAACCAGGATCATCCTTGGTGTTGGTGTCGGTATCAGATTCATCAGCAGAGGATGCCGCAGTTTCTGCTTCGCCCTCAGCATCATCTTCAAAGAAACCATAACCCGGATCATCATCGGTATTGCTGTCAGATACAGCAGTGATCTCAGCGACTTCCGGATCATCAAAGAAACCGTAGCCAAGATCTTCATCGGAAGAATCCTGAGTACCAACCGACTCAAAAAAGCCAAAGCTTCCATCGTCAGAAGACAACTCTTCCTCAATAGAGAGCGTCTCTTCCGGGACCATAAAGGTAATCAGATCTTTAAGATCTTCTTTCCTGGAATCAGTCTGGATGGAGAACAACCAATCGTTTGAGTCATCAGACGGCGCATCAATAACCGTCAGCTCACCCAACTCCTTGAGTGAATCAAACAGCATATCCAGCTCCTGATCAGGAGCCGGAAAGCGAACAACGAATGACTGAGTAAGGGATGACTGACTGGCGACCGTTGCCTCGGGAGCAGGAGTAGCAGCTGGAGCGGGGGCAACCTGAGGAATTGCCGGGCTGCCGCCACCCTCGCCTTTGGCTATTGCCAGCTGACGATCCAACTCCTGAATCACAGCTTTGGCCGGTTCCTGATCCGGTTCTTCACCATTCTGATGGGATTCAAGCATCCCACCGAGTACGTCACCAGCCTGAAGGGTAACGTCAACCATCTCGTCTGTAAGTTCAGTTTCGCCTTTGCGAACCAGATCAAGCAGCGTCTCAAGTTCATGAGTGACGGCCGTCATATCATTAAAGCCAAATGTGCCGCTATTGCCCTTAATAGAGTGAGCAGCACGGAATACGGCGTTCAAATCATCCATATCCGGATTTTGAACATCCATACTCAGCATCAGGCTCTCCATCGTAGCGAGATGCTCAGCTGTTTCCTCAAAAAACAACTGATTGAACTGGCTTAAATCAAACGACATTGCACACCATCCGTCTCTGTTGCCTCAGGCTATTAACCCAGCACTTTCTTAACAACTTCCAGTAGTTTCGCCGGATCAAAAGGCTTAACCAACCACCCGGTTGCACGAGCTGCACGACCTTTAGCTTTCATATCATCACTGGATTCAGTGGTAAGCATAAGAATTGGCGTACGACTGTATTGCGGAAGCGCTCTCAATGACTTAATCAGGGTCAAACCATCCATCTTAGGCATGTTCTGATCGGTAAGAACCAGGTCAAACTGACCGGACTTCGCCTTATTCAGACCATCTTGCCCATCGACAGCTTCAACCACTTCATACCCTGCACCTTTGAGAGTAAAAGCCACCATCTGACGAATTGAGGCTGCGTCGTCCACCGTCAGAATTTTCTTGGCCATAAATTCCTCCACCACCTAATAATTAAAATAGTTCAATATCACCTGAATCCATGCTGCCATGGGATACAGGGTTATGTTTCATACTGTCGATCTTTGTGCGAGCTTCCTGAAGCTTCTCGCGGATATGCAGTAAAATCTCTTCTGATGTCCGGGCACTGTCTTCTTTCGTTAAGTGCGCCAAATCATCCATCAGATCATGAATCGCATTCAGGCGTGTTTCCGTATGATCCAGAAGCTGACTGGTCATATCCTGGAACTGAAGACCCGTTGTCGCCTGATTAATATTCTCTTCAACATCGGCCGCCAGTGAACTCTGGGATGCCAGCGCCTCAGATGACTCATGATTGATACGCTCAAGCTGCTCAAGAACCTGCTCAATCCGGCGTTTTGATTCACTTGCAAAGCCCATATCAACGGATGAGATACGCTGAATAGACGTATCAGCATTGGAGAAAGAGCTGTGCAGATCCGTCATAAGGGAGCGAATCTGATCACTGAAATGGGTTGTTTTCTTGGAAAGCGAACGCACTTCATCGGCCACAACAGCAAAACCTCTGCCCGCCTCGCCAGCCCTTGCTGCCTCAATTGCAGCATTCAGAGCTAAAAGATTGGTCTGATCTGCAATATCGTCAATTTCATCAAGAAGTTTAACGATACCGCCAATTTTGCTGGCCATGTCGTCCATGATCTCTACAAGCCCCATCGCAAACTTACTGGCTTGTACGGCGTTATCCATAAAGATCTCAAAGGTCTCAGTCGTATCATGGATAAAACCGGAGAAGATGGAATCAACGTTCTCACCCGCAGACATGTGCTGAGTGATCCGGTCGGTCAGCGCCTGCTGCTCGCGGGTCATCTGATGAACCTGCGTGAAGTTATTGATCAACTGGCCTATTGCTGTATCCAACAGGTTTTTAACCTGCAGGATCTCGTCGCGGGATTCTTTAAACTCTACCGCGAGACTAGTGGAAAAGGTGTTGAATGTATCGGCAGTCTGACGCGCTAACTGGGGCGCAGCCTCAGGCTCGGCATTTCCCGAAGAGGAATCTCTGTTTAAAAACAGAACGACAGCGATCAAAGCCGCGACTGCAACGATAAAGATGAAATGTGAATTTAAGGAGGTCAGGGTACCTAAACCCCAAATACAAAGAGCAGTAATTGCCGCATAAACCAAGGAAGCGACAGAAACACCCTTGGCGGAAGTAACACGATGACTCATTCACTACTCCTGTAATCAAAATAAGGCGCACCGTTACCGGGCTGACGAATACTAAACCCGTAAAAAAAATGTATCAATAGTTATATCTGACGTAACTAATTGTTTTGCGACGATACACGAAAAATATATATCCAAACAGAAAAACAATACTTTAGTCGATCCCAAGCTTCCAGCTTGTCATTGATTATTCAGCACTTTTTTAGCTTAGCTTAAATATACTCACTTGGGGTAGATAAAAAAGTCTTAACGATGATTTTCTTTTATCCAAAGACATAATTGATCGTATGGCATCGGTTTTCCATGTAACCACCCCTGCTGCATTTGAGCACCACCACTCACTAAATATTCAGACTGAGCTTCAGTCTCAACACCTTCAGCAATAACACTTAACTGCATACTCTGGGCAATAGATAAAATAGCATCAACCAATACTTTATCGCCTTCATCTTTATCAAGATCCGATACAAAGCTCTTATCGATCTTAATGGTGGTCAGCGGCAACTGCTTCAGATAGCTCAATGAGGAGTAGCCTGTGCCAAAATCATCAATGGCGATCTCAAAGCCCTGCTCTCGCAGCAAATTCAGCTTTTCAACGGAATCACCACCCGGATCGAGAAACAGAGACTCTGTCACTTCAAGGGTGACAAAGCCTGAAGGCAGATCATATTGCTGCACAATATCGATAAAATGCTCAACATGAGGGTCGTCTGTGCCAATCTGCTTGGAGGACAAATTGATAGCCACCCCAAGATCAGGATACTGTTTTCTTAACCGGGAGATTTCCGAAACCGCCTGATTAAACACCCAGCCACCCAAAGGAACGATAAGACCGGTCTCTTCGGCCAGCGGAATAAACTGATCCGGCGGCACCCGCCCCTGCTCAGGATGATTCCAGCGCACCAACGCCTCAACCTTTACAGCCCTGCCGGTTTGATCCACTACGGGCTGATAATGCAGTTCAAACTCATGATTCTCCAACGCCGACCGCATATCGTTCTGCAATAACTGTCGGCGCTCCGCTTCCTGCTGCATCACCGGTGTAAAGAAACGGTAAGTATGACGGCCCGCGGATTTAGCGGCATACATCGCCTGATCCGCATTCTGCAGTACCCGGGTTAACTCTTCACCATCATCCGGGAAAATAGTAACGCCCACACTGGCAGAGATATGAGCCGCCTTGCCGTTCAGGTCAAAGGTCTTGGACAGAGATTCAATGATCTTCTCTGCCACCTTACCCACATCTTCAATAGCCGCGATAGAAGGCAGCATAACCGTAAATTCATCGCCACCCAGTCGTGCCACGGTATCGGACTCCCGGGTATATTTCTGCAGCCTTTCAGCCACCTTCTTAAGCAGCTGATCGCCGGCTTCATGCCCCAGGGTGTCATTGACCTCTTTAAAGTGGTCAAGGTCGATAAACATCAGCGCACCCCGATCTTTCGGGTAACGTCGGGCAGAGGAGATCGCCTGAGTCAGACGATCGTTAAAGAGCACACGGTTAGGCAATCCGGTCAGGGCATCATAATTCGCCTGATAGCGAATCAGTTCCTCTTTCTCTTTCCGGTCGGTGATATCAGAGAAAACCGCCACATAATTCTCAACCTCCTGATAACGGTTTTTCAGCGCCGTGATGGAGAGCCACTCCACATAAAGCTCACCGCTCTTCTTCCGATTCCAGACCTCGCCCTGCCAGGTACCACTGTTCTGCAGGCTATGCCACATCGCAAGATAGAAATCATCAGACTGCTTACCGGAACTTAGAATAGAAGGGTTCTGACCCAGCACTTCATCAGGGCGATAGCCGGTAATACGGCTGAATGCATCATTCACCGATACGATCCGGTTCTTGGTATCCGTAACCACAATCGCCTCAGCCGTACTTTCAAATACAGAGGCTGCCAGCTTAATACGCTGATTACTCAGATAGGCTTCGGTAATATCTTCACCAAAGCCCGCAATATTCTTAACCCGACCCTCACCGTCATAGGTCGCAAACGAAAGATTTCTCAGCCAGCGAATCTCACCATCGGGATGCTGAACCCGAAACTCCAGCTGAACCGGCTTTTCAGAGACTGAAAAGATCTGATCCAGCAGTGGCTTATCTTCCTCAACGATATTGGCAAACAGCGAATCCGCTCCGGACAACACCTGATCAGATCGCAACCCCGTAATGCGATCATAGCCGGGGCTCAGAAACTCGATATCAGTCCCATTTGGATGGGATAGCCAGAAAATACCGGGCACATTTTCCGCAAACAGGCGGAACTTCTCTTCACTTTCCGCCAGCGCGGACTGAGCTTCCAGCATGGTTGTAATATCAACCATATCCACGACAAAGCAGTCCTCACCCTCAAACCGGATCAGCTGCAACCCGATCAGAAAGGTACTGACTTCCTGCGTATCAACCCGACGCAGTCGTAATGGAAAGTTACTCAGATGCTTATCTTTCTCAACGCTTCTCAACACTTCATCCCGGTCACCGGGAGCAGGATAAAGGTCGATAATGGAACACCCCACCAGCTCGTCTGCATCGATACCCAGCATTCGCTTGGATGAAGGATTACAGAAGAGCACCTTGCCGTCCTCAGCCCGGGTAATCATGATCAGACTTTGAGCGGCATCGGTTATAGCGGACAGCTGAGCTTCACGCTGTTTCAGTTCACGCTCAATTTTGCGGCTGGACGTCACATCCTGAAAGGTGCCAAACACCCGAACCGGTCTCCGGTCGGCATTAAGCTCAACAAAACCTTCCGAGTGAACCCAGCGCTGGTCAAAATCTGCCCGCAGCAATCTGAAATCAGCCTGATAACGACCGCCGCGCCCCATCGCCTCATCAATGGCGGCCTGAACAATATGACGGTCATCCTGATGCACAAACTCCAGATAGCCGTTGCGCTTCAGAGCCGGATCGCCAACTTCCAGTCCAAAAAGGCGATAAGCTTGATCCGACCAGAAAATCTCATTCTTTGTAATATTCCATGACCAGTTACCGATCCGGCCAACCCGTTGCGCCTGATCCAGCATCAGCTGCTGATTTTCAATCAGAGCAACCGCTTTCAGCTCCTTGAGGCGAAGCCAGAGCACCAGAAAAATAATCCCGATGAGCACGCCGGATGCCAGCTGAATCCATAAACGGGAAGAACGCTCAACAAAGGTATCCCGCTTGATTGCGGCAACGATTTGCCACTGCGCGCCGGGCAAATTCAGGCTGTAGGTAATATCCGAAACACTGAACAGAGACGCTGAGCCGTAAAATACAGCCGCAGGCTTGTTATCACGAATCACCCGTACGGCCACATCCATCTCTTCGTCAAGCTGAAGTAAGCCGGAGGTTTCGTAAAGCTGATTTAACAGAATAGGGAAGAAAAGCAGCGCTGTGCGATGCTTACGGCCGCCCTGTAGCGGTAGCCAGGTGTGCAGATAGTCCGCACCACCTGCCTTAACAACAGGATCTGAGAGAAAAACCTCACCGGTGTCGACAGCCTGACGGGCCAGCTCGAAATCATCGCTGCCGACCTGAATAAAGCTGTCTAAAAGGTCCAGATTAATCGCATCCGGATAACGGTGGGTGTACTGAAACTCACTGGAAATGCGGTAAACCGTGTTTACCATGGTGTTATTACTGAGGAAAAGCGTTGCGGTGTCCGCAAAATCAGCCTGGGTGAGATCCGGCTTGATTGAAAGATACGCCGCCAAACCCTGCATACTGGCAAGGTTAGAGCGAATCACACTCTCGATACTGGCACCAGCTTCAGAGATACGTGCCCGGGTTTCAAGCACACGCTTTTGCCGTAATTGCTCTAAATAGGAAGACTCGACGTAGACGGCACTGCCTAAAACAGCCAGTGTGGCCAGGGCGGCAATAAGCCAGTTCAGTAGATAGGCACGACTGTTCACAAATGAAAGCCTTATAGTCCGAGCAAACCAATAGATTAGCTGTTTAGTCCGGCAAAATCCTAACAAAATCAAAAAGTAAGTGATACTTTTTCAGCAAAAGACAAACACTGTCAGGACTAAACTTGATCTCTGTTCGGTAAATCGAGCAATTTCTGAACCAACTTCCCTACCGGCTCTCCTTTAATGTGCTGATAAACACTTGCTGCCTGTTCAGCGGTCAGCCCGGCATTCTCCTGAGAGAACACATAGCCGGACGGCGTCATGAGCACAACAGGGGTCGCCGGTAAAATATCTGCATCCGTCAGATAGCTTAAAAGCTCATCAACCCCCATATCATCAACGGCAACATCACAGATCATGATGCGATAACGGTGCTGCAGGGCGGATTCAAGAAAAGCGATACCGGAGTCAACAAACTCCAGATCATAGCCCGCAAGAGAGGCTTCCAGCTCGGGACAACACTCCTCTGCACCGCTCTGGAGACTCATAATCAGCACCCGGGGACTGCCATCACCATCACGTTCAGGCGCCACAGCATCACCGGACAATAGCGGCGGTTCTGCGGGCAAACTCACGGTAAAAGTACTGCCTTCATCTTTAACGCTGGATACCTCAAGCCTTCCTCCCATCAGCTCAACCAACTGACGAGTAATCACCAACCCCATGCCGGTACCTTCAATATCGGAATTTTCAGCATGCAGCCGGTTAAAGGACTCAAAGAGATGCTCCAGATCCGACTCGGAGATGCCGACACCGGTATCCGCCACCTGAAGCGACACACCGCCATCAGACAGCTCACTAGCCTGGATCGTTACCTGACCGGCAAATTTGTTGTACTTAATCGCATTGGAAAGCAGATTGAGCAGAATCTGGCGCAACCGGCCAACGTCTGCAAACACACGTAACTGCGCCACACTCTCCGGCGCGATCTGAATCTGGATCTGACGCTGTGCGGCCAACTGACGTGTGACCGAGCAGCACTCTTCAATCAACTCATCGAGGCTGAGCATCTCTGAATTCAGCTCGATCCTGCCGGACTCAATCCGCTCAAGATCCAGTACTTCGTTGATCAGGTTCATCAGGTGATCCCCGGCTGTCTCGATCTCCTCAAGAAAGCCCCGCTGCTCCTGATCATCCACCGTCTCGGTTAAAAGGGTTGTGAAGCCCAGAATCGCATTCATAGGGGTTCTTAACTCATGACTGACACGGGAGAGAAACTCTGTTTTAGCCCGACTGGCTTTTTCCGCCGCATTTTTGGCTCTGAGCAACTGCTGCTGAGTGGCCACAATTTTCCTGTCGTTCTCAATCGCCACCAGCAGGTTCGCGCAGGTTGTAAACATCGGCTGCAGAAAACGGACAAATTCCTGATCATAACCGCCGTCACGGTTCGCCATTCCGATCATACCCACCAGCTGATCCCCTTTTAGCAGAGGGACGCCCATAAAGCTGTGCATTGCCGGATGCCCATGGGGCAAACCCCGGGAGCGCGGGTCTGAGGCCGGATCATTACTGATCACCAGCTCACCGGTTTTCAGCGCCCAGCCGAACAAGGTTTCCAGATTATGGAACTCCATACCATCGTTACGGGTTCGCTGATAAAGCTCCTGAGTCTCTTCATCCCAGGAAATATCGGTAATACTGTACGTTTTCAGGTAAGGCGCACCATCGGACTTATACAACACCTGCCCGATAAAACCATATTCACTGTCGGATAAGCTGAGGGCTTCACTCAGCAGGGTAGAGAAGATCTGGCGGCGATCATCACCGGCAAAGTAGCGTAACTGGGAGGAGTAGATTGACGCCAACAGCTGGTGATGACGCTTGAGGCTTTTCTGCGTTTCCAGACGCTCGGTAACATCGGTATACACCCCCAGCATGCCCAGCGTATTGGAGTCCTGATCCTGAATAGGCAGACGACTGATCTCAATATGCCGAAGTTTGCCGTTATTCATAAAATAGCGGCCATTTTCGGCAATCATCGGGATACCGGTCTCAATCACAGCCCGGTCAAGACGCGCGACAATATCCGCCTGCTGAGTATTCTGATAAACATCCCGCTCGGTTTTACCGATAATGTCTGCCTCCGGCAGCCCAATATCGTTGCAGAACCGTTTGTTGACACCTGCGATTTTCAGGTCGGTATTTTTCCAGTAAACCCCAATAGGGATCGTATCCAGCACCAGACGCAGCATATTTTTAGCTTCTAACAGCGCCTTCTCATTTTCTCTGCGTTCGGTAATACGCTGGATATGACCAATAACCCGATTCACACTGCCCTGACTCAACAGGGGCGTACCCTGAATCAACAGCCACTCTTCTGAAGCGCCTTCCGCCTGAACCCGACACTCGACAGAAAAAGGTTCACGGGAAGTGATCGACTGATGAATAGACTGATTCAGCGCTGACCTGTCTTCCGGATTGATGCGGCTAAAGAAAATACCCAGCCCCACCGGATTTCGGTCAACATCAAGACAGTTCAGCTTTAAAGCCATCTCTGTTGCCGTAACCTGATCTGTGCGGACATCCCACTCCCAGGTTCCGATAAAGGCCAGTGACTGGCTCATCTCCAGGCGGCGTTGCGTGTTAAGCAGCGAGGTTTCAGAGGCTTTTTGCTCACTGATATCCCTGACAATAACCGTAAAGAAAGCGCTTTGACTGGTATGGGTTTGTGCGATTGAAACCGTAACCGGAAACGCTCTGCGATCATAACGGATACCAGTTGCCTCAACCGCCTGCCCGCTGAATCGGGCCAGATAATCAGGGCAGAAACGATCACGGCCTTCCAGCCAGATCGAGTCTTCCAGCAGATGGCCAACCAGCTTCTCCTGAGGACAGCCAAAAATCCTGGCAGTCGCAGGATTACCCGACAGAATAACGCCGCGGCTATCCACCGTGAAAATAGCATCCCACGCAGTATCAATAATGGCGCGGTGCTTCGCCTCACGGTCGGCAATTTCAAGAGTGTTGTTCTCATGCAGGGACTGAAGCTCAGCCACCAGATCCTTTCTCGCCTTCTCTTCTTCCCGGGTACGGGCTGCGGAGGTATAAGACAAGATAAAGAAGAAACTAAGACTGATAAGCAGTACCAGGGAGATAAAACTCAGAAACACCCACTGCATCTTCCTCAGCAGCTCCAACCCCTCATCGGCCGACTGCTCCAGCGCTAATCCCATCTGAAACTGAGCATCCCAGACCCAGGCTCCAATTTTTTGTGAGCCATCGCGCCCCAGAAAGGGTTCACGGACATAAAGCTCAAAATCTTTACGGCCGATATTGGCAGCCAGCGGCGTCGTTGTGGATTCCGTCACCGGCAACGCCGACAGTTCACCCAGCAGCGTACCCGCACCAACATCTGCAGGCCTGACGTTGTCATCAATTTCAAGATCGCCACGCCCCGGCGTCAGCATCACCCCGTCCCGATCAAAGGCATAGGCTTCGCCGGTCTCGGAAAAAGAGGATTTCTTAAAAACCTGATTGAAACTAATGACCGGATCAACTTCCAGAATCAGCAGGGCGATCGGTTTACTGGTGGCATCCTTAACCGCTGCGGTGACGTAAATCGTTGCGTGATCCTGCCCCATCAGACGAACAGGATGGGTAATAACCCCCATTCCACCCCAGGCCTGTCGCAACACATAGGGAAACGCCATAAGCGGCGTGGACAGACCTATAGTCTCTTCGGCATCACTGGCAATAACCGTATTGCCGGGACCAACAAGGTAGAAATGATTAATTTCAGGATCAGAGATAACCGGACGCAAATAGTCGGTCAAAGTGTACTGGCTTAACTTATTGAGGGAGTCGTTCTGATTCTCGGTAATAATCTGGGCGTGACGGGTCAGATCAGGCTGTCTCGCCCACGAATGGACGAAACTACGCTTTGACCGCCCCCAGGCAGACAAACTTTGATGCAGGATACCGATCTGGCTTTTGAGGTTATGCTCGATGCGCTCATAATAGAGTGATTGCAGATGCGTATAACTGCTGTAAGCCGTAACGCACATCAGCAGGCACACAATCACCAGCGCATAGAACTTTGACCAGGGAATATTAAAAGAGAATTTCGACAAAACTCAATCCTTGTTGGCTGCGCCAGAGACAAGCCAGTGACCAGAAAAACAATCCAATAATTTAATCATAGGGTGAAAAGCAATGAATTGTAGCCTAAATCCACCCTATTTAAGAAGCCATTGAAATATAAGTTAAATTTCCACGAACGGAATCAATACATCCCCCATCATACGTGCTGACAGATCATCAGCCTGTCATCTCTCTGTTACATTCAGACCTTAGTTTACTGATCTATATCAACGTCTGACTGCGCATCAGAACCACATCTGAACAATCAACCATGGACCTGAGACATGAGCAATTTTGAACAGCAGGATGATCTGAACCACCCGGTAAACGAAACACCGGAATTTACCCGCATGATCGAAGAAGGGCTGAGCCGTCGCCAGTTTATGGGAGGAGCCGCTCTTTTAGGGCTGGGGACTCTGGCCGCAGGCTGTACACCTCTTGGAATGAGCGCCGGATCAGGCAGCGGTAAAGCGATGAACCCGGAGATCGGGTTTAAAGCGATTCCCGCCTCTACCGCCGACACCATTACCGTCCCAGAGGGCTATCGCTGGGAGCGACTGATCTCATGGGGTGATCCTCTTTTTTCTGATGCTGCAGCCTTTATTAATGGCGGCAGAAACAACGCCTATGATCAGGAACGTCAGTTTGGTGACAATAATGATGGCATGAGCTTTTTCCCGCTTTCCGAAGACCGGGCCATCATGGCGATCAACAACGAATACACCAACTATGAGTACCTGTTTCCGCATCAGGGCAAACAGATGACCCGTGGCGATGTTCGCAAAGCACAGGCGGCTCACGGGGTCTCCGTATTTGAAATCCGTAAGATTGACGGCAGCTGGAAAGTGGTTAAAGACAGCCGGTTCAACCGCCGCATCCATGCCAACACTCCAATGGAGCTGACAGGTCCCGCTGCTGGCCATGCATTGCTGAAAACATCGGCCGATCCATCCGGCACCCGGGTACTCGGCACATTTAACAACTGTGCTAACGGACAGACGCCATGGGGCACCTACCTGACCTGCGAAGAGAACTTTAACGGTTACTTCGGCAGTGACTCCCCTGTTGATCTGGGTAATGACGCTAAACGCTATGGTATTGGCGCAAGAGATGCGGGCTATCAATGGCATCGTCATGACAGCCGTTTCGATCTAGCCCAAAACCCACAGGAACCCCACCGTCACGGCTGGGTTGTGGAGATTGATCCGCAAAACCCGGACAGCAAACCGAAAAAACGCACAGCTCTGGGTCGCTTCAAACACGAGAATGCCGCTCTGACAATCAATCAGGATGGCCATGTCATCGTCTACCTCGGCGATGATCAGCGCGGCGAGCACCTGTACAAGTTTGTCTCTAAAAACCGTTACAACCCGGACAATCAGGCGGCTAACCGTGATCTTCTGGAAGACGGCACTCTCTATGTTGCGCGCTTTGATGCTCAAACCGGAAAAGTGGCAGGTCGGGGTCAGTGGGTTGAACTCACCTTCGGTAAAAACGGCCTGACACCAGAAAACGGCTTTGCCGATCAGGCTGAGGTTCTTGTTTTTGCCCGTCGGGCGGCGACTCAGGTTGGCGCGACAACCATGGATCGCCCGGAATGGGTTGCAGTTCACCCATCCGGTCAGCAGGTGTTCTGCACGCTGACCAACAACAAAAACCGGGGTAAAGAGGGACAACCGGTTGGCGGCCCTAACCCCCGGGCGAAAAACCAGTACGGCCAGATCATCCGCTGGCAGCCGGAGAACAACGACCATACAGCCTCAGGATTCAACTGGGACCTGTTTGTCATGGCGGGCAACCCGGAAGTTCACGGTGATTCCGCTTATGGTGGCTCTGCCAACATCAACCGTGACAATATGTTCAACAGCCCGGATGGTCTTGGCTTTGATGCTGCCGGTCGCCTCTGGATTCAGACCGACGGCAAATACTCCAATAGCGGTGATTTTGCCGGTATGGGCAATAATCAGATGCTGTGCGCTGACCCTGCGAGCGGTGAAATCCGACGCTTTCTGACCGGCCCGGTCGCCTGCGAAATTACCGGTCTGGCCTTTACTCCGGATTACCGGACAATGTTTGTCGGCGTTCAGCACCCCGGTGAAGACCTTAAGCCATCGCACTTTCCGGACGGCGGCCAAAACACGCCCCGCTCTTCTGTGATCATGATCCAGCGTGAAGACGGCGGAATTATCGGCACCTAAGTCAACGAATTAACGAATTCAATACCTCTTAAGGGCAGCTTTCAGCTGCCCTTTTTAGTATCCTTCCTCTATATTTGTCACTGAGTACTGTCGTGCAGCCAGTCACAAAAGTGGTTAGAATAAAAAAAATACACCTAATAACAATCATGAACGTAATCAATAAATTACGGTCGAACCTACCCCAAAAAGCAGCAACTATAACTATCGATCAATCAGCAATATCGATTGAACAACAAGATGGACAAAACAGGAGCTACCCTTGTTGAATGACCTGATCTGGATACCTCTGCTCCCACTTCTGGGAACACTGGTACCACTTTTTGCATCGAGGTTTAGCCGCAGTGCGTGTGCTTTCCTTACTGCTGGCTTGCCTGCCCTGGCCTTGGTTCTGGTTTTACAACTTGCACCTCAGGTGCTCGACGGTGAAACCGTACGCCAGAGTTTTGGCTGGATACCCCAGCTGGGACTTGAACTGGCGTTTCGCCTTGACGGACTGGCACTTCTCTTCGCCTTACTGATTTTGGGGATCGGTTTATTAGTCGTACTGTACGCCCGCTACTACCTGTCGGAAAACGACTCGATGGGTAAGTTTTACGCGTACCTGATTCTCTTTATGTTCGCCATGCTGGGCGTGGTGATGTCCGACAACCTGATCCAGCTCTGGATGTTCTGGGAACTCACCAGTATCAGTTCTTTCCTGCTGATCAGTTTCTGGGGACACAAGTCCGAAGCCCGTAAAGGTGCCCGAATGGCGCTGACCATTACCGGTGCCGGTGGCCTTGCTCTGCTGGCAGGTGTTCTGCTGATCGGTAATGTGGTGGGCAGTTATAGCCTGCACGATGTACTCGCCAGCGGCGACCTGATCCGCGAACATGCGGTTTATCCAGTCATTCTGGTACTGGTACTTCTGGGCGCGTTTACTAAATCGGCTCAGTTCCCGTTCCACTTCTGGCTGCCTCATGCCATGGCGGCACCGACACCGGTTAGTGCTTACCTGCACTCCGCGACCATGGTAAAAGCCGGTATCTTCCTGATGGCCCGTATGTATCCGGTCCTGTCAGGTACAGAGCTTTGGTTCCTGATCGTCAGTATGACCGGTCTGGCAACGTTGCTACTGGGCGCGTACGTGGCCCTGTTCAAACATGACCTTAAAGGCCTGCTCGCATATTCAACCGTGAGCCATCTGGGTCTGATTACCTTGCTGCTGGGTATGGGCACCGAACTGGCTGCGGTTGCGGCTCTGTTCCACATCATTAACCACGCGACCTTTAAAGCCTCCCTCTTTATGGCGGCGGGTATTATTGATCACGAATCCGGCTCCAGAGACATGCGACAGCTGAACGGTCTCTGGAAATACATGCCATACACCGCAACACTTGCGATGGTAGCGGCGGCCGCTATGGCGGGTGTACCGCTGCTGAACGGCTTCCTGTCGAAAGAGATGTTCTTTGCAGAAACCCTGCATCAGGACTCTCTGGGTTCCCTCTCCTGGATGGTGCCGGTGTTTGCGACTCTGGGTGGCGTTTTCTCCGTGGCCTACTCCCTGCGCTTTATCCATGACGTGTTCTTCAATGGCGAGCCGATCAATCTGCCTAAAACGCCTCATGAACCACCACGCTATATGCGGGTTCCGGTAGAGATTCTGGTAGCCCTCTGTCTTCTGGTGGGTGTTCTGCCTACATTTGTCATCGGCGACCTGCTCTATGCGGCGTCTGCGGCAACCCTTCAGGGCGCTGTTCCGGAGTACAGTCTGGCGATCTGGCACGGACTTAACTTCCCGCTGCTGATGAGCTTTATCGCGCTGGTCGGGGGTGTTGCGGTTTATATCAACCGTAAGGAGCTGTTTCAGTTTCAGGCTCAGTTCCCGGAGAACGATCCGAAACTGGTCTTTGAAGCCATTATTCAGCTGATACACAAACAGATTTCACGGGTGATGGAGCTGGCCGAAAACGGCTCGTTGCAGCGCTACAGCTATATGATGCTGAGTCTGGCGATGGTGATGATGGCAGGCCCGCTGCTTGACCTGAATACCACGGCAGGCCACAGACCTCAGATTCCGGTGGATGCGATCTCCATCACAGGTGCTGTACTGCTGGCGATTGGCGCATTGGCCACTGTGATCTGGAACCGCCAGCGTATGGTCGCCCTTGTCGCGCTGTCCGTTGTGGGTCTGATCGTATCGCTGATGTTTGCTAAATTCTCAGCACCGGATCTGGCGCTGACTCAGCTGGCGGTTGAAGTTGTTACCGTTATCCTGCTGATGCTGGCCCTGTTCTTCCTGCCTCAGACCACACCGAAAGAGTCATCTCCGAAGCGTGTGGCGCGGGATCTGGGTATTGCCGCGATTATCGGCGGTATTATCGGCACTATCAGCTATGCACTGATGACCCGTCCGCTGGACAGCATCTCCACCTTCTTCCTGGAAAACAGTAAGACCGGTGGCGGTGGTACCAACGTGGTGAACGTCATTCTGGTGGACTTCCGTGGTTTCGATACCTTAGGGGAGATTACCGTACTGGGTATTGCTGCACTGGGTATCTTCAAGCTGATCGCCCGTATGCGCCTGTATATGCCAGCCAGTGATGGTGATGGCCGCCCATGGTCGAAAGACAGCCATCCGCTGATGCTTTCTGTAGTGTCCCAGAGTCTCCTGCCTCTGGCGCTTCTGGTATCCGCCTATATCTTCCTGCGTGGTCACAATATGCCGGGCGGTGGCTTTATTGCCGGTCTGATCACCTCTGTAGCGATTATCCAACAATATATCGCTCACGGTGTTGACTGGATCAAAGCCCGCATGAAGCTGGATTATCAGCTCATGATTGGCAGCGGTATCACCATTGCCGCATTGACCGGTCTGGGTAGCTGGGCATTTGATCGTCCTTTCCTGACCTCATGGTTTGACCATTTCCATCTGCCTCTGGTGGGCGAATTTGAGCTGGCCAGCGCCATGCTGTTCGACCTCGGGGTATTCTTGACTGTTGTAGGGGCCACCATGCTGATTCTGGCTAACCTCGGTAAATTGACGACCAGTGAACGTCCTGTACTGAAGGAGCACGACTAATAATGGAAGGACTATACGCTTTCTGCGTGGGCCTGCTGACGGCCTGCGGTATCTTCTTAGCCCTGCGCGGACGGACATTCCCCGTGGTTGTGGGCCTGACTCTGCTCTCTTATGCAGTCAACCTGTTCCTGTTTGCCAGCGGCCGCCTGAAACTCAACTCAGCGGCTGTTCTGGGCCAATCGGAGCAATACAGTGATCCATTGCCGCAGGCTCTGGTTCTGACAGCGATCGTAATCGGTTTTGCGATGACCGCATTTGTGGTGATTCTGGCGATGCGTGCCCGGGCAGATCTGGGTAACGACCATGTGGATGGCCGTCTGCCGGAAACACCTAAACCCCGCCTTGCACGTCGTTCGGGGGGACAATAATGCAGCATCTGGCTATTTTACCGATTCTGATTCCGCTCTTTACCGGTGCTCTGTTACTTCTGCCACCTTTTAAAGACATTGTGAGCCGTCAGCGTGGTCTGGCGCTGGTTTCTGTGACCGCTCAGCTCATCTTTGCCACTATGCTGCTGGCTACTGCCGCGACTGAAGGCACGCAGATGTATGTGCTGGGTGACTGGCAACCGCCGTTTGGTATCGTCCTGGTGGCTGACCACCTGTCATCCATGCTGGTGCTGCTGACCACCCTGCTCTGTGCCGGAGCTCTGCTCTACGCCTGCGCGGGTCAGGATAAAGGCGGTCAGTACTTCCATCCGCTGTTTATGTTCCAGGTGATGGGTATCAACGGTGCGTTCCTGACCGGCGATATTTTCAACCTGTTCGTATTCTTCGAAGTCCTACTGATTGCGTCCTATGCCCTGCTGGTTCACGGTGGTGGTAAACAGAAAACACAGGCTGCGGTTCATTATGTGATCCTCAACCTGATCGGCTCCAGCCTCTTCCTGTTTGGTCTGGGCATTCTGTACGGCACCCTGGGTACGCTGAACATTGCCGATATGGCACTGCAGGTTCGCGCTCTGGAAGAATCTGAAGCGATTCTGGCGAAGGCTGGCGGCCTGCTACTGCTGCTTGTCTTTGGTCTGAAAGCAGCCCTGCTGCCTCTGCACTTCTGGCTGCCCCGCACCTATGCCTCGGCATCCGCTCCGGTGGCCGCAATTTTTGCCATTATGACCAAAGTGGGCATCTACAGTATCTTCCGCGTGCATACGGTGGTGTTTGGGGAAGAAGCTAATCTTCTTGCTGATATCGCACTACCATGGCTCTGGCCGATGGCGATGGGTACGCTGGCGATTGGCACGCTGGGTGTTTTTGCCAGTCCGACATTGCGTGTGATGACGGCGAATCTGGTGGTGATCTCTGCAGGGACTCTGCTGGTAGCCGCTGCTCTGCAATCTGAGCGGGCAACCTCTGCAGCGCTCTATTACATGCTGCACAGTACTCTGGTAACCGGCGCGCTCTTCCTGATTGCTGACCTGATCTCCCGTCAGCGGGGTAAAGCCGAGGATCGCTTTGTGAAATCGCGTTCCATGGCTCAACCACGATTGCTGGGCTTCGCATTTGTGATCGCAGCACTGGCGATCATCGGCCTGCCACCGCTGTCCGGCTTTGTCGGTAAAGTGCTGATTATGCGTGCTGCTGAGTCAACTGCCGAGATCATCTGGATCTGGCCTCTGATTCTGGTCAGCAGTCTGATGGTGCTGGTCGCCATCTCCCGTGCAGGTACAACTCTGTTCTGGCGTGTTACCGCTGCCCCTTCAAGCGATGACAAGGCTCATCCGTTTGAGATTGCCGGTATCACACTGCTGCTGGCTGCATCGCCGCTTCTGGTGATCTTTGGCGGTCCGGTAACCGAGTTCACCGCCAATGCGGCTCAGCAACTGCACGATATGACGCAATCCGTGAATGCGCTGCTACCTAATCATACGGCTCTTTCAGGAGGCAACCACTGATGTTTACGGTTAAAGAGTCCCGTTTTCTGCCGATGCCTTTCCACAGCCTGCTGCTGTTTGTGGTTTGGCTACTGCTGAATAACACCCTGGCCTTTGGTCACATTTTACTGGCACTTTTCTTCGGCTGGTCGATCCCTAAGCTGGTTTCGATGCTGAAACATGGCCATCCCACCATAAAGAAGCCATGGCTGGCAACGCGCTACTTCTTCCTGGTGATGAAAGATATCATCACCGCCAATATTGAAGTGGCACTGATGGTTCTCGGCCCGCTGAAAAAGCTGCAACCCGGCTTTGCTGCTGTACCTCTGGATATCACCTCAGATCTGGGCGTAACCCTGCTGGCCAGCACCATCTCTCTGACGCCCGGCACCGTAAGTGCCGAGATCTCTGAAGATCGCAAATGGCTCTATATCCATGCCCTGCATCTGGATAATGCCGATGAGTTGATTGCACAGGTAAAACAACGCTATGAGATGCCACTGAAGGAGATTCTGGGATGCTAGAGTGGGCCGTTATTATTGTCGCAGTCCTGATCTGTATCGCCCTGTTCCTTAACCTTTGGCGATTGATTCAGGGCCCCAGCCTTCAGGATCGCATCCTGGCGCTGGATACCATGTATATCAACAGCATCGCGCTGATCATTCTGTACGGCATCCACATGGGCACAGGTCTCTATTTTGAGGCGGCCCTGCTGATTGCGATGCTAGGTTTTGTCAGTACCTCTGCGCTGTGTAAGTACCTGCTGCGCGGCGACCTGATCGAGTAAGCTGACAACAACCTCGGAACAAAGTCAGGCGCAGGTTTCTGCGCCTTGAAACAGAATAAATAGGTGAAATTATGGCTACCTGGCTTGAGGGCCTGATCGCTCTCGTTTTGGTATTTGGTGGTGTTTTCCTGCTGATCGGATCGATCGGTCTGGTAAGACTTCCCGATCTTTATACACGGCTTCATGGCCCAACTAAGGCCACCACTCTGGGTATGGCGGGCTTACTGCTGGCATCCTCCGTGGTATCCAGCATGACACAGGGCTCTATATCGGTTCATGAATGGCTGATTACCCTCTTTCTGCTGATTACCGCTCCGGTTTCAGCCAACATGATCGCTAAAACCGCGATGCACCATGACCTGATTCCCTGGAAACGAACTCAGGGACAGGAACTGATCGAACCCGCCAGCCGACAGGCTCCGCCGGATGATCATCATGAAGAGAAAGACACTAAGCTGCCCTGATAAAGCCGCTTAATGCCACGCTCCAAAAAAATAACCCCGCCGGATCTTCCTGCGGGGTTATTTTTTTGCCTGTTTTGAACGCAAACATAGACCTATCAGTCAGATTAAGGCAGAATAAATTCATACATACGTTTGAAACAGAATTAACGCTGCCGGATAAACACAGGAAACGTTTCGGGTCTGTATTAAGAGGCATCCGGCAGAAAGCCACAAAGACAGCGCCAGCAGCTATGCTCAGACATAGATGAGTTGTTGAGCTGACAGATACAGGTGAGATCCAATATGCAAAATAACGTCGTGATCAGCGGTGCTGGTCTGTGGAACCCGGAAAACAGCATCAGTAACGAAGAGCTGGTGGAAAGCTATAACGCTTATGCCGCGCTGTACAATGAGCAACATGCGGCAGAAATTGAAGCGGGCGAACTGGCTGCCAAACCTTTCTCCAGTGCGGAATTTATCGAAAAAGCCTCCGGCATTAAGTCCCGCTACGCTTTCGTTAAAGAAGGGATTTTAGATCCTGAGCGTATGCGTCCGGTACTGGAAGAGCGTTCTGATGAAGAGTTATCCCATCAGGCAGAAATGGCCGTTAACGCCGCCAAAATTGCCCTGAAAGAAGCGAACAAAACGCCAGATCAGATCGATGCGGTTATCGTCTCCTGTGCATACACACAACGCTCCTACCCGGCTATTGCGATTGAAGTACAGCACGCACTGGGTATTGAAGGCTTTGGCTTTGATATGCTGGTAGCCTGCTCTGCAGCCACTTTTGCGCTGCACCGCGCCTATGAGATGGTTGCCGCAGGTACAGCAAAAGCGGTGCTGGTGATCAATCCTGAGCTGACCTCGCCTCAGGTTAACTATATGGATCGTGACAGCCACTTTATCTTTGGTGATGTGGCAACCGCGACCATTATCGAACAGGAAAGCAGCTGCGACTCTGAGCACGCCTACCGTATTCTGGGTGTTAAGGCACAGACCAGCTACTCCAATAATATCCGCTCAAACTTCGGTTATCTGTCACGGGTTACCGATGTCGATCCTTACGCTGCGGATAAGCTCTTCCACCAGAACGGCCGCAAAGTGTTCAAAGAAGTGTGCCCGATGGCCGCTCAGCACATTACCGATCATGTCGCCGCAACCGGTAACGATAACAGCGATATCCGTCGCTGGTGGTTGCATCAGGCCAATATCAATATGAATACCCTGATCGGCAAAAAACTGATGGGGCGTGATCCCTCTGCTGATGAAGCGCCTATCGTGCTGGATGAGTACGCCAACACCGCTTCTGCCGGTTCTCTGATCGCCTTTAACAAAAACCACAAAGATCTGGTGAAGGGTGACAAAGGCGTGATCTGCTCCTTCGGTGCCGGTTACTCCATCGGCAGCCTGGTGATTGAAAAGCTGTAACCCGAAACAATCATCAAGTGCCACCCATAAAAAAACCGCCATCAAGGCGGTTTTTTTCGTCAATCTGTTCGTAACGGATGATCAGCGATCCCGGTTTTTACTCTTTTCAAACTCAGACACCAGCTTATAAAAACCAAAAGAGATCATCAGAATACCCACTGCAGCAAAACCATTCGTCATCTGCAGTATAAATTCCTCAGGGGTTAATGCTGAGCTCTCTTTGTACACCGCAGGCGCAACCAGAACGGCCATAAAGAAGGGTGAGAAGTAAAAAAACAGCCCCACCGCCGACAAACTGATCCAGACGTTTTTACGCACAAACAGCAGCAACATCACAACCAGCAAAAGGTAAAACGAAACGTCTTCCAGCATATTCATCAGAATCGTTTCAGCAGAATATTCCGACATTATTGAGGCCCCCAGCCAGATCGCTCAGAGCCTTCCCGTTTAACTGCCGGTGCTCTGTCAGTGCTTTCATCTATTGAACGACCGCGATTCATACGTCTCTCGAAATGATCACGATTTCGCTGAAACTGAGGTGGTAAATTTGAAGCCGGAGACGCCGCAGCGGGCTGACGGGCTTCCAGCTTCGCTTTAAGAATGGAAGCCTGACTGATAATGGCATAGCCACACATGACAACACCGATGTAGCGCAGATAATCAATGATGGGCAGAAAGCTCAACAGGTCGTATTCATACATCAGCTCGTCTGATGCAAAGACAGCCGTATAGATATAGTGAGGTGCCCCCATCAGGCACAACCCGATAAAGAGTGTCTTACCCTTCTCACTTTTTGCCCGGAACAGCAGCAGGTAGGCTGCGAACAAAAGGGCATAAAGAGCGGGATCATTGGCAAGCATTTTTGCCACCGCTTCCTGCGTACTTTCCATAGATTTTCCTTTGATGATTCATCGTAAACAGCACATTTAAGAACAAACCAACGGCCCTGTCCAAAAATTAAGTTTTCGGCAAATTAATTTACTGCGGCAACGCCAACAAGCAGCAAACTTATCCGGTGAACGGGTTCACAATCTTTTAATCAATTACAAATTGATACATTCCCCAAAAACTATTCCGTCAGAAACCACCTGAACGGAAAATCTGAACGAAATCCTCTTAAAATGTACTTTACAGGCTGATCAATCAGCCCCTCCATTAAAAGATACTAATAAAAACAGCATGTTAGGCTGTTATAGAGTGATTGCACCACGCCTGTATTTCTTTTAAATTCGGCGCAATTTCAAATCCCAGGACACCCCACCATGAAGCAGTTTGATAAGGATATCCGTATCGCGGTTAACCCCAGCGATCCGATAAGCCTGTGCGCAGCCCTTTCTCAGTACCAAAAACTTCTACTTAACGATGATGCGTTTCAAAAAGGCATCACCCGCCAGTTCAATATTGAGTTCGAACATATCGATGGCCGTCGCCTGCAGGTATCCGATGTCGGTGCCAAAAAAGAGCTGCTGAGCCAGGCCTTCCGCTTGATCCGTCATGAAGGCCTGCCGGGCACCATTGAAGCAGACAGCGAGATCTACATCAGCGACCCCCTGCTGTTTGCCGCGGCTCTGAATCTGACGGAAGAAGATCCTGCTCTGGATAAAGAGCTGAAACATGCCCTGAAATCAGAGCTGATCGCCACCGCAGAAGCGATCGTTGCTTACGCCCGTAAGCGTAACGACAGCAGCGATTTCTGGGTCGATGATATGTACGCCTTCGGCCTTGAGGCGCTGTACATGCTGGCTCTGGAATACCAGGAAACCCTGCCGCTGTTTACCGGCTTTGTGATTCCCTACTGGGATTACGAACACCTGAACAGCCTGGATGGCACGGTACTGGCGTTTCTGGAAAACGAAGGCTGGAGTGACAATCTGCTGCGCGCCTATCTCTGGTGTGACAACCCCATGTTCCGCAGCCGTTTTAATGTTAACGGCCGGGATGAGGAGGATTACGAATCCCTGGCGGAACACCTGCGTAACAACCCTGAACGCTACAACCGTTTTAAGGAGCTGCTGAAGGAACGTCTTTTAGAGCGCCCGCTGCTGGCCTATCACGATGACAGCTCTCTGGAAGAGCTGCACCCGGTACTCACTTTTTATCAGTCACTGGACTTTAACTGGCCGGTGGATGTTGACCGCTACGACGAAGATGAGTGGTATGACGCGGTTAACCAGCTGCCTTTTGGCAGTGATACAGGCAACACGCTGGAAGAGGAAGCGCTGGCCCTCTATCAGACGATCAAAGCCGAGGCCAAACAGCCTTTGGTGGTGGTCGCCAATGCCCACCTGCAACATGATGAAGACGACGAGAACGAACTGCTGGATCAGCAGCTGCTGAACCTGCTGGAATTTATCGGCTCCCGCCCTCAGGGACAGCAGCTGCGGGCGTATATTGAACAGCCTTCGGCTCCCCGCGCAGATGCGGCAGAACTGCTGGACCAGCTGGCCGCTCTGCCCTGCGATAACGAGGGTTATATCGGCGAGATCTATCATGAAGGTTTTCTGCTCAATTTCTCCGACTGGATGGAGCTGCCCTTTGAGATCCGCGAAGTTCAGGAAGGTTTTCACCTATTCCTGAAAGAGATCCAGCACGAGTTTTTAAACCCCGGCGCTGAACTGCCTGCTCTGGAGCCCCTTTCTGCCAGCGAGCGCCAGGAAGGTTTCCTGCGGCTTGCGGAAGTGTTCTGGCGCTTAATCGGCAAACCTGAGCTGTCACTGGAGCAGCGCCGGGATCTGAGCAATAACTTCGGTTTTATCAGTGAAGAGGCCTTTGCCGACCGTTTTGAGCAGCAACCGGCGGATGACAGCCAGCATATCGCTGAATTTACCCAGGAAGTGAAATACCTGACCGCCGACGTGATCCGGTTACAAAGACTGCAACAGCTGGATGAAGCCGCACGCCAGCGTTTAAGCGTGCTGCAGCCGGACCTCTGGCCAGTGAATGCCGCCACACTCACCTACGCCGCCTGGTGCACCACCAACGTCAATCTGCCCGATGCTATCTGCGAAACGATGGGCCAGTGGCTAAGCCGTGAGCTGATGCCATTTCTATGCAAGGCTCTGGCCGAGGAGTGTGAAAGCGATGAAGGCAATAAAGAATCCTATCGCCGTAAACGGGCCCGACTGCAACAAAAGCAGCAACAAGAACAGCAACAAGAGCAGTTGCCCGAGCCTCTACTGAGCTATCTGACCGTAGCTGATGGCGAAAGCTTTGAACAAAGCCTCACCTCTGGCCGTCATCAGGCGATGACCGAACAGCTGAAAAAGATCCTGATGATAGGTGGTGGCCGCGAAGGCTGCCGTTTTTCAGATCAGCAACCGGCTTATCATCTCTTCTGGCACCGCAACGGCTTCCAATACGGCATTCTGGCACTGTTTTACAGCCAGATCGGCGGCTGGATACTGAACCTACCGGCAGAAACCGCTCTGCTGACGCAACGCCTGTGGCGACTGCTGCTGGAAGTGGCGCCGCAAGCGGTGATTAAACAGGTGATCAAAACCTATAGCGATTACCCGCTTTATCACGCCATTAACGATGAGAACCTCGAACACGAGGTTTACCAGCAGCTGGAGAAAACCGGCGTCGACAGCGCCGATCTGGAGGTGTTTCAGCTATTAAGTGATGCCCGTGTCGGTGGTTACCGTCCCGCAGATGCTCGTTTCTGGCAGCGTTATGTCGCCATGCTGGATCACTTTGCCGATATCGACCCGGACAGTAACTCCATGATGGAGGCCGCCGCCCGCAAGCAATACGCCGCCTTTATTACCGCCCTGCAAAAGCGCAGTGAAGCCGAGCGTATTCAGTTATATCTCGACCTGAAGAGCCGCCATCAGCAGCTGGGGCTGGAACACGCCCTGAACCTACCCTGGGATGATATCCGCCACAGCTTTGAACAGAGCATGACCGGCTATCTGATGCTGCACAGCAAGGTTGACCCCAAACTTGACTGGGAAGAGGAGGCAGCTGCCAAGCACCAGCAGGGTCACGAACTGGCCATTCAAGTGCTGGCGTATCTGAAGGCCGAAGAAAAACCGGATCGCAAGGCGCTGCAGAAAACGCTGAAAGCCAAACTTGAGCAGCGTCTGAGCTCCTCCTCTGCCGGAGATAATGTTGCCGGTCCCCAGCCTTATATCTGGGGCTTATTAGACTGTTTTCCTGAAAAAACCGAACAAAGTAATCGCCTGCTGGAACTGATGCTCAACCACAGCGCCCGGGGCCTGAAGATGATCGAGCAGCTGGAAAACTCCTATGTCGCCGACCAGATCGCCAGCGGCAAGCTGCCGATGACCGAACGCCAGAGCCACGAGATCATCGGCAATGGCCGTCACGCCGATTATGACGCCAGCCTCCAGCTGCGCCAGCAGGTCACCCTGTGGGCACTGGAGCGCTTGGAAACTCTGGACGTACCCAAAGCCAGCCTGATCGCCTTTGCCTACGACAACAACGCGCTGGACTACATCTCCGAGCAAGCCAGTCAGGGCCCGTTGCCCAAGCTGGACAAAGTGATCGGCAGTAAGGACCGCCAGCAGCTGGCACAGTGGCTGGCGTCCACCGATGCGGTCAAACACGCACCGGGACTGGAAAGCATGCACAAAGACAGCTCCAAAGGGGTCAGCCTGATCGTCAGCAGCGCGCTGGAAAAAATTAAAAACCTGCTTCAGTCCGGAAAAGGGAAATAAAAATGGCTACAGGAACACCATCACACGCACCCATTCTGGATATTCTGCGGGAAAGCAGCGGCTGGAATCTGCTGCAGTTTGTTCAGCCCAGCCCGGCCACAGACGGTCAGAAAAGCGGCCGTCGTCTGCTCTGGCAAACCGAACTGACCGGCAGCGACAACCGATTGCTGGCGGCAGAGCTCTTTTTACAGCCTGAGGGCCGCCGCCATCCGTTTCTGGTACTGGATGATGACGGTCGTCTGTTCTGCGGTATTTTTGATGCCGCAAGCCCAGGCGCAAGCACCATCCAACAGCAACATCTGGATCTGAAAGCCTGCCGCCCTGCAGCCTGTTTTACGCCTTATGAAGCAGGACAAACACCGGAACAGTTCTGGTTTTCCGGCTGTTTTGACTTAGAGGTGCTGAAAACCTTGCCCGCTAAAAGCCAGCCGGACCTCTGGCAGGCGTTTAATCTGGATCAGCTGCAGCTGGAAGGCCGTTACGATCAGGATGAGTGCGATATGGTTTTAGGCTGGCGGATTAATACTGAAGCCGTGCTTGCCAGCGCAGATCCCGGCCTGCTGCTGGAGCCGATACAGGCGTTCCAGCTGCCGGAGTTTCACGACCACAAAAATATGCGGGTAACGGCAGTGGGCGATACGGAACAACAGATTATCTATCTGACCGAAGAAGAACTACCGGCAGAGCTTCAGCCAGCCCCTGATACCTTCCCCGATAAAAGCGCTAATGACAATGCAGCCAGCAACACATCAGGCCGCAGACGGCGCCGTCGCATACGCAAAGAACAGAAGGCGATCGCCTTTTACCGGATTGATGTCCAAAGCGGTGAACAGCGTATCCACCTGCTGCGTGGCCCGGATGGCGCTATTTGTCCGGAACTGCCGGATGTGTTCCGTCCGGAACGGGTGATGACTTTAGGCTTTGCCCCACAAACAGGTGCGGGTCCGCAACACACAGGGGGCAAGCCTTTACCGCTGGCGATTCTGCCGGCACCGGAAGCCACCCAGATCCTGCATCCGGCTACGGATGAAGATGAGGTTCGGTTGGCTTATGCCATGCGCATTATCAACCTGAACACGCTGGACGTGATCTGGCAGGGGCCGGTTAACGCCCTCAATCTGGAAGAGAGCGGCTGTGACGATGACGAGTTTGAGCTGCTTTGTCAGCACTTTGATCCGCTTGCAGCAGAAGACCAGCCCAGTGCTAACGAGGAAGAGCTCAGCGAGGCACTGGAGAACTTCTGCGAAGCCCTGTCCGGCTCAGAACTGACGGACGGCGGCCGCCTGTTCTGGCTGAACTGGGGCAAAACACTGCAGAAGATCGATCTTCAGCGGCTGCTGGCATCGGATCAGAGCAAACCTGCCGATGAGTTCAGCCACTATTACCGGCTGGAAAAGCAGACCGATACGCCTGAGCCTGCGGATAACCCGCTGAATTATGTTGCCTACCACCGCTATAACTACCCGCTGCAGGCGGTTGCCGGATCAGCCTCTGATAACCCGAACCGTCTGTTCTTTCAGATGCATATCAATGAACTCCTGTTCGATCAGATGCAGCCGGAGTCTGATAACGCCACAGATAACAGCGCCAACGCCAATAACAGCAAAACCTGGCGCGTGCCTTACCGGGAACTGTCAAAACCAGAGCTGATTATTGATGCTAAGGTTTTTGTGCCAAAACCCGCCAACAAGATCCTGATTGAAGTGGATTATCTGCCGCTGCCGGAAAGCCAGCTGCAGGGCTGTCAGCAACTGGCGGCCCAGTTCCGTCTGCTGGGCACCCCGGATACGCCTTTAAAAGGTGATCGCTGCCAGCTGCTGTTTACCGACCGGGATGGGCGCGAGGCCGATGAAGAGAGCTTCAGCCAAACCGCATTAACCGGCAGTGCAGCCGCAGAGTGTGCGCCCCTGCTGGCCGAGGTGGTTGAGTGTTTTATCCGCTCGAAAAACCCGCAGTTCCTGCGAGCTGCCGAGAATCTGCCCGCTCTGTCTTACACCGTTAAAGCGCTGGCGGAATACAGTGACAGCTACCTGCCATTGGTGAATCAGTACCTGACCGTGATTGATGACGACTGCCCCTTCTTCGCCATTGAAGAGCTGCTGCCGATGATCGACCGCAAATACGGACAGGGCCTGCTGAAAAGCCAGGCCTACAAACGCTTTATCGACGGACTGATCTGGCCGTTTAACGGCAAAGATTGTTAAAAGGAAACGCTTATGTGCCCTGCTTTTCAGCATACAGAGCAAAACAACCTGCGGATCGCGTCACAACCCCCGATTCAGCTGCGCCCGCGCAAACTGGATTATGTCGGTCTGCAGCAGATTCAGCTGATCGACGGTCAGCAACTGCAGCATCAGTATGAACTGGCAGACAGCGAAAACTGCAGCCTGCCGCTGCTGGAGCTTTTGGCGACGCCCCAGCGTTTTATCGCCCTGCTGCAGAATGGCCTGCTTTTCACTGCGGATCTGCGGTCATCGGAAACAGGCAGCAAGGGGCTGATTCAGCTGCTGCAGCCACAGGCTGATCTGAAACTGACCGGTATGCCCGGCGCCTGCTTTGATGCCAAACGCAATCTGATCTGGGTATTCACCCGTATCCGCGATCAGCGTGGCCGTGGACAACACCTGCTGGGTTATGACCTTGATGCACTGCTGAACACCGATGCAGAAACCGACCACAGCCAGCCTCAGCCCGCGCTGAAGTATTCTATCGCCGTGCCCTGTGACGAAGTCGATGAGATGTCGCCGGAGGCCGAGAGCCTGACCCTACGTAGCGATGGCAAACTGGCGCTTTATGCCCGCAACGACAAAGGCCGTTTTGCCGACCGGCGTCAGGGGCTGCTGTTGATCGATCCGGATGCGGATCAGGACAATGCCTGCAGCTATCTGCCCTGCCCGTTTAAACCGGTGCCGGATGATATTTCCATCAAACCGGCGCTGTTTTACTCAGCAAGTACAAAACAGGTTTTTACTCCGGCGGCAGATGGCATTGAGATCACAGAGCACAAGGACGAGTCTGTCTACAGTTTTGCCCTGACAGCGCTGGAGCTGGAAACACAATCGAGCTGGAGTCAGACGGTACGCCGGATGAGCACTTCTCAGATCGCTGAAGAGGGTGACGCTGAAAACATTACCGAGGTGTTGGCCAACATCGCCGAAGGTAACATCCGCTCCTCAGAAAGTGATGAATGGCAGGATTATCTGACCAGCCTAAGCAGTATTTTTGTTGATAGCAGCGTTTTTGTTAATAGAAGTGCGTTGGATAATAACGGCATTTGTGCAGACAGAACTGACACAAGCGATCAGATTGTCTGGCTGGCCTGGCACGATGGCTGTATCCGCGCCCTTAAACGCAACCCGGCAAGCGGTCAGGTGCAGCTTTCTGCACTGGCACGGCTGCAGACCTTCAGCGATAAATCCGTTCAGCCCTACTTTATGAATCTGAGCGGGGGTTTTACGCCGGTTCAGATCAAAGGGCTCTGCAACAGCGATAACGGCAGGCAGCTGCATATCCGACTGGGCGATGACGAGATGGGGCAGGATTTTTACGCCAATATCTCAGCGCTTATGGACCAGCAGGGTCAGCTGCAGCTATTCGACACCGAACAAGCCTTGAGTGAAACGGAAGCCGGTATCATTCTGCCCTGCACACCTTACAGTGCAGAGCCGGTTCAGATCGACCCGGCCCGTCAGGCAGTGCCTTCTGTTACCGGACGGATTCAGATCGAAACCACGGATCTGGACAGCGCTGCAGGCCGCCTTGATGCTCTGCAACAGGTGCTGAAACTGATGCCGGTAATCGGTCAGCAGCTGAGCCATCGCCATCAGCCGCTCTATTTTGCCTTTGCCGATGTGATGGGCTGTGAACAGAGTGAAGCTCAGTTTTTCCCTTATGCCGCCCTTGCCAAAAATGCAGACGATGAGCAGCCAGCAGCAGGCTTCCGTCTGCTGCTGGAGATCGTTCGTCTCTACTCTGAGGCCGCAAAGGTTTTACCGTGCATGGACTCGGATGAAACAGCAATAGCCGCTCAAGCAGCCCCCTTACGCGATGCGGTTATCACCCTGAGTGAACACGCCGAGGCGCTGCCGGTGATTGTCGAATACTTTAATACCCTGCCCACAGAAGAAGCTTCAGTGGATGCCTTTCATATCAGCCGCACACTGCCGGTGATCCGTGAACTGCATGCGGATACCCCTGCTCTGACAGACTTTCTTGCTCAGCTGCCCTGGCCTTACAACGACAGCAGCTTCAGCAAACCGGAACATGATCCCTACGATGATTGGGGATATGAGGACTAAACATGCCCTATTTTTTTAACGCCGGATGGACTGCGGCTAACCAGACCACACAGACATTACAGGCCACGGACAGCCTGATCCCTCAGATCATGGCGATCGATCCGGAAAATGGCGCACCTAAGCTGTACCGCCTGAAGCTCGAACCGGCTGGTGAACAAAAGCTGCGCCCGGCGCTGACCGGTTTTGCCAACCTGATGCGGGCCAAAGGCAGCGTGCAGCTGAGCGGTTATTTTAACAACGCGACCGGCCGTGAGCTTTGCCGTGTGGCTTATGACACCAACGGTTGCCTGACACTGCTGGATGAAACCCAGATGCAGACAGAGGAACTGCAGCAGTTTGGCAGTGATGTAAGGGCTGAAGTGCTCTCGGATGGGCAGACACTGGCGGTACTTTATCAGCCACCGGGTGAACATGTGCACCGGCTGGAGTTCTGGTGCTTTGATGACGCCGGAACCTTAAGTTGCAGCCAGCGTTTTACTCTGGACTGGTACGCCGATGAGCCGGAAGATGCCGAATACCCTGATGCAGAGCCGATCTATGATCTGCGTTTTAACGATCTGATGTTTGCCGGACCCGATAACAGCATCATCCTGCTGGCCAGCCGGGAGATCCGTTATACCGATGATGAATACCACCCGCTGCAGTACCTGATCCGGATTGACCGTAATGAAGCCGGTGACCAACTGCTCTTCCGTGCTCAGGATCTGGAAACGCCGCCGGAAGACTGGAACCCGGAAAAACCCCGCATCACGGTAAATGCCCAAAGCGGTCTTATGGCACTGCCTTCGATGCAGATTGAAGTGACAGATGAAGGCATTATCAACCGTATCAATCTGGTGGATCTGAACGCATTTAACACTCTGGAACAGGGCTCCCGCCCGTGGCAGGAGGTGATGCGTCAGATTCCGGTGCGTCTTATCACAACAGAGGATCTGAACGCTTGTTTTCGTTCAGACTTTGACCCGGACGATGAAAGCGATCAGGAAGACTTTATCAACCTGATCTCCGCTATCCGCTTTGCCGATGAAGTGCTGCCAGAGGCTTCTGTCAGCCATAAAAACGAAAGCCCTGAAACAGAGATCCAGCTCTGGGTAAGCTGGGGCGACAGCTGCCGCAAACTGGTGCTAAGCGAAGGTTTCAGCTCAGAAGCGATCTGGCTGTCACCGATTATGGGGGCGCCACCGATCAACCGTCTGGAGCCGGAAAAAACGCCCACCGACCGGCTGGCTCAGGTTGGCGGTGAATCCACCCTGATGGCGCTGGCGGATCTGTCCTCTTCCGCTATCAATGATAATTCCTATCTGCTGTTTGAAGATCACTTCGGCTTTAGTGTGCTGAGCTTGTCGGCCCAACAGCTGGCAATGCTGACCCTCGACAACCATCAGCAAAGCCCAGGCGCTGACATGGCTGATTTTCAGGTACTGCCACAGCAGGAAGTTTACTGGAACGAACACTGGTCCGAGGCTGACAACCAGACAGATGAACAAAAACTTGAGCTGGCGGCACTGGGTAAAAACATGATCCGGGTAGAGAGTCTGAACGATGATGCCGCCCTGCTGCGCGCGCTTGAATATCTGTGCGAGCGTTTTGATGACGATATTGACACCCTGTGCAACGGCTCAACCCTGACGCTGGTGTTCAGTGATGGCAAAGCTCTCTGGGATGAAGAAGAATTTTTCCTCAGGGTTATCAAGCTCAAAGGGGCCGATCAGCTGATGGCCCGACTGATTAAAGCCTTTAACGCCTATGACGGTGCCGACTACTGCTTTACCGATCCCTTCTCCCTGCACGGCCGGGAAAACTATGACGGCAAACCCGCTCTGGCCGACTGTGCCCTGCAGCTGGGGCTGTCGGATATCCGCTGGCTGGATCTCATCAGCGATTATCTGAATGCCATCGACCCGGATCACGAGTTTTTCTTTGCCCATACCGGCATCGGACAACTGGAAAACCGCTACGGTGAAACCCCACAATGGCCCGGTTTTTACAACAGCCTGCCCGCCCCTATCGGCCCGGACGACGAATGGGATGAAGATGATGACGGCGAGGATGACGATTGGGAAGATGATGAGCCGGAAGAACCGCAATGGCCGGATCCCCGCCCGGAGGAAGAGGTCTTAGCCGCTCTGCCAGCACATCTGCTGCCACGACGCGATGAACTGCTGATCGACGCTAAAGCACGCTTTGAGCAGATGCTGGAACGCATCCAAAGTCTAAGCCATCTGACAGAGGTCGGCAGGCTGCTACTGGAACTGCTGAAACAGAGCCATCAGGTGAAGATTGACCCGGATATCGCGCTTATCAGCTTTGAAGGCCGCTGCAACGACTGGTTTAAAGGTGATGAACTGATCGCCATCGAAACCGAGCTCAGAGGCTATTTTCAGCACCCGATGGAAGCACAGGTGATGTTTGAGCGCGGCTATCTGGATCTGAACACTTACCAGTTCCTGGAACCTTTGTTTGCCAAAGCCGTAGAACTGGAAGCCTGGCAGGCACTGGAAAACTATCTGAAAGCCCAGATCGGCTGGGTTAAAGAGCAGGATCACGGTAACGCCTGGTACGTGGATGATGTGCCTTACGGCAACTACGCCGCAGAAGCTCTGCTGCGCCACGATGTCCGTTACGGCACCCTGTACGCCGATTATCTGGAAACCATGCTGCTGGATACCCCGGAAGATACCGTGGGCGAATTTCTGCGGGAGATGATTCCTGAGCTGGGTATCAACCAACATACCTACCCGATTCTGCGGGCACGGGCTACTTTTGCCGCCGGGCACGCCGGCCATGAAGATTTTGAACACTGGTGCCAGCAACTGCCGGTAGCCCGGTGGCTGAAAGAAAATAATCTTCTGGAGGATTTTCTGCAGTTTTTTGAAGATGATCAGCGCAACTACACCCACGATGAAGACAATATTCAGGAAGAAACCCAGCGTATGCGCGATCTGCTGAGCTAAAGCTGATGCGGGGTTAACCCCCGGAAACCACTCCGGCCAGCGTTAAGCTGGCCGGGTGTTATTGCCACTTAAGCAATAACTACACGCCCGAAATAAACAAGGAAACACTATGCTAACGCTTATTAAGGATATCTTCTGGCGGGATCAATACTCCCGGAGTTCAACGGCCGGTGAGGAATCTAAAACCCCAAAGTTGGATCGTGACTGCTATTTTATGGGGTTGAGTCTGCTGTCGACCTTCTATTTTGTCGGACTTTACGGCGGACAGTTTCTCTATCCCTCCTACGACTCGGAGTTTATGGATATCAACTATCAGGTCTTTGATCTGATATTCAGCCTGTTCAGTCCCCACCTCTATTTTGACCCTCTTGTGCTGGTACTCTGCGTGATGCTGAGTGCCCGCGCCTTTGGTCGCTGGTTGGCAGCTCCGGTTGGGCTGATCAGCTTCTGTAACCTGTCGATTATCTCCATGACGCCGCACATTAAAGATATGGATCTGGCTCACCCGAATGTGTATCTCGCCCTTATCATCTACGGGATTCTCTTGCTGGTCTGGCTGATATTCCAACTGCTCATGCTGGCTCGTTCCGGTTTAAAACATACTCAACCGGAACACCCCCTGGTACGGCTGAACCCTGAGCTGCCGGTCAATAAGCAGTTTACGGCAGTGCAGTTTATGTGGGGCTTTATGCTGTTAGGTCTGGCAGTAGTGGTGAGTTCGCTGCTCTTTTCAGCAGCGATCTATGTTTTTGGCCACTATATGAGCATGACGGTAGTGTACGGTGTCGCACTGGTGATTGGCCTTGGTAGTATGGCTTTCTCTTTACTGATTATAGTGAAACGCCTGCGTAATTTGGGCAAAAAGCCTCTGGGCTGGCTCGCGGCACTCGTCCTGATTCCACTGGCCTTTAACGGACTGCTGGCCTATCTGCACACGGAAGATTTCTTTGATCTGATGTCACTTTTCTTTGTGATGTACTTTGCCGTTGCCTTTATGCGCTTTGCCCTGCTGATCGCTCAGGTCTTACTGCTTTGTGCAAGTTACAAAGGCAGTGCGAACCCATCAGCAGAAAAGCGGGCAGAACCCGAAGATAATGACCAGCCTAGTCTGATGAATGAGCTAAGTACGGCTACTCAACCCAGCACCGCTGAACCGGAACGTTAATAGCTATTCACACTGACAACAACTAAAAAGCCCGAAAATTGCGGGCTTTTTGGCTCTTCAACGATAGCTTTTACCATTCACCCGAGCATCGGGTCTGTTTGCCATCATCATAAAAATAGCCTCTCTGCCAGAGTTCAAGAAGCCGGGGATCAGTAAGCAGCGGACTATCGGTTCGTTCGCTAATTTCAAAAATCATAATTGGCGAGGTATGCAGGCCACCATGCTTGAAATTTAGGGTCTGCTCGCCTTTGCGCCCTTCAAGGCGTATCAGCAAATTTTCAGCCTTATCCTTCAGAATCACCTGACAGCTCTTGGGCTCATATTCCCAATGCCCTGTCAGCAAGGGCTTAGTGATGTCGTACTGATAATCGGCAACATAGGAAGGATAAGCCCCGCTGAATACATAGCCTTGCATCGACTCTGAGGTTTTGCGGACAAGCCGGAACTCACGGATAGGATTGGCATAATCCTTCTCACCATTGCGGTAATAAACCTCTTCATCCAAGTTCAGATCAAAACGCACCGTCAAATTGCCGGTATCCATGGAGGAAAAGAAACTCAGCTGAGAGACAGGGATACCACCATCAACAGAGGACGATCTGTCGTTAGGCCCCTGATAAGCTGGGATATCAACCCCACCGCAGCCGGACAATATAAGAGAGAACACAACGGTGGCAGAAGCAATAAACGGAGTCTTTAGAACAGCTGGCACAGAACCCATGACGTATCCTTAACGGGCAAATTAGCGCCGTATTCTAACAGGGATCATTAACCAGTTCCGACTAACAAAAGAGAAGCAGCTCACGATACTGAACTGCTTTGAAGGCTTCTTTGAGGGAAAGGCGGGGGGGGGGGGGGGTAAAACTTATAACAAACCAGTATCCTGTCCGATCTGACTGACGTAGTTACGGGTTTCTTTTGGCGCTTTATCCAACCAGCGACCACCATGCTGTTTTCGGGCTTTGCTGACATTACCCGGCCCCCAGTTGTAGGCCGCTAAAGCGGTCGGCCAGTCGTTAAACTGACGATTCAGCTGCGCCAGGTATCGGGCAGCGTAGAAGATGCTGTGTTCAGGATCCAGCGGGCGGGCCTCCGGATGCCAGCGGGGCACAATCTGAGCGATCCCCACCGCTCCAGCAGAACTCACCACCTTGCCGCAGATAATATCCTCACGGTACCGGCACTCCTGATGGATCAGACGCGCCAGCACACCGGAAGGAATACCCTGTTCCTGCTCGGCTCGGTGAATACTTTTCAGATAGGGCGCTGCACTTTTTGGCGGTTGCCAGCGAGATGCTCCTCGATAAGGGTTCCCCCCGGAGCGAAAGTTCTCCTGCCAACCTTTACCGGATTTGGCTTCTTCCGCCCAACCTCTTACCTTTTCCGAGGCCTTATGCTGCCAGCCCTTCGGCTCGCGGGTCACATACTCTTCCCGCTGAGCTTTATCCCCCTGCACGCTACTCTGCGTTTTCTTCTTAGCGGATTGTTTTTTATAGGCGCCAAACAGCCAACGCACCGCCTTAAAACCTTTTTTAAAAACACTGATAAGGCTTTTCAGGCGCTTGTAATGCTTATAGAGCTTACTGATTTTGAAACCCATAACTGAATCACACACCCTTAACAAAAATAATAACGATATGTTCTTAGTCTATGGCAAAACGCCGGGGTTCCCTAAGTGACGGCCAGCAACTGCTAGAAACAAAAAAAGTGGCTCTAAGGCCACTTTTCTGCTGTGTTCATAAGGTCAGGCTGAGGTAACCTGCCGGATAAGACGCTTTCTGCGCACGGCTCCCTCAGGGGTAGCCAAAAACCTGCGCTGCTTCCGGCGCTTCTCTTCTATTTCAATCATCTCTTTAGCACTGATGTGCTTAGCTTCTTCCGCTGAAGAAGTACTGCAGCCTGAATATTTCATAGAACCTCCGGTGGCCAGCTTATCAGACAAGCCTTTAGCCATTAATTCCGCTTCAGATTTAATAATATCACACATGCCCTGATGAACTGGCCGGAACTCCTGTAGCTCCAATTCACCATCTGCAGAGAAGTATAAAGAATTAATGGCCCCACCTGATCTGGAATCAAGATCTATTGCATGCTGGATAGAAGCACGTATTTTGTGACTCTCAGCATAAAAACCTGCCGCTATCCTGCCTCCACTGCCGCCATGGTAGATTCCCCAATCCAACTCCGGCTCAAGCAACGTCAGGAAACCAAAGGGGAACAGCTCAACATCAATCTCAACAAGGCTTATTCGGTTCCATCCAAGGGTTTCTAGATGAACCAGATTCTGCTCATAAACTTTGCGGGAAATAAGATCGAGATAATACGCCTGATGGTTCAGCAAAGAATAATAGTCGCCACTATATAGCAACAGCATCTGCCGACTTAACTGGCCATTGGTTATTCGGCCATCAAACCAAAGGTATTTCCTGATCGGTATGTTAGAGACTGGTTTACCTAGCTCATCAGACCATAACGAATCGCAACCCGCGCCATATCCATCAGCAATATATGTTGTCATTCCCTGTCCTTCCAGATCCGTCCGGAATCTTTATTCTAAACAAGGCGTTCTGAAGAAGACAGCCGCACAGAGGATGTGCGGCTTTAATAGTACGAGATTCTAATCCAGCACAACATCACCGCCTTCAGGCAGATTTAACGCCAGCAGCTGACGTTCGTTGTCATCCAGCAAGCGGGTTGGGCGATTGGCCATCATGTCGTAGACGACACCGTATTCCAGTACACGCTGTACGTAGATGCGGGTTTCTTCGTAGGGGATCACTTCCACCCAGATGTCCAGCGGAAGATGACCACGTTTTTTCAGCCAGCCTTTCACCCGATACGGCCCGGCGTTATAAGCTGCGGTGGCGTAGATACGGCTGCCATCAAAGCGATCCAGCATCTGAGCCAGGTACGCCGTACCCAGAGCGATATTGGTCGCTGGGTTATACAGCTCTTTGGTTTTCTTCAGGCTTTGACGAATCTTACGCGCAGTTTGCTTGGCGGTCTTCGGCATCAGCTGCATCAACCCCATAGCCCCCACTCCGGACCGCGCCAGCGGATTAAAGGCACTCTCCTGACGGGTAATAGACAGCGCCCAGTTCAGGGGAATCTTCTGCTTGTCGGAGAACTGCTGATACAGCTCGGCATATTCCAGCGGGAAGCGCAGTTGCAGATCATTCCACTTACGGATCTGCGCCGCACCGGCAATCGCCTGAGAGTGCCACTGCCAACGACCGGCCAGATGAGACAGTGCATATTTCTGTTCATCACTCAACGTCGGGAACAGAAGATTCCACTCCTGACGGGCATAACTGAACTCCTCCAGCTGAACCAGCTCATACATGCGGCGAACCGAAGGTAATAACAGGAGATTCTGTTGCAGACTGGCGGAGAAAGAGGCCGGTTCATAATTCAGACTGAAAGGCTGTCCCAGCTGTTCCGAGGCGAGAAATCCATAGTAACTGCGGTCTACCGCGATCTCGGCAAACTGGGCATCCTGCGACTGGCCTGTCAGGTTCTGACCCGCTACCGCCATCCAATAGCGCCAACGACTGGTCAGTTGCTCCTCTTCCGGCAGCTTGGCGATCAGGTGCTGAACCTGAACCCAGTCCTGCTGGCTCAATGCCAGTCGGATGCGCCATTCGGTAATCTCAACATCCTGAAAATCAGGATCGATTTTGGCCACCAGTTCAGGGGCATCATCATAGAAGCGAAGCGCCAGACGCACGCCCAGATAGTGATTCAGCTCCGCCTTCTCTTCCGGGGAAAAGTTAAGATGATCCCGCAGGGAAAGCCAGCGACGGGCAGCAAGCCGCATATCCTTTTGCGCCAGACGACGCACGGCATAATCCACGATAATACGGTGGGTATGGTTAGAGGCGGAGAAGGTTTTCGGCTTTAACCAGCGCTCCGGATTACTGCGCACCTGCCACAACAGGCGGGCACTTTTCTTACCATCGGGCTGATCGATCTTTTTTTCTGCGAAACGTGCCAGCGAGAAATTGCGCTCGCGTACCGCATTCCAGAAACGTATCTCGGCAACCGGAGAGGTCAGGCCGCCCCTACGCTGCCAATAGGCAAACACAGAGTCACAGCTTTTCGGTTGCGATTCCCCCTGCACCCAGACTTCAGCCACCTTATCCAGCTGGGTCGCCAGATAGCCCTGCTTCATCTCCGCTTTCAGCATCAGACACTTATAGTGATTGCCACGGGGCTGAAACAGCTGATAAGACTGGCGATAACCCTCCCAGTCATTGCGGGCGGCCAGGGTATTGAGCCACTTCTGTTGCAGACTCTCGGCCACCGGCAGGTGCATATTCTGTTCAATGAAGCGATTAACCTGTTCGGCACTCAGAGATTCCAGCTGACGGGAGATCACCTGGGCTTCCAGATAGGGTTTTAGCGGATAATTTTCCAGCGCATCAAGATTCTGACGTACCTGAGATAAACGCCCTTTGGAAACCTGATCGGAAAGCTGCTCGAATAACTGACGCTGTTCCGCCAGCTGAGCATTGTTATGCAAAGCCGCCGATGCAGGCTGAGAGACGACCAGCAAAACAGCGGCCACACCCAAGATTCGCTTTTGGGAAACACGGCGACAAAAAGCGGTCGCGCGGGGGATAAAATTCAGTCGGTGGGCCTGTCTGAGCACACCTGTCCATCGTTGCTGCATGAGTGTCTCCTTAACGCTCCCTGAAACCTGATCCCAGTTGAGATCAGCCGCTATCCTGAAATCTTCCAACACACCGGAAATCGTGCTGATTGGAAGTCACACATCACACGCAATAACGGACGTTCAGACTTTTTGTTTTTAAACCGGATAAAGCCATCCACCGCCACACAAAAAAGCGATGGACTAAGAATAATGTAAGAGAAATATAACAATAGCTCAAACACAGCTTTAAAAGAGTCTACAAAAAAGCGTGGCCGGAGGACACAACACACTGAAAAATAAACCTGGAACAGCCTTAAGGCTGCTTCTATACGGTTACCCGGGCAACTCCTGAGGCAGCCCCTGGGTCAGTTCCTGACTAATCTCCGCCACCAGCCTCGCAGCCAGTCTGGCGGTGCGATCATCGTCATCCAGCAGAGGGTTACATTCAGCGATATCCGTCAGTACCACCGGGACATTCGCTGCAGCGGCTTCTTTAAGTATCAGGCGAATGATTTCACATCCGGTCACTGCATCCAGCCCCATAACGGACGGCGCGCTGACACCCGGGGCTACGGCCACACTGAAGGCATCCAGACAGATCGTCAGATAGAGGTAATCCAGCTCTGCAAGATAGTCCTTCATGTCCTGCCGAATGGCTTCCAGATCCGTGGCTTTACAATCACGATCCAGACGCCATTTAACCCCCTGCTCGCGGGCAAATTCAAACAACGCCTGAGTATTAGCGGTTTCGTTAACGCCAATGCAGTAGTAATGAAACGCTTTGTTATTGGCATGGCACCATTGAGCAATCTGGCGAAACGGCGTGCCTGAACTGGGCTGAATATCCGGATTACGCAAATCCAGATGCGCATCCAGATTAACAATACCAATACGGGCACTCTTCTCTTCAGCGTAAATATGCTGTGCCACGCCCTGATAACTGCCCCAGGCGATCTCATGGCCACCGCCCAGTACAACAGGTTTAAGCCCATTATCCAGCAGGAAGGTGATTTTAGCCGCCAGCTGATTTTGCGCGACTTCCATTGACGTATCGTCACAACGGATATCACCCGCATCCCAGGCTTTAACCGGCAGGTGCCAGGCGGCATTGGACAATGCCTGACGAATGGCAGCAGGGCCTTCTTTAGCCCCCTGTCGCCCTTTATTCCTGCGCACGCCTTCATCACAGGCAAAACCCAGAATGGCAATGCTACCCGACTCAACACCGTCCGCGGGTAATGGGCTGATCTCCTGATGCCAGCGCGTGCTGACACCAGCCTCTTCACTATCAACCCGACCAGTCCATACCATCATATCTGCAGGGTTATAGGTCATTGATTTACTCCGTTTCCTTTCACTTCCTGCCCCGCCAGCCAGATTTTTGAAGGACGGTGCATATTAATGCCGTAGCTGAGTTCACTGGGGTGCTCGATTGACCACAACACAAGATCCGCGTCATAACCCACTTTAAGTACACCTTTGCTGTTTTCTAACCCCAATGCCTTTGCGCCATGACAGGTAGTGCCCGCCAGTGCCTGCTCCGGTGTCAGTCCAAATAACACACAGCTCTGATTCATCGCGAGCAGCAGAGATGCCACAGGTGATGTTCCCGGGTTCAGGTCCGTTGAGACCGCCACCGGAATATTGTGTTCAAACAACGCTTTTATCGGTGGCAGTTGGGTCTCTTTCAGGCAATAAAAAGCCCCCGGCAGCATCACAGCAACGGTTCTGGCCTGCTTTAATACCGGTAAATCTTCTTCCGCGAGATATTCAAGGTGATCGACAGACAAGGCATTAAACTCTGCCGCCAGTACCGCCCCTTTGAGATCACTCAACTGCTCAACATGCCCTTTTACCGGCAAGCCGTGTTTTACCGCGGCTTCGAATAAGCGTCGGGTTTGCTCTGGTGAAAAACCAATACCTTCACAGAACACATCCACCGCATCGGCCAGTTGCTGCTCTGCGACTAAGGGCAGCATTTCATTGATCACAATATCCAGATAGGCATCCGGGTCATGTTTGTACTCGGCAGGAACCGCATGCGCCCCCAGAAACGTTCGTTTGATCGTCAGACCGGTATGTTCTGCCAGCTGACCGGCCACCCTCAGCATTCTCAGCTCAGTTTCTGTATCAAGGCCATAGCCTGATTTGATCTCTACCGTTGTTACCCCTTCAGCCATCAGACGCTGTAATCGCTTTAAACCTGAAGCAAACAATTCTTCCTCAGAAGCCGCTCTGGTGGCGGTCACGGTACTGACAATGCCACCGCCTTTACGGGCGATCTCTTCATAAGACACCCCCTGTAAACGCCACTCAAATTCACGGGCACGACTGCCGCCATAAACCAGATGCGTATGGCTATCGATCAGACCCGGTGTTAGCCAGCCTCCCTGTCCATCTATCCGTTCAATCGCGTCAAACTCGGGAGCTTCTGCTGCCGCCCCGACCCAGCTGATACGCCCTGCCGTGACAGCCAAGACACCATTCTCTAACTGACCACCTTCTAACTGACCACCCTCTAACTGACCATAAGGCGATACCGACTCTGACGTTTCGTAATCCATAGTCGCCAAAGACACGTTGTGTATTAGAAGGTCACAGCGATGGGCATCAGTCTTGTTCTGATTCATCACGGTATCCGATCTTGTCATGAGGCACTCTCTTTCTTCTCGCGATAATTTGAATGCCATCCGTTAAACGGATGGCATTTCGGTACAGGCAATCAAAAGGTTAGAAGTTCAGGCCTTCCAGCAGGTCATCATCAACCTGATTGGCCAGAGTGACTTTCAGTTTAGGCGTGCGTTCCATTTCGCGCTTAATGGCGAAATCAGCTTCTTTATTCCGTGCCCAACTGCGTCGTGCAATGCCGTTGTTTACGTCAAAGAACAGCATATTTTTAAGGCGACGCTCAGCGGCCTCAGAACCATCCAGCAGCATACCGAAACCGCCGTTGATCACTTCACCCCAGCCAACACCACCACCATTGTGAATCGATACCCAGGTTGCCCCCCGGAAGCCATCGCCAATCACGTTATGAATCGCCATATCCGCGGTAAAACGGCTGCCATCATAGATATTTGAGGTTTCACGGTATGGGGAGTCTGTACCACTGACATCGTGATGATCACGGCCTAATACCACAGGCCCAATCTCACCGGCTTTAATGGCATCGTTAAAGGCTTTGGCAATTTCTGCCCGGCCCTGTGCATCGGCATAGAGGATACGCGCCTGTGAGCCAACCACGAGTTTGTTCTGTTTCGCGTCCTTGATCCAGGTGATGTTGTCCTGCATCTGCTGCTGAATCTCCTCCGGAGAATCCCGCATGATGCGTTCCAGCACCTTCGCCGCAATCTCATCGGTTTTATCCAGGTCATCCGGATTCCCTGAAGTGCAAACCCAGCGGAAGGGACCAAAACCGTAGTCAAAACACATCGGCCCCAGAATATCCTGAACATAAGAGGGATATTTGAAGTCGATACCGTTTTCAGCCATCACATCACCGCCTGCACGCGATGCTTCAAGCAGGAAGGCATTACCGTAATCGAAGAAATAGGTGCCCTTAGCCGTATGCTTATTGACCGCATCGGCGTGGCGTTTCAGCGTGGCCTGTACTTTTTCTTTAAAGACTTCCGGCTCTTCACGAATCAGGCGGTTTGATTCTTCATAGCTGATATCCACTGGGTAGTAACCACCGGACCAGGGGTTATGCAGAGAAGTCTGGTCAGAACCTAAATGAACGAAGATATCTTCAGCCAGGAAGCTTTCCCAAACGTCGACGACGTTACCGATGAAGGCGATGGAGACCACCTCTTCGTTTTCCTGTGCTTTGCGAACACGGGCAACCAAATCCGGCATATTATCAACCAGCTCGTCTACCCAGCCCTGTTCATGGCGTTTAATCGCCGCTTTAGGGTTCACTTCCGCACAGACAGTAATACAGTCAGCAATGTTGCCCGCTTTAGGCTGAGCACCACTCATACCGCCCAGACCTGCAGTTAAGAAGATCTTACCTTTCGGGCTTTCACCTTTATTCAGCACTTTACGGAAGGCATTCATCACTGTGATGGTTGTACCGTGAACGATGCCCTGCGGACCTATGTACATAAAGGATCCGGCTGTCATCTGGCCGTATTGGGTCACACCCAGAGCATTGAATTTTTCCCAATCATCCGGTTTGGAGTAGTTCGGGATCATCATGCCGTTCGTCACAACGACTCTTGGTGCCTCTTCAGAAGAAGGGAACAGACCCATAGGATGGCCGGAATACATATGCAGCGTCTGATCCGATTCCATCTCACTCAGATACTTCATGGTCAGAAGATACTGTGCCCAGTTCTGGAATACCGCACCATTGCCGCCATAGGTGATCAATTCTTCCGGGTGCTGAGCCACCGCCGGATCTAAGTTATTGTCGATCATCAGCATGATCGCAGCGGCCTGCTGGCACTTAGCCGGATAATCCTCGATTGAGCGAGCTTTTAACGAGTGCTCTGGCTTGAAGCGGTACATATAGATCCGGCCATAGTCGTTCAGCTCTTTCGCAAACTCAGGAGCCAGTTCTGCATGCCACTCTTTCGGGAAGTAACGCAGCGCATTGCGCACCGCCAGCTGTTTTTCTTCCGTACTTAAAATATCTTTTCGTTTCGGCGCCCGGTTGGCGTTCTCAGGGTACGGCCTTGCAGCGGGTAAACTCGCAGGGATGCCTTGCTTAATCGTTTGTTGAAAAAGATGGATATCATTCATTGTCAGCGTCTCCTTATGTTTTCCCGGTTTAAGCGTGTTTTACTGGCGAATCGACACAGAGCGCCTGCGTCTGAACCAGCTCGATCATGGCGTCGATGTCAGGTTTTAGCAGTCTGTCTTCTTCTAATTTGGCGACTTTGCGACGGATAATCTGATGGTTCTGCTCGATCACCTCGGAACAGGTATTCGGACGTCTGAAATCGATCGCCTGGGCGGCATACATCAGCTCAATGGCCAGAATCTTATCCAGATTGCCCAGGATCTGATTGAGTTTACGACCCGAAATACTGCCCATAGAGACGTGATCTTCCTGCCCCATGGAGGTTGGTACGCTGTCAGCTGATGGCGGGAAACAGAGTGATTTGTTTTCAGTGACTAAAGCTGCGGTGGCATATTGAGGAATCATCAGGCCAGAGTTTAAACCACCGGATTCCGTTAACATTCTTGGCAGGCCGTGCATGCCCTCAAGCAGTAAATAACAACGACGATCAGCGATATTACCCAGCTCAGCCGCCGCGATAGACACATAATCCAAGGCCATCGCCAGAGGTTGACCGTGGAAGCTACCACCGGAAATGGCTTCTTCCTGGCTGATAACAATGGGGTTATCCGTCACTGAGTTCATTTCGATCTCAGCTAACTCTTTCAGATGTTTGTAGGCGTTTCGGGATGCACCATGCACCTGAGGAATACAACGCAGCGAGTACGGGTCTTGTACTCGATCACAATTGGTGTGCGATGCCATATTCTGGGAACCGCCAAAAAAGCCCCGCATTCTGGCGGCCACTTCTACGCAACCCGGAAACGGACGGGTCTCGTGCAGTTCGGCTCTGAACGGTGAAGAACTCCCCTGCATACCTTCAATGCTCATAGCGCCTGCTAAGTCGGCTAAATCCAGCAGGTAACGCATTTTAACCAGTGCGGTAATGGCGTGAGACAGGATAAATTGAGTGCCGTTAATCAGCGCCAGCCCTTCTTTAGCTTCAAGCTCCATAGGCGCTAAGTTATGCGCTTTTAACAGAGAGATAGCCGGTACTGTTTCTGAACCCTGCCAGAACTCACCTTCACCGATTAAGGGTAAAAACAGATGTGAAAGTGGTGCTAAATCTCCTGAAGCACCCACTGAACCCTGCTCTGGTACGACAGGAATCAGATCCAGCTCCAAAAATTTGAGCATTCTCTCAACGACTTCAAGACGAATACCCGAAAATCCCTGACTTAATGCATGAATTTTGGTGATCAGCATCAGTTTAGAGATGGATTTGTCGATGGGGCTACCTACCCCAACCGCATGGGTGATCAGCAGGTTTTTTTGTAGCAGATTGGTCTCAGCAGGAGAGATCTGGGTGTCACACAGAGGGCCAAAACCGGTATTGATGCCATATACCGCAGAATCTGAGCTGGCCATATGCTCAACATTTTTCCGGCTGGTGTTGATTTTGTCTTTGGCTTCCTGACACAGCTCCGTTTCAACAGAGCCATTGGCGATATCGTTAACCCATTCAACAGTGAGGGTATCTATCCCGTATTTAAACGTCATTTTTATAGTTCTCCGGTGAAAATGTAGCTGCTGGGAGAACTATATCTTGCAACTTAAGTTTTATAGATAAAGAATATCCGAGCGTTATTCCGGATTTATCGAACTAAAATAATCGTTATCAAACAAAAGCCACCGAACAAAAGATGAGAGCTGCAACGCAGCGGAGAAATTCTTATATGCAGATCCATGATGTCGACTTAAAACTCTTAAGAATCTTTGTCGCTATTGTTGAATCCGGCGGTTTATCGGCAGCGGAATCAAGGCTAAACATCGGTCGTTCAACCATCAGCTCCCATCTGTCTGACCTTGAGATCCGGCTCGGCCTGACGTTATGCAAGCGTGGACGAAGCGGTTTTGAGATCACAGAACCCGGACGTGTCACCTATCAGGCCAGTCTCGAACTACTCAGACAGTGCGAAGCCTTTGCCGCGACCGTTGCCAGTTCCAAAAATGAACTGACAGGCCGTGTCACCATCGCCACCATTGATAATCTGGTTAACGATCCGCGCTGTGGAATCTCAAAAGCGATCGCAGCACTCAGAGACAAAAGCGATTCCATTCAGTTTGAAATCAACGTGTGTGAAGCAAGGGAAGTTGAAACATCGGTTATCAGCGGGCGTTCTATGGTGGGGCTGGGTGTGAGCCGTCATCATATTCGTGGGCTGGACTACTACCCGTTACAGGACGAAGTGAACTACTTGTATTGCTCTTCAGAGCATCCGTTGTTTGATTGCGCTGATGATGCCCGGGAAGCCTTGCTACAGGAGGCTGAAATTGTTTCCAGCCACTATCAGAGGGATAAAGAAACCCGAAATGACGGGTTGAACTATCAGAATACCGCCACGGCTTACCATGATCAGGGCATCGCACATATGGTGCTGTCCGGCCGGTTTATCGGTTATCTGCCAGAGCATTATGCGAACCAATGGGTCGAAAAGGGTCAGCTAAAAGCGATTTTGCCAGAGCGGTATCATTACGAGATCCCTGTGATGCTGATAACACTAAAGAATGCGGTTTTAACTCCCCTCATCAAAGAGTTGATCAGTGAATTAAAACGCTGCCATAGCAAACCTTAGTCAGAACCTGTTGATCCTATAAACCCAAAGCCGGTTAAGGCCTTGGGTTCCGGGACTGATCAGAATGCCTCAGGGCGTTAATTCAGAACATCTTCAACAATTCATAGCGTCTTCAACAACCGTCTTGTTAACAACCCCGTCGAAGGCTTCATCCAGCACCTTTTGCTGAGATTCTGAAGGCTGCGAAAAACGAATCGGCTGAACCTGTTCCGCAAGCGCCTGATTATGGACAGGTACGTGGCTCATGATGTATTCCGAAAGCGCCGTAATGGTCAGCGACGGATTCACCCCCAGATTACCGGGTATCACAGAGCCATCGACAACCCTGAGATTCTGATAACCAAAGACTTCGCCTTTATCATTTACGACACCGGTCATGGCATCCCGTCCCATGGGCACACCACTCATGATATGGGCCGTCATAGGAGCCCCTGTCAGGATCTCCGTCAGGGCAGAACCCGGCTCACCACCAAGCTTTTCCGCAAACTGTTTAGTTGCCTTTTCCGCTGCGGGGAAAGAGACCGATAGCGGACTGTCGTCGGACTTCTGAACGGCACTCAATCCTTTACGGAAGAACTTACACCAGGGACGTCGCCATTCCAGATGGATAAAAGCTTCTGAAGTCTGCATGACCAAAAACAAAATAGAGTTACGGGCTTTACCTTTGAAGCGCAGCACTTTCCAGGTTTTAAGGGGGTGCAGCAGCGTATTACCCACAAATTTCAGAAAACGTGCCACGCCGGTACCCGTGACCATAGGCACATAGGGCAGGTAGAGCCAGGTGCCATCAGAGTCCTCCCGGTATCGGGTAATCTCCATATTGGTGTCCTTATCCACGGAGATAAAGGAGCTGATACTGACGCCATCACTCACCTTATGCTGAGTATTGTTCGCCGTGGTCAGTGTTTCCGAGTTAGTGCGGATCTGCTGACCAAGACGATTTGAGATCGCCGGCAGGCTTTTCAGCTGATCGCGCATTTTCAGCAGCATAGGAACGGTTCCCATCACACCAGCGGAAACCACCACCCCCTGCGTCGTCAGAGTATAGATTCGCTTCTTCCGCCCCAACCCCTCACGTATCGTCAGCCGGTAGCCTTCGCTGCCATCGCCGCTGCCCTGTTGTTTGATCGGCTCAATTTTCAGCACCTCAGACTCTGCTCTGATCTCAGCGCCGTTGCGCTCGGCAAAGTAAAGGTAGTTTTTCAGCAGGGTGTTTTTGGCATTATTACGGCAACCTATCATGCAACTGCCGCAGAAGTTACAGGTCGTTCGATCCGGGCCATCACCATCAAAATAGGGATCAGCGACTGTTTTTCCCTCAACGCCGTCAGCCTGCGGGAAGAATACGCCGGTATTGACCGTCTTAAAGCTGTCTCCCCGTCCGTTTTCTTCTGCGATAACTTTCAGAGTGTCGTCCGCAATATTGGTGTAGCTGTTTCTCGCCGTACCCAACATACGTTTCGCCAGCCGGTAAAACGGCTGAAGCTGCTCAAACCAGTCCGTGCGCACCTGCTGCCAGGATGGCGACTGAAACACGGAACGATCAGGAATCAGGTGCACATTGGCATAGACCTGAGAACCGCCACCAACACCCACCCCATGCAGCACAGTCACTTTTCGGGTAAAGGTAAACTGGACAATGCCCTTCCAGCCAAGCTTAGGCATCCAGAGGTAGTTTTTCTGATCCAGATTGGTTTCGGCAAATTCATCATCACGACGCCGTATACCTTTTTCCAGCACCAGAACCCGATGGCCTTTTTCCGTCAGGCGCAGGGCACTGACCGATCCGCCAAAACCAGAACCAATCACGACCTGGTCAAAATCAAAGGCTTGGGTACCGGAAACTCCGGAGTTATCGTGGATTTGGGTCATCTTTTTACTCTTTTTATTGTTGTTGAGGTCGAAAATGTCAGGCGCTCACCGGTCCGGTGAGTGCACAGCCGCACGCTGCCACATCAGATCCCAAGGGAACCTGAGCGGCATAAGACATGAGGCTGTAAGGAAAACAGACTGCAAGTGCAGCAGAATGCCCGGATCTATAAAGATCCGGGCCAGCAGCTAGAGCTTAAGCTTGGCGATCAGCCCCAGCATACGATCCGCAGTTTTACCGTATGGCGGCATCAGGAATTTCATGCCGGAAAAGGGTGCCTGATAGAAGACAGGGCGCAGTTTGGAGAAGGTCAGAAAGCCCTCGTAGCCGTGATAATGCCCCATACCGCTGCCACCAATACCACCGAAAGGCAGATCATGCTGACCCACATGGAAGAGCGCATCGTTTACCGATACCCCACCGGAAAGAATATTGCTGATATAGCGGTTTACCAGCGGCTTGTTGTAGCTGAAGGGATAGAGCGCCAGCGGACGATCCCGATCATTGACGTAATCGATCACTTGCTGCGGATCGGTATAGGTTTTCACCATCAGAATCGGGCCGAAGGTTTCCCGCTGGTCGATGATCATCTCATCCGTTGAATTCAGTACCAGCGTCAGTGGCAACTTGCGAGTGGCGGCATCGGGCTCCTGACCCGTCAGGTTGATTACCTCTGCGCCCTTCTCACGGGCATCATCCAGTGTTTCCAGCAATCGCTGAAAAGCACGATCATCAATCACCGAGGTGTAATCCCTGCTGTGAATATTGGCGCAATGATGGTTAACCCAGCGCTGTACCTCGGCAATAAAGGCATTTAACTGCTGTTCATGAACAAAAACATAATCCACCGTGGTGCAGATCTGACCGGCGTTAAACTGCTTCACAAACATCAGGCGCTCAACGGCCTTCGCCAGCGGATATTCAGGGTCGATCACCGCCGGAGATTTACCACCCAGCTCCAGGGTTACCGGCGTCAGATGTTCTGCCGCAGCCGCCATCACTTTACGGCCGGTCTGGCCGGAACCGGTAAACATCAGATGATCAAAGGGCAATTTTGAGAAGGCGATACCCACACTGCCGGTCTCAGTGAAGAACTGCAGCTTGTCCGCAGAGAAATACTTCGGTGCCAGCTGGATCAGCAGCTCACTCAGATGGATAGAGTTCTCCGACATTTTCACCATGGCACGGTTGCCTGCCGCAAACGCCGCTGACAAGCCGGAAAAACTCAGATTCAGGGGGAAGTTCCAGGGAATGATCAGGCCAACCACACCCACCGCCTGAGGAATCACACGATTCTTCGCCCCCGGATAGAGCATAAAATCGATCTTACGACGCTGAACCTTCATCCACTTTTTCAGGCTTTTCAGGGTGTGATCGATATCGTCTGCCACCGTGATGATCTCGGCGATCATGGTTTCATGATAGGAACGGTTGCCGTAATCCTTGTTGATCGCCTCAACGATCTGCTCGCGATTCTCCAGCAGCAGGCGCTTAAGATTAGTCAGATGCTCTCGGCGCTGCTGATAGCTCTCCTGACCGTGCATCCGAAATGCCGCCCGCTGCAGTGTCAGCGCCTCGGCCAGCTCCGGGTGATCCGATGCCTGGAAAGCAGAAATTTGAGGTTCTGACATTTGAGGTTCCAAGAGCGCTTTATCCTGTACCGACGTGTTCATAGTTCTTCCTCACAGACCGGGGCAAAGGTTTATCGAATATGGCTACTATCTCTGATCTCAAACTTTAAGGCTTGATATTTTAGGACAAGCATTTGATTATCTGGGACAGGTGATCAGACATTGATATCCAAAACCTGAATAACAAAAACTCTGAATAACAAAACCCTGTCTCCTGAAAAATAGAGAATACGCCAATGCGGGAACGCTTTATACGCGCGGCCAGTCTGGAAGGTTTTACCGATCTGGTGCGCAGCTACAACCTGAATCCCAACGCCCTGCTGGAGCAGGTAGGGCTACTGCCCTCTCAACTGCGGGAACCGGACAGCTTTATTCGCTATGAGGATTATCTGACCATTGTTGAGCTGGCCGCCAAAGCCTCCGGTGATCCGGTGTTTGGACTCAAGTTGAGTCAGAAACAGAGTCTTGCCACGCTTGGGCTGATGGGGGCTTATATGTCCCGTCAGGATAGTGTGCTGGACGCCCTCAGAATCGCCGAGAAGTATCTCTATCTGCATGTGGAAGGACTCGCCCTGCAGCTGAGCCAGATCGACCAGCCCCCATCAAAGGAGGATGAGTGCGAGCTGCGCTTTATCAATCTGAGCCAGAGCGGTGCCGATTATCCGCAAAAGGCACAGGTGACGGTGGGCGCAATCCATAAGGTGTTTCAGGAGCTGGCAGGCCCGCAATGCAAAATCCACCGTATCAGCCTGCGACAACCCGCCCCTCAAAGAGGCCTTGCTCTCTTTGAGCAGGTCTTTCACTGTGATCTGGTGTTTGGCGCGGAGTACGATGCCCTCTACTTCCCTGCATGGGTACTGGCCCTTAAACCCGCGATTAATGACAAACTGATCGATCAGCTGCTGGACAAGGCCCTGTCGGCCTCGACCAGCCATCAGAATGACGATCCCGGGCGACAAACGCTGGATCAGGCGGAAAGCGCGATTCGCATGCTGCTCTCGACAGGCGAATGCAATAAAGAGAATGTCGCTACCTGCGTCGGGCTGCATCCCAAAAAGCTGCAGCGGCTGTTAAAAGATCAGAACACCAGCTTTCGGGATCTGCTGGAAGAGGTCAGAAAAAAAGAAGCGGTGCGCCAGCTACAGCAACGTCAGGTTTCCCTGACCACATTGGCGCTTCAGCTGGGGTATTCAGAGCTTGCCGTATTCAGCCGCCGCTTTAAAGAGTGGTTTGGTTTAAGCCCTTCGGACTGGCAGAAGCAATCCTCAGTTTGATCTTGCCTAGGTTTGATCTTGTTTCTGTTCACCTTGCCCTCAAGCCAGCAGCCATAAAAAAGGCTCTGATCACCTTTCAGCGATCAGAGCCTCTTTTTAGCTCTCAGATGAGAGCCGTCGAATTTAAGCTTTTTTTGAAATCAGGCTTAAGCGTTTTTCGCCTTTGGAAAGCCCAGCACAATCGACACAATCGCCATCGCACCCAGCAACCAGCAGTACTGAACCGCTGTCACCAGCTCCAGCGGTGAGATACCTGCGATAGAAGCCGCCAGCAGCATCTGCGCGCCGTAAGGGATAATGCCCTGTACCACACAGGAGAAGATATCCATCAGACTCGCGCTGCGACGTGGGTCTACGCCATAGCGGGTGGCGATATCTTTCGCCAGACTACCGGCAATAATGATGGCAACGGTGTTGTTCGCAGTACACAGGTTAGTCAGCACCACGGAAGCACCAATACTCACTTCACCAGCACGGGGGTTGTGGCCGTCACCTTTGTTGCTGATACGGTCGATCTGCTTACCGATCCATTCCAGACCACCCTGAGACTTCATCAGCGCGCCCAGACCACCGATGAACAGGGACAAGATCATAATCTCCTGCATACCGGTGTAACCGGCATAGATCTCTTTGGACAGCGTCGCCAGGGTGAACTCATCCATCTGAACCAGACCGATACCACCGGCCAGAATGATACCGGTGAACAGCACCAGCATCACATTCAGACCGCTAACCGCCAGAATCAGAACGGCCAGATATGGCAGCACCTGAATAAAGCTGTAATCCCCCGGCGCTTCAACCTGAGCACCACTACCCTGCACGAACAACCAGATCAGTGTCAGAGCCGCTGCAGGCAGCGCGATTTTCAGGTTAAGACGGAATTTGTCTTTCATCTCACAACCCTGAGTACGGGTCGCTGCAATGGTGGTATCCGAGATGATGGACAGGTTATCACCGAACATCGCACCGCCGATCACCGTACCTATGGTCAGCAGCAGTGGCAGATCGGTCGCTTCCGTCAGGCCCATCGCAATCGGCGCAATCGCGGCAATCGTACCCATGGAGGTGCCCATGGACGTTGCCACAAACGCAGAGATCACAAACAGACCCGGCAGAACCAGAGATGGCGGAATCACACTCAGGCCGAAGTTAACCGTGGCATCCACACCGCCCACTGCTTTGGCAACCGATGCAAAGGCACCCGCCAGCAGGTAGATCAGCACCATGGTGATAATGGTGTTATCACCCACACCCTTAATAAAGGTTTCGATGCGGTCATTGAGCGCACCTTTAGCTAGCAACAGACCCAGCACGATAGCCGGCAGAATCGCTACCGGAGCCGAGATCTGATAGAAGGCGAAATCCGTTCCGATGGACTGGTAATACAGGCCGCTACCGATAAACAGCGACAAAAACAGCAGCATAGGCACTAACGCCAGTGCGGAAGGCTGCACAACAGAATTATTTTTCATTTCAAACTCACAACTCAGTGAATTAACAGGGTGACTTACCATCAAGGCAGCGCATTATACGGATCATGTTTTAAATGACTAATAATCTTTGCTTATTGCCAAATAACTATTTGATTCATGACTTTTATTCAATTTAGCTATAAAAAAATTTCGTATTGCCTCACCTGAAAGATAGACCTAATCTGAGAATGGTTATTGATTGTTACTGTTCAGGATGAACATTCCGACAAAGAAAGGAATCCGATATGACAAAATCGAACCAGTCATTGCTCGATCCTAAGAATGACTATATCTTCAAACGCATTTTTACCGAGCATCCTGATGCTCTGGTGCATCTGATCAACGATCTCAGACCCGATCTTCCCACAATCGCCGAAGTCGAAATTCTCAACCCCACCATCACCCCGGAAGAGATGACAGGCAAAAGCATCGTTCTTGATGTTCTGGCACAGGATAGCGATGGAAACCGTTATAATATTGAGATGCAGGTTCGTCGCTATAATGAATGGGGTAAGAGAAGCGCTTACTATCTGGCTAAAATGCTGACGGATCAGCTATCCGCTGGAGACGATTACACAGAGCTCAATGCGGTGATTGGTATCCACTTACTGGATTTTGACCTTTACACTGCGGATACTGCCCAACAAAATCAGGCCGTCTGGCGCTTTGAGTTGAGAGATGAACAACAACCCGATGTTAAACTCGGCAATGATTTACAACTGAATCTGATAGAGATGAAAAAAGCTGACCGCTTAGGCTTAGGTGACCAGAACCTTAAAGACTGGATCACCCTGTTTGAGCACTGGCAGGAGGAATCCCGTATGGCATCGATTACCAATGAAGCAGTCAAACAGGTTAGCGGACATATCCGCCGCCTGAGCGACGACGACGAAGCACGTCGTCTTGCTTTTGTGCGTGAACGAGCTCTAAAAGATGAAGCCAGCCAAATGCGTTACGCCAGAGAAGAGGGATTAAAAGCCGGGGAAGCTCAAACTCTGCACAAACTGATCGAGCTTAAGTTTGGTAGCTGCCCTGAATGGGTAGAGTCAAAATTGGATAACGCAGATACAAAACAACTGGATCTCTGGGTAAGCAAGATTCTAACGGCCAGTAACTTAGAAGAACTCTTTTCAGCTTAACCATTTCAGACAATATTCCCCTGATACGCCCATCATCCTCCGATGATGGGCGTATTTCGTTTAAGCTACCCGCTAATCATCAATCAGCATTTTTGCCGAAACCGTCAGACCACCGACAGCAAGGACATTCCATGCCTAATCTTTTTACCATCCGGGATATTAATCTTAGCGTTCCACTGGATTACAGCCAGCCGGAAGGCCAGCAGATCAACCTTTTTGCCCGTGAAATCACCCGTCACCCCAACGCACCGGTATGTGTGTTTTTGCAGGGCGGCCCCGGTTTTGAAGCGCCGAAAGATCCCCACAGCATCCCCTGGCTGGACTTTATGCTGGATCATTTCCGTGTTGTGCTGATGGATCAGCGCGGTACAGGTCGCAGTCACGGTATCGGCCCGGAACTGTGCGAATCTCTGCCCGATCCCGAAGATCAGCTGACCTATATCAGTCAGTTTCGGGCAGACAATATCGTGCGGGATCTGGAGCAGCTGCGCGCCCGGGAGTTTTGTGGTGCCAGGTGGTATCTCTTGGGACAGAGCTTTGGTGGTTTTATCAGCTGTCATTACCTGAGCGTGCAACCGGAAGCTCTGGCGGGGGTCATGATCTGCGGCGGGCTGCCGCCGATGCTGCTGGCCGATGCCCCTTCGACCTACGATCTGCTGGTGAACACCGTCTACCAACGCAGTCAGACCTATTACCGCACCTATCCGGAAGATATCGCCAAGGTAAAACGTATTGTCGAGCTGCTTGAGGCCTCCCCTTACCCGCTGGGGCGTAATGGCGTGATGACCGCCCGCCGCTTCCTTGATCTGGGCATGTTGCTGGGCACGACTTCGGGCTTCTCCACGGTACATGCATTGCTGGATAACCCCTTTGTGGCGGGTTCCGGTGAGACTCAGCTGCGCTACGGCTTTATCGAGCCTATCCGTCAGCAGGCCAGTTACGAGACCAATCCCCTTTATGTGCTGCTGCACGAGGCGATCTATTGCGAGCAAACCGCCAGCAACTGGGCAGCAGCAAGCGCAATGCAGCGTCATGGTGGGTTTGATCCGGCTCGCCTCCTGAATGAATCAGAATCCCCAACCGGTGAAGCGCAACTTGGGGTGAGCTTTTATGGTGAAACCGTGCGCCCGGATATGCTGGAGGATTACGGCCAGCTACAGGGCTTTAAAGCCGTGGCCGATTTATTGGCTGCGAAAGATGACTGGCCGAAACTGTACGACCTTAAGCAACTGGCTAAGAACACCGTACCGGTGGAATGTATCGTCTACGAGCAGGATTATTACGTGGACAGGGATGAATCCCTGAAAACCGCCGCTGCGATTAACGGCGCGAATGTGTGGCTGCATCCGGAATGGCAACATGATGGCATACGAGCCCACGGCTCCAAGGTGGTAGAACCACTGGCACGGCGAGTTCTGTCCCGAAGTCAGTGACCCAATCCCCCGAAGCCACACAGCAGCCGTGTCCCTGAATAGTCAGCCGAACTCAGCCGGATGGCTATTCAGGGGGATGATATGACGCTCAGCCTTTACGGCTGAACACCAGCGCTTTTAAACCGCCTTCAGGGTCAATATCCGGGAACTCCGGCGGATTATCCAAGCGGTAATCAAAGGTCACCTCAGGGGACTCTTCCGCCATGCCATCAATCAGAAATTGTGAGGTAACCGCCGGATCATTTACACAGGCCAGCACCTGACCGGACTCGGTAAGCAGCTCCGGCAAACGGCGCAGAATCTTGCGGTAATCTTTGGTCAGGGCAAAACTCCCCTTCTGAAAGCTCGGCGGATCAATAATCACCAGATCATAAGGGCCATACTTACGCACCTTACCCCAGGACTTAAACAGGTCATGCCCCATAAAGGTGACGTTTTTCAGATCATGGCCGTTTAAACGGTGATTTTCCCGTCCCCGGTTTAACGCGGCTTTGGCCATATCAAGGTTCACCACATGATCCGCACCGCCAGCTATCGCGGCCACAGAGAAACCACAGGTGTATGAAAATAGATTTAACACCCGTTTCTGACCCGCCTGCGCCCGCACCCAGTCACGCCCCAGACGCATATCAAAAAACAGACCGTTGTTCTGTTTACCGCCCAGATCCAGCCGGTATTTAAGGCCGCTTTCGGTGACATCCTGCTGTTCGTTGTGTGTGCCCCACAGCAGCTCCATAGGCACACCTTCCCTCGCCCTGTGCTGCAGCAGCAATGAGGTAGCGCCACTGTTCTGCCACAGGTCACTTTCTGTCCAGCGGGTCAGCAGCGCCTGAAGTTCTGTCAGAAACTCTTCGGAGGGCTCCTTAAACAGACACACCAACACCTGCCCCTGCAGCCAGTCAACGGTCAGCTGTTCCAGCCCCTCATAACAGCGACCACGCCCGTGAAATAAACGACGAACTTCGGTGGGTGGCGCTGACAAAGCAGCGTGCAGGATATTTTCTAGAGTAGCGAGCGCGTGAGTTTCCATAGTACCTTCAGGACTGTTAAAGCAAGGCGAGGTATTTTACAGGCAATATCAGCGGGAGGCTAAATTTCTCGTGGAGACACCATAGAGGTAGGGATTGCCACCTATAACTGCAAGGTGGTGGAATGGCTGGTGAAACGTGTCTTGGAACAGGCTTGAACATTGGGGGCTTTTGCTAAGCAGAAATAAAAATAGCGCCAATAGGCGCCGTTTTTTCATATTCGCGTGTAATGCTGGTCAAACTCTCTCAGAATATTTGGGTTGTAAAAAATCTTCTTACCGCCACTCGGATTTTTTGGATTTAAAAGTCTCTCATAAGCAAACTTGTCATTTTCTTCTAGTTTCTTTCTGATTACATGGTATTGAGCATTCATTTTAAAGTCTGAATAGCGCTTAGAAAGACGAGTGCTTAGCACCTGATAATCCCAGGGGTATTTATCGGAAAAATCTTCTTCCGATAAAACCACAGCAGTTGCGCCAGGGTCATTTGTAACTTTGACAGGCAAACCGGAATCACTCTTAACCCTTTGAAATTTGACATCAATTCTGAGCGTTAGGTTGTAGTCACCAATTTCATCATAATTATCATAAGTCTCTTCAGACCTCTTAATGAAATCTAAAACCTTTTTCTCATTATTATTTAAAACTACACCTTGAGCCTCGCTAAATCCTCTAAAAAATGAAAGTGGCATTAGGTAGAAATTATAGCCTGAGAGAACATCACCGAACCAAGCCGTTACCAGATGCAGGTAATTCTGAAGAGATGCACTTCCTAACTCCTGAATCTTTAAAGCCAATCGCAAATCATCATTAACAAAGTGAATTGAATTATCTCTAATCTCTGTAATTGTGTTCAGATTATCGAATACTGCAGGGTTTATTTTCACCCCATATTCCTCTGTAACAATTCGATATGCTTCAAAAAGATTTATCGACAATGGGTTTCCAGATCTATTTTTCTTAGGGTGTTTTTTCTTTGATTTCTTGCCACTTTTTAAGTTTCTATATTCCATAACATAAAGAGACGCTAGTTTATTACTAGCCAAGTTCAAAACTTTCGCTTTAAAAAGCAACTCCCAAGAGTTGATACATAAAACGGAAAATGTCTCTTCGCGATATTTAAAATCAGGCTTATTGTATATTTCAATAGCAGACAACATTGCAGAAACAGACTTTTCTAACATCAACCTTGATCTAGATTTCATATTCGTCTCATCAATTTATTATCGAAATAATAGTAGTTAATAAACCTTAAAACTCTCCGGCCAAATAAAGAAGTCACCATATTTACCGGTTTTGGCCTCACCGCCCGCACTTACGCCTTTCTGGGTCAGGTTTTGTTTACCTTCTTTCTCTTCCACATAACCTTCGGCAACCAGTTTCTCAATCAGCTCTGGTGTTTTCATTTTTAACTTTGCTGCAAGCTTTGATGAGGTGAGTTTGCCGGTAGGGTTATCCGCTTTGCCTTTTACTTGCTTGGCTTTAACGTCTCCTTCCTTGTCCACTTTCTGCATGGTGATGCGTACCTCATCACTAACGCGAATAATCCGCTGTGCCTCTTCATAGGCATCACGGTACATTTCCACGTCTTCGTCACGGGACAGGTAAATCCCCATCTCGTTGTTATTCACCTGACTGAACTCATACAGATTCAGACTGGTGATGATGCAGTCGGTCTCATTCATGTAGCACTTAGCGTGCAGGTTCTTGCAGAAACTGGTGCGGATAAAGGTCAGATCATTCAGCCAGCTGATTTCGTTGGGTTGAAGCTCGCTTTTGCCATAAACAATACGAACATCAATTTTCAGCCGGTTTTTGTCCTCTAATAACTCTTTGATGCGGTCATTCAGTTTGAGGAAAGGACTTATCAGGATCAGGCGCTCGGAGGCATTTTTGATCAGCTCTTCGAGGTAATAATTAGTGGCGGTGGTATTTAGAAACTTAGCCATTACATGAAGCTCCCTTTCTTGGCAATTATCAGCGGATAAAAGCAGAGTTAAGTCAGAACACAAGGTTCAGATGCAGAAGGCTTTGGTATCCGATACCAAAAGCTGTGCAGGGAGGCTTTGAATTTGAGAGGAGAGTTCCATCTTCAGACCAGGCCGCATCCTTGCCTAACGCATCCGCGTTTATTTTGCAGACATAAAGTCTGCGTTCCTTAGTTCACTAATATTGGAGTCTATCGAATACAACTTCTTGAGTACACAAACAAAAAGTCGGATAGCACGCTACCCGACTTCGATAAAAGGAGGGAAAAGAAGATTACTGAACCGCTTGACTCTGTTTTAACTGAAGCTCTTTCAGAAATTCAGGTGCTAAGTCTGCCCCATTCGGCCAGACAACGGTTTCCAGCTCAGGATCAACCACCAACTGCTGAAATGTACCGATATCTTTGAGAGGTTCAAACACCGAACCTTTGAGCACACCTTCCAGATCCACCTCACCTGAGGTGTCATCATCAAAGGCAACCCAAATTTTATAACCGGATAAATACTTAGCCGATGTAACGTGCAGCATGATCTACTCCAAGGGTTCAATATTCATCAAGGGTTCGCCATCTCTGGCTCTTCGCCAATTCTCTTCCAGCTCATCTTTATGGATAACAAGCCATTCCTGAACAAAACTGGTCGCCCTTTTAGGTAATTGTCCCTCAAGAATGGTTCCATCGAAAGCGAATAACGCCTCTTGGGCTGAATACTTCGCATGAAAATGAGGCGGATTGTGATCGTTAAAGTACATGGCGATCAGAACTCCGTAAAACCGACTGATAATAGGCATAAGTCATCCTTCCTGGATTGTATTTTTCCTGTGCCTGAAAAGTATCGGTTAATTTCCCTCTAACTGCCAAACCGGTATCCTTAGCCCCCTGTTTTTCACGCTTGCTACCGGTGCTTTACCCATGACATCCCCTGCTTCATCCGCTAACAATCCGTCATCCACTGAAACCGACCTGCCGATTCTGGCGCAGGTGCCGGAGCTGGTCGCTCAGCTGCACACTCAGGAGCTGGCGTTGCTGTCGGCGGAGCCGGGTGCCGGTAAGACCACCCGCCTGCCTATCGCGCTGATGCAGCACCCTGACTTCCAGAACGGAAAGATCATTATGACCGCGCCCCGTCGGGTGGCGGCGCAGGCGGCGGCCTCTTATATGGCGGGGCTGATCGGGGAATCCGTGGGTGACAGCATCGGTTATCGGGTCAAGGGCGATCATAAGGTGAGCCGCAATACCCGACTGGAGCTGGTGACCTCCGGTGTGCTGCTGCGGATGTTGCAGAACGACCCGACCTTAGAGGGCGTAAGCCTGGTGATTCTGGATGAGTTTCACGAGCGCACCGTAGACAGCGATCTGATTCTGGCGCTGTGCCGTCAGATGAATCTGCTATATCGGGATGAGGATCCGGCGGGGCTGCTGGTGATGTCGGCGACGCTGGCTCAGGAGGCGCTGGAAGCCGCGTTACAGGTGCCGATTCTGTTCTGCGAGGGGCGCACCTTCCCGCTGGAATACCGCTACAACCGTACCAGTGTGCCGGTCTCCGAGCGGGTGCAGGCGACGGTTGATACCTGCTTAGAGGTCATTGACGCCTCTCACAAAGAACAAGATGGAGATATCCTCTGCTTTCTGCCCGGTGTTGGTGAGATCAATCGGGTGACGGAAGCCCTCTCTGCCCGCTGCCAGCAAGCCGGAATTGACCTGCGCCAGCTGCACGGTCAGCAGAAACTGGCGGAACAGCAGGCGGCTATCGCTCCGGCGCAAAACGGTATGCGCCGCTGTATTCTGGCGACAGCCATTGCCGAGACCAGTCTGACCATCGACGGCATCACCTTAGTCATCGATTCCGGCCTTGCACGTGAAGCCCGTTTTGATAAAGAAGCCGGTGTCGTGCGCCTGTATACCCGATCCGTGACCCGTGCCGAAGCGAAACAGCGCGCCGGTCGAGCCGGTCGTACTCAGGCAGGTACGGCGTTTCGCTGCTGGAGTGAAGATCAGCAGGGGGCTCTCTCTGCCCAGCCGGAGCCGGAGATCAACCGGCAGGATCTGTCGGAGCTGGCCCTGCAGCTGATTCAGTGGGGTTCGGATGATCCGCAGGAGTTTGATTGGGTCACGCCGCCGCCCAAAGCGCGCTGGCAAAGCGCCCTCTCCCGCCTGCAACAGCTTAAGCTGGTGCAGGCCGCTCAGGGCGGCGGCAGTCTGCAGCTGACGGAATTCGGGCAAGCCTCCCGTGAGCTGGTGCTGTCGGCACACCTGGGGCGCGGCTGGCTCAGCCTGTTAAAAGCGGCGGATCAGACTGCCAAGAACCTTAACGCCGATCAGCTGGCGGCCAGTGCCTTTATCTTCAGTCTGCTGCAGGAAGGCGCACACCTGCCGGAGAACGAGCTGTTAGCCGCCTGCGAGCAGCTGATTCAGTCCCGTGATGCGGGTCATAAAGCCCAGTGTAAACGCATCGAACAGGGTGCGCTTCGCCTGCTGAAAGAAAGCCAACAGCTGATCAAACAACCTAAAGGCAATGCAACAAATACGAACACTGTATATAAAAACAGTGAAGACTTACTCCCGCTGTTAAGTGCAGCCCAGAAGCCTGCCGCCAGCCTGATAACCCAGCTGCAGAACGCCACCTTTACCGACCTGATGATTGAAGGCCTGTGTCACGCTTATCCCGACAAGGTAGGTCTGAAACAGGCTCAAAGCAGCTCGAAACAAGCCACATCAAACAACGGTGATGCCGGTATCTACAAACTGAGCAATGGCCGACAGGCGCAGCTGAAAAGCCATCAGCAACCGGAGTTTGTTATCGCCCTGCACGCCCGCTCTTTCAGTCAGGACAGTCGGGAAACCCTGACTCTTTGGCTGATACCGGATAAAAAAACAGTGGCCGCTCACTTATCCGATCAGATCCTGCAGCAGCCGTTTTGTCACTGGCAGGGGGATCGGCTGATTAACAGCGTACAAACCCGCCTTGGGCAACTGGTGCTGGATGAGAAACAGGGTGATAAACCGGATCAGGCCGCACTGAATCAGGCGGGTATTCTGCGCCTGCAGCAACAGGGGATTGATGCCCTGCCCTGGCAGGAGGCGGATATCCGGTTACGCCAGCGTATTGAGTTTCTGCGTTTGAACGGCGAGGGGCAGAATGATGAAGAACAATGGCCGGATCTGTCCGATCAGGGGCTGTTGGATTCTGCAGAGGATTGGCTGGTGCCGTTTCTGAGCGGTGTCAATAATCAGCGCCAGTGGCAGCAGCTGCCGGTGGGCGACATGCTGAAAAGCCTGCTCAGCTGGCCGCAACAGCAGGCGCTGGACAGTTTGGCACCGGCAGCACTGAAAGTCGCTTCCGGCCGCACGGTAAAGATCGATTACAGCCAGAACCCACCCACCGTCAGCACCAAACTGCAGGAGATGTTCGGTACCGAGAATGTCCCAGCGATTGCGGGAGTTCCCGTCAGTATTCATCTGCTCTCACCTGCAGGTCGCCCCTTGGCCGTGACCTCAAACCTTGCAACTTTCTGGCGGGAGGTTTATCCCGAAGTGCGTAAAGAGATGCGGGGTCGTTACCCAAAACATCCCTGGCCGGAAGATCCATTGACCGCAGAAGCCACCCACAAAACCAAACGGGCGCTGGGACAGTGAAGCAAGCGTAATGACTCGCTCAATCCCGCTTAAAGCCATAAGGCACATTTCGGCGCTTCACCGGTGTGGATTTGACGATAGAGGTATTGGTATCTGCCAATGCGGAGACCTGATCCAGAATATCATCCAGCTGCGGCATGCTCTGGAAGCAGATACGGGCGTAGAAGCAGTCTTCACCGGTGACCTTGTCACACTCGATAATCTCCGGGATATCCTGAATCAGGGCTTCCAGCTGCTTGAGTTTGCCGGGGTACTGGCGCATGCGAACAAGGGCGGTCAGCGGGTAGCCGAGACTTTCCGGATCAAGTTCCAGACTGTATTTGTTGATCACACCCAACTCTTCCATCCGTTTCAGACGTTCGTTAATGCTGGGCGAGGACATATTCACCGCGCGCGCCATCTCAGCCACGGAGATGCGGGCGTTGTCATCCAATAGCGCCAACAGGCGGCTATCGATGGCATCCGGAGACCAATTTTCGTTTTTAAGGATTTTCCGCATTTTCTCTCTCTTTTTTAAAGCCCGTAGCTTTCACAGCCTTATTTATGCCATTAGAGTCTGGCTCAGTGACTATTAATCTATGTCTAATCAAAACGGTTAGCAAAGGATTTAAAAAATGATGCAATCTGATAAAAAAGGCACGCTGGAGATGGTCACCGCCATGGTGCTCTCCGGCACCATAGGTTTTTTTGTGATCGAGTCCGGTCAGTCGTTCTGGAACGTGGTGTTTTTCCGCTGCCTGATCGGCGCACTGTTTCTGGGGGGCTATATCGCGTTAACCGGTCAGTTCCGTCGGGAACAGTTTGATCTGAAGGTGCTGGGTCTGATTATCGCAGGCGGTATCACTCTGGTCGGCAACTGGGTGCTGCTGTTTGCCTCTTTCGATCATATCCCCTTCTCGATCGCGACTATCGCCTATCATCTGCAGCCGATTATGCTGGTGATCGCCGGTGCCTTGCTGGCTCGTCAGCTACCGGGGCTGCATATTCTGTTCTGGCTGGCAGTTGCCTTAGGCGGGCTTTGGTTGGTGGTGGGTTTGGATTCAACTCAGCTAACGGCGCTGTTTGGCGGCCAGTCCGCCACGGAATCTGTGATGACCGGCCTGCTACTTGCACTGGGCGCAGCCTTGCTGTACACCATCACTACCCTGCTGACCAAGAAAGTCAGCGATATTCCTTCTGGTGTGATCGCCTTTGTACAGGTGCTGTTGGGCGGTGTTTTCCTGCTGCCGTTTGTGGAGTTTGGCGACCTGCCGACTGAGTTACCGGCATGGGGTTATCTGGCCTTTCTGGGTCTGATCAATACCGGTTTTATGTATGTGATTATGTACGATGCCTTCCAGCGTCTGAGCACCTCGCTGATTGCGATTCTCTCTTTCATCTATCCGGTGGTCGCGCTGTTTGTGGATTACGCGGCCTATGATCACGCGATTACCCTGGCTCAGGGACTTGGGGTGGTACTGATTCTTCTGGCGGTCTGTGCGGTGAAATTCGACTGGAAACTGCGCTTTAAAGTACAGGCATTAGGTGCTGCCAGTTAAGTCTGTTTTCTGCAAAATGCGCTAAACACAAAACGGCCTCTGTCACTTGATCATAAGTGACAGAGGCCGTTTTTATATCCACCTTACTTAAGGCTACAAAGGCTACTCAGCAACTTCCACACGGTTCCGGCCATTGGCTTTGGCCTGATACATCGCTTTGTCTGCCCGCAGAATAATGGAATGGAAGGTATCTTCAGAGCGGTATTCTGCAACCCCAAAGCTGCAGGTGACATGTCCCACCTCTTCCAATAGCAACTCACTGACGCTGACCCGAAGTTTATCCGCCACGGTGATCGCATCTTCAAGGGAGGTCGAGGGAAGAATGGCGACAAACTCCTCCCCGCCCCAACGGGCAAAAATATCGGTAATACGCATCTGCTTGCTGATGCAGTGGCTGATTTTCTGCAGCACATGATCCCCGGCGGCATGGCCGTAGGTATCGTTCACCTTTTTGAAGTGATCGACATCGAAAAAGATGATGGAGAAGGACTGGGACTGATAACGGCGCACCCGGTCGATCTCTTTCTGCAGTTCCAGCTCAAACTTGACCCGGTTATAAACACCGGTCAGATGATCCACCACGGACAGCTCTTCAAACTTGGTAGCCCGCACTTTAAGGGCACGGTTCATCTCTTTAAGCTGTGCATCATTGTTGCGCACCAGCTCTGACCAGCGGGTATAGATGCGAGAGATCAGCTCGCCCTGAGTGATCTGACCAACGATCATGCCTTCATGGTCTTCCACGATCAGACGCTTAAACTGACGGCTCTGAATAAAATCCAGCGCCTCTCTGATGGAGGCATCGTAGTGAATGGTCTCGATCGGGCTGCTCATATAGGTGGAAACCGGCAGCTGCAGGTCTTGCTCCTCGCCGAACAGTTTGACCACATCCTTGGTGGTAATGATGCCTGCCGGCTCTGCGATGTCAAAAACCATCACGCAATCGTTCAGCATGTGATCCATCAGGCCAATAACATCGATAGTGGCGTCTGTTACCTGAGCACATTTCAGGTGCTGACTATGGATAATTTCGCCAATGGAACGCTTTTCCAGCAACAGCTGAGGATCAACACTGGAGATAATTTCGGTATAGAAGACAACACCGGTCAGGTTATCGGATGCATCCGTCACGCAGAGGCATTCGATATCATGGCTGACCTCATCGAGAATATCAGACAGGAGCGCGTCTTCGCTGATGGCAAACAAGCGATCATATTTGATCGTATTAATGGGGAGTTCAAAGTCGATTTTAGCCAATCGCAATCGAATCAGATCATTGGCCGTCAGCAGTCCGAACCGGTGCTGCTCATTATCAGAGGTCACGATGATATTTCGGTGATTTTCCTGATACATCAGATCAACCGCACTCTGTATCGAGCAATTATCGGCGATCTTAATCACATTTTTCTGGGCAATATCTCTGATTTTAAGATTGTTCAACAGGCAGTCCTTCTCTCGCAGGGGGGTTACACAAAGACCGTCGATAAAGGTTACAATCCACGCCCTTTTAGCGTTTTAACGCTCTTTTTATAGTCTTATTGTACTGCCAATTAACATTCAGAATGTAGCGTCAATCGACAGTTTTTTATGATCAGAATTGAATTTGAATATGCCGATAGCCTGAAAACCGATTTTGAGGTTAAAGGTGAGTTTTATCGCCTGAAGCGTGATGACAACACGGCTGTTATCTGTCGCCGTCGGGTGGAGATTACCCTTAAGTCCGGTTCGATTGAACAACCTGTCGATGCCGTGGCCGTGCTGATGAACCCCGGCAGTATTCGCTTTGCAGATCCTGAGGTTGACCCGGAATCAGACCTGCCTCTGATAAACAATGCCGCACAACTGCCCCTTCGTGACAGCCATCTGAAACCCCTTAAGCCGGATAATACCCAGTACCAACTGATGCGTTTAATGCGCCAGATGGGCTGGCAAAAACTGCGGCTGATTAACCTGTCGGATCTGTGTGATGCCAACAGCGCCTCTTTTGCCCGCCGTTATCAGGCTCTGGACCATGAAGCGCTTCCCCACAGCCTGCTGCATCCCAGTCGGGATAAAGAGCTGAGCCGCCTGTTAAAGGCAGATCATCTGCTGCTGGCCTGGGGCAGTAATCCGGTTCAGCAGGCGGATGCAGAAGCCTTTCTCAAACGGGTCAGACGGCGAAAACCGGTGGGACTGGCACTGGAATCACCCTGGTATCGCTTCGCCAGCCCTTACCGAAAAGACCAGAAAATGAGCTGGTTGCAGGAGATGACCCACCTGCTGAAACAGGCCTGAAGCCCTTCGTTGATTCAGTCGGTGTCACAGTGGGGATTCAACCACGCAGTTCCTTCCCTTCGCTTTGGCCTGATAGAGAACAGCATCCGCCTGTTGGCCGATGATTTCAAAATCACAGCGGGCATCCGGCTGCACATCCCCGGAGACCAGACCAATGCTGACCGTGGCGGAGACCCGCTGACCGTTATCACACTCAATAACCTCCTGCTCAAACTCCTGCCGGACTTTCTCTGCATAGGCAATATACGCCTCCTGCGGCAGATCACGCAGAAAGACGGCGAACTCCTCCCCGCCAATTCGCCCCAGAATACCCTGTTTTGGCAGGTGCTCCTGAGCGATCCGGGCAAAGCGCTTTAAAACCATGTCGCCGGCAGCGTGCCCAAGGGTGTCATTGATCGATTTGAAGTGGTCCAGATCCAGCATCAGAAAGGCAAACGAGTGCGGCTTACTCTTTTTGACCGAACGAAGAATCTCTTTGTAAAAACCACCCCGGTTGAGCACATCGGTCAGTCCATCATGGGAGGCCATATAGGTCAGCTTACTGATCTGACTGATACGTTTATGGGCCATAATCGCATTCATCAGGGGAGCCAGTGCGATCAGGGAGATGCTTAAACGCAGTGACATCAGCTGGTGCCAGGAGGAAATATCGGCATAAACAGAGATATGCCCCTGAGCCACAAACAGCAGCGTCCAGAAGCAATAAACCAATGTCAGTATCGCCGTGGTAAACAGACTGTAGGTCAGGCCGCACCATAAGAGCCCCACAATGGGAATCGCCAGAATCCCGGGGCCATCCACGGAGACCATCAGGGCAAAAAGCAGCAGAAAAGCAGCCAGTGGCAACAGATCGTAAAGCCGGGATCGTCCGGCTTCATGCCGATAAGAGGATCGAAACTCACTGATTGAGCCGGGCATGGTCAGTATCAGGGGTAAAAAAGCGATGTAGTTGGCGAACTCACTCACACCCCAGAAGATCGCGCCCTCCAGAGGTGTGCCGCCCCAGAAATAGGGATAAGCAAACGCCCCCATTACAGACGATGACAGAGAAGCGGCGATTGCCACGCCAATCAGCCGGAGAACCCCCAGACGCTGGGTAATGGGAAACAGGCCGCCGGGTATCAGCCTGATCAGCAACAGACCACCTGCGACACCCACCAGATTACTCATATTAAGAAAAAAGTTCTTATCCCAACTGGCACCGGTAAGCCAATCCGCCAGCAGATAACCGAAAAGGGCAGCCAGCCACCCCGCAGGACGGGTAAAACCCGCCTGCCGCGCCATGATGCCCAACAGGAAGGCATTGGCAGGCCACACGGAGGCCAGAGAACCAACGGGTCGGGAAAAGATGCCCAACAGGGAGAGCACAAAAACCGGCAAAAGAATGTACAGCAACAGCTGCTGCAGGCTTGGGCTGCTCAGTGGCAAAACCTGTGTGCCTGAGCCCTTTGTGCCCGAATCCTTTGTGCCTGAATGCTTATATGAGGCTTGTCGTTGATCCACAGGAACTCCCGTTTTAAGGGTGACGAGTCCTTCGGTGTGACGCTCCCTGAATATCCGGTACTCATTGAATCTAAGACGAACCTGAGAAATCGGTTACACGCCCGAACCTCCATCTGGACGATCCGAAAAGAAACAGTCCGAATACTCTTTCAATCAGTATAGAAAGATCTGACCTGCGCACCAGACAAGTATTACTTACACCAAACTTTAAATCGGCCGGTAGCACCTGAACTTATCCGCCAAAAACCGACAAAAGATAACATGCGGTTACAAACATCTTGATCCGCGCATAAAGCACTCTTAAAATACATCTATTATCTGGTCAGAAAAGAATGAGGGTAACACCATGCCGATTGTTACATCGAATACCACCATCTCTGCGGTTTTTACCCCTCGCAATCTGGATTCCGAAAAACAGAATGAATTCCGCGCCTCGGAAGTTCAAACCCGCCCTGGCCGTGAATCCTCCGTCGTAGCGGATACCAATCAACGTACCGGCACACCCAATGACCTTGGCCTGCCATCCACAAGCCGTGTCGAAGGCCCGTCTCAGCTCCCCAGCCTGAATGATATTATTCGTCCGGACGCTACTGATTCGGACTCCCCGTCTGTGGTAGTAGATATCTCCTCAGAAGCACAGAATGCCCTGAAGAATGCTGAGAAAGAGATTCCGGCACAAAGCAAAATTCAGGATGCCGAGTTCGCAGCGGATCTGGCTGCCAGCACCGGCAAACAGATGAGTGAGCAGCCCACGACAACCGTAATGGCTCAGGCCAATACAGCCCCTCAGCAGGCGATCGCATCCCTGATATAAGAGACGGCTTTACAACATCCGATAGCTGACACATCATCAAAAGCGACAACATCAAAAATGCCCCGACAGTTACCTGATCGGGGCATTTTTTATGGCCAGCAAATCTGACCGCTGTCTGGTAAAAGGACTTTTATCAGAACACCGACAGCCACTGATTCAGCAGGTACAAGCCCGCCGCCAAAAGCCCCACAGCGAAGACACCGTACAGAGGGCTGATCTCACTCTGCTCCGGTGTCATCAGGTTCCAGCGATGGCCTTCAAGCTGCATTGCAAACTGTTCCGGTGCATCCGAAACCTGCAGTTGCAGCTGATCAGCAACCGGCACCCGTGGGATCAGGCGCCAGAAATCAGGCCGGGGCTGTTCGGTGATCAGTTCATCCAGCGATGGGCAGGCAGAGATCGGCAGACAGGCTTTTAGCCGGATATCGCCCTTTCGCTCACCGGACGAGGGCTCTTTAAGCTGCCGGACAAGACTTGCCAGACTGTCCCGATCCCATGCTGCCGCATTGCTTACCCCTGAAGCTTGCTCTTGATCCGCTAAGGGCTTTTGATCCGCTAAGGGCTTTTCATGGGCCGAGGGTTTTTTATTAGCTGAAGGCTCTTCATGGGCCGAGGGCTTTTCATGGGCTGATGGCTCCACATAATGCACAGCAACCTGATCGATATCCTGAGCCAGCTGCTCCTCCATCAGCACCGGTAACAGCTTATTCAGGTTTCGCCTGACCCCTTCCGGTACATCAACCTGATGAAAGCTCACCAGTTCGTCCGCCAGAAAAAGATAGAGGTTAACGGATTGATCGGTTCCCTGAGCCGTAACGTCGCCAGTGGCAAGGTGCTGATGAAAATCGGCAAAACTCCCTTGCAGCGCCTGACGGGCCAAAAGATCAGGCGACGCGTGCTTATCCAGAGGAAACCAGACCAGAGGATTGCCGGCGTCTCTTTCCGGCTTGTAAATTACAGCAAGATTGCGCGACATAGCTCTATCTCCTTGCCTGTACAGGTATGTTCGTTATCACTGTGATAGGTCCTCCGCCTGTCGCATAAAGCGCTGACCGGGCACAGGCTGAAAACGACGCTGTAAAATTGATATCTCACCACTTTCCGGATCACGCTCCAGCAGGGTCGTCAGGCCAAAGCGCGCCTCCTGCCAGTCGACCTGAGTGGTGATCATAAAAAAACGGCTGCGGGTAGAAAACAACTCCGCTAATCCTGCGTCCAGAGAGCGCGCTGCCAGAAACTCTGCCACCGAAATGACCGGCGTATATTCAATCCCCGCCAGCATCTGTTTCGCCTGCTCGGTTGTCCGGCCAAGAATCGCACCCAGCGCTTCCGGGTTGGCGGTGTTGATATTCATTTGGGTCGCATCCGGCAAAGCCACCAGCAGCTCTCCCATGCGGTAGCGATCCTGAGGCAGTGCAGCGGTGAGCAGCATCAGTTCATCGGTATCTAGCAGATATTGATCCGCTGTACGGTAGGCCGGAGTTTGCAGCAGATAATCGTTGTCTTCGGCACCGGTCAGACCGGTGGGAATATTGTTACTGTCGATCCAGTCCAGCGCCTGATCCGCCAGCACTTCCGGAATCTGATTAGCCGCCAGCAGGCGGCGCAGACCGGACAGATGACGGGCATCGGTATGCTCGTTCTCATTTTTCAGCAGATTATTGATATTGAAAAAACCATCAAGGGGCAAAATACGGATACGCAGATTGTCCCCTTCTGCTGAAGCGTCGCTGGCATCCAGTGCAAACCGGTCCAGCTGCCCCCAGGGCTCCGAGGGATGATCATACGCCTGATCACCAGCGGACTGATCCTGCTGCCAATCCTCTTTCAGCAGCGCAATGGCATAGCTTTCGCCCCCCATCATATAGGCCTCAAGCTGCTGTTGCTGCTGGTAATAACCGGTTCGCTCGGCCTGAATACTGCCCTGACTCATCATGCGGGTTGCCAGAATTGCTGCGATGGCGAAGATCAGCAACACGCTGATCAGGGCAACGCCACTCTGCCGGTGAACATACGCAGCCTGAGTGGAGCTTCGGGAGATCATCACCATGGTCAGATGCCCGCCCTGGCGATAATGCGCTGAATTTGGCCATAGATTTTATGGCTGAAACGGATATCGATACCATCGGGCAAACTGCGGAAATCGATCTGTCCCTGCTGACTCTCCACCGGCCAGAAGGTTTGCCATTTACCCTCGCCCATCAGGCGCACACTGAAACCGGATACCCCCTGCAACAAAACCTGAACCTGAGGCTCTGTGTCCTGCGCACGATCCAATACAGGCCAGACCAGCCGCTGCAGCTGATCCTCCTCAAGCCGGTAACCGATACGTTGCTTCACTCCCAGCGCCAGCAGAGCGCCATCTTTGCCGTCACTCTCCTGAGCCGTGTTTTGCTCCTGAGTCGCTTCCTGGCTCGCCATCGACCAGCCACCACTGCGGGTAAATTCCAGGGGCAAACCGCCACGATAATTCACGGCAAACGCCGGAAGCGGATCACCCAGCTCATCGCGAATGGAACGTCGGGTCAGTTGTTTCAGATCCTGCTCGATAATCGACACCGCTTTTTGCAGCTGGCTGAAGCTTTCAGAACGATCCCGTGTACGCTCATAGGTATTAATAACGCTGTTAAGCAGCTTATAGCCCGCCAGACCGATAAGGGCAAAAATAGCCACGGCGATCAGCAGTTCCAGCAGGGTAAAACCGGCTTGCGGGTGTCGGGGCTCTCTTTTAGCCATGGGCTTATCGTTAAATCTTGCAGAACAGGCCATGTTAGCGCTCCGTTCTCATAAAACTGGTGAGCTGAGCTAAGGCAAAGTTCTGCGCTTTGCTGTCATCACCTTCTTCATGACTGAACACCTGTAGCTCAACCCGGACTAGAAGCGGAGATTCCGTGGCACTGGTCTGCGCTTTTAACTGAAAGCGCCGACCGGCCAGCTCAGCTTCGGCACGGGATTCACCTATACGGGGCGGTACACCGGCCAGCCGCAACTCATTCATCCAGTTTTGTGCCGCCCAGTTCGCCACCACTTTCTGTTCCAGCTGGCTACTTTGGCGCAGATAACCACTGGAAGCGGTTAACAGGCCAGCAGAAGCCACCGCCAGAATCGCCAGCGCGATCATCACTTCCAGCAGGGTAAAACCCTGCTGTGAGCGGATACCGGATTGACGATTGCGGGGATAAGTCAGCATAAGCGGGGGTTACTGGGTAAGATCCGCATAATCGGGATCAGGACGATAGATCAGGCTGATCGTGCGTCGGGACTGATCGATATTGATCTGACTGAGGCTGGCAAAACGGCTCATAGCCATCAGAAACTGATGAGCCTTTCGGCTATCTCTGTAACGTATCTGAAGCTGGCTGGGCAAAGTGGGCTTGGCTCCCGCTTTGTGCTGAATCAGACTGAGGCGGTAAGCAGGCAGCTCCTGTTTCAGCCAGAGATCCACAGGTAACAGGTCGATCATGCCAAACTGATTCAACCGGTTATAAGCCGCAAGCTGGGCACGTTCCAGACGCTCAGTTTGTTTCTGTTGCCAGTTTCGGCGCTCCTCAACCTGCTGCATCACAGGTTGCCAGATCAGAAGATAAAGCAGGGTCAGCACCAGCACGGCCAGCAAAATTTTCAGGGCACTTCGGTCTCGGGCAGGCAGATTATTCCAGCCGGACTTTAACCCATCCGGCAGACGTGCAGAGACAGCCTGCACAGTACCGGAGACTATCCGGGTCAGGCTGCGACCAATATCTGCTGTAATATCCCGATTAAACGCCATAAATCCTCTGAATCGTCCTTTTTAATACCCTAACTGGCTGATCTACTGCAGTTGATAATCCGGCAGTGATGCGCCATCACCGGAGAAGATCAGCACCCGGTCTGCCGTTTCAGGAAACGCCAGTGACATCGAAAAACTCCGGGTCAGGCCCGAGGGCTGAATCATCAGTTCCGATGCAGCCTTATTGGCGACCTGAAGGCTAAAACGCATCCCTCGCTCCGGCTGGTATTCAACCAGTGAACGAAGCTCCGGTTCAGACCAGCTGCCATCCGGCTGGCGTTTCAGCGCTGCCAGTACCAGCCCAGTCGCCGGAACGGCACCTTCATCAAGAGTCGCCGGATCATCACCATATTCCGGCTTAAAAACCTCGAAACCGTAGGAGCCCGCTTTAACCGTCAGCTTCACCGGCAGCCCCCATCGAATCGCTTCCTGCTGTGCCGTGATAAAAACGCTCCGCAATCGCTCGCCTTCTGCTATGAGGGCTCTCTGACCGGAGTGGTCGCCCCGCAGCGCCACCGTAGCGGTCAGTAAAACGCCGATAATCACCACCACCACCAGAATTTCGATCAGGGTAAAGCCCTGCTGCCGGTTAACGGGTCTCACAACGGATTACTTATCCCAGTTACCGATATCGGCATCTGTTCCTTCACCACCTTCCTGGCCATCAGCACCTAATGAGTAGAGGTCAAAATGACGGCTTTTCTGACCCGGACGCTGGTAGATATAAGCGTTACCCCAAGGATCTTCCGGCATCTGTGGCAGGTAGCCATCCGGGTTCCAGTTCTTGGCGGTAGCCGGTTTTTCAACCAGCGCTTTCAGGCCTTCTTCGTTAGTCGGATAACGGAAGTTATCCAGCTTGTACATATCCAGCGCATTACTGATCGAACGGATATCGTTCTTGGCGACTGTGACACGGGCTTCATCCGGACGACCAAGAATAGAAGGCGCTACCAAAGCCCCCAGAATACCCAGAATCACGACCACCACCATAATTTCGATCAGGGTAAAACCCTGCTGCTTATGGATATTACGCCCCTGATGAGAACGGCGTTGAGTCAGGGATGTTTTTTCTTGTTTGATCTCTTCTTGCATCTGAATGTCCTGAGCGTTCATAAAAATTCCTTCAAGTATTCCCACTGCGTAATCTAGACAGAATCAGCCAATGAGCTGGTTCATATTCAAAATCGGTAACAGGATCGCCAGCACAATCGTCAGTACGACACCACCCATGGCGATCAGTACAACAGGCTCGAAAAGCCCAACCACGGTGGCGACCAGAGCCTCCAGCGTTTGTTGCTGCTGTTTAGCGGCACGATCCAGCATATTTTCCAGCTCGCCACTGCGTTCACCACTGGCGATCATATAGAGCATCATCGGTGGAAAACGACCGCTTTGCTCCATCGCTTTAAAAAGTGACGTCCCCTCTTTCACCTTACCGGCGATTTCACTCACCTGCTGACGCATAAAGTGGTTGGGCATCACCGCAGCAGCGATACTCAGACCATCCACCAGAGGGACGCCACTGCGGGAAAGAATGCTTAAGGTTCCGGCAAAGCGTGACGCATTAATGCCCCGGCTGATCTTTCGGGTCAACCGGAAATCGGTCAGCCAGCGATCCACCCCAAGCCGGAATGCCGGTTTACGGTACGCCGATGAAAATGCCAGAAAACCAAGGCAAAGCAGCAACAAAAGATGCAGGCCAAACTGGTTTAAAAAGTCACTCACGGCGATCAGGCCAGAGGTCAGCGGAGGCAGGTCATTTCCGGTACGGGTAAACACCTTCACTACATCCGGTACAACCACGGCCAGCAGAAAACTGACGATGGCGATAGAGGCCACGGTTAACAGACCGGGATACAGCAGCGCCAGCTGAATTTTCTGACGCGCCTGCTCACGTTGCTCGGTGTAATCCGCCAGCTCATTCAGCACCAGATCCAGATGACCGGCATGTTCCCCCGCCGCAACGGTGGCGCGATACATCTCAGGGAAGGCATTGGGAAAATCCGCCATACCATCCGCCAGCGTATGGCCTTCCAGCACCCGGGAGCGCACCCCCAGGATAAGGCTTTTCACCTTGGGCCGTTCGGACTGGGCCGCAACCGCCTGTAAAACCTCTTCCAGCGGCATCGCCGCCTGAACCAGTGTTGCCATCTGACGGGTGCAGAGCGCCAGCTCTTTGACAGACATGCCGGGGCCGGAAAGAAAACGGCTTTGTTTGCTTTTGGACTCGGCGACCTGATCAACGGATACCGCAATCAGTCCCTGATCTCTCAGCAGTTGCCGGATATGACGGGGACTTTCGCCCTCCAGCACACCTTTTTTCTTCGATCCGGAGGCTGTAACGGCCTGATAGTTAAAAGCTGGCATCTTAAATCACCATCAACTCAATCATCCCGCGTTACACGCAGCACTTCTTCAACGGTAGTGATGCCCGCAAGCACCAGACGTAAACCATCCTGGCGTATCGTCTGATAAGACTCACCGTTGAGTGCTGTCGCCTGTCTGAGATACTGATCGATCTCCTGCTCCCCGGCTTGCTGGTGGATCAGGCGACGCACGCCTTCATCTACCGCCAGAAGTTCGTAAATACCGGTTCGGCCACGATACCCCTGCTGGTTACAGTGTTCGCAACCTGTCGCATGGTAAAGCGTCACGGAATCTGTGGCAGAAAGCCCCATTAAACAGCGTTCGGCATCATCCGGCTGATAGGGGGTACGACACTCGACACACAGAACCCGCACCAGCCGCTGAGCCAGCACGCCAAGAAGACTGGAAGCCAGCAGGAAGGGTTCAACTCCCATATCCTGCAAACGGGTCACGGCACCAGCCGCGGTATTGGTATGCAGCGTAGACAGTACAAGGTGGCCGGTTAAACTGGCCTGAACCGCAATCTCGGCAGTTTCAATATCACGGATCTCCCCCACCATCACCACATCAGGATCCTGACGTAACATGGCACGCAAACCTCGGGCGAAGGTCATATCCACCTTGGGATTCACCTGAGTCTGGCCGACACCTTCAAGGTTGTACTCGATAGGGTCTTCCACCGTCATGATATTACGGCTGGAATCATTCAGAGCGGTCAGGGAGGCATAGAGCGTGGTTGTCTTACCGGAACCGGTGGGGCCGGTAACCAGAAAGATACCGTGGGGCTTGGCTAAAAGCTGTCGCAGGCCAGCGTGGATCTGTTCTGACATACCCAACTGCGCCAGATCCATACGCCCGGCGTTTTTATCCAGAATACGTAGCACCACCCGCTCACCATTGCTGGACGGCAGGGTTGATACACGGACATCCACTTCCCGACCACCCAAGCGCAAAGAGATACGGCCATCCTGAGGCACACGCTTTTCAGCGATATCCAATTTTGCCATCACCTTAATACGGGAGGTCAGCAGAGGGGCGAGAGCACGCTTGGGCTCCACAACAGGACGCAGCACACCGTCAACACGAAAGCGTACGACTAAACGTTTTTCAAAGGTTTCAATATGGATATCGGAAACGCCTTCCCGGATCGCCTCCTGCAGCAAGCCGTTAATAAGACGAATAATCGGCGCATCGTCCTGCTGATCCAGCAGGTCTTCGGTCTCAGAGACAGAATCCGCAAGGCTCGCCAGATCCATCTGATCCCCAATCCCCTGCACCATCTGCAGGGTTTCAGAAGAATCAGACTGATAAGTGCGGGTCAGCTGATGTTCAAAGGCTTCCGGCGTCAGCATTTCAAGCCGGTCCACCGGACCACAAACCCGAATCGCTTCCCCAAGGGCCTGTGCATTCAGCGGTTCCCGGGCGAAACAGGTCAGCCCCTCCTCACCCGGCGTGATGAGAACGCCCTGTTTCTTGGCAAAGGTAAAGGAAAGCGCGGCAAAGGTTCCGTTTGCAGAAACAAAGGGTAACGTGGCCGCTTCTTCTGCAGGAAAAGCAGAAGTCGCTTCCGGTTCGATGGCGGTCAGCCCATCAGGCAGTTCAGATCGCATATCAATCTCTGCCGCCTTCAAATAACTGTTCAACACTACCCTGAGGTTTGGCAGTACCATCGGTTTCTTTATCGCTGAGGTCGCCATTACGAGCCTCAACACGATAAATCCCCTGATACTTAGCATCTGCGACGGCTCTCAGGCGATTGCTGTCACGAATGATCTTGGGACGCAAAAACACCAGAAGGTTACGTTTGGTTTTGGTGATCTGAGTGCTGCGAAACAAGGCACCTAACAGGGGAATATCGCCTAACAGCGGCACTTTGCTGACCGACTCCTGAACGTCATCCTGAATCAGACCACCGAGGACGATCGTTTCACCATCGGAAACCAGAATCGTCGTATCGATAGAGCGCTTGTTGGTAATGCGGTCAGCAGAGCCAGTGGCAAGAGGGTTATCTGATGGCACCAGAGACGAGACTTCCTGCAGTACTTCAAGACGAACGCTGTCATCATCGTTAATCTGAGGTTTTACTTTCAGGGTGACACCCACATCTTCACGGCTGATGGTGGTAAAAGGATTTGTCGTGGAAGAACTGGTGGTGGTTCCGGTCAGAAAAGGAACATTCTGCCCCACAACGAACTCAGCTTCTTCGTTATCAAGGGTCATGACACTGGGAGTCGAGAGCAGATTGGCATTGGAGGTTGTCGCCAGCGCCTGAATCAGCACACCCAGATCCTGCCCGCCAACAGAGCCTGCGCCCCCAAGAAAGGCACCATTCACTTTGCCGACGGTTCCTGCGCCACCTGTGGTCGCCACATCAGAGACAATCGAACCTGAAGATACACCGGCATTACCAAAGCTGGTGCCACCCACAGGCCCGTTTTCAAAATCACCCACCAGCCACTGCACACCCAGCTGTTCGCCATTACTGCCACTGACCTCAACAATCACCGCTTCGATCAGCACCTGTGCACGGCGTATATCCAGTTGAGAAACCAGACTTTTCACTTCCGACATCACCGAAGGCTCTGCCCGAATCACCAGCGCGTTCAGGGACTCATCCGCCTGAAACTGTGCTTTGGTCATCGTCGGTGGCGCTTTTTCTGAGGATGGTGAGGCGTCGTTGATCACTTTACTCAGCAGTTCTGCAACTTTAACCGCCTCTGCGTAGTTAAGCTGGATCACCTGGGTAACGCCTTTACTCTCAAAGGGCTGATCAAGTTTTGCAATCAGGCTTTTAATACGTTTACGGTCAGGGTCACTACCCTTAAGAATCAGACGGTTAGAGCGTTCATCAGCCACAATAGTAAAACGACCGGCCTGTCCTTTTGAGGACCGGCCTGACTGAGCAGGAACCAGCTCCTCGATCAGTGTCGCCAAATCCCCCACCCAGGCATGCTGCAGACTGATCACTTCTATCTGCTCATCTTTACCACCGTCGATACTTTCAATGATGTTCTTCAGGCGTTCAATGTTAGCGGCATGATCGGAGATGATCAGGGCATTAGACGACTGCACGCCGGCTAAGTGACCATACTGGGGAACAAGGGGGCGCAATACAGGAACAACTTCAGCCACCGTGGCGGATTTAAGCTGAATCACTTCCGTCAGGAAGCTATCGCCTTTGCGGAGGCCTGACCGGTTGCCTTCCTGTTTACTGGTGGCATTGGGAATCACCTTAATGGCACCATCCGCGGTTTCTACAGCGACAAAACCGTGAACATTCAGCACAGAAAGGAAAAGCTGATAGACGGCATCATCATCCATGGACGCCTTTGAAATAACCGTTACCCGACCTTTAACCCTGGGATCAACAATAAAACTCTTGCCGGTAATATCGGCAATCTGGCTGATAAAGGCGTCGATCTCAGCATCTTTTATATTAACCTTCCACTGACCGGCAAAGACCGGCAGTGAAAATAGCAGAATGCTGGTTAGTATTATTCTTTTAATCACCGAAACTCCGTTTCTATCATGTTAGACAGCCAGAGAAAACTCATTAAAAACCGGCTAGTTATATACAATCTAGTACATCTAAAAAATATAAAACATTAAATAATATGCTACATCCTGTTTTACCAAAATTCCTACTGGCTAACAGGAAAAGCCACCACAAACTGGCGTGATCCGCGCTGAATCATCACTTCAACTTCACGCTGTTTTGACAGCGTACCCAACAACTGGGCATCTGACTGGGGATCACCCAGTTTGGAGCCGTTGACAGAGAGGATGACATCCCCTATTTCAAGACCTGCGGAGGTTAACAAGGGCGCATAGGGACTGTTGCCAATCTGATAGCCTCCTCCCGAAGCGGGTGTTATACCGGCTTCATTGAGTAGCGCCGAAGGATCCGCCTGTATTTTCTCCTGATACTTGCGCATAAAGGCTGCGGCATTCAGCCTGCGGATATCTGTGCCTAGCTCAGTCTCCGGCAGATTACGTACCGCTTTTGGCTGCACAGGGGCCACCGCAGATGCTGTTCGCACAGGGGCAGATCGTTGAGGGGCAACATCAGAAACCTGAGACGACACCAGCCCACCGGAGGAGGAAGACTCTTTAAAATAAAGCGCCTCAGGACTGCCATTACGATCCAGCACCACATGATCATCATGCACCGTTTTCAGGCGGATGCCGGATTCTACAGTATCACCGACTTTGTAATAGCTGGCTTTCTTATTCAAAGTTGCGATGATCGCACCTGAGTTAATATTTTCCGGGGCTACAAAAACGGCACTCAACACCATTTTGAGTGGTGTTTTGGGCATGACCACCGGTTCAGGGGTTTGTTCTTCCTCCACAAACAGGCGGTCATAGGCCAGATCCGAAGGTTCAACGGTTGGACGCTGACCGGCGATCAGCCATTGCTCAACAACCCGGTTAGAAAGCTCAGTGCTAACCGACGCGCCTGCAGATTGCCCCACAAGAGCACCGCCCTGCCAGCCAATAACGGCCACCAGAACAGAACCCGCTATTGGAGCTAACAGATTCTGAATATTGAGCAAATTCATCAGAACAGTTTCTCCTTGTATTTCACCAGCGCCTGATCCGCAGGCTTTCTGGGTACGGGCAGATCGGGAACCGCCTGCTTAAGTCGTCCATTAACTCTGGCGGACAACCAGCCATCCGGCTTTAAAGCAGCCTCCACCAATACACCTTCCTGCCCCAGCTGCGTCACAACAACCCGTATTTCATCAGAAGATTTTTCTTTAGCGGACGCCGTGGTCGTCGCTCGGATCGCCAGCTGCGGATAACGGATCAGTTGAGGAGAGCCTGCACCGGGTGGCAGAAAGTAGGTATCGCCCCCCTGCCAGATAACAGCACCCGACAGAGACTGGGGTCGCCCATCAGCATAAGAGAACGCCAGGTCATTAACCGATGCAACGCCCGATATCCAGGCTTTATTCTGTTTCAGAAAAGGATTGAGGAGTAGCGGATGAACCTGACCGGACAGCTGACCGGACACGCGGGAAAAATCCCAGCCGGGAGAAGCAACAAGATCCAGCTGACTGCCGGGATGCCTCAGGCTGAGTGCAGCCCATTCACCATGCTGCCAAAGAGCAGACAAACCCAGCTGCCAGTGAGTCTTAAGCTGGAGTTCCCGCCCCTGGTCTGCTACGGCAAGAACCGCCTCTCCCTGCCAGACGCTTCCGCCGACAGCACTGACGGACAGCTGGCGAGGAAGATTAAGGTGCGGCGCGGCATAATCCCAGACCAAAGAAGCCGGAAAGTTGGCCACCAGCCCAAGAACAAAGGCCAGTGGCAAAATGCGCTTCACCCATTTTTTCGGGAAAAATCCACTGAAGTGACCCATAAAATCCTTTTAACTTAATCGGTCCCAAAGCCCCTCAATAGAGGCAATTTTTTCCTGATGCGCTGCCAGCTCTTCATCCGTTGCTGCAATGATAGGGAGCGGGTTCCGGCTACTGCTCAGGCGATGAATACTGGTAACATCAGAATGGTCATTACCACCCTCCTCACTTTCAGCCACCAGCTTCAGATCCGTTTGACCACCGGTCATCCGCAAATAGACGTCTGCCAGAATCTCGGCATCAAGCAATGCGCCGTGCAGCTCACGGTGAGAGTTATCGATATCGTATTTTTTACAGAGGGCATCCAGCGAGTGACGGGAACCGGGATGCATCTGGCGCGACATCACCAGGGTATCAAGAATCTGGCAGTGATCTTCCGTCTTACCAAAGGAAGAACCCGTGGCCTCATCCAGCCATTTGAACTCGTGATCCATAAAACCCACATCGAAGGGCGCATTATGAATCACCAGCTGGCTACCGCGGATAAAATCAAAAAACTCCTGAGCGACCTGAGCAAATACAGGCTTATCGCTCAGAAACTGCAGAGAAATACCGTGTACTTCTTCTGCTTCCACATCAATATCCCGTTCCGGATGGATATACTGATGGTAAGTCCGGCCCGTAAATTTGCGGTTGATCAGTTCCACACAACCGATCTCAATAATACGGTGACCCTGAGAGGGTTCCAGACCGGTTGTTTCAGTATCCAGTACAATTTGTCTCATGACGGGGTATTCTCAAAACAATTCAACACAACAAAAGCTCAAAAGAAAACAGCTCAACAAGAAAGCGGGCATGGCCCCTCGGCACAGAACGATCAACCTGCCAGAAGTTCGGCGATCGCCTCATTTGCGAGTTCATCAGCCCTTTCATTATCCGGGTGACCGGCATGGCCTTTAACCCAGGACCATTTCACCTGATGCCGACCGACCGCTTCATCCAGTCGCATCCACAAATCCCGGTTTTTAACCGGCTTTTTATCCGCTGTTTTCCAGCCTCGTTTTTTCCAGTTATGAATCCACTGGGTTATCCCCTGTCGCAAATACTGAGAGTCCGTGGTCAGCTCAATATCGCAGGGGCGCTTGAGTAATTCCAGAGCCTGAATCGCAGCCATCAGCTCCATTCGGTTGTTCGTTGTTTCGGGTTCTGAACCCTTAATCTCTTTTTTGGCATCGCCATAGTAGAGAATCGCTCCCCAGCCACCCGGGCCGGGGTTTCCTTTACAACCGCCATCGGTAAATATTCGTACTTGCTTACTCAAGAAAAACTCCTGCATCAACACTTATGGATGCACTTCAGATCTGTCACAAGGGGCAATAATATCAGCTATTTAGGCTTACGTGTCTTTTCACGGTAGTGATGATGGCTCATACCTTTGTTCGATGCAGGCGAGACCACTCCGGGAATAAACTGATTCTGCTGCCAGCGCTGACGGATCGGCGTTGAACACCCCACCTCTTTTTTGGCCCAGACAATATAAGCAGCACCAAAACGATTCAGCATACCAACGGAGTCCAGCCAGCGACTCTTCTCCAGCCAGCTGCGGCTATTCACCGCCGGACGCAACATAACCGTTTCAACATCTTCTATCCGGTAATCCAGCAGCGTCAGCCAGTCATTAAGACGGCCAAGCCCGATGAAACGTCCACCCCAGGGGACTTTCTTTCGGGAACGGACAAGGCGGCAGGCATTCCAGCTACTGACAGGATTAAACCCCACAATAATCAGATGCCCTTTATGCTGCGTCACCCGTGCGGCTTCCCGCAACACCAGATGCGGATTTTCAACGAAATCAAGCAGATGATGAAGAATAACAACATCAATACTGTCATCTGGCAGCGGAAGTGCATCTGCTTTGGAAACCAAAACAGAATCCCCCGCATCAGAAACCAACTCAGGACTCCAGACAATGGGATGCTTAATCGGTGTCAGATGCTCAAGGGATACATGGGGCGACACCCCAAGATTGAGAAAATGGTAACCAAAGGTCTTGGCCAAAAAGGGTTCCAGCCGCGCAGACTCAGCCTCAAACAGCTCACGCCCTAGAGGTTGTCGCCACCACAGCTCAAGGGCATCGGAGAATGCCGCCAGAGATCGTCTGTCTTTTCTCAAACCGGTAAATTTCACAGCACCTACCGCTCCCTTATTCCGAACAAAAAAATGGCCGATTTACTCAGACAACAATCAATCAGTTGAAAACAGATCCATGGCTAAGTCATCATGTTAAAAAACAATCAGTTAAGCTTAGCATCATTTAAACGTCTGACTTTAGCCCTGATCGCCCTTATACACCAGAGAGTTGACTATGTTAGAGATTAAACCGATACCCGCATTCAATGATAACTACATCTGGCTCATCACCAATGGCGATTCCGAAGCCTGGGTTGTAGATCCCGGCGACGCCCTTCCGGTAATAGACCACCTGAGTGCAGAAAAGCTCCTGCTGAAAGGCATCCTGATTACCCACCACCATAAAGATCACACCGGTGGCGTAGTACAACTGAAAGAGACCTATAACGTAAAAGCCTTTGGTGCGGACGTCGCTGATTGCACTGATGTGGTTTTGGCCGAAGGGGACACTCAGGAAGTACTTGGAACAACCTTCAAAACACTGTCTATCCCCGGACATACACTGGATCATGTCGGCTTTTATGCTGAACAGGAGCAGATTCTTTTTTGCGGCGACACTCTGTTCTTCGCAGGCTGCGGCAGAATCTTTGAAGGAACACCAAAGCAGATGTATACCTCTCTGATGAAACTCGCTGCACTACCTGACGAGACCCGGGTATATGCCACCCACGAATACACTCAGGCCAACCTGAAATTTGCTGTTGCCGTTGAGCCGGACAGCCCCTATGTCCTTAAAGCCATTCATAAAACAGATCAGATTCGTAACAGTAAATTACCGACTTTACCCACGACAATTGGCGATGAAAAATGTCATAATCCGTTCCTCAGAAGTCACCAGCCCCCGGTTATCGCTGCCGCTACGGAGCAATCGGGCACGTTAGTTGTTGATCCTGTTGAGGTTTTTGCCGCGATTCGTCAGTGGAAAGACAATTTCTAATCAGGACCGAACCCAGTTATCTATTATTTATGATGGTTACCAAAATCAAAAAAGCCGGTATTTGCCTCTTACCCGTCACCTTGTCATTGGCATTATCCGGCTGCGTTACCACGAAGCCTGCTGCTGAGCAGGCTCCTGTCGCTAATTCTGCTGTTGCACCAGCTGATGAACATTTCATCTCGCTGAACGCTTATCGCGCTCAAAGCGAACAAACGATTCAGGACCTTGGCCTGACCAGTCCGGACGTCGATAGTTCCGGCACGGAATGGCGTTCCTGGGATACTCCGGCACTGCCACAGTTCAACCTGTGGGATCGTTTGCTGCAGAGCTTTAAGCTGGATCTTGAGACCACCAATCCACGAATTGAAGCTCAGCTGAACTGGTATAAGCGCCACCCCCGTTATCTGGAGCGCGTATTCACCCGCGCCGAGCGCTATATGTTCCATGTTGTAGAAGAAGTGGAAGCCCGCAACCTGCCGGGTGAGCTGGCTCTGCTGCCTATCGTGGAAAGTGCTTACGACCCCTTTGCCTACTCCCACGGCCGTGCATCCGGTATGTGGCAGTTTATTCCGTCTACGGCCCGCTATTTCGGTATTGAAAATGACTGGTGGTACGACGGTCGCCGTGACGTTCTTGATTCCACCGATGCAGCTCTGACCTATCTGGATCGTCTGGCCCGCCGTTTTGACGGTGACTGGATGCATGCGCTGGCGGCCTACAATTCAGGTGGCGGCACAGTGAATCGTGCGATCCGCAAAAACCGCGAAGCCAACAGGCCCACCAGTTACTGGGCTCTGAAACTGCCGGATGAAACCAAGGCTTATGTTCCTAAGCTGATCGCGCTGGCCAAACTGGTGAAATACTCAGAGAAGTACGGCATCAAGCTGCGTCATATCCCGAACGAGCCTTATTTTGCGGCTGTTAACACCGAGGCGCAGATCGATCTTGCTCAGGCCGCCAAGATGGCAGACATCACCATCAACGAACTCTATCTGCTGAACCCCGGTTACAGTCAGTGGGCAACCTCGCCCAACGGCCCTCACCGCCTGCTGGTGCCGGTAGAAAATGCAGCGATTTTTGAAGAAAATCTGGCTAAGGTTCCCCCTAAAAACCGCATTGCATGGCAGCGCTATAAAGTTGAATCCGGCGATAGCCTGATCAGCATTGCCAAGCGTTTCCGGACAACCCCCGAGCTGATCCGCGATGCTAACCAGATGCGCGGCAACTCAATCCGTGCCGGCAGCAAGCTGCTGATCCCTATCCCGAAAGCCAGCGCCAGCCACTACGCACTGAGTTCCGGCCAACGCCTGAAGCGTAAACAGGGCTACGACCGCAGTAACACCGGCGGCAACAAGATCGTGCACTATGTTCAGCCGGGTGACAGCTTCTGGGGTCTATCCCGCAAGCACAAGGTCGGCATCCGTGAACTGGCACGCTGGAACGGCATGGCGCCGAACGACCCGCTGATGCCGGGCAAAAAACTGGTGATCTGGTCAAAAGCGGAACGCACGGTCAGCAGCAATGCCAAAAACCGCAAAATTATCCGCCGCGTTGGCTACAAGGTTCGTCAGGGTGACTCCCTTGCCCGCATCGCCGGTAAATTCAATGTCAGCGTCAAGCAGATTGTCAGCTGGAATAAAATTGATAAGCGCAAATACCTTCAGCCGGGTCAGAGCCTGACGCTCTACGTGGATGTTACCCGCAGCCACTAATCTGAACCGAATGCGTTTATTTCAGTCTTAAAGCTGAAGACCTCAAAAAAGGGTGCTATGCACCCTTTTTTGTTGCCTATATTTCAGAGTTACGTATTCTTTAATGATCGATAAAATATGCGTAGCCTATTGAAGAATATAAGAAAATTGGCAGGAGCCTCCCACTATGCTGAACGCCCTTAAGCGACCTCAATTATCAGGTTATTCCGGCAGTTTCAAACAGATTACCCGAACGGCGCTTTTGTGCCTGAGTCTGTCCACAGCATCAGCCGCACTGGCAGCGACACCGCAACATGGACTGGCCATGCACGGGGATCTGAAATACCCCTCTGATTTTCAGCACTTTGATTATGTAAATCCGGACGCACCTAAGGGCGGCGTACTGAAGCAAGCCGCGCTGGGCACCTTTGACTCCCTAAACCCTTTTATCATCAAGGGCGTGCCTGCTGCCGGTATCGGCCTGATCTACGACAGTCTGCTGGAATCATCCGCCGATGAACCTTTCTCAGAATATGGCTTGCTGGCAAAAACTGTTACCCGTGCCGATGACAACAGCTGGGTTTCATTTGAGTTGCGCCAGCAGGCCCGCTTTCAGGATGGAAAGCCGGTCACCCCGGAAGACGTTATCTTCACCTTCAACACCCTGAGAGAAAAAGGCCGCCCGTTTTATCGTGCCTACTACGCGGATATCGAAAGCATCGTTAAAACTGGGTCCCATACTGTTCAATTTAACTTTAAGACCAACCTCAACCGAGAGTTGCCTCTGATCATTGGTCAGGTTCCTGTTTTGCCAAAACACTACTGGCAGGATAAAGACTTCACAAAAACCACCCTGACACCACCTGTCGGTTCCGGCCCTTATAAAATAAGCAAGGTTGATAGCGGTCGTTCTATTCACTATCAGCGTGACGAGAACTACTGGGGTAAAGACCTGCCTATCAACAAGGGACGCCACAACTTCGATCTGCTTGCCTACGAATACTATCGCGACAGTACCGTTGCGCTGGAAGCCTTCAAATCCGGTGACCTGAATTATCGTCAGGAAAACAGCTCTAAATTCTGGGCAACGGCATACGACTCTCCCGCGCTGAGTGAAGGCCGGATTGTTAAGGAAAGCATCAGCCACAAGAACCCGACAGGGATGCAGGCCTTCACCTTTAACCTGCGCCGGGATAAGTTTCAGGATATTCGCGTACGTCAGGCACTGAATCTGGCGTTTGACTTTGAATGGACCAATCAGAACCTGTTCTACGGCGCTTATACCCGTACCGAGAGCTATTTCTCCAATTCTGAACTGGCGGCCAAAGGCCTGCCTTCTGCAGAAGAGCGGGCACTTCTGGCGCCCTATAAAGATCAGTTACCACCGGAGATCTTCACTCAGGCTTTCAGCCTGAATAAAACCAAGGGAGACGGCAATATCCGTCGGGAGTTGCGTCAGGCGGCCCGATTGCTGAAGCAGGCCGGCTGGGAGGTTAAGGATGGCAAACGCGTTGACCAGAATGGTAATCCGATTGTCATCGAGATGCTGCTTTACGACTCAACTTTTGAACGCGTGGTTCACCCCTATAAGAAAAACCTTGAGCGACTTGGTATCACCCTCAACACCCGTATCGTTGATACCACCCAGTATATCAACCGGGTTCGGGGCTTTGATTTCGATATGATCGTTTACAGCATCGGCCAGTCAAATTCACCGGGTAATGAGCAGCGGGAATTCTGGCACTCCGAATATGCCAACAAACAAAATTCCAGCAACGTCATCGGCATTCAGAACCCTGTTGTTGATGCTCTGGTGGAAAAAGTGATCACCGCCGAAAACCGCAAAGCGCTGGTGACCGCCACACGGGCACTGGATCGCGTCCTGCTGTCGGGATACTACGTTGTACCCCATTGGGGAATTACCCAATACCGGGTCGCCTATGATCACAGGATTACGCATCCCGAAAAGACTCCGCCCTATCAGCTGGCGACCGACACCTGGTGGTATCAGGAAAAATAGCCACCGGTAGACATCAACAAACACTGTAAGGCCCTGCCATAAGCCCAACGGGCTTATGGCACACATTTAGCCAGGAAGCCCTATGTGGAGCTATATCGCCCGCCGTTTACTACTGATGATTCCGACCTTGTTCGGCATCATGTTGCTCAATTTTATTATCGTTCAGGCCGCCCCCGGAGGACCGGTCGAGCAGGTTCTGGCTCAGCTGGACGGTATGGACAGTCAGTCCAGCACCCGAATCGGCTCCGGCGAACAAACAGAGCTGCAATCTCAGAGTTCAGGATCTGATTACCGGGGCGCTCAGGGCATTGATCCGATGCTCATTAAAGAGATTGAGCAACAGTTTGGCTTCGACAAGCCCGCTCATGAACGCTTTTTTCAGATGATCGGTCAGTACCTCACCTTCGATTTTGGCGACAGCTTCTTTCGGGATAAGGCGGTATGGGATCTGATTCTGGAAAAAATGCCGGTGTCTATCTCATTAGGGCTTTGGACAACTCTGATTGTTTACAGTATTTCAATTCCTCTGGGTATCCGAAAAGCCGTTCAACATGGCTCGCCTTTTGACGTCTGGTCATCAGGCATCATCATTGTGGGGTATGCGATCCCTAACTTCCTGTTCGCTATTCTTCTGATCGTAGTCTTCGCTGGCGGCAGCTATCTGGACTGGTTCCCTCTGAGGGGACTGACCTCCGAGAACTTTGACCAACTTTCCTGGCATGCCCAAATAACCGACTATCTCTGGCATATCACCCTGCCGGTTCTGGCCTCTGTTATCTCAAGCTTTGCCACCCTGACCATGCTGACTAAAAACAGCTTTCTGGATGAGATCAACAAGCAGTATGTGATGACGGCACGAGCCAAAGGCGCATCCGAAAAACGCGTCCTGTATGGCCACATCTTCCGCAATGCCATGCTGCTGATCATCGCCGGTATGCCTGCTGCCCTGATCGGCATTTTCTTCTCCAGCTCGTTGCTGATTGAAGTCATTTTCTCGCTGGATGGACTTGGCCTGCTGGGCTTTGAAGCCGTTATGCAGCGGGACTATCCGGTAATTTTCGGCACCCTGTATATTTTCACTCTGATCGGCCTGCTCCTGAAACTTATCAGTGACATTACCTATATTCTGGTCGACCCGAGGATCAGCTTTGAAGGACAAAACCGCTGATATGAATCCGACACCTGCAAAACTGACCAAAAGAATCCGTTGGCAGCCCTCACCCATCACACAGCGACGACTGGCAAGCTTCCGGCAGAATCGTCGGAGCTATTGGGCACTGATCATCTTTACGCTGCTGTTCACTCTGACGCTCTTTGCAGAGGTGATCGCTAACGACAAACCCCTGTTGATTCGCTATCAGGGAGAGTGGTTTACCCCAACCCTGCAAGCCTATCCTGAGACCCGCTTCGGCGGTGATTTCACCACTGAGGCCGAGTACACCGATCCCTATATTCAGGAGCTGATCGAAGCGGAAGGCTGGATACTCTGGCCGTTGATTCCTTTCAGCTACGACACGATCAATTACCAGCTTGATCAGCCCGCGCCCAGCCCACCTACAGCGGAAAACTGGCTGGGTACCGATGATCAGGGGCGGGATGTGCTTGCACGCGTGATTTATGGCTTCCGTATCTCCATGCTGTTTGCCATCGCCCTGACCATCGGCAGTACACTGGTTGGCGTGTTTGTCGGGGCTATTCAGGGCTTCTTTGGCGGCAAAGTCGACCTTCTGGGCCAGCGCTTTATTGAGATCTGGTCCGGCCTGCCGACCCTGTTTATCCTGATTATTCTCTCCAGCATTGTTGAACCCAACTTCTGGTGGCTGCTGGGCATCATGCTGCTATTCAGCTGGATGGCGCTGGTGGATGTCGTTCGAGCAGAGTTTCTGCGCTGCCGGAATCTGGAATACGTCACAGCGGCCAAAGCCCTTGGCGTACCAAACAGACTGATCATGTGGCGGCATATGCTGCCCAACGCCATGGTAGCCACCATGACCTTTATGCCCTTTATTTTCACGGGTGGCGTGACGACCCTGACCGCACTGGACTTTCTGGGCTTCGGTTTACCACCGGGCTCACCTTCTCTGGGCGAACTGGTCGCCCAGGGCAAAGCCAACCTGCACGCTCCCTGGTTGGGAATCACCGCTTTTGTTGTCCTGTCCGGCATGCTGACTCTGCTGGTTTTTGTCGGGGAAGGTGTACGGGATGCCTTTGACCCACGCCATACGGGGACACCATCATGACGCTATCAACCGATAACAAGAGCCCGCTGCTTCAGGTCGATCATCTGACACTCGCTTTTGGCACTGATGCACCTGTGGTCAACGATGTCTCTTTTCGTGTCAGCCGGGGTGAAACCTTAGGCATTGTAGGTGAGAGCGGCTCTGGTAAATCACTCTCGGCCCTCAGCATTCCTATGCTACTGCCGGGCAGTGCAAAACGCCTCGGTGGCGAGATCCTTTTTGACGGTACAAATCTGGCAGAACTGTCAGAGAAACAGCTGATGGGGTTACGGGGTAATCGTATCTCTGTGATTTTTCAGGAACCGATGTCCTCGCTGAACCCGCTGCATAGCATCGGTAAACAGATTGCCGAGACTATCCGCCTGCACCGCCCGCTGAGCAAAGAGGAGCTGTTTCAGGAAACGGTCAAACGCCTGCAGGAAGTGGGCATCGAACACGCTGAACAGCGTTATCACGCCCTGCCCCATCAGCTCTCTGGCGGACAACGTCAGCGGGTGATGATCGCCATGGCGATTGCCAATGAACCGGACCTGTTGATCGCCGATGAACCGACCACGGCACTGGATCAGCAAATTCAGACCCAGATCCTAGATCTGATCAGAAGCCTGCAACAGAAATATCAGATGGCGGTTCTGCTGATTACCCATGATCTGAACATCGTGCGGGACTATGCTGACCATGTCTGCGTGATGCAGCACGGTAAGGTGGTGGAAACCGCAGATACCGAAAAAATCTTCTCCCAGCCGGAACAGGATTACACCCGCATGTTGCTGGCAGCAGATCCCGATGGCGAGCCGGTTCCGGTCAGCGAGGATGCAAAAGAGCTGCTAAAAGTTGAGCAACTGAATGTCTGGTATCCCATCCGGACAGGTCTGCTGAAGCGAGTGACCGGTCACATTAAAGCCGTAACCGGGGCTGAATTTACCCTGGCACACGGAGAGTGTATCGGTTTTCTGGGGGCCAGCGGCTCCGGAAAAACCTCTTTAGGCATGGCTATTCTGCGCCTGATCGACAGTGATGGCAGTATTCAGTTTAACGGGCAGGATCTTAACCAACTGTCTGCGGAAGCGATGCGGCAGGCCCGCAAACAGATTCAGGTCGTGCTTCAGGACCCCTTTGGTAGCTTAAGCCCCCGGATGACCATCGGCGAGATTATCGCTGAAGGGCTTAAGGTTCACTATCCGGCACCGGAGAGCGAGATTGAGGCCGCAGTAACAGAAGCGATGCTGGAAGTTGGCCTCAACCCCGAGACACGACATCGTTACCCCCATGAGTTTTCGGGTGGACAGAGGCAGAGGGTTGCCATAGCGCGGGCGGTTATTCTGAAGCCGAAACTGATTGTGCTGGATGAGCCCACCTCAGCTCTGGACAAAAGCGTGCAGAAGCAGGTTGTTGAACTGCTGAAATCATTGCAGGTCAAACGTCAGATCAGCTACATCCTTATCACCCATGATCCGACAGTGGCACAATCGATGTGTCATAAGGTGATCCGTCTTGACCAAAACAAACTCCAGGCATAAATCTGAATTGTCTGAGAAGCCAGCTACAAGGTCTCAGACTTTAATCAGCGCTCCAGGCAGCAGAAGTATCGGTTTGCTTCTGCTGCTGTTTGCCCTGAGCAGCCTGCTCCTGTCTGAAAGACAGAATGAACAGCTGTTTTTCGCAATCAACCAGATCACCCAGCAGCTGCCTGATTCCTTATGGATGACGATCACCAACCTTGGCAGCACACTCGCCGGAGCCGCACTGCTCTGCCTGCTGTTAGCCCGACAGCCACAGCTGGCAGTGCACCTGATTATCACAGGGACATTGTGCACACTGACCATTTATGGCTTCAAACACGGGCTTGATATCCAGCGTCCGCATTTAGTACTCAATCACACTGATTTCCACTTTATTCCTACTGATATCACGTCCCCTGCACGACCTTCGGGCCATACGGCTACAGGATTCTTCATAGCGGGTACTGCCTGGTCCTTCCTCAACACCCTGGGAAGATCTTTTATATTCCTGCTGGCACTGCTTATTGGGCTGTCACGGGTCGCGATCGGTGTACATTGGCCTCTGGACCTTACTGCAGGGGCTTTTATCGGCCTTGGGCTGGGCTACATTGGCGCTGTGCTACACACCTGCGCTTACCCCTATAAGAAACACTCTGGACGCCCGCAGCTTCTCTGGTTAAGTCTTGTTCTCTGCCTGTTTATCGCCAGTTACTTTGTATTCAGGCCACTGCCCTATCCTGAGCACAATTTAGCGGCCTATCTGATTATCTATAGCGCACTGGCTATCAGCTTTATAAAGATCATCCGACGCTTAAAACAGATCTGATAGGCGGCAGAAGCCCTTTGACCCTTAATCAATAAAACTTTCTAGCCCTTCCCTCTACTACCTATCAGCCAATACCCGCAAACAAAAAAGGAAGCCCTGAGGCTTCCTTTTTTCTGTAGCATTGTCAGGCAAACGTGCATTGATATCGCACGCTGCCAGGACCCGATTGTATTACAAGCGGGTCACATCAGCCTGACCGGTAATAGCACTACGCAGCTGCTGAGTCGAGTTACGGGCCTGAGACAGTTGAATCGCCTGCTCGTAGAAAGCAACGATCTCTTCTGACATCTCTGGCTGCTCAACACCGGTTACCTGAACCAGATAAACGATATCGCCGGAAACCACTTTCTCAACGCTGCCTTCCGGCTGCGCAAAAGCCTGCTGTACAACACTGCGTGGCACTTCCTGATCAACACGGGAAACCGCATCAGCAGATTCAACCGCGTAACCAGCCGCCTTCGCAGCGTCAGCCAGATCAGAGGTTTCAGCTTTAGCCGCTAACTCACCGGCAACCACTTCAACAGCAGCAACCTGTTTTTCAACCGTCAGCGTCTGACGAATCTGGTCAGCAACTTCTGCCAGTGGGCGAACAGAAGGCTCTTTAACGTCGACAGCACGGATCACAACAGCATTCTGGTCATCCAGCTCAATCAGGTCGCTGTTAGCCTCTTCCAGTTTCACCAGATCAGAGAATGCCGCACGAACAACCGCCGGATGGGATGCAATACCGTCACCACCCTGGGCAGAGAAGAACTCTGTGGACTCTACCTTAAGATTCAGCTCTTTAGCCGGCTCCTGCAGATTACCGGATGCGAAACTGGCATTAGCCAGCTCTTCTGTCATCAGAAGGTATTTTTCTGCTGCCTGCTTGGCTTTCAGTTCAGCCATCAGGGTCGGTTTCATCTCGTCAAAAGAAGCCAGCTTAACGGTCTCTTTCTTGTCCAGATAAACAAGGTGAACACCAAACTCAGTAACCACAGGCTCAGATACACCGCCCTCTTCCAATGCGAAAAGCGCATTTTCAAAGTCAGTATCAAAGCTATCCGGCTCAACCAGACCCAGCTTACCGCCATCAGCAGCAGAACCTACATCTTCAGAGATCTCTTTCGCTAACTCGGCGAAAGACTCACCCTGCTCAACGCGGGCTTTTACTTTATTCAGCTCAGCAACCGCTTCTTCCTGAGAACGGGTTTCCGTGTCCAGCAGGATGTGAGACGCATAGTAGCTGGCCTGACGGGCACCACGTTGCTGGAAGCTGGTATAAGCACTCTGCAGCGCTTCTTCTGATACTTCAGCATCAGCCATAAAGTCTTCCTGGCTGATACGGATATAGTTCAGCTTCACACGCTCCGGCAGAGCAAAAGCTGACTGGTTATTCTGGTAGTAGGTTTCTACTTCCGCATCAGAAACCGTGATACCGGTTTGCTGATCCGCTTTCAGTGCAACATAACGAAGATCACGGGTCTGGCTGTCCAGAGCGATAACCTGACGAATATATTTCTCAGGCATAAATTCACTCAGACTCACACCGCCCTGTAGCTGATTGATCAGGACATCTTTACGCAGCTCTTCACGGAACTGACGCGGTGCCATACCAACATTTCGCAGCATTGCCTGAAACTGATCGGCGCTGAACTGGCCATCGGGACCACGGAATTCAGGCGTTGCAAGAATCAGACGGTCAATCTGCAGCTCACTTACGGTCAGACCACCTTCCTGAGCCGCCTGAAGAGCCGCCTCACGGTTGATCAGTGACTGTAATGCACGCTGACGGATCAGGTTTTCATTCAACTCAGAAGGATCCGCATCCGGGCCCATCTGAGACAGAACCTGACGTACCTGACGCTGGGTTGAGATCTCCAGCTCATAACGGCTGATTTTCTTGTCATTAACAGTGGCAACCTCATCGCCACCTCCGGTAAACGCACCAACAATGGCGTCAAGACCAAACATCGCAAAGGTCAGAATAATAAAACCTACGATGACTTTTACCACCCAACTGGATGACTTGTCCCTGATGTTCTGAAGCATTTAAATGTCTCTTGTGGGTTTTAATTGTGAATGGTTATTCAAAAATTAGTTTGATTATAACTGTCTGAGCAGCAATACAAAATGCTGTGACAATAAATAGAATGACAAATTCAGAAGAATGTTACGCAGAGGCCTGATGGGGAATATACAAGAGGGAGATGATAAAAATCAGGCATAAAAAAAGCACATCCTGAGATGTGCTTTTTTCGACTTGGCGGACCGGACGGGACTCGAACCCGCGACCCCCGGCGTGACAGGCCGGTATTCTAACCAACTGAACTACCGGTCCAAACCTTTTGCCCTAAGACGGAGTCTTAGTTAACAGCGTCTTTAAGCGCTTTACCTGGCTTGAAGCTAGGTACTTTAGCAGCTTTAATTTCGATCGGAGCACCCGTTTGTGGGTTACGACCAGTGCGAGCCGCACGCTCTTTCACAGAGAAAGTACCAAAGCCAACCAATACTACTGAATCACCCTTTTGCAGAGACTCAGATACAGTTTCGATCATTGCGTCCAGTGCGCGACCAGCAGCAGCTTTAGGAATATCAGCAGACGCTGCAATCGCATCAATCAGTTCAGACTTGTTCACTCTTCACCCCTTAACAATACGGCCAAATCGGCCAAAAACAAATGCGTAGATTATTGGTGGCTTACGCAGAAAAAAACAGGCGCAATTTATACCAATAGACCCTCTAAGCGTCAAGCAATCTAATGAGTACTTGCCTGAGATCCTTTATCTTTTCCCGTTGTAGCGTCATCTTTAGGCAATGGAGCCACAAAAGGGACCGGCGTTTCGGCCAGTGCGATCTCTAATACGTCATCGATCCATCTGACCGGACGAATATCCAGCTCACCTTTGATGGAGTCCGGAACCTCTTTAAGATCCTTGCGGTTCTCTTCAGGAATAACCACCGTTTTTATACCACCACGACGGGCAGCCAGCAATTTTTCTTTCAGACCACCAATCGGCAGTACCTCGCCACGCAAGGTTATCTCACCGGTCATGGCAACCGTGCTCTTGACCGGAATACCGGACAAGACGGAAATCAAAGCGGTCGCCATACCGATACCGGCACTTGGGCCATCCTTCGGCGTCGCCCCTTCAGGAACATGGATGTGCACATCTTTCTTTTCGTAGAATTCAGGATCGATTCCCCAACCCTGTGCACGACCGCGCACGACGGTCATTGCCGCCTGAATGGACTCTTTCATCACATCGCCCAGAGAACCGGTCTGAATCGTACGACCTTTACCCGGAACCGCTGCAGCTTCCAGATTCAGAAGTTCACCACCTACCTGAGTCCAGGCAAGACCTGTAACACGGCCAACCTGATTGTCTTCATCAGCCAGACCATAGCTGAACTTGCGCACGCCACAGTATTCTTCGATTTTTTCCTGAGTCAGAACAATCGCTTCGTTAAAGCCTTCTGAACCGCGCTTAATAATCTCGCGCACTGCTTTACGGCAAACCTTAGCGATTTCACGCTCAAGACCACGAACACCGGCTTCACGGGTGTAATAACGAATCAGCTCAAGCAGGGCTTCTTTATCGAAAGAAAGCTCTTTCTCGGTCAGACCATTCTGCTCAAACTGTTTCTTAACCAGATAGCGCTCAGAGATCGCCAGTTTTTCATCTTCCGTGTAGCCCGGCAGACGAATCACTTCCATACGATCCAGCAGTGGACCCGGGATATTCATGGAGTTCGACGTACAAACAAACATCACATCGGAAAGGTCGTAATCCACTTCCAGATAGTGATCATTAAACTTGCTGTTTTGCTCAGGGTCTAACACTTCAAGCAGGGCTGAAGCTGGGTCACCACGGTGATCCATGCCCATCTTGTCGATCTCATCCAGCAGGAAAAGCGGGTTCTTCACGCCGACTTTAGACATTTTCTGCAGCAGTTTGCCCGGCATAGAACCGATATAGGTGCGACGGTGACCACGAATTTCAGATTCATCCCGTACGCCACCCAGCGCCATACGCACATACTTGCGGTTAGTCGCTTTAGCAATGGATTGACCCAGAGAGGTTTTACCAACACCAGGAGGACCAACGAGACACAGCACAGGGCCTTTCAGCTTCTTAACGCGCTTCTGTACCGCCAGATAGTCAAGAATACGCTCTTTGACCTCTTCCAGGCCGTAGTGGTCGGCTTCCAGAACGTCCTCAGCCTTCTCCATGTCATGAGAAACCTTGGACCGCTTCTTCCACGGCAAACTCACCATCCAGTCGATATAGCTGCGAACAACGGTCGCTTCAGCGGACATCGTAGACATCATCTTCAGCTTTTTCAGTTCAGCTTCAGCTTTATCTTTGGCGTCTTTAGGCATACCCGCCTTTTCGATCCGCTCAGCCAGCTCATCCGCTTCAGACGCGCCGTTATCCAGCTCACCCATCTCCTTCTGGATCGCCTTCATCTGCTCGTTCAGATAGTACTCGCGCTGATTTTTTTCCATCTGCTGCTTAACACGACCACGAACACGCTTTTCAACCTCAAGCAGGTCAATTTCGGTTTCGATATAGGTCATCAGCTGCTCAATACGATCCCGCACGTTTGCGGATTCCAGCAGCTTCTGCTTCTCAGCAACATTCAGAGACAGATGAGCCGACATGGTATCAACCAGACGACTAGGATCAGTGATATTCTTCAGGGAAGTCAGTACTTCAGCAGGTACTTTCTTGCTCAGCTTCGCGTACTGATCAAACTGGTTCATCAGCACATGACACAAACTCTCGGCTTCACGCTCACTCAGTTCGTCCTGCTGATGGATACCAACACTGGCTTCCAGAAAATCACCGTTGTCAGTGATCTCTTTCAATTCAGCCCGGGCATCACCTTCAATCAACACCTTAACGGTGCCATCAGGCAGCTTCAGCAGCTGCAGAACAGATGCAACAGTACCCACATCATAAAGATCGTCTACCGAAGGCTCATCAACGCCAGCCTCTTTCTGGGCGGCCAGAAAAACTTTTTTCCCGTCTGCCATTGCGGCTTCAAGGGCAAGAATAGAACGTTCGCGCCCAACGAATAACGGCAGAACCATTTGTGGAAAAACGACCACATCCCGCAAAGGTAATAGCGGCAGGGTCTGCGTATCAATAATTTCGTTTGCTTGTTTCTGCTCCATAGCAGAACCACCTCTAAACCGGAACGTACCGGCCAATCCAATACGTTAAAAATCTTATAGTCTGTAGATGGGGATTGAGGAAAATATTACAACCCCTTGATCTGACGTAAAAAAATATTCAAAGAAGCATCACATTTTTTAAGAAAAAAAAAGGGCCCAGAGGGCCCCTTTTATCAGACAAAGCTTATCCTTTATCGCCGGATGCCAGGTCTGCATTATCATTGCTGTAAATCAGAAGAGGCTCTGACTCACCACGAATGACATTGTCATCAACGACAACTTTAGATACGCCTTCAGCAGAAGGAATATCATACATAGTCGGCAACAGAACAGATTCAAGAATAGAACGCAGGCCACGAGCACCTGTTTTCCGCTCCATCGCTTTCTGAGCTACCGCCTGAAGCGCTTCATCACGGAACTCTAACTCCACATCTTCCATATCAAACAGCTTAGCATACTGCTTGGTCAGAGCGTTCTTAGGTTCGCGCAGAATCTTAACCAGAGCGTCTTCGTCCAGCTCCTGAAGGGTTGCCACAACAGGCAGACGACCTACAAACTCAGGGATCAGACCAAAACGAACCAGATCTTCAGGCTCAACATCCTGCAGCATAGCGCCGACAGACTTATCCAGCTCTTTACTCTGTACTTCCGCCGAGAAGCCAATACCACCTTTGGAAGAACGATCCTGAATTACCTTCTCAAGACCAGCAAAGGCACCACCGCAGATAAACAGGATGTTAGAGGTATCAACCTGCAGGAACTCCTGCTGAGGGTGCTTACGGCCACCCTGAGGTGGTACCGATGCAACCGTACCTTCGATCAGCTTCAGCAGCGCCTGCTGTACACCCTCACCCGATACATCACGGGTAATGGATGGGTTATCAGACTTACGGGAGATCTTGTCAATCTCATCGATATAGACGATACCGCGTTGTGCTTTCTCTACGTCGTAATCACATTTCTGGAGCAGTTTCTGAATGATGTTTTCAACATCCTCACCCACGTAACCGGCTTCCGTCAGCGTGGTCGCATCAGCAATAGTAAAGGGCACATTCAGCAATCGGGCCAACGTCTCTGCCAGCAATGTCTTACCACTACCGGTTGGGCCAATCAGAAGAATATTACTTTTGCCCAACTCAACGTCAGTCTTAGTCAGTCCGCCATGACGCAGACGCTTGTAGTGGTTATACACCGCTACCGCCAGAGTCATTTTGGCCTTTGGCTGACCAATAACATACTCATCCAGAGTTGAACGAATCTCTTTAGGAACAGGAAGACGCTCGGATTCTGTCTCTGGCTTATCTTCAGCAATCTCTTCACGAATGATGTCATTGCAAAGATCGACACACTCGTCACAGATATAAACAGAAGGGCCGGCAATCAGCTTGCGTACTTCATTCTGATTCTTTCCGCAGAATGAGCAGTACAACAGCTTGCCGCCATCATTACCGGAATCATTTTGGCCCATTCGTTACCTCGGTTAACTCAATCGCAACGCCCCTTAGGGCATCGCGTAAATTCAACAGCGCCTGATCAGCCCTGCGTTCGCTGATTCAGAACTTTATCAATCAGCCCGTATTCAACAGCTGTCTCACCGTCCATAAAGTTATCACGGTCGGTGTCTTTAGCGATCTCGTCGATCGGCTTGCCTGTGTGATGAGACAACACTTTATTCAGCTTCTCGCGAATCGTCAGAATTTCACGAGTATGAATCTCAATATCAGTCGCCTGCCCCTGGAAACCACCTAATGGCTGGTGGATCATCATACGGGAATGCGGCAGACAGTAACGCTTACCTTCAGCACCACCGGCCAACAAAAGCGCGCCCATACTGGCCGCCTGACCGATACACATAGTGCTTACATCTGGTTTGATAAACTGCATGGTGTCATAAATTGACATGCCTGCAGTTACAGAGCCGCCCGGTGAATTGATGTAGAGATGGATATCTTTATCCGGGTTTTCGGACTCTAAAAACAGTAATTGAGCGACGACTAAATTTGCCATGTGATCTTCAACAGGACCAACCAGAAAGATCACACGTTCTTTTAAGAGACGTGAGTAAATATCGTATGCACGCTCGCCCCGTGATGATTGCTCTACAACCATTGGCACCAGGCCAGAATTCATTATCTCGTGCGGATTGCTCATATGCATATTCCCTTAGTAAAAATGCCTGACCCCCATAATAGAGGTCAGGCTATGAAGTCGTCAAAACGATATTTGCAGATTAAGCAGCTTCAGCGTTTTGCTCAGCCGGCTTGATTGCATCGTCATAAGACATTTCAACTTCACTTACAGTTGCTTCGCCCAGCAGAGCTTCAACAACCTGTTCTTCCAGAACTGCAGATTCCAGCTGCTGACGCATCTGTTCGTTGTTCATGTAGTAATCAACAACCTGCTGCGGATCCTGGTAAGATTCTGCCAGCTTCTCAACGTATGCACGAATTGCAGCGTCGTCAGCTTTCAGTTCTTTAGCTTCTACAACAGATGCCATCAGCAGACCCAGCTTAACACGCTTTTCAGCCTGCTCCTGGAACAGCTCTGCAGGCAGTGCAGATGCGTCAAAGTTAGAAGGACCGCCAAACTGCTGAACAGCCTGCTGACGCAGAGCGTCAATTTCATTGCTGATCAGAGCTTTAGGAACGTCAAATTCGTTACGCTCAACCAGAGCCGTTACAACCTGCTCCTTAACCTTGCTCTTAACAGTCTGCTCCAGCTCACGCTCCATGTTTTTCTTAACATCAGCGCGGAAAGCTTCCAGACCACCTTCTTCTACGCCGTAGGCTTTGAAGAACTCGTCGTCCAGCTCAGGTTTCTGCTGCTCAGATACTTTATTCACTTTAACTTTGAATACTGCATCTTTACCTTTCAGCTGCTCAGCCTGGTAATCTTCCGGGAAAGTCACGTTTACGTCTTTCTCGTCACCGGCTTTAGCACCAACCAGCTGTGCTTCGAAACCAGGGATGAAAGTGCCTGAAGACAGACCCAGGTCATGACCTTCTGCTTTACCACCTTCAAATGCTTCACCGTCGATGAAACCTTCAAAGTCGATATTAACCTGATCCTGCTCGGTTGCAGCACGGTCAACTTCGTTCCACTTAGCCTGCTGCTCACGCAGAACTTCGATCATTTTGTCCAGATCTTCGTCAGATACAGAAGCAACTGGCTTCTCTACAGACAGGTCTGCAACAGAACCTACTTCAACTTCCGGGTAAACTTCCAGAGTTGCAATAAATTCAAGATCTTTACCCGCTTCATTTACAGAAGCGTCAATTTCAGGGAAACCAGCTGGATTCAGTTTCTCCTGAGTGATTGCCTCAACGTACTTGGTACGCATAACTTCAGAAACAACCTCTGCACGTACTTCGTTGCCATACTGACGACGAACGAAGCTCATTGGCACCTTGCCACGACGGAAGCCGTTGATACGTGCGCTTTTAGCAGTCTGTTTAAGACGCTCTTCAACTGCTTCATCAATTTGCGCTGCTGGCACCTGAATTGTGACGCGACGCTCAAGACCAGAAGTCGTTTCAACGGAAACTTGCATGAAAAATCCTCGCAATACTTTAATGCTTCTTTATAGATAAGCTGAAAGAATGAGATTTTAAGAGCAGAAACACTCGCAAGCAAGCAGTTATCGCTCTTACAGATCATTAGAGGGCAAAAGAAAGCCCAAAAAGGTCAAACCTCAGACAGCGGACAGCTTTATTCACCGAACAAGCGGATAAATCTATTAAAAACAAAGAATTAGAAAAAAAGGAGATTTGAAAACATAAGGAGAGAAAAGAGATGGTCGGGATAGAGGGATTCGAACCCCCGACATCCTGCTCCCAAAGCAGGCGCGCTACCAGACTGCGCTATATCCC
>JBLXDJ010000001.1:981544-998549 GCA_048264105.1 Oceanospirillum sp.
GTCGGGATAGAGGGATTCGAACCCCCGACATCCTGCTCCCAAAGCAGGCGCGCTACCAGACTGCGCTATATCCCGACTTATAACCACAACCTTAAACAAGATTGCTTAAAACACTCTGCCGAAGCAGAAACTGGGGTGAACGATGGGGCTCGAACCCACGACAACCGGAATCACAATCCGGGGCTCTACCAACTGAGCTACGCTCACCGCCGAAACTAAATGCATAAACATTCAGCCAACTTAGCCGAAACTGAACACTGGCGCGCCCAGCAGGACTCGAACCTGCAACCTACGGCTTAGAAGGCCGTTGCTCTATCCGGTTGAGCTATAGGCGCGTTACAAGTCCAAAAATGGTCGGGATAGAGGGATTCGAACCCCCGACATCCTGCTCCCAAAGCAGGCGCGCTACCAGACTGCGCTATATCCCGACTTACTTTCGACTAACACATGCTTTGATGGCTTCAGTGAGTGGCCGTCTCAACATGGGGCGCATTTTATACACCTCCGAAAAGCTCGTCAACACTAATTTTAAAAAAAATTTAAGTTTTTCATTTAGATACAAGACATTAGCCTTGGATATTCCCCCGCAACGGGGAACATGCGAAAATAGATATATCAGTCACACAGCATGGGCAGGAGCACCTCCAAACGATGAACGCCAAAATTATTGATGGCAAACAGATTGCGCAAAACATCCGTGATTCTATCTCTGAAAAAGTACAGCAACGCGTAGATAACAATCAGCGCGTACCCGGCCTGGCCGTGGTACTTGTCGGCGAAGATCCGGCGTCTGAAGTATATGTACGTAATAAGAAGGCTGATTGCGAAAAAGCCGGCTTTAAATCTTTCTCCTATGACATGCCTGCAACAACATCTCAGGATGAGCTGCTGAAGCTGGTAGACGATCTGAACAACAACCCTGAGGTTGACGGCATTCTGGTACAGCTGCCTCTGCCTGCGCATCTGGATTCCGACCTTATTCTGGAACGCATCCAGCCGAATAAAGACGTTGACGGTTTCCACCCGTACAACCTGGGTCGTCTGGCTCAGCGTCTTCCGGTACTGCGCCCATGCACACCTAAGGGCATCATCACCTTGCTGGAAAGCACTGGTGTCGATATGCACGGCCTTAAAGCAACCATCGTTGGCGCATCCAATATTGTTGGCCGCCCAATGGCTCTGGAACTGCTACTGGCAGGCTGCACCGTTACCGTTACCCACCGTTTCACCAAAAATCTACAGAAAGAAGTGTCTGAAGCTGACGTACTGGTTGTTGCCGTAGGCAAGCCGGGACTGGTTAAAGGCGAATGGGTTAAGGAAGGCGCTATCGTTATTGATGTGGGTATCAACCGTCAGGAAGATGGCAAGCTGGTAGGCGACGTTGAGTTTGAACCTGCTGCCGCGCGCGCCAGCTGGATCACTCCTGTTCCGGGCGGTGTAGGCCCTATGACCCGTGCCGCACTGCTGGAGAACACCCTGCAAGCTGCCGAAATGCACGACGCTGAGTAATTTTCTCGTCGGCACAAAAAAGGGGATGCCAATCGGCATCCCCTTTTTTATTTCCGGCCTGTTTTTTTACAAGCCTAGCGGCGCATTATTCGCGCACCCAACTGGTTCCTTCACGGGAATCCTTCAGAACAATCCCCTGCTCCGCCAGCGCATCACGAATACGGTCTGACTCAGCAAAGTCTTTATTCTTACGGGCCTGTTTACGGGCTTCGATCTGGGCTTCAATATACTCTTCCGTCAGGCCACCACTTTGCGGCTCACCTTTAAGGAAAGCATCCGCATCCTGCCAGAACAGCCCCAGCACATCACCAAACAAGCGAAGCGTACCTGCAAGCTGGGCTGCTGCCGCCACATCACCTTCTTTCTTGGCAATATTCAGATGCTTCGACAGATCAAACAGGACTGCAAAAGCCTCTGCCGTATTGAAGTCATCATCCATCGCCGCCTTAAAGCGCTCAACCCACTCACCTTCCGGCTTAACATCTACCGCTTCAACCCCCTGCAGCGCAGTGTAGAAACGCTCCAGCGACTGACGCGCAGATTTCAGGCCATCTTCAGAGTAGTTAATCGGGCTGCGGTAATGGCTGGACAACAGGAAGTAACGCACCACTTCCGGATTGTACTTATCCAGCACCTCGCGGATCGTGAAAAAGTTACCCAAAGACTTGGACATCTTCTCCTGATCAACACGCACCGCACCGGCATGCATCCAGGTATTAGCGTAAGTTTCACCGGTAGCCGCTTCCGACTGAGCAATTTCGTTCTCATGATGCGGGAACGGCAGATCCGGACCACCACCATGAATATCAAAATGATTACCCAGACAGCAGGTGGACATCGCCGAGCACTCAATATGCCAGCCGGGACGACCCTTACCCCACGGCGAATCCCAGCTCACCTCGCCCTCTTTTGCTGCTTTCCAGAGCACAAAATCCATTGGATTTTCTTTTGCGTCCTGAACATCAACACGGGCACCGGCCTGCATATCATCAAGATTACGGTTGGTCAGCTTGCCGTAGCCTTCAAACTTATTGACGCGGTAATAGACATCACCGTTGTCGGCCGCATAAGCAAAGCCTTTCTCAATAAGGGTCTGCACCATATCCAGAATATCCTGCATATGATGCGTGGCACGGGGCTCATGATCCGGACGCAATACATTCAGACGATCCTCATCCTCATGCATCGCCTGAATCATGCGTTCCGTCAGTGCATCAACCGGCTCATCATTCTCACCGGCACGACGAATAATCTTGTCATCAACGTCAGTGATGTTGCGGACGTAGTTCACATCGTAACCACGATGACGCAGATAACGGGTGATCATATCGAAACCCACCATCACCCGGGCATGGCCAATATGGCACAGGTCATAAACCGTAATACCACAGACATACATGCGTACCTTATTCGCATCAATCGGTGTAAAAACCTCTTTCTTGCGCGTCATGGTGTTGTAGATCTGTAACATCCCGCTTATCCCTTCTTCTGAATTTTTGCCCAGCTGTCCTTCAGACCAACTGTTTTGTTGAATACCAGCTTTTCATCCTGACCATGCTCAAAACGATCGGCGCAGAAGTAACCCACACGCTCAAACTGAAAACGATCTTCCGGTGCCGCCGTCAGCAGGCTTGGCTCGCAGTAACCGGTGGTCACTTCCAGAGATTCCGGATTGATATGCTCCAGGAAGTTCACCTCTTTATTACTGTCCGGGCTAGGATCAGTAAACAGGTTCTCATAAAGACGAACTTCAGCCGGAACCGCATGCGGCTCAGAAACCCAATGGATCACACCCTTCACTTTACGACCTTCCGGGTTTTTACCCAGCGTCTCAGGATCATAAGTACACAGCAGCTCGACAACGTCACCCTGCTCGTTTTTGATGACCTCTTCGCACTTAATCACATAAGAGTTACGCAGACGCACCTCTTTACCCTCAGTCAGACGGAAGAATTTCTTCGGTGCATCTTCCATGAAGTCGTCTGAATCGATCAGCAGCGTGCGGCTGAACGGGATGGTACGCTCACCCATCGCTTCATTAGCCGGATGAGATGGCACAACAAACTCTTCAACCTGATCTTCCGGGTAGTTGGTGATAGTGACCTTAATCGGGTTCAGCACACACATCGCACGAGGTGCATTTTCTTCCAGATCAGCACGCAGCGCATGATAGAGCATCGCCACATCAACAACGCCATCACTACGGGTTACACCAACCATGTCACAGAACTTACGCAGAGACGCCGGTGTATAACCACGACGACGAAGACCCGCCAATGTTGGCATACGCGGATCATCCCAACCTGCGACATGACCTTCATCCACCAGCTGCTTCAGCTTACGCTTACTGGTAACCGTGTAGTTCAGGTTAAGACGGGAGAACTCAATCTGCTTCGGCTGAGACGGAACCGGCAGATTCTCAATAAACCAGTTATACAGCGGACGGTGATCTTCAAACTCCAGCGTACAGATAGAGTGCGTCACGCCTTCAATCGCATCGGACTGACCGTGGGCAAAATCATAGCTTGGGTAGATGCACCACTTATCACCGGTCTGATGGTGATGAGCGCGACGGATACGATACAGAATCGGATCACGCAGATTGATATTCGGAGCTGACATATCGATCTTGGCACGCAGGACCTTGCTGCCATCTTCAAACTCACCGGCGCGCATACGTTCAAACAGATCAAGGTTTTCTTCAACAGAACGGTCACGGAACGGGCTGTCTTTACCCGCTTCGGTCAGCGTACCGCGATATTCACGCATCTGTTCAGCGTTCAGCTCACAAACGTAGGCTTTACCCGCTTTGATCAACTCAACGGCATAAGCGAAAAGCTGATCGAAGTATTCAGAGGTAAAACGAATATTACCGGCCCACTGAAAACCCAACCACTCAACATCCGCTTTAATGGAATCGATGTACTCCTGACTCTCTTTCTCAGGGTTGGTGTCGTCAAAACGCAGATTACAGGCACCATCAAAGTGCTCAGCCAGACCAAAGTTCAGACAGATCGACTTAGCGTGGCCGATATGCAGATAACCATTTGGCTCAGGAGGGAAACGGGTCGTAATTTGCTCATACTGACCTGCAGCCAGCTCTTCCTGAATCAATGTACGAATAAAATTAGGTGCAGGTGTGTTTTCAGTGTTGCTCATAATCTTTAGCAAATCTCTGAGTAATCGCGTGAATTTCGTTAGGCGTAACGCCCATTCTAAACTGTCTACTTAGCGGTAAGGTGACTCAGTGCATGATGGCCGCCAAAACACTTCAGCGGCACGGACCGTTTCCGGTAACGCCTGATTCTTTTGCCAAACACGCAAAAGCGCTATTATAGCGTTACGGTGGGTCATTAAGCCATCCTGTTTAACATATCAAACACGCGGTTAATGCATCTAAGCACGCTGATTAAACAAAGAGATAAGGTCATACCATGATTGTTCTGCATACCAACTTCGGTGACATCAAAATCGAACTGAACTACGAAAAAGCGCCGATCACTGCGAAAAACTTTGAAGAGTACGTGACCAGCGGCCACTACAACGGCACCATTTTCCACCGTGTGATTAACGGCTTTATGGTACAGGGCGGCGGTTTTGACGCTGACATGCAACAGAAAGCAACCAACGACCCGATTGAAAACGAAGCAGATAACGGCCTGTCTAACGACACCGGCACTCTGGCGATGGCCCGCACCATGGACCCTCACTCCGCTTCAGCTCAGTTCTTTATCAACGTTGCAGACAACGCGTTCCTGAACCACACCGGCAAAAACATGCAGGGCTGGGGCTATTGCGTATTCGGCAAAGTTGTAGAAGGCATGGAAGTGGTTAACCAGATCAAAGAAGTTAAGACCACTTCTAAAGCGGGTCACCAGGATGTTCCTGCTGAAGCCGTTATTATTGAATCGGCAGAACTGATCGAAGAGTAAAATCTGACATCAACTCAGCACTATAGCTCTTACCATTAAGAGCTATCTTAAAGGGTCGTTCATTCGACCCTTTTTGCTATTCAGGGTTTAGCCACCGGCAAATCACTTATCACTGACCGAGCCTCAACCACACAGATGCGATGCTATGAAACAACTTTTTATATCTGATCTTCATCTGAAAGAGATCGACCACCCCGTTACCAAAGCCTTTTTTGCATTTATCGAGCAAAAAGCCCCTGAAGCTGACGAGCTCTATATACTGGGGGATTTTTTTGAATACTGGATCGGCGATGATGCGGGTAATGAGCTGAGCCAAAAAGTAGCCAACAAACTATCTGAACTAAAAAGCAACCATAACACCGCCATTTTCTTTATGGTGGGCAACAGGGATTTCCTGCTGGGAAAAAGCTATTGCGATCAAGCCGGCATGACCCTTATTGAAGAGCCCTACAAACTGCCGGGTTCAGAGATCGTGCTCTGCCACGGCGATGCCGAGTGTATCGACGATGTGGAATACCAGAAAGTACGCCAGATGCTGCGTAATCCTCAATGGCAGCAAGCCTTCCTCAGCAAATCGATTCAGGAACGCATCGCCTTCGCCGAACAGGCCCGAGCCCAAAGTCAGGAGCATCAGGAAGGCGATGAGTACAGCGATCTTGATGACGATGCCGTACGGATACTTCTGGAACAACACCACGCTAACACCCTGATCCACGGCCACACCCACAAACCCGGTATCCGCACAGTGGGCGACAGTAGTATGCAGCGCCTCACCCTGAGCGACTGGGATCACGACATCTATTACGCTGAAATTGACGCCGGAAAGGCACCACAACTGCTTAAATTCTCAGGCAACGCTTGAATTCCAGAGAAAGTGACTGAAATCAACGACCAAAGTTGAACCTGATCAGTCAATTACCCAACTTAACATTGTCGACATTTTAATTTAGAATCGTGCCACCGAATAAGAAGGTCGATGAATACATCGAACGCTTTGATTTCACGTAAAAAACTGTCTTTTTTATGTTGGATCAGGGCATAAACTGATGAGGGTCTTACCGTGCTTGAAGCATATCGCAAACACGTAGAAGAGCGCGCCGCTGAAGGTGTTGTACCTAAGCCGCTGAACGCTGAACAAACTGCGGAACTGATTGAACTGCTGAAAACTCCACCAGCAGGCGAAGAAGAATTCATCCTTGATTTGCTGACGAACCGCGTACCACCAGGTGTTGACGAAGCTGCATACGTTAAAGCTGGTTTCCTGTCTGCAATCGCTAAAGGTGAGGCATCCTCCCCTCTGATCGACAAGAAGCACGCCGTTAAACTGCTGGGTACCATGCAGGGCGGCTACAACATCGAAACTCTGGTTGGCCTGCTGGACGATGCAGAGCTGGGCGAAGCGGCAGCTGCTGAGCTGAAGCACACCCTGCTGATGTTTGATGCGTTCCATGACGTTGCTGATAAAGCAAAAGAAGGCAACGAGATCGCTAAAAGCGTTATCGAGTCTTGGGCTGAAGGCGAGTGGTTCACTTCCAAGCCTGAGCTGGCTGAAAAGATCACCCTGAGCGTATTTAAAGTAACTGGCGAGACTAACACTGACGACCTGTCTCCTGCACCAGATGCGTTCACCCGTCCTGACATTCCTAAGCACGCTATGGCGATGCTGAAGATGGAACGTGAAGGTATCAACCCTGACGAGCCAGGCGTACAAGGCCCAATCAAGCAGATCCGTGAACTGCTGGACCAGGGTCACCCTGTTGCATACGTTGGTGACGTTGTAGGTACCGGTTCTTCCCGTAAGTCCGCGACTAACTCTGTTCTGTGGTTCTTCGGTGACGAAATCCCGAACGTTCCTAACAAGCGCGCTGGCGGCTTCTGCTTCGGCGGCAAGATCGCTCCTATCTTCTATAACACTATGGAAGATGCAGGCGCACTGCCGATCGAAATGGACGTAGAAAACCTGAACATGGGCGACGTAATCGACGTTTACCCATACGAAGGTAAAGTGTGCAAGCACGGCACTGACGAAGTTGTTTCTACTTTCAAACTGAAAACTCAGGTTCTGCTGGACGAAGTTCGTGCCGGCGGTCGTATCCCACTGATCATTGGTCGTGGCCTGACTGAGAAAGCTCGTGAGTTCCTGGCGAAAGGTCCTACTGACCTGTTCAAACGCCCTGAGCAGCCAAAAGATACCGGTAAAGGTTACTCTCTGGCTCAGAAAATGGTTGGTAAAGCGTGTGGTGTTGAAGGCGTACGCCCGGGCACTTACGTAGAGCCTAAGATGACCACTGTAGGTTCTCAGGACACCACTGGTCCTATGACCCGTGACGAACTGAAAGATCTGGCATGTCTGGGCTTCTCTGCAGACCTGACAATGCAGTCTTTCTGCCACACTGCTGCTTATCCTAAGCCAGTTGATGTGAACACCCACCACACTCTGCCAGACTTCATCATGAACCGTGGCGGTGTATCTCTGCGTCCTGGTGACGGTGTAATCCACTCATGGCTGAACCGTATGCTGCTGCCTGATACTGTTGGTACTGGTGGTGACTCTCACACCCGTTTCCCAATCGGTATCTCTTTCCCAGCAGGTTCCGGTCTGGTTGCATTCGCAGCAGCGACTGGCGTTATGCCTCTGGATATGCCTGAGTCTGTACTGGTTCGCTTCAAAGGCGAAAAAATGCAGCCTGGCGTAACTCTGCGTGACCTGGTTAACGCGATTCCTTACTTCGCGATCAAACAGGGTCTGCTGACTGTTGCTAAAGCCGGTAAGAAGAACATCTTCTCTGGCCGCATTCTGGAAATTGAAGGTCTGCCTAACCTGAAAGTTGAGCAGGCGTTCGAACTGTCTGACTCTGCAGCAGAGCGTTCTGCAGCGGCTTGTTCTATCAAGCTGAACGAAGAGCCAATCGCTGAATACCTGCGTTCTAACATCACCATGCTGAAGTGGATGATTGCAGAAGGCTACGGCGATGTACGTACCATTGAGCGTCGTATCAAGGGTATGGAAGACTGGCTGGCTAACCCTCAGCTGCTGGAAGGCGATGCAGATGCAGAATACGCAGCTGTAATCGAAATCGATCTGGACGAAGTTAAAGAGCCTATCCTGGCTTGCCCTAACGATCCGGATGACGTGAAACTGCTGTCTGAGCTGGCTGGCGAGAAAATCGACGAAGTATTCATCGGTTCTTGCATGACCAACATCGGTCACTTCCGTGCCGCTGGTAAACTGCTGGATGCTGCTGGTCAACAGCTGCCTACCCGCATGTGGATCGCGCCTCCAACTAAGATGGACCAGGCTCAGCTGACTGAAGAAGGTTACTACAACATCTTCGGTAAAGCCGGTGCACGTATGGAGATGCCGGGTTGTTCTCTGTGTATGGGTAACCAGGCGCGTGTTGGCGACAACACCACTGTAGTATCTACCTCTACCCGTAACTTCCCGAACCGTCTGGGTACAGGTGCTAACGTTTACCTGTCTTCTGCTGAGCTGGCTGCTGTTGCGGCTCTGACCGGCAAACTGCCTACGGTTGAAGAGTACATGCAGTACACTGCGAAGCTGGATACTATGGCTGACGACGTGTACCGCTACCTGAACTTTGATCAGATCGCCAGCTACCAGTCTGCGGCATCTAAGTTCATTCCTCTGGCTCAGGAAGCTTAATTCTGAATTATCAGAAAGCGTACTGAACCCAAAAACCCCGGCTTTGCCGGGGTTTTTTTATGCATGAAAAACAATAAGCTAACTCTTTTTTGACCTTTTAAAAGATTAATTATGTCGCATTTCTCCTGGCGAACTGGTGGTAGAATCCTGCCGTTGCCCATGCTGTGATCGCAGCTGGCTTATACTACTTGGCCACAGGAGTTATCCGCCAAATGGAATTTATAATCGAAGCCCTTCTCTCTTTTGAAGTCATTCTGCTCATCCTGGTGCTGTTTCTGGTTAAAAGCACCATCAAGTTTGTTCCTCAGAATCAGGCCTGGCTGATTGAACGTTTTGGTAAATACCAGTCAACCAAAGAAGCCGGTCTGAATTTTATTATCCCTTTTATCGACCGTATTGCCGCTGAACGCAGCCTTAAAGAGCAGGCTGTAGATGTGCCATCGCAAAGCGCGATCACCAAAGACAACATCTCTCTGGTCGTTGATGGCGTACTCTATTTCCGTGTACTGGATCCCTACAAAGCGACCTATGGTGTAGATGACTACGTCTTTGCGGTGACACAGCTGGCACAGACCACCATGCGTTCTGAGCTGGGTAAAATGGAGCTGGATAAAACGTTCGAAGAGCGTGACATGCTGAATGCCAATATCGTTTCCGCGATCAATCAGGCTGCTGAGCCATGGGGTATTCAGGTACTGCGTTACGAGATCAAAGATATCGTGCCACCTAACTCCGTGATGGAAGCGATGGAAGCTCAGATGAAGGCAGAGCGTGTTAAACGTGCCCAGATTCTGGAATCCGAAGGTGATCGTCAGGCCGCAATCAATGTTGCTGAAGGTAAAAAACAGGCTCAGGTTCTGGCTGCAGAAGCGGATAAAGCAGAACAGATTTTGCAGGCCCATGGTGAAGCTGAAGCCATTATTGCGGTAGCCGACGCTCAGGCAGAAGCACTGCGCAAAGTAGGTGAAGCGGCTAATACCGAGCAGGGTCAGAAAGCGATTCAGCTGGATCTGGCCACTAAAGCGATTGAAGCCAAACAGGCGATCGCGAAAGAAAGCTCTGTGGTTCTTCTGCCGGACGGTGGCACCGATGCCAGCTCTCTTGTAGCCTCTTCCATGTCTATCATTAACTCACTGAACAGTAAGCAACAGGGGTAAACATGGAATTTCTGCTACAGAACCTTGCTGAATCCCTGATGGTCATGGGCGTTCTTGCCCTGATCATTGAGGTTGCAGTGCTGGGCTTTTCGACCTTTGTACTTTTTTTCTTTGGTCTTTCCCTGCTGATTACCGGCGCTTTGATGACATTCGGCGTCTTAACACCGGATGCCAGCACCGCGTTCTGGTCTAATGCCATACTGACAGCCCTTCTTACCATAGGCTTATGGAAGCCTCTTAAGTCAGCCCAATCCAAAACGGATGACAAGCAGGTCAAAAGTGACTTTGCCGACCATAGCTTTGTACTGGATGCCAATGTGGACAGCAAAGGTGAAAGCCTTTATCAGTACTCAGGGATTAGCTGGAAACTGAAGAGCCTTCAGCCTATCGAAAAAGGGACTCATGTACGCATCACCAAAATGGAAGTGGGTGTGCTCTGGGTAGAAGCTGTAGCAGATTGATCTCCCGCCCATAAAAAACGGCGCTTAGCATTACACTAAGCGCCGTTTTTTTGACTTTAGGAAAACCTCAGGGCTTTATTTAAACCTGAACGATGGCGCCATCTGAGGCGTGTATTGTCCCTGACGAATCATCCCCCGCGCCTGAAACTGAGGATGCTGACTGGCCTCTGCAAATGTCAGCACCGGCTCAACACAGGCATCAACGGCTGCAAACTGCTTACACCAGTAATCAAACGGCTGAGACAGAAAAACCTCCTGAATCGAAATTTTAACCGCCTGCTGAGCTTCTTCGCTAAAGTCAGCGCATTGTGCCGCAAGGTGCGTCAGATTCAGCGTCTCCAGCAAACGCTGCTGGAACTGCGGCTCTAGGCTACCAACAGCCATATAGCGGCCATCTGAGGTCTCATAATAATCATAAAAAGTGCCGCCATTCAGCCATCCGGTTTCTGCAGAGGGCTGCTCTCCTCCGGCCAATGCCGCAGCACCTGCCATACCATTCAGGGAAAAGGCTGCATCCGTCATACTGATATCAATATACTGGCCTTCACCCTGCAACTGGCGCTGAATGACTGCAGCCAGAACCGCCATGACAGCCTGATGAGAGCCACCGGCAAGATCAGCAACCTGCATCCCCTGAGGCACCGGTGCTTCACCTTTGCGACGGCTATAGTCCGCAAGCCCACTTAAAGCCAGGTAGTTCAGGTCGTGACCTGCCCGATCACGATAAGGGCCGGTTTGTCCGTACCCCGTAATACTGCAATAAATAAGCGCGTCATTGTGCTGCCGTAAAGCGTCATAGCCAACACCCAGCCGATCCATCACACCGGGGCGAAACTGCTCCAGCACGATATCGTACTCTTTAACCAGCGCCTTAACCTCTTCGACCGCCTCCGGCTGTTTCAAATCGAGATAACAGACATCTTTCTTGTCATTCAGCTGACGATAAGCGGCAGAAACGCCTTCGATTTGCGGGGTTAACCCTTTAACAAGATCAGGCCGGGAGGGAGATTCAACCCGAAGCACCTCAGCCCCCATCTCCGCCATAATCATAGAGGCATAGGGGCCAGGCAACAGTGTACTGAAATCAAGAATTTTCAGCCCCTTCAGGGGCTTTTTGCTCTCAGGCATATCCTTCAATCCTTTATTATTGTTTTAGATTGGGCTGCCGGTCAGAAATTATCCTGTATCGACACCACTGAAATTGAGTTTTTCGGCGAACCCTCAATCACCTTATCGGAATAAACCAGATAGATCAGGGTATGGCGGCGCTCATCATAAAAACGAACCACCTGCAGGGTTTTAAATACCAGACTGGTGCGCTTGTTAAACACCTTTTCGCCATCTTCCAGATCTTTTGGCAAGGTAACCGGCCCCACCTGGCGACAGGCAATAGAGCCATCGGAAGGATCTTCAGCTAACCCCAGGCCACCGCTGATACCGCCGGTTTTAGCTCTTGCCAGCCAGCAGCTGACCCCTTCAATATCCGGGTCATCGAAGGCTTCAATCACAATCTTGTGATTCGGGCCTAACATCTTAAAAACAGTACTGACCGAACCAATCTCCTCAGCATGAACAGACAAGGGGGCTGCCAGTAGCAGAGCGATCAAGTAACCAATTACCTTAGACATAACTATTTCCTTCAACGGACAGAATCTGAGGGGTACGATCCTGTATAAAGCACTCAAACTCAGCGGCTTCAAGGGGCTTCGCAAACAGATAGCCCTGAATATAATCGCAGGCGATATCCTGCAGAAACTCAAGCTGCTCACGACTATCAACTCCTTCCGCTACAGTTTCAAGCCCCAGACTGTGAGCCAGCGCCATGGTCGCCCTGACGATATGCTCGTCAGATTCGTTAATGCCGATACCGATAATAAAGCTGCGATCAATTTTCAGGTGATCAGCATCCAGCGCTTTCAGGTAGCTCAGGGATGAATAACCGGTTCCAAAGTCATCAATCGATAATGTGATGCCGGATGCCTTCAGCCTGCGAAGGTTCTCCGTCACCATTTCTGAATTGGTCATCAGGGTGGTTTCTGTAATCTCGACACAAACCTGATAATAAGGAATGGAGAACTTATTCAGCAGCTCCAGCAAACGCTTCGCCAGAGTGTCCCGTGCAAGCTGCACCGATGAGATATTCATCGAGATCTTACCAAATGGAACCCCTCGGGCATTCCAGTCCGCCATCTGGCGGAACAGGCTTTCCATAAGCCAGACACCCACTTCAAGAATCTGCCCGGTCTCTTCTGCCAGCGTTATGAACTCCGCCGGTGAGACCCATTCACCATCGCCAACCTCCCAGCGCATCAATGCTTCTGCACCATAAATCCGCCCGGTCGTCGCTTCGATCTGCGGCTGAAAGCGCAGACTTAATTCCGACTCACGATGCACCGCCTGCTCCAACTGCTGCTGCAGAAAGACCCGGCGTTTCATCAGCAGATCCATCGCTTCATCGAAGAAACGGTAGGTGTTCTTGCCATCATGTTTGGCCCGATACATAGCAAGATCGGCCTGACGCAGCATCATAGAAGCATCGGAAGCGGAATAATCACTCATCGCGATACCCACACTACAGGTCACACTGAAGGTGCCCTCGCCATAATGGAAGGGTTGGGCTACTGCGCCAATAATCGATTCAGCAAGCTTTGCCTGGGAATGATGGTCGATACAGCTTTCAGACAATACAGCAAACTCATCACCACCTAAGCGCGCGAGAAGACAGGTATCCGGCAGTAAGCTACTCAGGTTTGCGGTAGTGTGGATCAACAGGGCATCACCGGCCTCATGTCCCATGGTATCGTTAATCTCTTTAAAGCGATCAAGATCGATAAAGAAAATAGCGATGTTATCCCGATGGTGGCCGCTGAAAAGACGCTGCAGGTACTGCTCAAAATAGCGACGATTCGGAAGCGATGTCAGCGGATCATGATCAGCCAGAAACAGTGCACGTTGCTCAGCACTCTTACGGGCCGTCACATCTTCATGCACGGCGATGAAGTGCTCGGCCTTTCCTGTCTCTGACAAAATCGGCGTGACGGTTTGCTCAACCGTCATGGTAAAACCATCCTTATGGCGGTTAACAAGCTCTCCCCGCCAACTTTTGCCCGCCAGAATCGACTGCCACAGTTCCGAGAAAAACTCACGGCTGTGGCAACCGGAGTTCAGAATATTAGGGTTACGCCCTTTAACTTCATCAAGGGAGTAACCGGTCAGATCGGTAAAGGCTTTATTGATCCAATGGATCTCACCGGCATTATTGGTGATAAAAATCGCATTGGCCGTACTACGGATTGCCGTACTCAAAAGATGAATATCGCCTTCCGCCCGACGGCGTTTCTCAAGAAGCACCGCAATAACCAGAGCGGCTATCAGGGTAAAGGCAGCGGCCAACATCAGGAAAATGCGCAGCATCTTCTCATCATGCTTCCAGGACGCTAACGCCGATTGCTCGTCAGATACCAGCACTGTGATCAAAGGCAGTAAGCTGGTCGAACGATAGCTTACAAGGTAGTTTTTACCATCAATCTCACTGCGATACTGCCCCCAGCTTGTCTCGTTAATCTCTCTGAGCAATCGGGTGGTATCCGGCATAATCGGGCTCAACCCCAGCAGGCTTTCTCCATCGTAACGGAACAGGTGTACGTAGGTTTCGAGGGTATTGCCGATAGAATTAAACAGGTTGCCAAAGTACTGCGGATTAATTGACGCGATCAGGATTTTTTCAAGCTCACCCTGAGCATCTCTGACGGGAAAGCAAAAAGGGATATGTGTCAGCGTACTGCGATCAGCAAACGGATCATTGGGATACCGACCATGCTTAGGCGTATCAATCACAAACTCACTCATCGGATCGCGCTTCAGCTGATCGATGCACGAGTAGTTAAGCGCCTGACCTGAGCTGCGGGTTACAGATACGGCGATAACGCCATCTGAATTCAGCACATCAATGGATCTCAGCTGAGGGGAGGTTCTCAGCTGCTCACGGAGAACATTCTCCATCTCAAGCTGATCCTGAAGCTGAGGCAGGGTTTCAACCAGAGTCAGCATAGAGCTGTTCACAGACTGAAATGAACGTACTATAGAATCCTCTAAGGCATGGACTAGTAGCTCATTACTGGAATCCTGCTCAGCAAGGCTGCGTGACACGCCTTTATCAACGGTATGCTGAAGCACGACCCAGAAGAAAATAAGTGCGACCAGAGCCCCCAGCAATATCCATTTCTGTTTAATGAGAGCACTTCTGAAAAAGAAAAGAGTATTGGCTAACACAGATCAAGTCGCACCATTGTAAAAGTTATAAAATAGCATCCAGCTACATCATTTAACATGATAATTCGCAAAGGTTATTCGTATATGAGACAACAAGTTAGAGTATCTGGTCGGGATCAAAATAGCACCCACATATTGGTCGGTTTTATGCTTATTTTGACGATCCTCAGCACACTGTTCAGCACAAATGCCATGGCTCTGTCCGACCGTGAAGAGAGCATCCAAAAAGCCGGTAAATTAAGAGTCTGTATCTGGCCGGATTATTTCTCCATCTCCTACAAAAACAAGAAAACAGGGCAACTTGAGGGGATCGACATTGGCCTCTCACAGGAGTTTGCTAAAGATCTCGGCGTCACCGTTGAGTATGTGCCTACCCACTTCGGCATCTTCATGAAGGATATTGAACAGGACAAGTGTGACCTGGCCATGTTCGGGGTTGGTAAGACCGAAAGTCGTGCCAAGAGAATCGATTACAGCGCACCTTACCTGAGTAGTGGCATGTATGGTATTGCCAACAAGACCAATCCGGTTGTCAGCAGCTGGGAATCGATGGATCAGCCGGGCGTTGTTGTTTGCGTCCAGAAAGGCACCTATATGGAAGGCGCTATGCGCAACAGCCTGAAAAATGCAGAGCTGATGACCGTGGTGAAACACAGTCAGCGCGAAGTTGAGGTTCGCTCGGGTCGTGCCGATGTATTTATCACCGATTACCCATACGGACAAAAGATGATCAAAGTGTATGACTGGGCACAACTGCTCACACCAAAGGGTGAAACAGACCAGTTCCAGTACGCCTATGCGGTTAAGAAAGGGCAGCCCGAATGGCTGAGCCGCGTTAACCAGTTTGTTCGTGACATCAAGAAAGATGGTCGTCTTGAGCACTATGCGCGCCAGAACAACCTGCTGCCGATCGCTTTAATTCCGGGTAAGTAAAACAGCATAGATCCAATAAAAAAAACCTCAGGGCAAATGCTCTGAGGTTTTTTTGTGGCTGTCATACCAGCGCCAAATTATTTCTAAAGGACAGCAATTACTGCTTGGAAGCCTTTTCAATCTGAACACTCACCACCTTAGGTAGCTGTGTATTCAGCTCCTCAACAGCCGCCTTAATCTTAGCGATCATTTCAGATTTGTTTTCCTGCATCCTGATAAGCGCCTCGCTTTTGCCCTGCTTCTTATCAAGTTCCTGTTTCAGACTCTCTACAGCCTCAGGAACACCTTCAAGCTGTTTCAGCTGCCCATCAAAGTACTGGTCAAACTGACCTAAGGTTTCCTGAACCTCTTTCGACAGCTCATCAAACTTCTGCTGCATCTCTGCGTTATAACGGATTGCTGACTCTCCGCCACTCTCTTCAATATGCAGGCGATTCTGGAAATCCTTCAGCTGGGACTCAAACTGTTCAACCTGATAACGCATCACATCCAGCGTCTCGTTACACTCATCCTGAAAGGCATCTGCCTCAATCCCGTATGTACGGTAGATCTCGTCGTAATGGCCGAATTTCTCAAAGATAGCCGCAATCTGCAGCATGATCATACTAAGGGTGATCGGCTCAACCTCTTCCTCTGCCGTATCTGTGCCGGATTCAGTACCCGATGTCAGGGCAGCAATTTCAAATTTCTTGTCGATATAAGCCACAAGCTCTGTCTTCATCTTATCAACAGAACTCTGAACCAGTTTTTGGATTAAGCTTTCAAGCTCAGGTGACAATGCAGAATTTTCGCTCATACTGGTAAAGTGACCTTATTACGTATCTGTTTATGACCCAACTATATTAACCTGAATAGTAGGTGATTTCACATGAGGTTGCTCTGTTAAGTCGCATTACTTAATCGTAAGTGCAGGTTTTACATCCCTTCTCACCCCCCTCCATACTCTCTATCTGCACTTTCTTTCAGACATAAAAAAACCCCGCTTCATAAGAAGCGGGGTTTTTCGTATTAGGCGCTTGACGATGTCCTACTCTCACATGGGGAGACCCCACACTACCATCGGCGCTGAGCAGTTTC